>CAJOIZ010000013.1:74200-82651 GCA_905234835.1 Paludibacteraceae bacterium
GCATAGCAACTGTACTCATATTGTTTCCTCCTGTCGGTTAGTGATTTGTTAAATCTGCACGGAAATCCCAAGCGGGATGATTAACGGCGGCAAAGGTACAAAAGAAAAAACGACATACGCAATACGCTATGTCATTTTTCTGTCGTTATTAGGCGATTGATGAGCATTCTGCCTGTCGCAAACAACATCCATAAACGCCTTTGCTGTAACTGCTTTTTTACGTTGCCAGCCTCAACGCTCTCCAGTGTTTAACGTCATGGAGAGAGGACGGTATATAGTTACGCTTTCAATATATGCTTACTTACAATGTTCTCCAACACGGTCATCTGCTGAATGGCGATCTGGTTGAGTTTGTGCAGGCGTTCCTGCTGGGGCACACCTTCGTTGATGAAGACCGCGTTGAGGTTCTCCATGTTGCTCAGGCATATCAACTGATTGATGGTAGCGTAGTCACGGATATTGCCTTTGTCGTCAGGATGGGTGTCGCGCCATTCCTTGGCAGTCATGCCGAAAAGAGCCACATTGAGGACATCCGCTTCGTTGGCATAAATGAGCGAACGATGGTATTGGTCAATCTCTGCCGGAACAAGGTGTTCCTTGATAGCATCCGTATGAATATGGTAGTTGATCTTTGCCAACTCGCGCTTTGCCGACCATCCGAGCGCCTGCTGCTCCTGTTCCTTGAGTTGTTGATAATCGCGGACGATGTAGAATTTGAACGCCGGACTTATCCACATGGCAAACTCAAAGGCAATGTCCTTATGCGCATACGTCCCGCCATAGCGTCCTGCTTTTGCCTGTATGCAGATAGCACCTGTCCTCTCTACAAATTCCTTGACGCTTATCTTGAAATTGTTCAGTCCTGCACTGTTTCTAATTATGGCGAATTCGCCATAATTAAAATCCGAGTTGTTGAACTTCTCCCATATACCGATGTACTCCAGCGTATTTCTGTTGCGCAACCAATCGGTAATGAAGAAGTCGCCATCTTTAGCCTTCAACATATCCGTCAGACAGATGTAATCCTCCTCCTTGATTTTAAGGATAGTGATCTCTGTCCCTTGAACATTCAGTTTGTCCGTCATTCCTGTTCCTTTGTCAATATCTTACGTTCAGAGCGTCAATAAACGCCTTATGTAACTGCTTTTTTACGTTGCCAGCCTCAACGCTCTCTGATTTAACGTCGTGGAGAGGGGACGGGATTATAATCGTTACTTGTCTTCCTTATTACCGTCTTCAAGCGGCAACTCCTTGCTTTCCGCGTCTTCTATCGGACGGATATAATCGGAAGCGCGTTCGGAAGAGATGATACTGCGTCCAAGCCCTTGCTCAATGTTCTCACGAGCGACACGCGCCGCCTCACCCCCTTTGTTTGCCACACGTTTGTTTTCCGCCAATCCCTTGGGGTTGTACTGCTTGGAGAACTCGGTCGTTGCCGCCTCTGCAAGCGTGTTGAGCGCCAACTCCAGATTCGTCATGTTGTCCCGCAGACTCTCCTTCCTCAGACCTTTGTAGTCCTTGTACTCGCGAGTTGTCTTTCCGCTCCATGCCTTGGTGATAATATCTGTCAAGAGTGCGAAATCACGCCCCTCCTGCATACCGCCCCGCTTCCATTCATCGGTGAGTTCTTTCCGGGTCTCAATGGATTTTATGCGCCGGTTTATCCAGTTCTCCGAATAACCCAGACGACGGTAGTCCCTAACCGCCTGTTCTATGGACAATTCAGGGTCTTGGAACTGGTCAATGCGCCTACTGCCCACGTATGCCAGCCACTGCTTGAATGGCTCCGCCTTCTTGGACGGGACAGACTGAATGATGCGCAGAATCTGCTCTGTATCAGCCACATCTGTGCTTCGGTTTTTGCCGTCAGAAGCGGGTAATTTCAATTGCTTACAATTTGTAAGCAGTTGATCCGCCCCCTCCTGTTTAAGGCGTTTCTTGAGTACCGCCCAATAAGTGCTTGCACCACGTGCATCCGGCTGATCAGTCAGTACGCGTATGACATCCGTTACGGAGAAATAGTATTTTCCGTCTTCACTATCCCACACAATGCGTACCTGTTTGTCATCAAACACCTGTATATTCAGTTCTTGTGACATGTTTCGGTGGTTTCAAAAGATTATTTCGGCAGGTTCTTTGATACTCTGGTATCTTTCTTTTCCGTACTTCAGCCCACGGCATACTGTTCACTGCCTTTCCGGCGGCAAAGGTAGTAAAGAAATTTATGATTGCAAATTATTATAGTTGAAAGTTGATAGAAGTTGGAGAGTTGAGAGTTGATAGTTTCATATTTATGATTTATGGTTTATGATTTATGATTTATGATTTCAAAAGGGGCATCGGGCTTTCATGTACGTCTGTTTCGGATGGATACTATATGATTCGTTTCATAGTTGTTGCAAACAAGGGGGCGGAAAGGCTAAGCCATTCCGCCCCCGGATAACGCATTATTTACATGGCAGAAACTTGCGTTATATCAGTTGAACATCAGTTGAACGGGAAAAGTATGATAACCGCATACGCCAGCGCAATACCTACAAGACCGATAATCAACCCCACTTTCGCCATATCGTTGGTCTTGATCAGACCGGTGGAACAGGCAATCGCATTGGGCGGAGTGGAGATAGGCAGGAGCATGGCAAACGATGTGGAAGCCGCCACACAGACAAGCAGGGTGGTCACACCTCCGAAAGCGCCCAGCTGCTCACTCATGGCAGTACCCACAACAGCCAGAATAGGCACGAGCAGATTGGCTGCGGACGAGTTGGCGATGAAGTTGGAGAGCAGCCATCCCAGCAGACCGGCGATAATCAGAACCGCGATAGCAGACCATGACGCGAACGGGATAGACTCCACCAAAGCGGCAGCCAGACCTGTCTTGTTAAGTGCCGTACCGATGGCGAAACCACCGGCTACCATCCACAGCACATGCCAGTCAATCTTCGCGAAGTCATCGCGTTTGAAAACACCTACCAGCGCAAAGACTGCAAACGGGATAAGAGCAACCACGTTGGAGTTGAGGCGGGTCAGCTCACCCGTCATCCACAGCAGGATGGTGGCGAAGAAAGTCACGGTAACCACCCAGAACTCCCAACCCATCTGATGATGCTCGTCCGGCTGGATGACAATCCTGATATCCTTCGCCTTGAAGGGGAAGAGGAACATCAGAAGCCACCATGCGAACAGAATCATAATAACCACCACAGGCACCATTCTTATCATCCATGCGCCGAAGCCCACATTGATGTCCATAGCGGACAACTGACCGATAGCGATAGCGTTAGGGGGTGTGCCGATAGGCGTGCCCAGACCGCCGATATTCGCGGCAATAGGAATAGCCATCGCCAGGCTGATACGGCCTCCGCCATCCACAGGCAGTGTCCTCAGCACCGGTGCAAGGAACGCCAGCATCATGGCGGCGGTGGCAGTGTTGCTCATAAACATGGACATCACGCTGATAAGCGTCAGGAAGCCCAGCAGCACCCACTTGGGGTTCGTGCCGAACGGCTTGAGCATCACGCGTGCCAGAACCACATCCAGACCGACCTTGCTTGCTGCGATAGCCAGCACAAAACCGCCGAGGAACAGCATGATAATCGGGTCTGCAAACGAAGCCATCAGTTCTTTGAAGTTAACCAGACTGCCCATGTCGGGGTTGGTCAGTCCCTTGTTGGAGACAGCCAGAAGCAGAGCTACGATGGTTGTCACACTCGTAGCCCAGGCAGGGATAATCTCGAACATCCACATAAGGGCTGCGTAGCAGAAGATGGCAATGGTACGCTGCTGTACCACCGTCAGACCGTCAATGCCGAAAAAGGATGCCGGCACGAACCACATGAAAAGCACCACGGCAACAGTAAGCGGCGCCAGAATGTGAAGTTTTACATTAAGGTTTTTCATATCTTCAATCCTCCATTATCCATTCCCCGTTCTCAATCCTGTACTTGTTGGGATTAGCCAAATGACGGATACGGCGCACGTACCTTTCTCCGCCGTCAAAAGCGGTGGTGACAAAGGCGTGAATGATGTCAAGCGCCTTGTCGGGAGCCACATAACCGGCAGGCAGACAGAGAATGTTGGCATCAAAAAAACGGCGTGCGTTCTCCGCCATGCGCGGTTCCCAGCAAATGGTGGCACGCACATGAGGATGGGTGTTGGTGGCCATGCACATGCCGTTGCCCGTAAAGCAGAAACCTATGCCCAGGTCACACTCGCCTTTCTCCACAGCGGTTGCCATCGGATGTGCGAAATCGGGGAAGTCACAGTTCTCCATAGAGTGGCAGCCGAAATCGTTCACCTTGACACCTTCACGTTCCAGATACAACTGAATCATGGATTTCAGTCCAAAACCAGCGTGGTCACTTGCCAGCGCAATAGTCAGTTCATCAAGTTTTTTCATATTTATTATTGTTTATGTAATGATTATTCAGTTACTTTGATACCATCTGTCCGTCGTCTGACGGACATACACAGCCGTCCCGCTTCATACGGGGAAACGAGACACAGGCTGACTGCAGTCAGCCGCTATAACTCACAGCAAGAGGAAATTCATTCTGTTTCATTGTCTTCGGCCGTCCTATCCCACGAGGGCGAATAAAGTGTTTCACTCGCGGCAGGTCTTCCGGCTCGTTTCACGCTCCCCCGCCTTCCCGTCGCAATGACAGTGGCATAGTGGAGGGCGTTCTTTAGAAACTTACGGCAGCGTGGACTGCACAGGTCTTTCACCTGTTTCCCTTTTAATCCGTCGCGTGAGAATCACACAACGAAACCACAAGAGGCTTACGGGATTATTCCCGAAAACGCCGCAAAAGTACTGCCTTTTTCTTATCAAAAAAACTTTTCACAAATAATTTCAGACTTTATAATGCTGTGTGTGATATACGGAGGAAAAAAGTCCTCCTTTACAGGCGGATCTGGGGAGCCGTGTCTGAATAATATTCAGACGCAATGAACATAGAAAAAGGGGGCATCTACAAAGACACACTTACCGGCAACTGGGGGCAGTTGCCGGTAAGTGATTTCTTATAGTCAAGGTGACTATTTGTAAGCGTTGTGGTTACAACTGAGACTCTGTTGTGTTACAGCTGCGAGTCTGTTGTCGCTTCGGGGTTAAATTGCGAGAAAGTCACACTACCCGAATCCGGGTCACCACTTGCGCAAAGCGTTTGAACCACCACCATTTCCGTTACCATGACGGAAGGCTGTATATACATCATTTTTTTCATAGTTGCGTCCTCCTTATTTAACAATCTGACCTTGTGCATTATACTCTTTACCGTTCTTGATAATGATCAACTGACCGTCACGAATCACTTTTATGCAAGATTCATTATTCTCTTGTATGCTTTCTGCGTCCGTCGGCATTTGCTCATGTTTGAAGAGGAAGCGTACGGGAGCGGTTTGAATGGGGGAACCCGGATTACCGGACGCATCAAGAATCATATATGCTTTGTGTGCAGCCAATGTTGTTCCTGTATATCTGTACAGACCCATACCTACTTGGCGGTTGCCACCGATCCAAAATTCTTTACCGAGTACATAGACTCTGTCTGCATCAGAACCCAGTGAGCTTACCGCAATGTCATTATCACGACCAATCAGGTCGTTCCGTCCGGTATAAGCAGCAGCAGAACCGGTTACAGAAATCAAGCGGTATGTAGGCGTTTCCGATTCAAGAACTACCGCTGTTCCAGCAGGAATAATTCCTCCGTCGAAAGCGAGAGGATGCAGGATGAAGTCGCCACCCGATACATAACCTACATACGCCCATACGCTCGGCGGCAACATGTAGTCTGAAGAGCTATCGTAGAAGGTGCGGTAGTACTTCATATTATTCTCAGGATCTTGTGTAGCCGTAACGTCAAGAATATTGCCCTCTAACATACAACCTGCCCATGCGGGAGCCCATGCCTGATATGCTGCCAATTTGCCCGTAGGAACGATAATCTTAGTGTTGCCAGAAGCTGCTGTTGCGAAGTCTGCGCCTACATTGGCATCCGCCCAAGTGATATCAGTCAGGTCGTTCCACAAGAAGAACACATTCTTTACGCCAGTGCAGCCCGAGAATGCGCCGGATTCGATAGTCTTCACAGCCTGCGGCATCATTACTACATCAATGTCCGTGCAATTCTTGTAAGCATCGGCTCCGATACCGGTGATAGGATAGGCGTAGTGAATATAATCAGCTGCCTCGGGAATAATCAGTGTTCCTTCGCGCGTAATCGGATAGATGGCATTTACAGCGGCAGAGTAGGGGAGCACTTTTGCCTCTCTATTAGTAGTAGAGGTTCTAACAGAGGTGACTTGATACAAGCCCGTAGTCGTCTGGTTATGCCAGAAGAACTGCTCACCAATAGCGGGGTTGGACCACAGCGCTCCTATTTTGTCAGAATATGCACTCCAACCGGTTGCGTTCTGATAATCCGACACATAGGAGGAATGAACATGGATATGATTCAAGCGGTCATCACCGTAGAATATGTTGCTGCCAAGAACAGGAGGCAGATCGGTATAGAATTCGATGACTTGCAAAAGTTTGCAGTTCTTGAACGCCAGATTGCCTACAGACTCCAAAACCGTGCTGTTTACCGTAATTTCAGTCATCCATGTGCAGCCATCAAAAGCCTGTGCGCCGATGCTGGCAACATTCTCGCCAATAGAAGCAGCGGACAGTTGGGGGTAACCGTCGAACGCATGAGGATCAATCGCGGTGATATAGTACGTTACGCCACCGTCTTCTACAGATGCAGGAATATTTATTCCTCCGCTCATGTTTCGCGGTGCTGTCACTTTTGCCGTGTGTGCGCCGGTGATTTCGTACCATTGCCATGCATCATAGAATGACTCACCTAAACGCGGAGCGGCAGCGGGCGAATAGAAGAACTCAATAGTAGAAACGTTGCATTCAATGTTTCCAGAAAGGGTAACTTCCTCTGCTGCTGTACCAAGCCACGTAAGAGTGCCGGCACCGGCATCATACGTCCAACCCGCCGAAAGACCGGTAGCAGTAAATACATCACTGCATGTGATGATGATACCAGTGAGGTCTCCGGTGATGGATTTGAACTTCAGGTTTCCGCAATTATTAACTCTAATTGATCCGGCATAGAATTGGCATGATTCGTATCCCGGGTCACTCCAGTCTTCGTTCTTGTCCCTTGTTTGCGTGAGCGATGCAAAGATATTATTGATTAAAGCCATTTCTTGTTCCTTATAATCATTGCTGCACGCCATGGATACCAAGTTTACTTGCTGTTGGCTCCACGTGAAGGAAGGACCGGAAGGAGTCGAAGGAACAGGTGCCACCACGTTGATGACAAACTGATAACTTGCAGAAGGCACCCAATCGTTTGTTATATCCGGGGCACAACTGATGGTGATTGTTGCCGTCTGACCGGCAGCGCCACTTTGGGCAATAAACTGACCATTCAAAACAGTCACTGCACTTGTGTTACCAGATGTTATACTAATATTCTCAGACGGCACGTCCTGCCATTGACGCATGAATTTATGTTCCATATCATCATAATAACTCGAGGCTATCATCATCAACTTAATCCAGTTGTTTGTCGTAGAGCCTTCCTCCACAGTAATGTCATGCAAGGCCGACATATCCGGTGTGTAGTCCCAATCGTAACCATCAGCCCAAGGGTCAGAATCGGAGATGTTGGTTGGCGCTACATAGGGGTCAGCACTTACGGTTACGTTGAAGGTATAGTTGACATATCCCTGAAGATAACCTTCTCCGTCAAATACAGCATTCGATACTTTGATAACCGCTGTACCTTCATCATAACATTGGAATTCGGTTATCTTATAACTTTGGAAGCCGGATATCATACCCAAATCTTCCTTTTCGATTTGTACGTATACTGAACCGGATTCAATATAAGGCTCGGTTTCGTAAATCATTTCGGTCCATTCATTGTGAATCGCCTCGCCCCTTTTAGCGGTGAGATTGACTGTTTCATCCGTTTCGGACCATGCTAATGCCCACTGCGGCAGACATAACATCGCTGACAGCAGCGTTAAGAAAAATAGTTTCCTCATAATTTTTTGTTGTTTTAGTTAATACTCGAGGGTCGTTCCTCGTTAATTATAATTGTAATTTGTTAGTTTTCTGTAACGTGTCAGTAATTCAATTATCCGCGAACATACATACAATAAAAGCGCGGGACTGCAATCTTGCTGTTCCGCGATTCGAGGCTCTGGTATTGCCTTTTGTTCCAAACAACAACACTGAAGCCCACGCCGTATGTATATACGTACGCTCAAACGCGTACGCTATGTACATACCACAGGACACCTCGTGCTGCAATGTCTTGGAACAAAGAATTTACCAGATTCCGAATCGCCAAAACAAAGCGCTGAAGACGCCTTTTTCAATATGTCCGCATCCCTCCCACTATTACTAAAGGACACATTCCCCGACGTGGGCTGAATACTGCAAAT
>CAJOIZ010000014.1 GCA_905234835.1 Paludibacteraceae bacterium
CATTGAGCGAGTTTCGCGGATTGTATGCTCCTTTCGGTTCTTTCGTCCTGTCCTTGTTGTCATTTTCGTTTAATTTGACAACAAAAATAGGCCTTTCCTCCCTACTTATGGAAGCGCAATAATATGCCAACCCATCACGCAGAATCAGACAAGCGACTGAATAAGCCCGCACGTCCATTGATCTCCCTCTATTCCCCAACCCGACATTCCCCCGTATCGTATCTTTGCATGCGGAAACAGACAATAAACTGAAAAATCCCGAACTTGCTTGAGTAAACTGAAAGAAAACTGAAAGCACCATTCCCCGCTATCGTATCTTTGCGCAACATTTCAAATTACCAAGAGCCGCACGCAAAGAATATCGTATGTCTATTTCGTTCAAATTATATTTGAACACGGCTCCCAGGAGCCGTCCAAAAAGAAATCGTGAAAAAGCCCGCAATTCACGTGATAGATTTTACCTCTTGGGAGACTCTTGATGAGTAAGGGGAATAACATTCCGCTGCGACAGCGGATTTTCAAACGGCATTCAGAATGTGTATTGCTTGCGTTGCCGGCAAACAATACGCAAGGCAACATCCACTTTGCGGATGTTGCCTGTATGCTGTCCTGTGCAAAGCGATTGCCACAACATTGCGCTGTGGGACGTCGGGGCGGAGAGCAGCACTCCGCACACAAACTGCAAGTGATCTTTGACGTATGAATAATAAAAACGAACTTGTCTATTTCTTGTTCGGATCGCAGGTGAGGTGAATGCCTAATTTGCGGAATATCTTTTGATCCACTTCGCTGACCATCACCGTGCAGTGCGCTTCACAGCCTTCCAACTGCGGCAGACAACCGAGTGCACAGCGGCAGTTCTTGTCGTCCATTGACAACACGGACAAGGCAATCAGCACCTCATCGGTATGCAGACGAGGGTTATGACCGCGAAGATAAGTCAGTTTGGTATTCTGGATAGGCGTGATAATCTGTTGGGCAATGAGTTTTACCGAATGTTCCATTCCAGCCAGATGTTTGACGGCATTAAGCAGCAGTGCGGACATCGCTCCAAGCAGGTCACCCGAATGAGCGGTGATGATAGTGCCGTCCTGCAGTTGGATAGCGGAACAGGTAGCGCCTGTCTCTTGCTGTCTGTCGCGGGCTGCTTTCACCACTGGACGGTTGTCCAAAGTCAGACCTGCCTGACCAAACAACTGCTTGATTTTGTTCACCTCTGTTTCCGAGCCTCTGCCGTCTGCAAGTTGGTTGAGAGCTGTAAAGTAACGCCGGATAATCTCTTGCTTGGCAGCTTCCGAACATACATCGTCATCGCATATGCAGTAACCTGCCATATTGACTCCCATATCCGTGGGCGACTGATAAGGACTTTGCCCGTAAATACCTTCAAAGAGGCGTTTGAGAACAGGAAATATCTCTATATCGCGGTTGTAGTTGATAGCCACTTTGTTGTACGCTTCGAGATGGAACGGGTCTATCATATTGACATCCTGAATGTCAGCCGTAGCGGCTTCGTAGGCAAGATTGACGGGGTGTTTGAGTGGCAGATTCCAAATGGGGAAAGTCTCGTACTTGGCATATCCGGCTTCAATGCCGCGACGGTGTTCGTTATAGAGTTGCGACAGACAAACCGCCATCTTGCCCGAACCCGGACCGGGAGCGGTTATTATAACAAGCGGACGGGTGGTAGGCACATAGTCGTTCTTGCCAAATCCGTCTTCCGAATCAATCAGTGCTACATTATGTGGATAACCCTCTATAGTATAGTGTACATAGGTGGCTATACCGAGCCGTTCAAGACGCTGCCGGTATAAGTCGGCGGACACCTGACCATTGTAGTGAGTGATAATGACACCGCCAACAAGGAAACCTCTCTTCTGGAATTCTGTACGCAGACGAAGAACATCTTCATCGTAAGGGATACCGAGATCCTGACGAATCTTGTTCTTTTCTATATCACGGGCGGAAATGACTATCTCTATTTCTATACTGTCCTGCAAGAGAGTCAGCATCCTTAGTTTGCTGTCTGGCTGGAAACCGGGGAGAACACGCGAGGCGTGGTAGTCATCAAAAAGTTTGCCACCTAACTCGAGGTACAATTTGTTACCGAACTGAGCGATGCGTTCGCGGATATGCTCCGACTGCATGTGAAGGTACTTGTCATTGTCAAAACCTTGTTTCATAAAAAGGGTATTTGTTTGAGATTAAATGAATATGTTATTAAAAAAGTCCTTGCTTATAGGGGCAAGGACTTCGGTTGGATGTTGCTATGAGAAGTAGTTGCGGACATTGGTCTCGATGCGCGAGGCAAGAGCGACGGGAGTGACGTGAGCAGATGTTTCGTCAAGCGCAATGGTCTCGCCGGTGATATGCTCGTATAGTTCTATATAGCGGTCACGGATACCTTCTACCACTTGCTGTGTCATCTCTGGTACTTGTTGTCCTTGTTTGCCTTGGAAACCGTTCTGCATCAGCCATTCACGAACGAACTCTTTGGATAGTTGTCTCTGCGGTTGTCCTGCATTGAAACGCTCCTCATAGCCTTCGCGGTAGAAATAACGGGACGAGTCAGGTGTGTGCACTTCGTCCATAAGGAGTATCTGTCCGTTGTATGTACCAAACTCGTACTTGGTGTCCACAAGAATAAGTCCGCGTTCCGCGGCCATCATTTGTCCGCGTTGGAAGAGAGCAAGCGAGTAGAGTTCCAATTGTTCGTATTCCCGTTCGGGCACCAAGCCTTTGGTTATAATCTCATCGCGGGAGATATTCTCATCGTGTTCGCCTATTTCCGCCTTGGTAGTAGGAGTGATGATGGGTTCGGGAAAGGCTTGGTTCTCTTTCATCCCTTCAGGCAGACGCACCCCGCAAAGCACGCGTTCGCCTTGCTGATAGGCACGCCAAGCACTACCGCAGAGATAGCCGCGAACTATCATCTCAACAGGATAGCCCTTGCACCGTTTGCCAACAGAGACCATCGGGTCAGGAGTGGCTTCGAGCCAGTTGGGAACAATATCTTCTGTGGCACGCAGAAAACGTGCTGCAATCTGATTCAAAATCTGTCCCTTGTAAGGTATTCCCTGCGGAAGGATGACATCAAAAGCGGATATACGGTCGGTAGCGACCATCACAAGACGGTCATCCAAGAAATAAACATCGCGGACTTTGCCGTTATAGACTCCTGTCTGCTTCGGGAAGTGGAAATCGGTTTGGGTTAATGCTATATTCATAGTCGTAGTGTTAAATTGTATCGAAAAGATAGTTGGTTGTCATTTATATTCGTCCCACGCAAGAATATCGAGCTGGTCAAGAGGCACGGCGCAGAAAGCGTAGATAAAAGCACCTGCCAATCGTGGATTGCTGATAACGGGTACATTCAGGTCAATAGCCGCCCGCCTTACTTGATAACCCTTGTGTTCGTTGCCGAGATCGTTCTCACGGTGGATACTGATAACCAGTTCAATGGTATGATTATGTAGCAACTGCAATGCCTCTTCCGTTTCTACGCACGTATTGGGGACGTGGTATTCGGAAAGGAAAGCAGAAGTGCCTTTGGTGGCATATATCCGGTAGCCCTTGGAAGCGAGCAGTCTTGTCGGCTCAAGAAGCATAGTCCGGTGCTTAGTATCTCCCGCAGAGATAAGAACAGTCTTTTGAGGTATGCGGTAGCCGACAGAGAGCATCGACTTCACCAATGCGGCATTGGCATCTTCTCCGAGACAGCCCACTTCGCCTGTAGAAGCCATATCGACACCCAAAACAGGGTCAGTATTCTGCAAACGGTTGAACGAGAACTGCGAAGCTTTAACACCGACATACTCAAAGTCGAAGAGAGACTTGTGGGGTTTCTCAACCGGCAGACCGAGCATAATGCGCGTAGCAAGGTCAATAAGGTTAATCTTCAACACTTTGGACACAAACGGGAACGAACGTGACGCACGCAAGTTGCACTCTATCACTTTTATCTCGTTCTCGCGGGCAAGGAACTGGATATTGAACGGACCGGATATATTGAGTTCGCGAGCTATCTGTCCGGAAATCTTCTTGATACGACGAACGGTTTCCACATACAGTTTCTGCGCAGGAAACATAATAGTGGCATCGCCGGAATGGACACCTGCATACTCGACGTGTTCGGATATGGCATAAGCAATTATTTCCCCGTTCCGGGCCACCGCATCCATCTCCACCTCCTTGGTGTTGTTCATAAACTTGGAAACAACCACCGGGTGTTTCTGGCTGACATTGGCTGCGAGTTGCAAGAAACGCGTCAGTTCCTCCTCACTCGAACAGACGTTCATTGCCGCCCCGGAAAGAACGTATGAAGGGCGTACTAGAACAGGAAAACCTACCTTCTCCACAAAAGCGTGAATATCATCCATTGATGTGAGTGCGCTCCAACGGGGCTGATCCACACCTATGCGGTCTAACATAGCGGAGAACTTGTCGCGGTCCTCTGCATTGTCAATCGACTGCGCAGACGTACCCAACAGATGAACGTGCTGCTCGTCCAACTTGAGAGCAAGGTTGTTAGGTATCTGACCGCCTGTAGAGACAATAACTCCGTATGGCGTTTCAAACTCTATGATGTCCATTACCCTCTCAAAGGTAAGTTCATCAAAATAGAGTCTGTCGCACATATCGTAGTCAGTGGAGACTGTTTCGGGATTGTAGTTAATCATCACCGACCGGTAACCGCTTTTGCGAATGGTATTGAGAGCCTGCACACCACACCAGTCAAACTCCACAGACGAACCGATACGATAGGCACCCGAACCGAGTACTATAATGGACTGCCGGTCGCCCGTATAATCAATGTCGCTGTCAACACCGCTATATGTAAGATACAGGTAATTGGTTTGAGCGGGATATTCGGCTGCCAATGTATCAATCTGCTTGACCACGGGAAGAATATGGTGTTCCTTGCGATGCTGCCGCATACGCAGGACAGCCGCCTCGGAGTCCGTCGTCTCCATCAGTCCGACGGCACGAGCCACCTGGAAGTCGCTGAACCCCTGCCGCTTGGCGCGCAGCAAAAGGTCGTCGGGCAGCGTGTCAATGGTGTAGTTGTGCAGTTCCTGTTCGGTGAGGCGGATGTTCTCCAGTTTCTGCAGGAACCAGCGGTCGATCATCGTCAGGTTGTGTATGCGCTCGATGCTGTAGCCCTGTTTCATCGCCTCCGCCACGACGAAGATGCGTTTGTCGGTCGGCGCGGCCAGCGAATGGTCGATGTTGTCAATCTGGAGAACCTTGTTCGCGGCGAAGCCGTGCATCCCCTGCCCTATCATACGCAGGCCTTTCTGGATGGCCTCCTCGAAGGTGCGGCCTATCGCCATCACCTCGCCCACGGACTTCATTGACGAGCCGAGCTCGCGGTCCACGTTGCGGAACTTGTTAAGGTCCCAGCGGGGAATCTTGCACACCACATAGTCTAATGCGGGCTCGAAGAAAGCGGAGGTGGTTTTGGTAACAGAGTTGTATAGTTCGTGCAAGCCGTAACCCATTCCCAATTTAGCAGCTACAAAAGCGAGGGGATAGCCGGTAGCCTTGCTGGCAAGTGCCGACGAACGGGACAAACGGGCATTGACCTCAATGACGCGGTAGTCTTCCGATTGCGGATCAAGGGCGTACTGCACATTACACTCGCCCACTATACCGATATGACGGATTATACGTATCGCCAATTCGCGCAGTTTATGGTACTCGGAGTTGGTGAGGGTCTGCGATGGAGCAATAACGATACTTTCGCCGGTATGTATGCCAAGCGGGTCAAAGTTCTCCATATTGCAGACTGTGATGCAGTTGTCATAACGGTCACGCACAACTTCGTATTCAATCTCTTTCCATCCCTTGAGCGACTTCTCGACAAGCACCTGAGGAGAAAAAGAGAATGCTTTTTCGGCAAGCCGGTTCAGTTCCTGCTCGTTGTCGCAGAATCCCGAACCCAGTCCCCCAAGTGCGTATGCGGCGCGGATAATAATGGGGTAACCGAGCCGTGAGGCTGCTTCACGCGCCTGCTCTATGGTCTCACAAGCTTCGCTTTGGATAGTCTTGACGTTGATTTCGTTGAGACGTTCAACGAAAAGCTCGCGGTCTTCTGTATCTATTATGGCTTGTATAGGCGTACCGAGCACCTGCACGCCGTACCGTTCCAGCACGCCCTGCTTGTAGAGTTCGACCCCGCAGTTGAGGGCTGTCTGTCCGCCGAAGGAGAGGAGGATGCCGTCGGGACGCTCCTTGTCGATGACCCGCTCCACGAAATACGGCGACACGGGCAGGAAATAGATTTTGTCCGCCACGCCTTCGGAGGTCTGTACGGTGGCGATGTTGGGGTTGATCAGCACGGTTTGCACCCCCTCCTCGCGGAGCGCTTTCAACGCCTGGCTGCCCGAGTAGTCAAACTCGCCCGCCTCGCCGATCTTCAGCGCGCCCGATCCGAGGACGAGGACTTTGTGAATGTTCTCCAGTTTCATTGTATCGTATGAATATCTTGTTGGTTCGTGCTTATTTGATTATTTTTTCACTTTCCAGTAACCTGTTTTGCGAGTGCCGATACGCTCTATGATTCCTAATTTTTTCAAAACTTCAATATCACGCATAACTGTTCGCATTGCTACCTTTGTCTTTTGTGACAAATTGGTGACATTTATTGTGACATCATCTTTAATAAAATCTATTATAAGTTTTTGCCTGTCAGTGAGTTCTTTTGTGACATTATTAGTGACATTATTGGTGACATTATCTTGGTCATTCGGGTTGCGGGGGATGGTTACGAGTGTTCCGCCCATAAAGTTTTCAAATGCAGGGTGCGGCAGGTTTTGTTTTTCAAACGCGGTGTATACTTTTCCTATACCCCTGCCAAACGCCTCAATAAAGCCTGCACGGTAAAAGACATTGGCAAGCAGATGGTTGCGAGGATTTGACATGTGTTCGACAGCCACTTTCTCTGCATCAAAGTTGCTTGGCAATTCACCTGCGTTCCATAGCCGGATATGTCCGTTAAAGACTTTCATCTGCGTATGCGCACCTGTATAGTCGCGGTGTACGATGGCGTTATAGACCAATTCCCGCAGGGCGTCTTCAGGGATCTCAAGTGTCTCAATCCGTTGCACCCCTTCATAGTGAATCGGTGCAATCAGATATTTAGTGCGGAGTTTCCACAACACATTATCTGCCATTTGCAGTATATTCCCTTCAAACTCATCTTGGAAACCGAGGTCTGTGCCGTCTTCGCCGAAACGGCCGAGACGGAATGTGGCAGTAATGAAGAAGAACTGCGGTTTTTTGCCGAAGAGCAGTATGGCGGCGTTTTTGAGACGGCCTTGTTTGTCTGTCAGCGAGAGATTATGGAGTACGGTTTCCATATTGTCGTTCTCCGCCTCTTTGGGCATACGGCCTGAAGCAATGGCGTGCCTGATAAAATACCTTACCGCTTCTGCGTCAATGTCAGACATGTCAGCATCCTTGCATATACGGTTGTCCCATTCCGTTTGCGGTATGCGGCTCGTAAGAAATTCGGTCAGTGCGGTGCCGTTAAGTTCCTGCAGGGTACTGCCGCTGCGGAGGTAGAACTTGCCGTTGCAGGAGACTGGCTGCTCAGAAGGCTTGACTTGTATGGCGAGGTATTCTTTGCCGCTCTCATTCAACAGATTAATTTCGGGTACAATGCCTGTCGCCTGCACTGCTTTGTTGGGCAGGTTCTCAAGGAGGTATCGGGCATTGTCAACACCTACGATATTTCCGTTGTCGTCCATACCGATATAGAGTGTACCGCCGTTGGCATTGGCGAATCCGCTGATGTAGCGGAGGTATCCGTCTTTCCAAAGGAGTTTGTATTCCGTGTTTTGGGTTTCCATATAGGGTGGTGGTTATTTTGCTGTGAGTTGTTGGTAGAGGCTGAAGAGTCGGGCTACTATTTCTGATTCGGTGGTTTTGCTGGGTGTGAGTCCGTAGGCCTGCATCACGGCGCGGTCGAACCGAGGACGAGGACTTTGTGAATGTTCTCCATTTTCATTGTATCGTATGAATAACTTGTTGGTTCGTGTGTTTATTTATTCTTTGTCAATCGTATGGGCAAAGAGGTCGAAATCGGACTCGTAGGTTTGGTCTTGCAGCACACGGTATTTCTCAAATTCCGATTCAGCGAAAGCCTGTGCTATCTCGTGCGATACCGAACCGGCATCCTGAAGTATCTTTTCGTCATTGAGTTGCAGAAAGACATCCAATTTCTTCGCCCAGTCCTCCATCGTCATCGGTATCTGTTTTCGTGCCTGACGCTCGGCATAATCAAGATTATAGAAAGTGACAACTTTTGTTTGTGTTTTGCCCTCTATTGCACCGTGTTTAGTGGTTTGTCGGAATTTCCGACAAACCACTTCCGCTTGTAATTCTCCGGTTTCAAAGATATTGCGCAAATGCTCTGCGATAGTGGAGCGACCTTTGTCAAAGAGCGTGGCAATGGCATCTTGCGTAAGCCACACGGTATCATTCTCCACCATCACGGAGATGCCGTCCTCTGCGTTCTGTTTGGTGAACACAAGAAAATCCACCGTTGAGTTGCGTATCTGAAGTTGCTGTGACATATATCAGTTTTGTTTTATTCTATGCTTCCTGTTTGTTATACCTACATGTGAAATGCTTGCCGTGAGAGATAAGGGTTTGTATGTCTTTTGCGGTCATAATCTGTCATGATATTTGTATTCGTTGAAAAGTATGGCGATGTTATTTAATAGTGAATAATTTTCGGCAATGTCACTTTTGGAAATAATTGATTATCATATGCAGAAAAAGCAGTATAAAAAATGCCATCTATCCATATGTTGGCAGAGTCATTACGACCAATATCTTGCAATGGTAAAAGACTAATCGTGTGAAATTTGCAATAGTTTTTATAAAAAGAAGAACCATTTATATATGTAAGTACATAATGTTCCGTCTGTGGATATTTTGACGCAAGAATGTTAATAAATATTTGGAAATCATTTGTATGGAACATATTAAATATAAACCCAAACCAAAGAGAGCCTATAGCATTAATTGTGGGCATATTATCTTCTTTATATAATTCATCATACATGGCTTGTTTTCTATCAGGATTCCAACTAAAATAATTGATTCCAATGTGTAAATACAACAAGAAAAATTCTTCCAAGCCATATTTCTGTTGTTCAGATAATATACATTTATTTTTAGAATAAAAAGGACTCTTTATTACAAATTTGTTTCTTATATCATTCCGTATTTTTTTAAGTCTTTCTTTTGTCTCCTCTTGAGAATAATACTTGGGTTTATAATTGTGTAAAATCTTTTTGAACTCAAGTAATCCTTCCTTCGTATGATGTTCCTTATTTTTAGCATAATTATACAAGAAGGTTTCTTTATTTTGAATCAGTTGCTCTACTTTTTGGTCATATAGAGGATGGAATATCCATGAAGAAAACTTACTCGTATTTAGTAGAATATCTTTAAGTTCTTTGAATTTAAGAGGTGGAGTTCTATGATAAGGTTGAATCAAATTAATTTCTATTGATGGTATTTCTTCTATTTGAAGTTCTGTCTTTTTATCTTTATCTATAGTCTCTTCCACATCAACAAATACACCCAATTTGCAAACTGATTCGCTTTCATTATATTTAATCACTGCATCATATAAGTTATCTTTGCAATCTATAGATTCAAATGATCGGACTTCTTCGGGTAAATACATATCAACTTTAGAATTCTCATATTGTGGCAGTGTTATTTGACCTTTTTCCATAATAATCTGTAACACCAAATGTCGAAACATCTGTTGATATGTATCATTGCATTGTACATTGCCAATGTGCAAAAACTGATGTTTTGATGTATCTATAGGTGTATTATCAGCAATGAGAGGCTTTCCACAAGCAGGGCATATACAATTACATAATACACCTTGTTTTACGCTATCAATATGAACAAGTTTCCCTGTTTTATTGTTAATAGCATAAGTTAACTGGTTTCTATATATTAACGGATTAGTCTTGGAATGTGGTTTCTTTGCTTTTAATTCTTGATATGGCAATTGATATTGTTCACAAAAATGTTTGGGATAGTTATTATAACAGATTGCGAATGCCGCTTGTTGTGCTTTTTCAACTGTATCATATTTGTCGGGTAATTGAATAAAAATAATTAGTAAAAAATAATCCTTCACTGCAGTTATAGTTATGGGAAAATCACAATAATCGCGAGAATAACGATTATCAACTTGTTCCCACTTTTCTTTATTGCAGAAAGTATCAAACATTCGTTGTTTTTTCTCTTCTTCATTTTCTATTGTCTTAAGAGAGGCTTCATCCATTCCTGTTAATCGTGCAGCATGGTTACACCCAACATTGAGAAATCCCCAATTTGGATGATATATAGTATGCACATATCTCAATAACCCATCATAGGTACAATTCGGATACTCACACTCAACACAAGGTTCCATCATGTCCTCACAATCAATTTCTTGCCATCCATCAGCAGGAGGAATACGTCCATGCTTTCTGGCATGGCAACCTTGACATAGTACTTCAAAATCACTTAAAGGATATTCCCACGGATTGCGCAATTGACCATTTTCATCTGTTTTATAACATTTATGATGAACCTGAAATATAACACCATCCGTTTGATGTCGGTTACAATAAGAACATTGGAAATTATTAGCCTCTAAAATCTGGTCCCTAAATAATTTCCATCGAAATTGCCTATATGATGCTTTATCCTTTTTTTTCATTATTTTGCAGTTGCAAAAATACCTAAGTGCCAAAGGGGGGGCAGGATGTAGAATTGAGTTGTACTTCTATTGCTGTTTGGTCAGTCGGGCAATGATGAAGCCACGGAGGGTTTTGTATTGCTTTGGTTCTTTCTGACGGTCGAACAAGTCTTGCCAATAAGCACGGCGAGCAGGGTCGGCAAGTTCGGCACCGGCTTGGACTACCGCTTCTGAAAAGCGGGCGTTTAGGTCGTGCTGGTGAGCGGTAATCTTCTTCGGGTCACGGTGCTTAGGATAATTGCTCACCACCGTCTGACCAAAACGGTTGGTATAGTAAATCTCACTATCTTTGCTTATCCTTCCACTTACTTGATTGAAAGGTACTTCTAATCCTGATTTTGCCATAGCATTAATAATTTTGCAGCGATAATACGCCGATAGTAAATAAATCATTGTTTATTTATGGGTCCAATGTGACCCATGCAGTTGCTGTTCCTCTATCATTCCCTTTCCATTCTCTTTACTCGTTGCCGTCTCGTTGCCGTGTCGTTGCCGTCCCGTTGCCGTGTCGTTGCCGTGTCGTTGCCGTAGATAGTCGCACGATGACAGGGCGATGCTATCTGATGAAGTTGGTCCTTTGGTGCGGTTCGGAGTCGGGGTTGTAGTGCGGCTGCGTGGCGAGACTGCGTGTCATCCATGCGAGGTTGTGCGCCAGCGTGCGTACGGTCTGCATACCCTCCGCGTCCAACTGCGCCTCACCTTTCGCCGCGCCATAGACGATGTTCCAGTACTGCGAGGTGGCAACGGGCATGTTGCACATCTCGAAGGGCATGTTCATCGTCTGGAACGCCGCCGTGGCACCTCCTCTGCGCGCCACGACAACGCACGCGACGGGCTTGAAGGCAAAGACGGGCCGTGCGGCATAAAGTACACGCTGCAGCACCGCCAAGAGCGCGCCGTTGGGCTGGCCGAAATAGGTAGGCGTGCCGAAAAGGAAGGCATCGGCATCCTGCGCCGCCTCAATCAGCGAGTTGGCGATATCGTCATCAAACGCGCAGCGCAGAGCGCCAGTCCGCGCACATGTTCCACAGGCGGAGCAGCCTCTGACGGGCCGGTTGCCTATATGGAAAAAGTTGGTGTTAAAACCCTCTTCCCGCAGGACGAGAGCCGCCTCCGACAGCGCGGCAAATGTGTTGCCGTCCTTGCGCGGGGAGCCGTTGATAAGGAGAACTTTCATATATTCAGAACAGATTGAGTTTACGGATAAGACGCAGCAGGCATGTGGGGATAAGCGCCACCCCAAGCAGCAGCAGTTTGCTCCACAGCCACGGTACGGTGACAGATGCCCGTCCTGCAAAGAGCGCGTGCAAAGCACGGCGGACAAGATATCGCGGCGTGACCACCAGTCCCAGAGCCAGACCGGCGCGGGTCATCCACTTGGGAATGGAGTACAAGCCCGTATCGACCGCCCCGGGATGGACCGCCGTCACGCGCACTCCATACCCCTTCATCTCTATATGGAACGAGCGGCTGAACGCGCTCAGGAATGCCTTCGTGGAGCCATAGGTGCCGAGCCGCTGGACATTAATATGCGCCGTGATGGAGGAGACGTTGAGGATGTAGCCTCTGCCCCGCCTGCGCATGTCCTCGCCGAAGAACCGACACAGCATAGCGGGAGTCAGAACATGAAGGTTGAGAATGGTACGGTTGAAATCCACCGTGTCATCCATAATGTCCGAATCGTGGTACAGACCGGCGTTGTTGATTAAGACTTCCACCGTCAAGTTGTCCTTGCGGCACCGCTCATAGAGTTCGTCCGCCGCCGTACCCGTACCGAGGTCCATGACCACCGTACGAGCCTCGACACCGTACTGCGCCGACACGTCCTTTGCCACCTTTTCCGCTTTGGGGTTAATATCCACGAGGATAAGATTATATCCCCTCTCTGCCAGTTGTCGGGCGTACTCCACCCCCATTCCGGTGGCGGCTCCCGTGACTAATGCGTAACACGGTTGTCGGGTCATTGAGCAGATGACTGTCGTTTCAAAAAACGCGCAAAAGTACAAAAGATTTTTGAAACACGGGATAAAGTGCGCGCTTTTTTTGCACAATTATAAATTTTCCCTTACTTTTGCGGCTCGAATAACATTACACAACCAGGTATGACGACAAAGGAACTGAGCAGCCGCATAGCCGAGGCGACAGGAATGACGAAGCGGCAGAGCGAGCAGCTGATGAATGCCGCCGTGGACGTGATAACGGAGGCTCTCAACGAGGACAAGACCGTCCTGCTGCAGAACTTCGGGCAACTGAAGGTCAAGGAACGCCCGTCGCGGGAAGTGATGAACCCGAAAACAGGCGAGAAACGCACAGCCGAATCCAAGCGCGTAATCACGTTCGCGCCCAACCCCACCCTTAAACAACAAGTACGCTGATGGACAACGCAAAAGAGACCAAACTCGGCTGGGTCGCGCTGCGCGGACAGGTCGCCCGCCGCGCCGGAGTGAACGACAAGACCACCAAACTGTTTATGGACGCGCTGGTGGACCAACTGACGCAAGCGCTGGGCCGGCACGAGAGCGTGCGTATCAACGGTCTGGGCACGTTCCGCGTGCAGGAGACAGCCCCCCGCAAGAGCGTGGACGTGAGAAACGGCGAGGCTATCACCATCCCCGCATACAACAAACTGACCTTCACCTCGGACGCATCGCTCAAGAAAGACATCGGCTTTGACAACCCCGCCGTCCCCGCCGACAGCGACCCGATGCGGCGGCTGAGCGAACAGGCGGACGAGATTGTCGGCATCCTCGCCGGTATGGGACAGACTACCGAAGAAAAAGAGGAGGAGACACCCGCCGTAATAGAGGAAGAGCCTACTGTTGTAGAGGAAGTACCCGCTGTTGAGGAAGAGCCTGCTGCTATAAAAGAAGAGCCTGCTGCTATAAAAGAAGAGCCTGCTGTTGTTGAAGAAGAGCCTGCTGTTGTTGAAGAAGAGCCTGCTGTGGAGGAAGAGGAACCCGTTGTGGAGGAAGGACCTGCTACTATAGAGGAAGAACCCGCGCCGTATGTTCCGACACCGACACCGGCGCCGACCCCGTACACACCCGCTCCCGCACCGGCACCCGTTCCCGCCTATACGTACACGCCGGCTCCCGCACCCGTTGCGGAAAGCAGCCGGAACGAGAGAAGGAAACCCCGGATGTGGATGGTGACAGGCATAATCCTCGCCGTGCTGTGCGTCCTGCTCGTCGCAGCCTATTTCCTGCTTGAGTACAAGTATGCAGGATGGTTGGACAAAATCCGCGAAAGGACGGAAACGGAACAGGTGCTGGACGAAACGGACGGAACAGGAGAAACGGAAGAGCCTGACAACGACACCACCGACTGGGAGCAGATGAAACTGGCCAACGAGACCGAAGCCGAGCCCGAACCGCCGATGCCCGAACAGAAGACCGTCGCAAAACCAGAACCGAAACAGAAGACTGTCACAAAACCGGAACCGAAGACCGTCACAAAGCCGGAACCGGCACCCAAACCGAAGGCCGGACAAAAGGAGAGCGTGCTGACCGCCCCGCGTTCGTACAAGGAGCTGATCACCACCGAAGAGATGCGTCCGGGCAGCCGCCTGACACGGATAGCGGAAAGGCATTACGGCCACAAGGAGTTGTGGGTGTTCATCTACGAGGCGAACCTCGGAAGACTCAAGTCGCCCACCAACATCGAAGCCGGCACGCCCATCCGCGTCCCCAGACTCAGCGAACAACTGATGGACGTGGACGACCCCGAAACGAAAGAACTCATCAAGCAGCTCAGCGAGCAGTACCTCAAGCGCAAATAACGGATGACGGACGACAGCATCCATATAGTAGGCGCACGCACACACAATCTGCGCAACGTCTCCCTGCATATCCCGCAGGAGCGACTGACCGTGGTGACGGGCGTGTCGGGCAGCGGCAAGTCGTCGCTGGCGTTTGACACGCTCTACGCCGAGGGGCAGCGGCGCTATGTGGAAAGCCTCAGCGCATACGCGCGCCAGTTCCTCGGACGGATGCAGAAACCCGATGTGGACCGCATCGACAACATACCCCCCGCCATCGCCATCGAGCAGAAGACCACCTCGCGCAACCCGCGCTCGACCGTCGGGACCGTCACCGAGATATACGACTATCTCAAATTCCTCTTCGCCCGCATCGGCAGGACGTATTCGCCCGTCAGCGGCGAGGAGGTCAAACGCCACACCATCCGCGACGTGGTGGACGCCATGACCGCGCAGGCGAACGGCTCGCGCATCCTGCTGCTGGCACCGCTGCCTGACTCGCAGCCGCTTTCCGCCCAACTGCCCGTGTTGCAGGAACAGGGGTTCTCCCGCCTGTGGCAGGACGGACAGACCCTGCGGATCAGCGACTGCATCCAGGCCTTGCCGTCCGGCGGCACGGTTTACCTGATGGTGGACCGCCTCGTGACGGACGGCGAACAGGCGACCGCCAACCGCTTCGCCGACTCCGTCCAGACCGCCTTCTACGAAGGACACGGCGCCTGCCGCCTGGAGATTGAGACACCGGACAAGTCACACAAGACGCTCGTCTTCTCGGAGCGGTTCGAGGCGGACGGCATCCGCTTCGCCGAACCGGACGAACACCTATTCGACTTCAACAACCCCCTGGGCGCATGCCCCGTCTGCGGCGGCTACGGCAACGTGATGGGCATCGACCCCGACCTGGTCGTCCCCGACAAGTCGAAGTCCGTCTATGAGGGCGCCATCGCCTGCTGGAGGGGCGACAAGATGAGCCGCTGGAACGACGAGCTGGTTTACAACGCCGCCGCCTTCGGATTCCCCATCCACACCCCCTTCTACGCCCTGACGCAGGACCAGAAAGACCTGCTGTGGAAAGGCAACCGCTACTTCCACGGCCTGGACGACTTCTTCCACGAACTGGAGTCGAAGCAGTACAGCAAGATGCAGTACCGCGTGATGCTGGCACGCTACCGGGGCAAGAGCATCTGCCCCGAATGCATGGGTATGCGCCTGCGCAAGGAGGCCGGCTACGTCCGCATAGGAGGCAAGTCCATTACCGACCTGTGCCGTATGCCCGTCAGCGCTCTGAAGGAATGGTTCGACCGCCTGACGCTGTCCGAAACTGACCGGCTGACCGCCGACCGCCTCCTCAACGAGATACAGTCGAGGCTGGCGTTCATGCACGATGTCGGGCTGAATTACCTGACCCTCAACCGCCTGAGCAGCACCCTGTCCGGCGGGGAGAGCCAGCGCATCAACCTCGCCAAGTCATTGGGCAGCAGCCTCGTTGGGTCGCTCTACGTATTAGACGAGCCGAGCATAGGGCTTCACCCCCGCGACACGCACCGGCTCATCCGCGTCCTGCGCCAGCTGCGCGACATGGGCAACACCATCGTAGTCGTGGAGCACGACGACGAGATACAGCGCGCCGCCGACCATATCGTCGAGATTGGCCCGGGAGCGGGCGTCCACGGCGGCAGGATAACCTACGAGGGCCGGCCGCAACTGGAGAAATTCACCTACGACATACCCGACCGGCGGCGCAAGTGGAACAACTACATCGAAGTGGCCGGCGCCACCGAGAACAACCTGAAGAACATCGACGTGCGCTTCCCGCTCGGCGTGATGACCGTCGTCACGGGCGTGTCAGGCAGCGGCAAGTCGTCGTTAGTGAGCAAGGTGCTCTACCCCGCCCTCAAGAAGCACTACGACGGCGTGGCGGAGCGGACGGGCGACTTCGGCCGCCTGCAGGGTAGCCTTCACCTGCTGCAGGACATCGAGTTCATCGACCAGAACCCGCTCTCCCGCTCGTCCCGCTCCAACCCCGTGACCTACCTCAAGGCCTACGACGAGATACGCCGTCTCTTCGCCGCGCAGCAGCTGTCCGCGCAGATGGGCTTCACGCCGGCGCATTTCTCGTTCAACACCCCCGGCGGACGATGCGAGGAGTGCCAGGGCGAAGGGACGATAACCGTCTCCATGCAGTTTATGGCGGACATCGTGATGGAGTGCGAGCACTGCCACGGCAGACGCTTCAAGCAAGACGTGCTGGACGTGCAGTACCGGGGCAAGAGCATCTATGACATACTGCAGATGACCGTCAGCGAAGCCATTGACTTCTTCTCCGAAGACCCGGACTGCAAGCGTATCGTGCAGCGGTTGCGCCCCTTGCAGGATGTGGGCATAGGCTACGTCCGCCTCGGGCAGTCGTCCTCCACCCTCTCCGGCGGAGAGAGCCAGCGCGTCAAACTGGCGTCCTTCCTTGCCGACGAGAACAGCCGGCCGACCATGTTCGTGTTCGACGAGCCGACCACCGGACTCCACCATACCGACATACGTGTCCTGCTGATGGCCCTCAACCGCCTCGTATCACGCGGACACACCGTGCTGGTCATCGAGCACAACCCCGAAGTCATCCTCGCCGCCGACCACGTCATCGACCTCGGCCCCGAAGGAGGCGACGAGGGCGGACGGATAGTGGCGGCCGGCACACCCGAAGACATAATGGACTGCCCGCAGAGTCACACGGGACAATGCCTGAAGCAGATTCTGGCAACGTCCGAAATCAGAAGGGGCGACATACCCGTATAGGAACCATGATCAGCGTAGAACACCTCTCCATAGAATTCTCATCGCGTCCCGTCCTGGACGACATCTCTTTCCTGATCCACAAGAAAGACCGCATAGCCCTTGTCGGCAAGAACGGCGCGGGCAAGACCACGCTGCTGCGCCTGCTGGCGGGCGAATACGAACCCACCTCGGGACACATATCCCGCGAAAGCGGGCTGCGCATAGGCTATCTGCCGCAGGTAATGCTCTTCACCGACAGCCGCTCGCTACGCGAGGAGGTGATGACCGTCTTCAGCGGCGAGGACGAGGCACGCTTCGTGGCCGAGATGGACAGGACACTTGTCGGACTGGGCTTTGAGCGGACCGACTTCACCCGTCCGTGCAGCGAGTTCTCCGGCGGATGGCGTATGCGTATCGAACTGGCAAAAATCCTGCTCCGCCACCCCGACCTCCTGCTCCTCGACGAGCCGACCAACCACCTTGACATAGAGAGCATACAGTGGCTCGAGGAGTTCCTCGCGCAGAGCCAGAGCGCGGTGCTGCTGGTCAGCCACGACCGCGCCTTCCTCGACCACGCCACCAACCGCACCATAGAGATTACCCTCGGGCGCATATACGACTACAACGTGCCCTACTCGCAGTTCGTCATCCTCCGTCAGGAACGGCACGAACAGCAGGTGCGCGCCTACCTCAACCAGCAGAAGATGATCGAGGACACGGAGGCGTTCATCGAACGCTTCCGCTACAAGCCCACCAAGGCCGTGCAGGTGCAGTCGCGCATCAAGCAGCTCAACAGACTGGAGCGGCTGGAGGTGGACGTGGAGGACACCTCACGGCTGCACCTCCGTTTCCCGCCCGCCCCGCGAAGCGGCGACTTCCCCGTCATCATCGAAGACCTGCGCAAGGACTACGGCGCGCACACCGTCATTCGCGACGTGACGCTGACCATCCGGCGAGGAGAGAAAGTGGCGTTCGTCGGCAAGAACGGCGAAGGCAAGACCACGCTCGTGCGCTGCATTATGGGGCAGCTGGACTACCTCGGGACGCTCAAAATCGGACACAACGTCCGTATCGGCTACTTCGCGCAGAACCAGGCGTCGCTCCTTGACGAGAACCTGACCGTCTTCCAGACTATCGACTATGTGGCGACGGGCGACATACGCACGCGCATACGGGACATTCTCGGCGCCTTTATGTTCGGCGGCGAGGCGAGCGAGAAGAAAGTGAAAGTGCTGAGCGGCGGCGAGCGCAGCCGTCTGGCGATGATACGCCTGCTGCTCGAACCCTGCAACCTGCTCATCCTTGACGAGCCGACCAACCACCTCGACATGCAGTCCAAAGAGGTGCTCAAAGAAGCCCTCAAGGACTTCGACGGCACGCTTGTCTGCGTCAGCCACGACCGCGACTTCCTCGACGGACTGGTGGGGAAGATCTATGAGTTCGGCGGCGGAAAAGTCCGAGAGCATCTCGGCGGCATCTACGATTTCCTGCGCACAAAGAAAATGGCATCGCTGCAAGAACTGGAACGCCGACAGCCCGACAAGAACACCGGCGGACAGCCGCGCACGACCAAAGAGACCGCTTCCAAACTGTCCTACGAGCAGCAGAAAGCCGAAGCCGCTGCCAAACGGAAGAAAGAGAAGCAGATAGCCGAGACAGAGGCGGAGATCGAGCATCTCGAAAACGAACAGAAACAGATGGAAACGCTCCTGCAGGACCCGCAGCAGCAGACGCAGGAGAACTTTCAGAAATACGAACATGTCAAACACCTTATTCAACAAAAACTGTACGAATGGGAGATCTTGTCAGATTCATAATTGAGTTCCTGCTTTACAGAAACAAAGAGGCCGTGCAATGGGTAGGTTACACGGAAGATGAAAGCAATTGGCAGCAGTACAAAGTGGTCATCGTGCCTTGCGGTCAGTTGGGCAAACGCTTGGTTATGCCCGATTTGACCGAACCTCATCCGGAGCGCATCGGCGACACGTGGGTCATACGCACCGACCTGGTTTACAACACCTTCTTCTTCATTTCCCGTGCGGAGGAGATATTGGTCCGTGAGCGGGACGAGCACGACCGTTTCCTTGCGCGTCATTCGCTGCTCGGCGAAGGCGAACGGCTGATGACTCCGCTTATTGACGAGTGGGGAAAGATGCTGCTCAAGTTGCTTGGTCTTCCTATGCCCAAGCAGCAGCCGTCGGCAATCTATCTGACCCACGACGTGGACTCCATTGCCCGCTACCACTGCATCAAAGGCTTCCTCGGAGGAGTCAAAAGAGGTCGTTACCAACAGGCGATTGCTGCCTTCCGCGACATCAAGCAGGACCCCGACTATACCTTCCCGTGGCTAATCAAACAGGACGCAACGCTCTCGCAGATGCCATACCCTGTGTATCCGCTCTACTTTATGAAGGACACGATCGGCTACGGGTTCGACTATCCGCAGTATAATCTGGACGGACACGACTTCCATTATCTCGCTTTCAAACTGATGAAGGCGGGCGCGCAGATCGGCTGGCACAGCAGTTACTACAACGCTTTCTCGAGGAGACCTAACGTCGCCATCAACTACTCGTTCCACCGCAGCCACTTCCTCCGCTGCAGTCTGGAATGGATGGAACAGATCTCCCATCAGGGCGTGATGCACGACTATTCGATGGGCTTTGCCGACCGTGCGGGATTCCGCTTGCAGACCGCACGACCCGTGCAGTGGATCAACCCCTACACCTACGAGATTACGTCCATGGTGCTCCATCCGCTCATCCTGATGGATGTCACCCTGTCCGAAGACAGATACATGGGGCTGAACCAAGAGGACGCGTTCACCGTCTGCAAAACACTGATTGACAAGTCGTGGCAGATGGGAGGAGAACCGAACCTGCTGTGGCACAACTCCAACTTCGGTGAGGAGTCCTATCACCGCACACTCTACCCCGACCTGCTCGAATACATACAGCAGAAAACACTATTAACAAAATAAATACCCAACACTATGAAAAAGACATATCTTTTCACTTCCGAGTCCGTTTCGGAAGGACATCCCGACAAAGTGGCGGACCAGATTAGCGACGCCATTCTTGACCATTTCCTGGCGCAGGACCCCGAGTCGCATGTGGCGTGCGAGACGATGGTAACAACCGGCCAGGTGATTGTGGCAGGCGAAGTGACCTCTAAGGGTTACGTGGACGTACAGCGCGTGGCGCGGCAGACCATCGCACGCATCGGTTACACCGACTCTGCCTATAAGTTTGAGGCAGAGAGTTGCGGCATTCTGACCGCCCTGCACGAGCAGAGCCGCGACATAGCGCGCGGCGTGGACGGCGAAGGCACAGAGAACATCGGCGAGCAGGGCGCTGGCGACCAGGGGATGATGTTCGGCTACGCATCGTCCGAGACCGACAACTACATGCCCCTCACCCTTGACTTGGCGCACACCCTTGTTTATACACTCGCACGCATACGCAAGGAGGGGCAGCAGATGACCTACCTCCGTCCCGATGCCAAGAGCCAGGTCACCATCGAGTACGACGAGCACAACGAACCCGTCCGCATCCATACCATCGTGGTCAGCACCCAGCACGACCCCGAAGCCACGCAGGCACAGATCAAGGACGACATCCGCCGTATCTTGCTGCCACGCGTTATGACCCGCGACCAGCGCTATCAGCGGCTGCTTGAGCCGTTCGTTAAGGACGACCCGTCAGCGGGCAGACTGCTGGTCAATCCGACGGGGCAGTTCGTTATCGGCGGCCCCCACGGCGACACCGGTCTGACAGGACGGAAAATCATCGTCGATACCTACGGCGGACGCGGCGCGCACGGCGGCGGCGCTTTCTCCGGCAAAGACCCGTCGAAGGTGGACCGTTCGGCAGCCTATGCGGCACGCTGGATAGCCAAGAACATGGTGGCGGCGGGTGTGGCACGCGAGATGCTCGTGCAAGTCAGTTACGCCATCGGTGTGGCGAAACCCGTAAACGTCTTTGTCAACACCTACGGAACAGGTATCATCCCTGACAATGAGATAGCTGACAAGGTCAGCCAATTGTTCGACCTCACCCCTGCGGGCATCATCCGCGACCTGCGTCTCAAGCAGCCGATGTACGAGGAAAGCGCATCCTACGGACACATGGGACGTAAGCCTGAAACGGTCGCGAAGACTTTTATCAACGACGAAGGACAGCCCTTCGTGCGTGAAGTAGAACTCTTTACATGGGAGAAGCTTGACCGCATTGAAGATATTAAAAAGGCTTTTAGCCTGTAAAATCCGTCACTGTGAAACTGTTTTCTGACAAGAACACGCGCCTGGGTCTGCTGATTGTCGCCATTATCGTGGTGGCGGTCATTGCGGACCAGGCGCTCAAACTCTATATCGCCACACATTATGCGTTGGGTGAAAGCCATGAGGTGCTGCCGTTCTTCCTGCTCTGTTATGTGGAGAATGACGGAATGGCGTTCGGCATCGAATGGTTTGACAAACTGTTCCTCACTGTATTCCGTATTCTGGCGGTGGGCGTGCTGATTTGGTATATGCACCGCCTTGTCCGTCGCGGCTGCCGCACAGGCTACCTGACGGCAATCGCTTTCACCACCGCCGGCGCACTGGGCAACATCATTGACTGCGTGTTCTACGGACGTTTGTTCGGCTATGCACCCTTCTTTTATGGCAAGGTGGTGGATATGCTCTATTTCCCTATTATCACTGACAGCGCGGGCGAATGTCTGTTCTTCCGTCCTGTCTTCAACCTTGCGGACAGTTATATCACTACTGCCGTCATCGTCATTCTTATCTGGTTCCGCCGCGATCTCGACAACTCGCTCAACAAGAAATAGCCCTCTCTTAGCACTCTTGTACCCCTTCTTGTCCCCACTCTAGTACCCCTCTTGTATCTTGCCTGCACCTCGCCCGCAACTTTCAGCTTTCAAGATGAAGCTATTATCTTGATGCTTTTTAACTTTCATCTTTTCAACGTTCTACTGGAAGCTTTCAACTTTCAGATTGAAGTCTTAATCACGAGGGAACTTGAGCGGGTGATTACCGGGTGATTAGCGGGTGGTTACCGGGTGATTCACGGAACGACACAACGAGAATACAAGAAGAACTCAATCCCTATTGACAATTTGCACTGTGTGCTCACTTAGACGACTACGGATTATTTGATAGACGAGCACGGATTATTTGATGTCTAATGACCGATTTGGGTTGAAAGACGCAACAAGCCAATAGGAAAGCAAAAGGACTGAATCGTTAGTGATTCAGTCCTTTTGGAGTTGCTCAAAGGTAGTTGTTTCGTGCGTTTAACGCATATCACAACTAACCTAACGGTAGCCGTGGTTATTCAGCAAGCGTGCCATAATAGGAGGCTGCCAACGCGGTCATCTGGCTGGTGTTCGGGTCTGTGTACTCGATGGTGAAGTGAATCTCCATCGTCTTTGTATTGGTGTCAATCATCACCTCCTGGTTCACGAAGCGCGCGTCCTTGAACTCGACGTTCTGTCCGACAGTCTGCACGTAGGGAGTAACCTCGCTGATGAAGCAGGTGTAGCCGTTCTCCGTCTTTTGGAGTTCAAGCCCGCTGGTCAGTACGGTGATTTCAGGAACTTGGTCGCCGTAGGAGAAAGCGTAGAACGTTACATCGGCAGTATTGTCGTGAAGGTCCACACCGACCATTCTATTGCCAATGGTGTATTCGTCAGCGTTAAAGTCACCGATGGCGAGGTAGTTGTGCGCGTAAAGAACGGGATTAACGGGGTCTTCCGCATCGTCAGGATCTTCTTCGAGTGTTCCATAGAAGGAAGCAAGATACTCGTGGGTCTTCTTGGTTTCCGGATCAGTATATACGAAGGTGACGTTAATCTCCATTATTCCTTCCTGCTTGTCAATGCGGCCGGTAAGGTTCTGGAAGTTGCAGGCGGTATAATAGATGCTCTGCGCACCTGTTTCCAATACGGCAACAGCAGTCGCTGCTTCAAGTTTGTAACCGTTAGCGGCTTTGACGGCATTGATTTCCTCTACTCCGAGCGTTACGAAAGTCTTTCCGTTGTCAAGGCTCATGGTAGCGAGATAGAGTTTGGCTTTCTGCTGTTCGGGAGCAATACCTACTCTCAACACGTTTTCAGGGATAATCTTACCATCCACTTTGAGTACACCGGTAGCGGCATATTCCTCTGTGTAGTTGATGGTTTTCTTTGCCTCTTCAACAACCTCGTCCTTTTTGTTGCCTTCAAGCAGTGTGCCGTTGAATACAACGGGGATTTGCATCTTCTCCATAAAAGGAGTAGTGTAGTCAAGTGTGAACTCAATAACCATCGTCTTAGCTTCTACATCAACTGTACCAGCGATACCAACCAAGGGGCAGGATGTGTAAAGTACGTCTTTGTCAGCCAATTTGACAATGGGAACTACCTGATCAATTGTGAAAGTGCAAGTGGTGTTGGAAGTCTTGGTAAGAGTAAGCCCCTGTGCCAGGATATCCATTGTGTTCTCTCCGTCAATAGAGAAATTGTAGAGAGTCAGGTCAGCCTTGCTGTTGTCAAAATCAACATCTAAGGCAACAACTCTGCCGGGCAGGGTGAACTGGTCGGAAGTGAAATCTCCAAGAGCCACATAGGTGTTCTCATCACTTACGATGTCGGGGTTCTTCACGTTGTTCTTCATTTCTCCGCAGGAAGCGAAGAAAAGGGTCGCGATACTCATAAGGAGTAAAGGCAAACGAGAAATGTTTTTCATAAGAAAAGTTAGTTTAAAATATGGTTAATTATATGGTTTGTTGTTTGCTTAGCACACAAAACACGGCGGCAAAGGTAGTGCTAAAAAGACAAATAGACAACTTATTTCGTGTTTTTTTCAAAATAACAGCTATTGTGAGGGAAAAACATGTGCTATTTATGCGTAAATTTCAGCTGTTCCAATGTTTTGAGACCGGCAAAGACATCCATACCGAAAGCGGCGGTAAATGCATTACAGGCAATAAGGTTCTGCACTGTATCCAATCGCGAGGGAGTATCCGAAGTATTCGGATTGGTAGCATAAGGTTGTTTAGATAGAAGCAGTACGCGGTCAGCTACTTGCAGTGAGAGATCCAGTTCGTGCGTGGAAATGAGAATCGTCTTGTTCTGATGGTGCGCCAGTTCCCAAAGCAGCCTGAACGTGCGGATACGGGAAGGCAGGTCAAGATGGGCGGTAGGCTCATCAAGCAGTATAACGGGTGTCTGCTGTGCGATGGCTTTGGCTATAAGTACACGTTGCTTCTCTCCGTCGCTAAGCGCATTGAACATACGGTCTAAGGACAGGCCGTCATCCGCATCGCTAACCATCCTCAATGCTTCGCGTATAATCTGTTCATCCTCGTTGTTTAAGCCTCCCAAGAACGATGTATAGGGGTAGCGTCCCATCGCAATCACATCGTGTACCGATGTGTTTTCGACGGAAGTGTTTTCGGTAAGGACAAGTGCAAGGCGTTGCGCCAGTTCATTAGGGGACAGGTCAAAGAGGTTGCAGGTACCGGCAACCGGAGGCTGCAGTCCTGCCAACGTACGGAGAAGCGTAGATTTACCACTGCCATTCGGTCCGAGCAGAGCCACTATCTCTCCCTCAAAGAAAGTGAGATTGAGATTGCTTTGCACTGTCCGCGATATGGCTGTCCGTGCAGAGTCCGCTTTCTGACGATAGCCGACAGAAAGGTTAACGGTAGATATACTGACGTTGTACACGGCGTGAAACAGAAGTTAGGATTTCGTATGGTATAGTTCCCAGTCGTGCAGAGAACTCTTGCAGCGTGAGTCCTTCTCCGAAGATGGTAACATAGTCGCCTTCGTGGGCATCGGTATCGGTAATGTCAATCATAGCCTGGTCCATACATACATTACCTACTACCGGGCATCGCCTACCGCGCACAAGGACATTACCTCCGTAATTGGAGAAGCGTCGGTCAAAGCCGTCAGCGTAACCGATAGGGATAACCGCTATACGTCTGTCGGAATTGAGTCGCGTGCGTCTTCCATAGCCAATTGTTTCGCCTTCGCGCACCGTCTTAATGGACAGAATAGTTGTTTTGAGCGTGCATACGTTACTCAGGTGCAACTTGGCTTGTGCGGGGTCCATACCGTCTGCAACACATATTCCGTACATCCCTATACCAAGGCGAACCATATCCATCTGGCTGCTTGTGAAACGCTCAATGCCTGCCGAGTTAAGTATATGCTTGATGACAGGGTAACCTATGCCGTTCTCCAAGTCAGAGGCAGCCTGGCGGAAGTATGCAATCTGCTGTCGGGTAAACCTATCCCACTGTGGCTCATCGGCAGCTGCAAGATGGGAAAAGACACTCTGTACGCGTACTGCGTGTTGTGCATTGATACAGTCAACCAACTGCGGAAGGTCCTCCTGATAAAAGCCGAGGCGGTGCATCCCTGAATCAATCTTAATGTGAACCGGATAGTTCTCTAAGCCCTGTGCAGTGGCAGCGTTAATTACCATGTGCAGAGAGGGAAAGGAATAGATGTTCGGTTCAAGGTTATTGGCAAAGATGCGGTTAATCGCAGCTTCCTCCGGGTTCATCGTAATAATCGGCAACGTAATGCCTGCCCTACGCAGTTCTTCCCCTTCGTCTGCCACTGCCACAGCAAGGTAGTCCGCCATACCGCTTCTCTGCAAAGCACGACTGACCTCTATGCTTCCGGCACCGTAAGCGAAAGCCTTAACCATTGCAGTGAGACGCGTATCCGGTCGTAGGAGTTTCCTATACTCCGCCACATTGTCAATAAGGGCGTTGATGTCTATCTGCATCACCGTCTCATGGGTCTGCTTCAATATACGGTCAGCAATCGTCTGCTCATCATACCCCAACTGGCGCATTACGGCAGCGCAAGTGCGTACGTTCTGGTGCGTCGGGTCTTCAATCACGACAGGGCAACGGTCAAAGAGACGCATCTTCTCCTTACGTTTCTGCTCCAGTGTGTCAAACTCAGCATCCCGTTCTTCTCCGATAAAGGTAATGACACCTATAGTGGGACGTATAACCGGTTCGAGCTTTTCCATCTCCCCGGGTCGGGATATACCTGCCTCAAAGATAGCCAACTCGGGTTTGTTCTGTACGTTATCGTCCTGCAACGGGTTGTCTTCTCCCAAGAGCCACACAGAGAGCGGTACGCCTATCTGTGAGTTGTAACTACGCGGGGAGCGCGTTATGTGATAGTCGTCTTTAAGGAGTTCGTAGAGCCACTCTTTGACAACTGTTTTACCGTGGCTGCCTGTGATACCGATAACGGGTCCGTTAAAGAGGGAGCGCTTATAAGCAGCGAGTGCCTGCAATGCCTGTAGAGTATTGGTACGGACAAAGGCGCGTACGCCTTTCCGTTGCAGTTCGGGTATATAGTTCGCCCCGTCGTCTTTGTCTGTACGAAGGGCGAAGAAGAGTGTCTGTTCCGGATGGCTACCCAACTGTCGTGAGTCGGTAAGCAGATAATGAATGTCCTGATTGTCTTCCCCTTCGACAGGAGCAATCTGCTGCAGGACACTGCGTATAGTACTAAGTTTCATGGTTTACGCTAATTTCGTCATTAGACAGCCGCAAAGGTACGGTCATTATTCGGTATCACCAAGTACCGGCCCCGCTTTTTGCAGGGCGGCCGGTAATCAGAAATTGTACTTGGTCATCAGTTGGACACGGTGATTGGTAACCCAATGTAGTCCATACTGAGACAGTCCGTCGGGAGTGAGTTTGCCGTCACTATACTGTACAGAGGTAATCTCATACTCACATCCCACTTGGAACTTACCGACGGTATAAAGCAGCGTCGGAGAGAGTCGCCACATCCTGTTCATGTTCTTCGCTCGCGGATACCAGAAACCATACAACGTGCCATCTACATTCGTCACAAGCGGGTCTTTCGTCCCAAGACTATGTACATAACCTCCAAACAGAATGCCTTGCAGCTTCTGCGGATGCTTGTCCTCCTGCTCCCCTACTCTGCCGCCATAGACAATGCTTATCCACGATGAGGATGTACGTGTGGGAGTGTATTCCCAAGAGCCGTCCTTGTTCACCGCTTTCACTCCGTAACCGCCGTTCATGTTCATGTGTTCTCCTGCCTCGGCGAAAATCGTTTTGGCTTTAATGGAGAACTCGCCCTGCTTGTACTGGAGGTATAGGAAAGGCGAGACCGTGGTAATACGGTCGTTTACTTTGACCTGCACCGTTCCATACTGCTTGTCCTCAACCGAGCCTATATGCCGCGGGCATATACTAAGCAGGTCTGCTCCAGCGCGCATGATAAAGCCCTGATTGTGTACACTCAAGCCGAGGTAGGCTTCCGGCGTCTTGCTATAGGCGATATAGTCAGCGGACTGTCCGTCGGGACCAATAGACAGGTACTGCATCTGCCACAGACCGGCAGCGGTAAGGGTAACGTACTTTCCGAGCCGCGCATCCATTCGCACTTGCGGCGAGCGGTTAAAAGGACCGAAAGGGGCACCACTATTAAGGGCTATGACATCGCACAGGTCAGCCGCCATCGGATGCCAAGTCTGGCCCAACAACAGGTCAATGCGGGCAAAAGTCTTTCCCATAGAAAGGCTATCCCAAGCAAGGGTCATATACGCATGACGCAAGCGGAACTGTGCGACACCGCTCAACTGGTGCGTTCCTGTTCCTTTGGTACTCAATCCGGCATAGAAGTCTGCTTCTATCTTACCGCCAAACTGCGTTCCGCGCCACTGATAGTTCTTTATATCCAATCCTATGCGTGTGGTCATGCTCAGGAAACGGAACGTGCTCTGTGCGTTCAGGTCATCGCCATAGGCATTGAGGCTGACATCCTTCGGCTGGTAATTGTAAAGGTCTCCTGTGCCTGAGAAACTCTCACGGCTGTCGTAGGTGAAATAGTTACGAATGAAGCCGTAAGGCTTGAAATGCTGTAACAGATAGCTTTTGACAGCATTTTTCTTTGCGTCCTTATCCGTTTCCTGCGCTACGGCAGGCAAAAGGGCAAGGGTACAGATGGTAAGAACAAGAATATGCTTTTTCATATTTGAGAATTTTTGGTTCAAAATTTGAGAATTTTTGGTTCAAAATGGGAACAATAGCAGTACATATATCGTACACACACAAAAGTATTGCTAATAACTTATATACGCAAGGGGGAAGGGAAAATTTTATCGTATTTGAAGATTTTTCATTATAGCGTTTGAGGATTTTTTGGTATAGCGTTTGAAGATTTTTCAGTATAGGATTTGTAGAAATTTTGGTATAGCATTTGTGGATTTTCGGTATTGTATAACGAACAGCAAGTGAGCGTGAGGGCACTTGCTGTTCGTTGCGTTAGTAGCGGCGGCTGTCGGTAGCGGCAGTTAGTTAATGCGGTAGCCGTGGGGTGTGTAGAGGATACCGTTACGGAGGATGTAGAGTGTGCCGTTGCGGAGGATGCGGGTAGCGGGCTGTGCGGTCTGCGTGTCTGTATCCGTTTCCATCTCTCCGATAGCGGTAGCGCCTTTCTTCTCGTACTGCGCCAACACGTTCATGTCAGCCGTGATGTTCGTCAAAGGTTTGCTCCAACCTGTGAACGTGTATCCTTCGCGTTCGGGTTCGGGTTTCCAGCCTTCGGCATCGTGTCCCTCTTCCACTTTCTCCGTGCCAAGAATGGTCAGGTCCCAGTCAAAGTAGGTGACGGTGTACCATACCTTCGTCACTTCGAACTGTGCCATTACGTTTACGTCAGCCGTAATATTCGTCAAGGGTTTGCTCCAACCTGTGAACGTGTATCCTTCGCGTGTGGGTTCGGGTTCCCAACCTTTGGCATCGTGTCCCTCTTCCACTTTCTCCGTGCCAAGCAAGGTCAGGTCCCAGTCGAAATAGGTGACCGTGTAATACACCGTAGTCACTTCCTCGTACTGTGCAGTCACCTTGATATCCGCAGTCACGTTGTCAAACGCCTTGTCCCATCCTGTAAAGGTATATCCTTCCCGTACAGGGTCCGCAGGTGCTGTAGCAGATTCTTTCCAGTTAACTGTCTCAGTCTTGAGGACCTTCTCCCCATCGTAATCAACGAACGTAACGGTGAAGGTCTGTATCTTTGTCTGTGCGGTAAGTGTCACATTGTCCGTCACTTCGTAACCCGTCAAGTCGTCATACTCAAAGAGCCACTTATCGAAGAGATATCCTTCCTCGGGCGTAACGGAGAAGTGCAAGTAGGTGCCACATTCGACTGCGTCCACGTTCACTCCGCTTTCCGTAACGCTGACCGTACCATGCTCACATGCGAGGGTTACCTTATAGGTAAGGAGTTTATAGTGCGCCTTGTAGGTAACATCAGCCATCACATCGGCTTCCGCTATCTGTTCGGCAGTCATAATATCACCCGTCAAGGAGCTCTGCCAACCGTCAAAAGCGTGGCAGTCCCATGTGAGCAGCGAAGCGTCAGGGATGTCTTCAGCGTTCACCTTCGTACCTTGCTTTGCCGACAAGGTCTTCAGTTGCGTATCGTCCTTGTCGGTAAACTGTACGGTATAGGAAGGCAGCGCATCCCTAACCAGTCGTACAGACAGACCGTGACTACGCTCGTTCTTGTTCTCTATAAAGAATTTCCCGTAGATATAGACGGACATTGCCTTCGATACATCATCGGGGTCTTGAGATGATGCCCAATATATACCCACCTCATTGGGGTGATTGACCGTTGTTTCTTTACGCATACCTCCACATGGCAGGAAGACTGCACCGGCATCTTCCATCTTCTTCCATTGGACGGCGGTATAGATATTCTTTTCCGTATTGGAGAACGTTACACCGTCAGGCAATGCCCATTCGTCGGGCAAGAGAACATATCCCTCCACCTCCGCTACGGCAGCCTGTCCGCGGTACAACTTGGCATCTGTGCGATTGTCGATGATATACATCCATTCGTCAAAGGTGAGCGTCTGCCACAGCCCTGCTTTCTGTCCACCGTTGGTGATGCTACAGTATTGTCCCCAGTCGTAATCGGTAGCGGTAATGTCTTTGTTTCCGTCTCCATACTGCGAGTTGTCCGTAGCGGTCATCCACGGATAACGGTTATTATACCAGCTTGTTCCCCACCCAAAGAGGTCTATCCATCCGGCATAGGTGGCAGAGATATTGGCATTGTCGTTGCCTATTATGTCGTATTGGTTCTCTGCAAACTGCCATACTCCCTGCAGGGCATTGAACTGCAAGTTGCCTTGTGAGAAGATAACCTGTTTTCCTTCTGCATCAACCGTAAACTTACCCGTGAGTTTCTTCTCTTCTGCCGCTTTCTTGAACGAACAAGTTACTGTCACATTCTTAGTGACAGTGAGTGAGCCATCTGATTCACAACCGCTCCATGCTTCCAAGTAGTATCCTTCATCGGGAGTGGCAATGAAATGCAATACTGTATTCGGCTCCACGGCATCCAAGTCAATGCCCGTTTCTTTTAGTGTGATGGTGCCATGCTCCGGTTGTGTTATCTTAACGCGATAGGAATCCTGTTCGTCGTCTATGTAGGTAGTTACCAGCCGGACAGCCAAGCCGAAATGATAATTTGATATACCCTTTTTATCAGATGCTTCAACAGCCCAATCATCATGGATGTTCGGGACATAGGCATAATGACCAGGGTCACAATAGTCTCTCTGAAAACCTATTAAACCTCCAACAGAGGTAGAAGCATGATTCCATGTAAATGTACCAGTTGTCCAATAAAGGCCCCTATCGCCTATCGGTTGTTCTAAATAGTCATAAAAGTCATTCACATATTTCTTGTCTTCACGATAACCCGTAACCGGCAAGAAAACAGCACCTGCATCTTCCATGTCTTCCCATTCTGCGATAGAGTATATGTTATCCTCGAAACGACTACCATCTTTCACACTTACAAAACACCACATTGAATGTTGGTCATACTGAAATCCTTCTTGCGCTGAAACAAAGTGAGCCCCAGAGGGAAGAGACCACTCATCCGGTAAAAGAATAAGGCCGTTTACCCCGTTTACTCTTCCCAAAGCCCAGCGATCTGATGTGTGATGATAAGGACATTCATTACACTTCATGAAATCCCATAAGGAAAAACTACTACTACCGCTGATTTCACCAAAAGTACGCCACAAACCTGCTTTGTTACCGCCATTACTGATGGGATTATAAACACCCCAGTCATAATTGGTACCGGTAATATTTACCCCCTGCTGTCCGTACTTCGTGTCATCCGTGGTCGTCATGTAGGGATAATGATTGTTATAGCCGCTGGTTCCCCAGCCAAAGAGGTCAATCCAGCCAGCATAGGTCGGCGAAATGTTTTCGTTGGCTTCACCAATAACTTCCCATTGTTTATCGGCAAACCGCCACGTATTCGAGCTTGCCTGATACTGCAAGTTGCCCTTTGAGAAGCGTACTTAAAACCGTTGATGGTGAACACACCCGGTAGCGCACCATCAATAGCCAACAAGTTAACCGTCATTGCCACACACAACAACGAGAGGAAAAATCGTTTCATGTTTTATTCTCCTATCTTTTGAATCTGAATAACGCGGCAAAGATACAATAGAAATGAGGACATACGCAAATATTTGTGATTTATGATTGAAGATTTATGATTTATGGTTTATGGTTTATGATTTATGATTGCAAATTTCAACTATGAGATAAAGGGAAGTACGCCCGCACGAATGCGAGCGCAAAGAAAAAGACCAATGATGAGAGGGTATCGTTTCGGTATCGCTTCGCTAATCACCCGCTAATCACCCGCTAATCACCCGCTAATCACCCGCTCGGGGCAAGTAGTTGAGAGTTGAAAGTTGAAAGTTGAAAGAAGTTGGAGAGTTTATAGTTGAGAGTTGAGAGTTGATAGAAGTTGAGAGTTGATAGTTGAAAGTTGACAGTTGATAGGTGGATTAGCGGGAGGCGAAATGGAAAGGCAAGGAGAGAGAAAGGACAATGTTCCTGCCGGGTTCGGGAATACCTACCTGACGATAGAAACTCAAGTGGTTAAGATACTTGGTGTCAAGCAGGTTCTCCGCCCTGAGCGTGAGACTACCCGTGCGTGACGCCAAGGGGAAGTTCCAGACGATATGCGCATGGAGTAACGCCACACCGGGCGTGGTCTGCTCACCCTGCGCCACACGGTTCCGGGGAGCGACCAACTGAGTCTCCAACCCTACCTCCAACGGCAACAAGGGCGTCCACTCCAAGCCAATCCTTGCCGACGCAGGAGGAGAGAAAGGCGTTGCGGTACGGGCAGTGAGATTGCAGGTATAGACATACTCGGCATTGGCGTAGATATCCAACGCCTGACATGCCGTATAACCCTGCACCACCCTTCCACGCAGGCTCACTTCACTACCGGCAAAGAGCGCCGGCGCCTCGGCATACCGGTAAATGAGGTCGTCCTCATCCAACGGCGAAGCAATGCCCGAGTTCTGGATATAGATGTAGTTGGTGAACCACGTCAGGAACGGCGAGACAGTCAGCGTGAACCGGTCCAACGAGAGATTGTACTCCATATCCGCCTGCCAGCCCTTCTCGGAGTGTAGGTCAGGATTGCCCTGCTCATGGCGAAAGGCACCATGATGGACCCCGTCCGCCGTCATCTCAATAGCCGTCGGGAGACGGAAAGAGCGACCAATATGCGCCTTGAGAGCGTTGCGACGGTCGGGCGTGTAATGGATGCCAACACCTCCACTGCCATTGCCCAACAAGCGCCGGATATCCGCCGTAGCCAGCCACCCCACATCCGCACGCACACCCGCCGTGAACAGCAACGACGAAGAGAGATTCCACTCGGACATCCAGTAGAGTCCCGCTGTGGTGCGCTGATAATCAGGCAAGAGGAAAGCATATCCGCCGGAACGGTTATGCTGGTACTGGGCATCCAGACCCGCCTGCTGACGGAAAGCGTCGGTATGGTACATCTTCCACGCAGCCGCCAAAGACGCCGTGTGGAGCTGCAAGTCCAACTCAAGGTCCGATGTTGAGACAGGCGGCAGAACCGAGTGGTCGTGGGTGTGGAAGTGCGCCTCCTCCTGCCGGTGGTTGCGCTGATAAGCGGCATTAACGGTGACGGTCTGACGCGGCAAAGTCCACTTCTGATTGAGCCATGCCTTGATATGGCAGACATGATTGCGGGGCAAGTCAATGTTCCAGAGATTGCCATCGGGCATCACCGCCGCCACATCGGGTTCGCCATGGGTGCCCGGGAAGAAACCCGCCTTCTGCTGCACGAAACTGACACCTGCATCCAAGCGACACAACCGTCCCGTATAAGCGACATCGGCAATGGCATCGCGCTCCATGCCCGCCGTGTTCTTGAGCCTGCGCCCAACGACAGGCATACGGCACGAGAGATACGTAACGGTATCCACAGGAACGGCATAGTCGGCATAATGCTGCTCGGAATAACGCAGCCGCCAAGCAAAACGGTCAAGGCGCATACCAACCATAGCCGATGCAGCCGCCGCGTAATTGACGGACTTGCCCAACATATCAACCGCACCATAGACACACCTGCCCTCGTGCAAGACAGGCGGCTCAATCACCACGACACCGCCCATGGCATCGCTGCCGTAGATAAGGGAAGCCGGCCCCTTGATGATATGAATAGGGTCGGTCCGGAACGGGTCAATCTCCAGCCCGTGGTCGCCACCCCACTGCTGCGCCTCGTGCTTGATGCCGTTGTCCACCACGGCAATGCGGTTGAACCCCATGCCACGGATAACCGGCTTAGCCGCACCCGCACCAATAGTCATAGCCTGCACACCGGGAAGATTCTCCAACATACCCGCCAACGTCTGCCCACGATGCAACTGCACCAGACCGGAATCAATAAGCAGAACCGTCTGCGAGTGAATGGCATTGGAGGGATGATGAGCCGCCGCCACCACATCCACCTCGTCCAAGCGTAACAACACACTATCAACGACTTGGGCAAACGAACAGAGCGGCAGACATACAGCGAATAGGAACAATAGACATGCGGATTTCTTCATACAACAACAAGAGTGTCTATACTTACAAACGCGCAAAGATACGATACATTTTGCGAAACAAAAAATAACCACTACTTTTGCGGCGTACTAACCGTGAAAACCGTGGCACGTATCCTCATATTAACCGACCCGATAGGCAAACCGTCGTATGCCCCGCGGTTGCGATATCTGTGTGACTATCTCGCCAAACAGGGATACGACCTGGCCGTCTATACGGAGCAGATAGAGGACACACTGCCCTTCGAGCACACCTACCCTATTAACTATTGGCGCATATACCGCAACAGTCGGGACTGGGCGGTGAAGTCGCTATGGTCGCTGCTGACGGACTGGCGCAACCGGCAGTTCACGCAACGGGTACGGCAAGGCATTGCTGACCAGCAGTTTGACCTGATCTTCTGCACCACGTTCTCCACGTTCCCCCTGCCGACCGCCGCTGCGCTTGCCAACGAACGGCATATCCCGTGGATAGCCGACATACGCGACGTGGACGAGCAGATAGCCGGTGCACAGTACCAAAGCCACCGGCAATGGTTCCTGCGGCCGTTCCGGCAGTGGTACAGCCGTCAGAACATACGCCGCCGTGACCGCACCCTGCAGACCGCCAACGCCGTCATCACCGTTTCGCCGTGGCACGTGCAGTTCCTCGAGAAGATAACTCCCGCACCCGTGACGCTGATTTACAACGGCTTCGCGCCGGAGACATACCGGTTCGAGGCAGTTCAGTCGTCCGAGTTCATCATATCCTACATAGGCCGTCTGTACGACTTCCAGCAGGAAGCGGCACAGTGCATCCGCAAAGCAGTGGACGAGTTGGGGCTGCCGGATGTGCAGCTGCGGTTCATCCATTCGGGACTGACCAACGCACAAGTAGCACAGGAAATAAACCGCTCGTCTATCATGCTGGTTCTCACGTCCGAAAAGACACACGGGATGATGACCACCAAGTTCTACGAAGCGCTCGGATGCGAGAAGCCTGTGCTGTGCATCCCCTCCGACCACGGCGCACTGGCAGACACCATAAGCGAGACCAACGCAGGCATAGCCAGCGGCAACAGCGAACAAATCAAACTGTTCATCCGCTCCCGCTACGAGGAGTGGAAAAGGAACGGCTATACGCATCAGAACGTCATCAACAAGAACCGCTTTTCCCGCCTGACCGAGGCGCATCAGTTTGAAGACTGTATCCGTCATAGTGCCGGTTTATAACGTTGCGCCCGCACTGCTGCAACGTTGTCTGCGCTCGATAGAGACGCAGACATATACTCCGTTGCAACTCATAGTAGCCGACGACGGTTCGGACACGCCTGTTGCAGATGCCATCCGTATGCCGCACCGCGGTCTCGCCGCCACACGCAATGAGGCACTGACGTATGCCACAGGCGAGTACGTGATGTTCGTGGACGCAGACGACTACCTGCTGCCGGACTGCATCGAGAGGGCTGTGAAAGAGATAGGAGACAGAGATATATTGCAGTTCGGGATGCAGCGGGTGACAACCGATGGCGATAGAATAGGACTGCTGATTCCGCACAGTTTTTACCGCCTGACATCCGCCTGCGGACGGCTGTACAGAAGGCAATGGCTGACGGACAATCCGATACGGTTTGAAGAGAAAAGATACTATGAGGACGTGTATTTCTCGGTGCGTATGTGGCAGTTGCACCCGCGGCACAAGGTCATACGCTATGCGGGCTACTGCTATACGGTCAATCCAGCATCCATAACGGCGACGGTGCATGAGAAAGACAAGGAGGCGCTGTGCGAATGGCTGAGACACCAAGTGAGAGACGCCAAGACAATAGCGAACAAGGCGATAGCGGCATACACGCTGATGAGAGTACAGGCGCACTTTTGGAAAGAGAGAAGAAAGAGTAATTGACTTAACAACTATAACACTATGTACAACTTTACCTTCACCACCATCGGTGGTAACACCCGCGTGCATATAGCCACGGGAGAAGACATCCGCCATTTGGGCGAATTAGACGAGAAGATGTGGACGGTGCTGTCATGCCCGACTACAGGTCTGGAAATCAGCAATGAATCACTCCGTATCATTGACACGGACAACGACGGACAGATCCGCCTTGACGAGGTGGTCAGCGCCGCCAATCGGCTGTGCGGCATCGTCAGAAACCCGGACATCCTGCTGGAAGAGACAGACGTGATGAACATTGCCGACTTCAACGAGGAGAACGCCGAGGCAAAGCAGATGGCAGACATCGCTAAAGAGGTGGTTGGCGACAACGCGACGGTTGCCCTCGCACAAGTCCAAGCCGCCGTTGCCGCGATTGCCGTTGAGCAGCAGCCTATGCCGGAAGCGCCCTACCCTGCCGACCAGATTGCCGCCGTTCATGAGAACGAAGCCGCCTATAACGCTTGGTTCCGTGCCGCCGAACTGGAGAAATTAGGACTTGCCACCGCCGACCCGGAGCAGAAACCCAAGATAGAAGAAAAAGACTGGCGCGAGATGACTGCCGCTATCGCCGCATACGAAGCCAAGACAGCAGAGATAACCGCTGCCAACCAAGCCGCTGTGGATGCCGCCACAGGCAAGTACCAGCCGCTCATCCAACTGCTGCTCCTCAAACGCGACTTCTATACGCTGCTCAAGAACTATGTGTCGTTCCAGGACTTCTACAACCGCGAGCGCAGAGCCGATTTTCAGGCGGGCCGATTAGTGATTGACCAGCGCGCCTGCGAACTGTGCGTACGCGTAGCCGACGCCGCCAAGATGGCTGCCGAAGCCGCCCAGTCGGGTATGTACCTGCTCTTCTGCGACTGCATCAACAAGACACAAGGCAAGAAGATGTCCATCGTGGCTGCAATGACCCAAGGGGACATACATAATCTGACCGTGGGCAAGAACGCCATCTTCTACGACCGCAACGGACTGGATTACGATGCCGTTGTCACGAAGATTATCGACAATCCCATCTCCATCCGTCAGGCGTTCTGGACCCCATACCGTAAGTTTGCCGAATGGGTCAGCGGACTGATTAACAAGTCTGTAGCCGAGAAAGAAGCCAACAGTATCGAGACACTGAAGAGCGATGCCACCGTGGCAACAGAGAAAGCCAAGACAGAAGCCGCCGAACCGGACAAAGCCCCGCAGAAGACACCGTTTGACATCGCCAAGTTCGCCGGTATCTTCGCTGCCATCGGTATGGCTATCGGCTACTTGGGCGCGTTCTGCACATCGGTGGTATCGGGTATCGCCATGCTCAAGTGGTGGCAGTTCGTTCTGGTCATCCTCGGTATCATGCTCTGCATATCCGGTCCGTCGATGCTGATAGCTTACTTCAAACTGCGCCGCCGCAACCTCGCGCCCGTTCTCAACGCCAACGGCTGGGCGATTAACGCGGAAGCCATCATCAACCTGCCGTTCGGTGCGACGCTGACGACTCGTGCGAAGTATCCGATTGTAAAAACGAAAGACCCGTTCGCTCAGAACACCACGCCCACATGGGCAAAGTGGCTCATCGCCATCGCATGCCTGATTGTGATTGCTGGTATACTCTGGCTGATTGGCGGTCTGACGTGGTTGGGGCTGTAATCTTTTATCCCGAATCGGTCACTTGCAATTTGCAACCATTATCGACTCATTTCCGAACGATTTAGCGACCTAACAGCGACCTAGCAGCGACCTAAAAGTTACAATCAACTAAAATTCAGTTAATTACAGCCACCTACCTCAAAATACCCTTTATCACCTTTATAAAGCGCTATAATTCAGCTATATACAAAGGCATCTTTCTAACGGACGATTGGGGGTTATTCGTGATGGTACTTTTCGCCGCGAAGAATGGTCATGGCGCGATAGAGCTGCTCTACAAACAGGAGTCTGATCATCTGATGGGAGAAAGTCATACGGCTTAACGACAATAGTCCGTCAGCGCGGTCATACACATCTTGTGAAAAACCGTACGGTCCGCCTACCACGAACACCAAGTCGCGGGAGGCGGACTGCTTCTTTTCCATCCACCGCGCAAACTCCATACTGCGCCACTCCTGACCGCGTTCGTCCAATAGGATGACCTCCTGCCGGTCGTTGCGTCTGCCGCCGGTTCCGTCAATGGCACGGAGAATCATCTCCCCCTCCGTCTGTTTCTGCTGGTCGGTAGTGAGGTTGCGGGCATTGCGCAGTTCGGGCAGAACCTTGACTTCCAAAGGCACGTAATGCCCTACTCTGCCGACGTAATCGGCAATCATCCGGTCAAGTTGCGGATCGGTGGTCTTTCCCACCAGAAGCAGTGTTATTTTCATAAGCGAGGAATATCTGGTAAGCCACTTCGCAGTTGATGCATTTCTCCTGCTGGCAATAAGTCATAAACAGATGAAGCAGTGCCTGTGTATCGGCAGCGTTCTCCACCCGCTGTCCGAGCATCTTCCACTGGCGGATGACACGGTTGTTCTCGGCGGGAATCCGCTCCAACAGCGCAATGGCCTGCTCCTGCTGGCGGTGGGCGTACTTCATCGGAACGACCACGTTGATAATAAGTATATCGACCGACTCTTTGCCCATACCCGCACCCGAAAACAGCCTGCGGAGGTCGTCAAGGTCGGTCAGGTCGAGGATTTGTGAGAGAAGGAAGTCCTGTTGGCAAAGAATCTGCGCGAACTGACGGATTCGCACCACGGGCTGGTTGGGCGGCCGCATCCGTGCCCGCTTCCAAACAGTCCCGTCAATGGGTGTGAGGTTGAACTTCGCCTGCATAAAGCGGTATTCGCGCAGCCATGCGGCATCGTCCTCTTCACCGAGCAGTCCCGCCTGTCCGAGCAGCAAGGCTTCAATCTGCTGTATGTCGTTGCGGTGCTTGCGGATGACGGGCAGCGGCGTCGCCAGCGCGAGCATCTCCATAGGCACACCGTTGACATGGAAACCCATCTGATGGGCAAGCGTGATGTAGAGAGCCTGCTCCCAGTCGTTCTGGGACAGTTGGAGCACACGGTGAATGGATTCCGTTTTGCAGTGTAGCCGCATATTCAGCAGCGTCTGTTTCCATCCGGCGGTAAGGAGCAACGGCTCGGCAAGCAGTTGTCTGGCACACGGATGCGTGGCGGCAGGTGAGTCCATCTGCTTGGCTGCCTGTAGCATACGCGATATATAGTCTTCGGGCTGCGGATAGTTCAGTTCGAGCTGGAGGATGGGTTTGCCCGTTGTGGTGCAGACGGGTTTGTCTGCATGACGAACCACGTGTAGCAGGACGCTGTCGTAGGCTTTGTCCTCATTGTGGCGGTGGCGGTACCAGTCGCTGCTCTCCACGTGCATCTCCACATTGCCTGCCAGTTCGACGTATTCCTGCGGGAAAAGCGATGGTTCATCGGAGCGGTTGTAGATACGCAACCTTACGTTAGTGAAATCGGGACCGGCGTGCAGGTTATGCTGACCTACAGACAGCACTTCCACCCGCCGTCCGTCGGTGGTCACCTGCGGATAAGGCATAAATAGCCTGCTCTGCCAAATATAATGGAGTAACGCTTCGGGCATACTATTCCGACAATTTGCCCGCAAAGGTAAGCGGATTCCGAAAAAGAACAAAACGACGAACACTTCATGCGCATTTTTATACACTCGGAAAGCAACGGTAAACACGGAAAAATGAAAAAAGACACTAAAAAGTGAAAAAAGTTTTGACAGATAAGATATTTGCAGTAATTTTGCGCGCTTTTTTGTGAACCAGTCACGCTGGGCGGTGTACGGAGCGGGCAGAAGAATAAGTCCCGCAGAGCCGTCAGAAAGATGTCCGTCGGCGTGGCGACTAAAGACCAATAAAATGGATACATTATCTTACAAGACAGTGTCTGCCAACAAAGCAACTGCCCAAAAGGAATGGGTGGTGGTAGATGCCGAAGGCCAGATTCTCGGCCGCATGTGCACGAAGATTGCCAAACTTCTTCGCGGCAAGTACAAACCCAACTTCACACCGAACGTGGACTGCGGTGACAACGTGATTGTTATCAACGCAGCGAAAGTCCGTATGACCGGTAACAAATGGACCGATCGTACCTATGTACGTTACACTGGTTTCCCCGGAGGTCAGAGAGAGATGACTCCTGCCGAGTTGCTTGAAAAAGGTGCTGACAAACTGATTATGAAAGTGGTGAAAGGTATGCTCCCGAAGAACCGTCTCGGCAGCAAACTGCAGACCAATCTCCGCGTGTTTGCCGGTCCGGAGCACAATATGCAGGCACAACAACCCAAAACAATTGACATTAACACACTTAAATAAACTTCAAGACTATGGATACAATCAATGCAATCGGCCGTCGTAAAGCCGCTGTGGCACGCGTTTATATGAAAGACGGTAACGGCAAAATCACTATCAACAACCGTGATCTTGAGGTTTATTTCCCCAGTCCTATCCTTCAATACATTGTCAAGCAGCCTCTTGCAAAACTTGAGGCAGAGGGCAAGTATGACATTAAGGTCAATCTGGACGGCGGTGGTTTCAAGGGTCAGGCAGAGGCTCTGCGTCTCGCTATCGCACGCGCATTAGTGAAGATTAACCCCGAGGACAAACCCGCTCTGAAGGCTGAAGGATTCATGACACGCGACGCACGCGAGGTAGAGCGCAAGAAACCTGGTCAGCCCAAGGCACGCAAACACTTCCAATTCAGCAAACGTTAATCTCTTTCCGCTCTATACGGAGGATTTTATTCTGGCTGAATCTTTTGTGCAGCGTTTCTCTGCTGCATAAAAGTAAAGGAATAATTATAAACGTACCCATAAGGTACAAGGAATAATTCAAAAACAAATCAAAACAAATGAGAACAACATTTGACCAACTGCTTGAAGCCGGTTGCCATTTCGGTCACCTCAAGCGCAAATGGAATCCTGCCATGGCTCCCTACATCTATATGGAGCGCAACGGCATTCACATCATCGACCTCAACAAAACAGCCATCAAGATTGACGAGGCTGCCGAGGCTCTGAAGAACATCGTCAAATCAGGTAGAAAAGTCCTGTTCGTTTCCACCAAGAAGCAGGGACAGGAAGTGGTAGCCGCCAAAGCGCAGGAAGTGGGTATGCCCTTCGTAACCGAGCGCTGGATGGGTGGTATGCTCACCAACTTCCCCACTATCCGCAAAGCCGTCAAGAAGATGTCCAACATCGACAAGATGATGACCGACGGCACCTTTGACAACATCTCGAAACGCGAGCGTCTGCAAATCACACGTCAGCGCGAGAAACTGGAGAAGAACCTCGGTTCAATCGCCGACTTGACCCGTCTGCCGAGCGCATTGTTCGTAGTGGACGTAATGAAAGAGCATATTGCTGTGGCTGAAGCCAACCGTTTGGGTATTCCTGTATTCGGAATTGTGGACACCAACTCCAATCCAAACAACATTGACTTTGTGATTCCCGCCAACGACGATGCCACGAAGTCGATTGAGGTTATTCTTGACGCGGTATGTGCCGCCATCAAGGAGGGTCTGGAAGAACGCAAGGTAGAGAAAGCCGATGAAGAGGCTGCTGCCGCTCAAACCGAAGGCGAGAACGAAGAGAAGGTTGAGAAACCCCGCGAGGGTGGCCGCCGTCAGCGCGTACGCCGCTCGGGCGAGAAGAAAGAGGCGGAGAAAGTAGCTGCTTCGGAAGCTCCTGTTAAGGAGGTGAAGGAAGAAGCCGCTCCGGCTGAAAAGAAAGATCCTGCAGCTGAAGCGAAAGCGGAGGAAGCTCCTGCCAAAGAGGAAAAAGCAGAATAAGCAAACGTAAAAAGAACAACTATGGCTGTAACATTAGCAGATATTAAGAAACTGCGCGACATTACCGGCGCAGGTATGATGGATGTCAAGAAAGCCCTTGAAGAGGCTAACGGCGACTTTGAAGCCGCTAAGGACATCCTTCGCAAACGCGGTCAGGCAATTGCTGCCAAGCGTTCGGATCGTGAGGCAAGCGAAGGTTGCGTGCTGGCGAAAGCTGCCGATGGATTCGGTTGCATCGTAGCCGTTAAGTGCGAAACGGACTTCGTGGCGAAGAACGCCGACTTCGTAGGTATGGTGAAACTGATTCTGGATGCCGCATTTGACAACCGTCCGGCTGATCTTGAGGCACTTAAGAACCTGAAGATTGCCAACTTCACCGTTGCGGAAATCGTTACCGAGCGTTCGGGTGTGACCGGCGAGAAGATGGAACTCAGCGACTACGTATGGATTAAGGGCGCAGTGGTGGATGCTTACAACCACCTCGGCAACAAACTCTCTTCGCTCGTAGCAGCCGATGACGCAAACGCCGACCATGAGACGGTTCACGGCATGAACATGCAGGTGGCTTCGATGTCGCCCGTGGCGCTGGATGCCGACCATGTAGCACAGGAGGTCAAGGACCGCGAGCTGAGCATCGCTATGGACAAGACCAAGCAGGATGAGATTAACAAAGCCGTTGAGAACGAACTGCGCAAAGCGGGTATCAACCCTGCCCATGCAGACAGCGACGACCATATCGCTTCGAACACAACGAAGGGCTGGCTGACTGAGGAACAGGCTCAACTGGCACGCGACATCCGTGCGAAAGTGCCTGCTCAGGCGGAGGCTAACCTCAATATGAAGAAGATTGAGATGATTGCCCAGGGCCGTCTTCAGAAGTTCTTGAAAGAGAGCACTCTGATGGAGCAGCAGTATATCCTGTCGGACAGCAAGGAACTCGTGAAAGACGTTCTGAAACAGAAGAACGTGCATATCACCGATTTCCGTCGCATAACGCTCAACCAGGAGTAAGACTGACACATTAGAAAACGTTTCTTGCAGCGTGGATCTTACTCATTGAGGGATTCACGCTGCATTTTTATAACATTATATGAACCTATCAAAACAGTAAACAACATGACTATATTCGACCAAATCAGCGAGGACATCAAGAAAGCGATGCTCGCAAAAGACAAAGTGGCATTGGATGCACTTCGTGGAGTGAAAAAGGATTTTCTGGAGGCAAAGACGGCTCCGGGCAGCAACGGCGAACTGCCGGACGACCGTGCATTGCAGATTCTGCAAAAGCTTGTCAAACAGCGCAAAGAGGCAGCAGAGATGTACACGGCTGCCAACCGTCCCGAACTGGCGGAGGAGGAGATGGCGCAATGCCGTGTGATAGAGGGTTATCTGCCGACCATGATGAGTGAGGAGGAGTTGAACAAGGCTCTCGAAGAGATTATTGCTGAAGTGGGTGCAGCCGGACCGAAGGACATGGGAAAGGTGATGGGTGCTGCCACGAAACGCTTGGCAGGCAAAGCGGAAGGACGGGCAATCAGTGCTGCTGTGAAGACACTGCTTAACCAATAGCACACTAATTCATACAACTATCTGTCATTAGAAAGTACAGTTTTTTTTGCATAACGGAAAAAAGCTGTACTTTTGTGCAAGATTCTGACAACCATTAAAAAACAACCGCTATGAAAAAACTATTTCTCTTTGGCTTCTTTGCCGTAATGCTTCTGACAGCCTGTGAAAAAGATGAAGTTACCATTGGCAATGCTTCTTTGATTGAAGGCGCGTGGGAACTCACAACGGTCCGTTATGACAAGACTGTTTATGCCGACTCCAACGGGAACACCCATTTGAAGGATAGTTCCTATATTCGGACTTATGAGAAAAAGGAACAGGTTTGGCTGTATTATGAGAATAGTGTCAGTTGGTGGACGTGGGCGTCATACAGCGAGCAGGACGGACAGGGTCATTGGAGCGGATATGTATGTGACTGCAATAAAACCTATGTCGTTGAAGGGGAAGGCGAAAATATGGTTATTGTCGAGACAACGACAAGCCATATCCCGCCTATGGAGCCGACTTGGCATGACACGCGCTTTGCTGTGCGCAGACTAACATCGAAGGATATGGTACTTGCAACCATTGAACAGATGTATGTTTCCGACACGCAGAATACGGTTGATGTGCAGGTGACATACACTTTCAGCCGCGAGAACACCCTTCCGGCATACATTGAATACCTCCGTTCCCGGTATCCCGAAGATTAAGCGGTTGTTTTGAAAGAAGGGTATTGCGTCACTATACCCATACTATACCCATACTATACCCATACTATACCCTTACTATACCCTTACTATACCTTTACCATACCTTTACCATACTCTTGCACATTTTGTCGGTTCTTTCTCCGCTACCCCTGCGCTACCCTTGCGCTACCTTTGCGCTACCGGAAGCGTTCTCACTGACACATGCCCCAAAAGATGCAAAGCAGCTCTGAACTGTATCAAAAAATCTAAAGACGAATAACAATACTACGATGAAAATCATTCTAACGGGTGCCACGGGCTACGTGGGAGAAGGTGTGATGCTGGAATTGCTGCGCACGCCCCAAGTGGAGAAAGTGCTTTCAGTCGGCCGCAGGTCGGTCAGGTTAAACGAATATCCATTGACCGTAGCAGAGAAAGTCAAACTGGAGGAATATATCATTCCGGACTTCATGGAGCTGAAAGCCGGCGACGAGCATTTCGAGGGCTATGATGCCGTGTATTTCATCGCCGGCATCACCTCCATCGGCACGCCCGAAGATGTCTATCGGCGTATCTCGTACGACATCCCGACGCATTTCGCGGACATCATGCCGAACAAGGAGCAGATGACTTTTATCTACCTCAGCGGCATGGGTACAGACCCCAACGGCAAACAGTGGTGGATGCCTATTAAAGGAGCGACGGAGCAGTATATCAACACGCTCGGTTTCCGTCATGCCTTTGCCTATCGGCCTGCTCTTATGCGCTGGGCAAAAGGGCAACGAGGCACCAAGATGCAACGGATGCAGTATGCGTATATCTGTTTCTACCCGCTTATGCGTCTATGCGGGCTGGCTAATAACATGACCGAAGTTGCCCACTCCATGCTCGTCTGCACCCGCAACGGCTACACACCCGCAAGGCAATCCGTCTCCGCAGACTCCCCTGTCGTTATCAATCCTCGGGATATAACGAAATTAGCGAACAGCCCCTTTTGACGACATCGTAATAATCGTGCGTAAACTACTAATAACAATCTAACCTAATACCATGACTATCCTTATTCTTCAAGGCTCTCCACGAGCTAATGGCAACACCGCTTGGATGGCGGAAGAGTACAAGAACGCTGCCGAAGCGGCAGGTCATGACGTGACACTCGTCAACGTAGCGCACAAGCATATAGCAGGCTGTCTGGCGTGCGAGTATTGCCACAGCAAGGGCAACGGTGCGTGCATCCAGAAAGATGACATGCAGGAGCTTTATCCGCTCATGGCGGAGGCGGACGTGCTCGTGCTCGCTGCGCCCATCTATTACTTCACATTGAGCGCACAGATTCAGGCGCCGATACAGCGTATGTACTGCGTCAATGCGCCGGCTAAGGTGAAGAAGATGGCGCTGCTCATGTCTTCTTACTCGCCCGACGTCTATGATGGCGTGCTTGCCGAGTTCCGTGACATCTGCAACTATTGGCAGGTGGAGAACATGGGCCACGTCACCGCCAAGATTAACGAGCAAAAGACCGAAGCCACAAAGCAGAAGATTGTGGAATTGGTAAAGAAATTATGACAACAGACACGGCGTTTTATCGGGTCATTAACGACATAAACGTACGCATAAGACGATATGAAAAAGTTCTTTACCCTTGCATTGGCAGCGCTATCGCTGAACGCCGGTGCGCAACAAACCAAAGACATGTACGAAACAGACGAATTTCAGACCCAAAGTGGGAAGACGGTGCGCTTCCATGCGCTGGTGCACTCCAGTATCCGTATCGAGTTCGACGGCAAGGAGATAGAGGTTGACCCTTGCGGCAAACTGGGCGACAAGAAGATTGACTACAGCGCGTTCCCGAAAGCGGACTATATTCTTGTGACTCATGAGCACTATGACCACTTGGACAAAGCGGCTGTCAAGCAGCTCAGCAAAGAGGGCACGCAGGTGATTATGAACCGTCGTTCCGCCGACGAGTACGGCGCGGGGACGGTGATGGCGAACGGCGATAAGTTGCAGTTGGCAGACAACATCTCCCTCGAAGCGGTTGCTGCATACAACACGACCGACGGGCATCGTAAGTTCCATCCGAAAGGACGCGACAACGGTTATATCTTGACGCTGGACGGCTTGCGTATCTACATCGCCGGAGACACGGAGGTCATTCCCGAGATGGCAGATATCAAGGACATTGACATCGCTTTCCTGCCTTGCAATCAGCCATACACCATGACGCCGGAGCAACTGATTGAGGCGGCTCGTCTGATCCAACCGAAAGTGCTGTTCCCGTATCACTATAGTCAGACTGACCTGACCGGCATCCCGGCACAACTACCCGATATTGACGTTCGAATCAGGCATTATGAATAAGTAATATGCATCGTACCATCCGACTTGCGACATATGACGACATCCCTGCTATCATGCCGGTAATAGATGCGGCGCGGGAGATGATGCACGCTTCGGCTAATGTGAACCAATGGATCAACGGTTATCCGTCGGAACAGGTTATCCAAGCAGACATCGCTCGCGACGCTGGCTTTGTGGTCACAGATGACGAGCGGATTGTGGCATACTTCGCCTTCCTGCCTGCACCGGAACCGACATACGAGAAAATCTACGATGGCGCATGGCTGAACGACGAACCGTACTATGTTATCCACCGTTTGGCGAGTTGGCCGGACGTGCATGGGATATGGGATTGCGTGCTCAAGTGGGCTTTTGAACGGACACATACACTTCGCGTAGATACCCATCGAGACAACCGTATCATGCAACACAACATCCTTAAGCACGGGTTTAATTATTGCGGCATCATTTATTTACTTTCAGGCGACGAACGCCTGGCTTACCAAAAAACGATATAATAAGATAAGTTTGTCATATGCAACGAATATGTAATTTCATAGCCAAATGGATGGGAGTGATGGTGCTGATGGTGGCAGCATTAAGCCTCATTGTGCCGGCATCGCTTGCGTGGATCGGTACGTGGGTGATCAATCCTATGTTGGGCATCATCATGTTCGGCATGGGACTGACACTTTCGCCGCAAGACTTCAAGATTGTGCTGAGCCGTCCGAAAGATATCCTGATCGGTTGCCTCACGCAGTTCACCGTCATGCCGCTACTGGCATGGGGACTGACTTGGGCTTTCTCGCTTCCGCAAGAACTGGCGATAGGTGTTATTCTGGTAGGCTGTTGCCCGGGCGGAACGGCATCGAACGTGATTACCTATCTGGCGAAAGGCGACCTTGCGCTATCCGTTGGCATGACTGCTGCATCCACCGTGCTTGCGCCTATACTGACGCCGCTCCTTGTCTGGCTGTTAGCCGGCACAATGGTCAACGTGCATACAACGGGTATGCTGCTGAGCATCGTGTATATCGNNNCTGCGGGCTGCTCTGTCAACGGTTTATCCCGAAGATTACGCAGCGCGTTACTCCTTACCTGCCTGCGTTCTCGTCTATCGCGGTAGCAATGACCGTAGGAATTGTTGTAGCGCATAATGCCGACCGGCTGATGACCGCAGGGTTGCTCGTAGTGCTCGTAGTGATGCTGCACAACATGCTCGGGCTAGGCGTAGGCTATCTGGTAGGTCGGTTGTTGCGTCTGCAACGTGCCAAGAGCGTGGCACTCAGTATAGAAGTCGGCATGCAGAACTCAGGTTTGGCAACCTCGCTGGCTATGATGCATTTTGCAGCATTCCCGTTAGCAACGATCCCCGGTGCAGTATTCAGCGTTTGGCATAATATCAGCGGCGCAATCATTGCACGCATCTATTCACGAAACAACAAAATTTGACAGATATGACGAGAATATAAAAATCAGATAATTAACATGAAAAAACTCATGACTATTGCACTGGCTGCGACGATGCTCGCGGCATGCGGACAGAAGAAAGATGCACCAAAGGTGCTTGTATTGTATTACTCGCAGACCTCTAACACCAAAGTGGTGGCAGAGGAGATTGCTAATCGACTTGGTGCGGACATCGCGACGATTAAAGCTGTTGAACCATATGATGGAGATTTTCAAGCGACAATTGAACGCTGCTTGAAAGAGCGCGAGATAGAGGTGCTACCGGACATCCAACCGCTGACGGTTGACTTGGCGAAGTATGATGTCATCTTCCTCGGCTATCCCGTGTGGTTCGGCACATACGCGCCTCCTGTAATCACATTCCTGACACAGACCGACCTTAGCGGTAAGACGATTGTTCCGTTCTGCACATTCGGTAGTGGTGGAGTCGAATCGAGCATGAACGATTTAGCAAAAGTGCAACCCAACGCAGACATCCGTCCGGGTTATGGTGTACGCGCCGCACGCTTGCAGGCTGTGCCGCAGGAAGTGGAGCGGTTCTTGATCGCCGAAGGATTCCTTGATGGCGAATTGGAGCCGCTGGCTGAGTTCCCCGAACAACATCATGTAACCGAAGAAGAGGCCGCTATTTTCGATGCCGCTGTCGATGGTTATCCTATGCTTCATGCTAAAGCCGTGACCGTTGCTTCACGTGTCGGTTACGACGGAACGGAATATCTGTTTGTTGCAGAAGACATGCCGCGTGAAGGCGCACCTGAAATGCCTAATCACGAAGTTCAAGTACATGTATTAGTCACTGACAGTCAAGCGCCGGTATTCACGAAAGTAGTGAGATAAGATATGACACGAAAAGAAACAATCATAGCAACGATCTTGCTAATCATTTTCGGAACAAGTATGCACTTTGTGCATCATGTTCCGTTCTTCAATCATTTCCTGGGCTATATCTTTCCCGTGACGGAGAGTGTAATGGCGCACATGAAGATGGTGTTTTACCCGATGCTTTTACTGAGCATCTATCTGTGCATTTTGCACCGCGACATCCGCGAGATAGGCGCACCTATATTGGGCGCATTGGCCGTTATGCCGCTCATCGTAGCCGCATTCTTCAGTTATTGGTTCTTCGTGCGCCATGAGTTGGTGCTTTTGGATATTGTTATCTATATCGCTTCGATGGTCGGCGCAGTACATCTTGCTAATCGTTGGCGGACTTGTTCGTTTGTGCAGCGCCTCTGGCCGTTATGGATAGTGCTCATCGTGCTGGCTATCATTGCTATCGGCGTGTTGACCTATCACGCACCTAACTGGATCATCTTCGCAGATTTAGGATAATATGAACTGAAGTATGACACCCAAACTATTCTTTCAAGCACTAACGAAGTTCGTTGTTATTTCTTCCTGCCGGGACTTTTAACTTCTGGCAGGCATGGCTGTTCATTGGAGTGTTGTTTGTGCCGATGTTCATCGCGGGCATTATCCTCATGATTCGCCAATCGGAGTTACTGCGCAAACGACTGGATGCCAAAGAGCAGCAACAAGAGCAGAAATGGGTCGTTGCCTTGAGCGGATTGATGTTTATCGCTGTGTTTGTTATGGCAGGACTAAATCGCCGTTTCGGATGGTTTCTATTGCCCGATTGGATGGTATATATCGCAACGACGGTTTTCCTTGTTGCATATGCCATGTACGCCGAAGTAATGCGTGAGAATGTGTGGCTGTCACGGACGGTCGAAGTACAGGAGAACCAACAAGTGGTAAGTACCCCGATGTACGCAGCAACCTTATTGTTGTTCCTCTCCATGCCGTTAGTCCTTGCTTCGTTGTGGTCGTTTGTCATCATGCTCATCTATATTCCCATCATCGCACTTCGTATTCGCAACGAGGAGCAAGTACTTGAACGTGAGTTGAAGGGATACACAGAATACAAACAACGCGTTCGTTACAAAGTGATACCATTTATTTGGTAAAATGAACACTTTTCAAAAGATATTACTCCTTGCACTCGTGGCGACGATGTTCGCAGCGTGTGGGATACATAAGCCATTAACAGAGACACAATATGCACAGTCTGTGCAAAAAGACTTGCCGTTTGCCGTGAGTGAATTCAAACAGATTAAGTCGGACGTGTATTCATTCAAATGCGATAAGTATGTGGACTTATTGCCCGATTATGAGGTGGATAGCGAGGGCGCTTTGATGATTTGGCGAACAACTTTCAAACCTACGCATACAGCACAATCTCAGCAATATATCTGGCGCAACATAATGATTGACAATAAGAAATGCCGTATATTGTGTATTGACCGATTGCTTAAAGACAATAAGACGTTTGGCTATGTGTATGTGCTACAGGGAGAGACGAAACAGAGTCCCAATGGTTTTCATTGGGATGTAACAGACCAGCGACATATGCTCAATATTGCGCCTATCTTGACAGAGCAAACGGAATTGTCTGTTGAATTGCTAAAAATCTTGTTTTAATGTATATCGACGAATACAGAGAATATTGCTTATCCCTCGGCACAGACGTAGAAGAGAAGTTGCCGTTTGTAAAATTCAAGAAAGGCGAAGGCGTGCTCGTCTTCTATGTCTGCGGTCACATGTTCGCGTTCTTCGATTGTAACGACTATCACATCATCTCGCTCAAGTGCCAGCCGGAGCGGATAGACGAACTGAAGGCGCAGTACGATTGCATCGGCAATCCGTACAACGAGTCGCCGAAACATTGGATCGGCATTGACCCGCATACCGCACAGGACGACCTTCTGTGTGAACTTACCCGCAATTCATACGAAATAGTCAAGGCCAAATACAGCAAGAAGCAGTAATACTTATGCGCTCGCATAGATAGGAATTTACAAAACAGAAAAAATGTATTTCCAGATACTTCAACCGGCAGAGGCGTTGCGGCCTTATATCACGCGCTATGTGTTCGTGCGTGCGGAGGGTTCGACCGATACGATGGCCCCGCCGGCAAACGACCCCCGGTTCGTGAACGGCAGGCATGTGCAACCGCTGCTGCCCAACTACGGCAGCCTTGTCTTCCAGCGCAATGTGACGGCCGAGATCAGCGGTATCGTTTCCGACGGTCTGGTGCTGCTCGGCGCTAACCAGACCACTATCGGTATCACGACGCTCAGCGGATGGTACGAAGGCATGATGCTGGACTTTGAACCCGGAGGTATGCACGCTCTCCTCCGGATCGACTTGCAGCAACTCTCCGGCAAGGTGCTCACAGCCCGGATCTACGGTGATGAAGGCTTGTTGCAATTGGACCGCATTTTCAAATCCACGCCTTTGGCGGAGGATATCGTTCCGCTGATGGATGCTTTCTTTCTGGGGCATCTGCCTCGTAAGGACGACGCTGTCTATGCCCGCCTGCGCAAAGTGATTGCCGCCTGCGACGAGGCAAAGGGCAATATCTCCGCCGCCGGGATGGCGTCTGTCGCCTGTTTGGGAGAGCGCCAGTTACTGCGTGTCTTCCGTACTTATGTCGGCATCCCGCCGAAGCAGTTCATCCGCTTGCGCCGTTTCCACCGGGCGATACAGAACATGCAGCGGACTGCCGCAAACGGCAAACCGATAGACCTGATGGCGATAGCCTTGCAGCACGGCTATTACGATTTGAGCCACATGGCGCTTGAGTTTCAGCAGATGGGATGTGTCTCGCCAAGCCATTTCCGTATGTTAGGCATCCCTCTGACACCCGATTTCTCGGTCTTTTTCGCATAAAAATGCACAAAAACGACTCAATGTCCGTTTTTTCATATACCGCTTAAACAAAGGGCGGTACTTTTGCACCGAAAATTTTAATAATCGCCAAGTTACAATGAATAAATTACGACTCGGAGCATTGCTGCATTTTATCATAGCCATTGGCCATATCGGCTGCCTGTTCGCTCTTGAAAAGGCAGCCGAAGCATACGGAATCAAAAACTTCATGTATCAGATGGTATGTGGACATGTCTGGATTCTGTATGCCTTGACCATCGGTCTTGCCTTCGCTTTCTGTCTTGCAGGACTTTACGCTCTCTCAGCTACAGGCGACATCCGTCGCTTGCCTCTGACGCGTTTGGCTGTCATTACCATTGTTGTGCTATACAGCCTTCGTGCTTTGGCTGGAGGCATTAGTTGTATCCATGACTTTACTTGGCTTCGATGTGTTTCATCCCTTGTTCCTGCCATTATTGCATGGTGCTACTGGCCGGGAGTAAAAGAAAATAAACCTAAAGATAACAATAATAAACGATGAAACACGAAATCAACCCCAAAGAAACAAGTCGAGCATACGCTTTCGAGATGTGGATGAAAGCACCGATGCCTATGGTGACATTCTTTAAAACGCTCGACGTAACAGGACTCATAAGGGTCAGTAAGCAAACGGGAATGAAGTTTAATATGCTGATGTGCTATTGTATCGGCAAAGCAGCAAGCGGTATCAAGGAGTTTTATCTGCTGCCTGAAGGCGACAAGTTGATGCAATTCGATAGCATTGCAGTGAACACCATCGTTGCAAACAAAGAGAGCGAAGTCAGTTCGTGCGATATTCCTTTCTGCGAAGATGTGTCTGCATTCAACCAGAATTACCTTCAACTCACAAAGCAAGTAGCTGAGACTTGCACTAATCATGACTTGCCAGATAGTATGGTCATCGGCACATCAGCTTTGGCACAGTACGGAATAGATGGTGCAGTAGGCATGTATAGCGGCATCTTCAACAATCCTTTCCTCATTTGGGGTAAGTATAAACGATGTTTCTTCAAAACTACACTCACCGTTTCCTTCCAATTCCACCACACACAGATGGACGGCGGACATGCCGCCCACTTTCTCGATGAACTCCAAAAGACAATAAACACTATATGCATAAAATGATTGCTTGCTGTGGTATTAACTGCGAGACCTGCGAGGCTCGCATCGCCACGATTAAGAATGACGACAAGATGCGCGTTGAGGTTGCGAAGAAATGGTGCGAAATGAATCAGACTGATAAGATCACACCTGAGAGCATTAATTGTACCGGTTGTCGCGTGGAAGGTGTCAAGTTCTATTTCTGTAGCCACATGTGCGAGGTACATAAATGTGTTACTGCTAAAGGCTACGAAACATGTGCCGAATGTCCCGATAAGAACACCTGCAAGCTGGTTGGCACTATCTGGGAGAATTGTGCCGAGGCGAAGGGAAATTTGGAAGGTATGCGCTATAGAGAAGAAGCCATCGAATGTGTAAAAGATCATGTTCTCCGGATACATAAGCAAATATATGCCAAGTATAATGATGATTTTGACAGGGTCTTTACGGAAGGCTACAACAGCAAGTCCTATACGGGTAGGGTGATTGAGCCGGGAAAGGTTTATGAACTGGGTTATCCGGAATGTACGTGCCCTAAAGTTAAATGTGGGCAGAGAAACCATCCGCAGCAGTGTGAGTGCTCACGCCAGAGCATTCTATACATCTTGTCACAACTTGAACCGGACAGCCGGTTCGATGTTCGGATTGAGAATACGATTCTCCGTGGAGGCGGCCGCTGTATTTTCAGAATAACAAGGCATAAAGATATTGTTCTCACAAGACTTTAGCACAATGTCCGTTTTTTCATATTCCGTTTGAACAAAGCGCGGTACTTTTGCGCTGTATTTCAAAACGGAACGGACAAATGAAAAAGATTCTATTGGGATTATGTGTGCTGTTTGCCGTGATGGCATCAGCCGAAACAGTGAAAGGAACGGTAAAGGACGCGCAGGGGACCCCCATGCCTTTTGTGACCATCTCCGTCTTGTCGCAGGACTCCACGCTCATTACGGGCGCCATCACCGATGATGACGGAAATTATTCTATAGAGGTTCCCGTGCGTGCGTATATTATCCAGGCTTCCTATGTCGGGTTCCATACCGCTTTCGGCGGACCGGATTTTGTCCTGCACGAAGAAACAGAGCGGCTGGCGGAAGTGGAGGTGAAAGCCAAGCGCCCGCTTATCGAGAGACAGATGGACAAGCTGGTGGTCAATGTCAGCCAGTCCCCTCTTGCGGCGGGAAGCAACGGCAATGACATCCTTCGCCGCTCGCCGGGCGTGCGCATTGACAAAGACGGCAATATCACCGTCAACGGCAAGTCCGTCGAGATATGGGTGGACGGCAAGCCCTCCTATCTCAGCGGCGACCAGCTCAAGGCGATGCTCGACGGCACGGACGGCAACACGATAGAGAAGATTGAGATCATCTCCAACCCCTCCGCCAAATACGACGCGAGCGGGCAGGGCGGCATCATCAACATCAAGACCAAACGTAATATGATGCGCGGGCTGAACGGTATGTTGTCCGCAGGGTACGGAGGCATGTATTTCGGCGATGTCAGACGCTGGCTGAGTCAGGAGATGGCTTCGCTGATGCTCAACTATCGCGGCGAGAGGACCTATACCTTCGGCCAGTTGACGCAAGTGTTCGCGCAGAACGATATTGACTTCGAGTCATACCGTAAGACTCCGACTTTGGAGAACTACTCGAAGTCGGGCTACGGTGTGGATTTCCAGTATTACATGCTCAAAGCGGGTAACGACTGGTATATTGACTCGGTGAACACGCTCGGCTTTATCCTCCAGGTGCCGTATATGGATGTAAAGCAGCAGATTGTACCCGGACGCAACCACGCCTACACCTACAGTCCCGCAGACACCGTCAACAGCGTGACGAACTCGCGTAACCGCTTGCAGGCGCCCCAGCATACGGCGAACCTCAACTATACGCACACGTTCTCGGAGGCGCTCGGACGCGAACTGACGGTGAACGCGGATTACAACCGTTACCGCAACAGCGCCCGTAATTACCAGGGGACGGAGTTCGTCAGTTCAACGCTCGGCAACAGTTCGGTCGGGCTGGATATTCACAGCCGCCAGACCGTGGATATCTACAGCGCGAAAATGGATTTCCAGACCAAGTTCTGGCAGACCGGCATGATTGAATGTGGTGTGAAGTACGCCCTGTCGTCCACCGACAACTCTATGACGACCGATTCAATGCGTAACGGCACAGCCCTTCCGGCCGAACTGAGCGCATTCCGTTATGACGAGCATGTGGCGGCGGCGTATGTCAGTGCGGGGAAGCAGTTCGGCGAACACTGGTCCGTCAAACTCGGTCTGCGCGGCGAATATACGTTCAGCCGTGGCGACTGGAAGAGTGCCGACTCCATAACTAACAAGTCGTATTTCAATCCCTTCCCGACGGTCTATATCGGTTACAGCAACCAGCCTGCGGACAGGGACAGACAGACGGAGTCCTACAGCGTGAGTGCCAGTTACACGCGCCGTATCAAGCGTCCCAACTATTGGATGCTCAATCCTTTCCGGACGTATGTTGATGCCTACAGTTATCAGGAAGGAAACACAGAACTGACACCGGAGTTCAATAACGATGTGGAGGTCAGTCTCTCATGGACGCAGTATCTCAATATGACGTTCAATTTCGCGCACACGCAGGACATGTTCTCGTCCAGGGTCACCGTGCTACCCAACGGCATGGGCTATGCGCAATGGGTCAATTTCGGGACTTGCACCACACACGGCGGCAACATCTCCCTCACCGAACTTCCCATTGTCCCTAAGTTCGCTACACATGACAACACGCAGTCATCAACACAAAGTGACCAACACGAAGTCACCAACACGCAGTCATCAACACGAAGTATCGAAGGTGCTTGGCTGGCATTGACGTTGAATGCGGGGTGGCTGCATTTTATCAACCGCTCTTACGAGCGACAGGCGGACGGCAGCCCCGCCTATGAGAGCAGAAGCCACTACGGTTATGTGGGCGGCACGTTGTCCGCTTACCTGCCGCAGGACTGGACAATGACATTCGATGCCAACTGGGCTTCGCCGATGCAGACGGGATATAGCAGGTCAGGCAGCACGTTCTTCTCAGGTTTCGGTGTGCGCAAGACCTATATGAAGAAAGGTCTGGTTTTCAATCTGAACATACAGGATTTGGCACGCTCGATGGTGTTCTATGACGAGGACCAGGGTCTGGCGGAGGGGTATGCCAGGTGGCACAGGAATACCGTCCGCCAGCAGCGTGTGGTGTTTTCTGTCACGTGGATGTTCGGTCAGTACCAGCAGCACAAGCAGCGTAAGGTCGGCGATATGGACGAGGCTGGCCGTCTCGGCGGCGGAGGAGGTGTCCAGACAGGAAACTGAACAAAATAACAACAAAATGACATACACTCCTGTGTATGTCATTTGTTTTTCGTACTTTTGCAGCGTCCTTTGAGGGTACGCACTCGTCCCGGGTGCGGCTCAAACAAAGAGAAAAATAACTTTGTTATATAGAAGCGTTTTACGAAGACAAGCGGCTACACGCGCACAATACAAGGAGCAATATGGCACAGAAGATACAGAAAACGAATGTATGTCGGCTGCTGGATGCGGCAGGGATTGCGTATGAATTGATTGAATACGCAGTGGACGAGTCAGACTTGAGCGCAACGCATGTGGCGGAACAGTTAGGAGAGGATGTAGATGCCGTGTTCAAGACCATCGTGCTGGAAGGCGATAAGACTAAGCATTTTGTCTGTGTCGTGCCGGGTGCGTGTGAGGTGGACTTGAAGAAAGCGGCTCGCGCCAGCGGCAATAAGTCCTGCAAACCGATTCCGCAGAAAGAACTGCTGCCGCTCACCGGTTATATTCGTGGCGGTTGTTGTCCGATAGGGATGAAAAGACCATTCCCGTCGTACATTGACGAGACTTGTCTGCTGCATGAGAAGATTTACGTCTCTGCCGGTCAGCGCGGTATGCAGATTCACCTCAATCCGCAAGACCTGATAAATTATGTGCCTTTAGAAGTAAGCGATTTGATATGAAAAAGATATTCACATGTATATGCCCCGCTATGAGATAGAAAAATGAGTAAACTGATAGACATAACTGATTCAGAGCAAGCCGAACTTGCGTTAGAGTTCGCCGAATCCATACATGCCGGATTCCCGTCACCTGCTGCCGACCATGCAGGCGAGCGCATCAACCTGGCGCATGAGATGACGCCCCATCCGGAAACGACGTTCTACGCCCACGTCGAAGGCGATTCCATGCGTGACGCAGGCATCCTCGATGGCGATATTGTGGTCGTTGATCGTAGTCTCGACCCCAAGAACGGAGATTATATCGTCGCTTTTATCGACGGGGAGTACACCCTCAAAGAGTTCAAACTGGACGAGACTGGCGAATGTGCTTGGCTCATACCGCACAATCCCGATTTCCAGCCTATCCGAGTGGACAAGAACAATGATTTCTCTGTCTGGGGAGTAGTCACTTACGCTATCCACAAGACTAGGCTCTAAACTCTAAACTTCACTACTTTCCAACTTCTTTCAACTATCAACTCTCAACTATCAACTCTCATGTACGCTCTTGCCGACTGCAATAATTTCTTCGTCTCGTGCGAACGCGTTTTCCGTCCTGATTTGGAGGGAAAGCCGGTGGTCGTCCTTTCCGGTAACGACGGCTGCGTTGTCTCGCGTTCCAACGAAGCCAAAGCACTCGGCATCACCATGGGCGCTCCCCTGTACCAAATCAAGGCACTCGTTGAGAAAGACGGAGTCGTTTGCTTCTCCTCCAACTTCTCTCTGTATGGCGACCTTTCCGACCGTGTCATGTCCATTCTTCGCCAGCATACGTCACGCTTCGAGCAGTACTCCATTGATGAGTGCTTCTTCAATATCGATCATGTCCCTGCGGAGCAGCAAAAAGCCTACTGCGAGAAACTGGTTAAAGCCATACGGCAGGGTGTGGGAATCCCCGTCTCTATGGGCATTGCCTCCTCTAAAACGCTCGCCAAAGTAGCCTCCAAGTACGCGAAGAAATATCCGGGCTATCATGGTGTGTGTGAGATACGCACGGAAGAGCAGCGCATCAAGGCGCTTACTGCCTTCGAGATTGGCGATGTCTGGGGTATTGGCAGACGGGCAAAAGCCAAACTCACCGCAGCGGGCGTAACAACCGCCTTGCAGTTTGCCGATCGCTCTGCTGATTTTGCGCAAAACATGCTTCATAAGCCCGGACTGCTCACGTGGCAGGAGCTTCGCGGTCAAGATGTGATTGACATCACGGAACTGCCTATGAAGCAGAGCATCACCACCTCTCGCACGTTCGCAACTGCCATCACCGAACAGTCTCTTTTGGAAGAACAGATAGCCAATTTCTGCGCCCACTGCGCCCGTCAACTGCGCACGCAAAAATCCGTTGCGCAGCAGTTGTATGTCTATGCCCACACATCCGCTTTCCGCACGGACATTGACCAACACTACCTCTCCGAACTGGTAACGCTCCCCGTCGCTACCGCAAACAGTCAGGAACTGATTACCTTTGCTTTGACTGCTTTGCGGCGCGCATATCGACCCGGAGCGCTTTACAAGAAAGCCGGTGTCGTGTTGCTCAAAATTATTCCCGAAGCGGCTGTAGTACCTGACCTGTTTGATGTCAAAGACCGCGACAAGGACAAACGCCTTCAGCGTGTCCTTGATCATATAGATGACCGTCACGGCAAGCGCTCCATCATTTTTGGTTCTCAAATGACCTCCGGGAAGCAGGTATATAAGACGGAGCACAAAAGCCCTCTCTATACAACCGACCTCCGCGATATCATCACCATCCACGCAAAGTAATTCTTTCTTGCGGGTGATATTTCAAGAAAATACACTCATTCTTAAAGAATTTTATTTATATCGCTTGCGACATTAAAATACTTGCTGTACTTTTGCGTCGTGAACGATATAAATGGGCTATTATGGATAACGGGCAACTGAAATTAGAGAACCAGTTTTGTTTTCGTTTGTACTCTGCGGCGAGGCTGATGATGGGCGCGTATCACCCGTATTTGGATCCGCTGGGCATCACCTATCCGCAGTACTTGGTGTTGCTCGTGCTTTGGGAGCAGGACAAGCAACCGGTATGCGACATCGGCAAGCGTCTCTTGTTGGACACAAACACGATGACACCACTCCTGCAGCGTATGGAGAAAGCCGGACTCATCACGCGTACACGCGGCAAAGAGGACACGCGCCAGCGTATAGTCTCGCTCACCAAACAAGGTAGAGCATTGTACGAGCAAGCGCAACACATACCGGAAGACATGCGCAAAGCGGTGATGATGCCGGAAAGTAAAATGGAGGAATTTCTGCAGATGATTCCGCTGCTCGACCAACTGATTGAAGCACTAAAAAAGCTCAACGCCTAAACTACTTAACCTCTAAACAACCAATAAACAAATAAACATCTAAACACCTAAACAACAAAGTTATGACAAAAGAAGAAGCATTAAAAGGATTCGCCTATCTGGGCGCAGTATGGTTCGGTAACAGCAAGCAGCACTTCGCCTTCTCGGCGTATGACCGTCTGAACGGATGGAACAAGTTGGCTGACAAGTGGAAAGAAGAAGCCGAAGAAGAGTGGGACGAGGCAGAAGAGGTACTCAACCGTTTGGTTGAGCTCGGCTGCAAACCCGCTGACCTTCAAGAGGCTATGAAGACCATCGAGTTCCCCTTCTACGATGACCCAAAGCAGCAGATTGAGTCGGATTATCAGCCCGACGCAATTAAGCAACTGAGCGAGTTGGCAGAGGCATTCAACGACGACTACCCCACCAAGAAACTCATTCTCAAGTGGATTGACGGCGAGAAAGACCACATGGCTTGGGAGGCTCAGTATATCTCTCTCATCAACCGCCTCGGCTATGACAACTTCCTCATGGCTATGATGTAAAAACTGATAACTGACAACTGATAACTAATCATGAAAGATCAAGTATTACAAGCCATGCGTGACTTCGGCCAACCCGTCAACGCAGGCAAGATTGCGGAGATAACAGGTATCGAGCGCAAGGAAGTGGACAAAGCGTTTGCAGAACTCAAGAAGGAAGGTGCGATTATCTCGCCCGTCCGCTGCAAATGGGCTCCGGCTAACTGACAACAAACACGGGGAGGGCACCGGCTCTCCCCGTATTGTTATAATTTGGATAACATGACATTACAAGAAGCTATCATTGCGCGCCATAGTGTGCGCAAATTCCTCGACAAGCCCATCGAGGCAGAGAAAGTCAAGGCGATGCAACTATGCATTGACGAATGTAACCATGCGGGCGGTTTGCACTTGCAATTGATAACCGACGAACCGGTTGCTTTCGGGAATGGCATCGACCTGCCTAAATACGGCAAGTTCGAAGGTGTCAGCAATTACATCGCGTTGGTCGCACCGAAAGGTTCAGCGGGTGACGAATTGACCGGTTACTACGGCGAAAAAGTGGTATTGCTTGCGCAGACGCTTGGACTCAATTCGTGCTGGGTGGGTCTGACGTTCAAGAAAGTCAAGACCGCTTATTCGGTGGCGCAAGGCGAAGAACTGAAAGGCGTGATTGCCCTCGGTTACGGAGCGACGCAAGGCAACCAACACCCGCAGAAGAAATCGTTTGCGGATGTAGCCAAAGCACCAGAGCCGGTTCCGGCATGGTTTGTACGCGGCATCGAAGCTGCGCTCTTGGCTCCGACCGCCGTCAATCAACAGAAGTTTGAGTTCGTCTTGCGCCCTGATAATCATGTAGAAGCGAAAACAAAGTTTTCCTTCATCGGCTATACCCATATCGACCTCGGCATTGCCAAGTACCACTTCGAACTGGCTGCCGGCAAAGAGAATTTTAATTGGAAATAGCAGATATGCCCTGATTCACCAACAGCGTAGCTAATCAACACGAAGTCAACAACACGAAGTCAACAACACGTAGTCACCAACAGCGAAGCTAATTAACACGCAGTCACCAACAGCGAAGCTGACCAACACGACAGCAAGCATGAGCGGGTGATTAGCGGGTGATTACCGGGTGATTAGCGGGTGATTAGCCTAACTATACCGAAACGACACCGCATCATCACACCAACTATGCCTGTCTTGAATAATCATCTCGAACTCACAATAAACTAAGTTACGTGATATGAACTTCCGACTCTTCGGCAACTCAAAAGTCCCTACTCTATTGCTCATTCCTGGTTTGGGTGTATCGTACGAAATTTTCCTGCCGCTCATCAGACTGACGGAAGACCGGTTTCGCATTATCGCTGCTGAAGTGGACGGATTTACTTTGGGTAGGCACACGCGTTTCACATCCGTGGATGACCAAGCCGCGCAGGTGATTGAGTACATCCGGTCCAACTGCAACGGACATCTTGTTTGCGCCTATGGCTTGTCGCTCGGAGGTAAGATCTTATCGCGCATCTTGGAGCGCAATGAGATAGTCATTGACCATGCCGTTTTAGATGCCGCACCGTTGCTGCCGTTACCTAATTGGCTCATCAACCCGCTGCGCTATTACCAAGCTGCTAATGTCTGGACATGCTATCACTGGACCGGATTCTGGAAGTTTGTCTTCCATTCGCATTATTTTGATGTATTGCTGGACGAGTGCCGGAAGACTTGGCCTTGGGGAGGAAGACAAGCGGTCTTAGCCGGATACAAATCGGTCTATACCAACAAACTGGAGCGTATTTCGGGAGCGGACATCCATTTCTGGTACGGTACGAAAGAGGCGTTTGTTGCCAAACCGCAAGTCAGACATCTGTTGACTATCTGCCCCGATGTGCATGTGCAAGTCTTCGATGGCATGAACCACGGGCAACTGCTCATTGACCATCCAGACGAGGTCGCAAAACGAATAAATGCACTTTCTGCGCTGTTTTTGACAGAAATAGTTGCACATTCCCGAAATTCGTAGTTTCTTTGCCACGGGATATTGTCTGCCCTTACACTACCCCATATAAAATCTTGCAAACGAAATACTATTAAATACCATGACTTGGATTATGATTCTTCAGCTCCTCATCGTGTTAGGAGCGCTGTGGGTAGGTTCGCGATACGGTAGTCTGGCGCTCGGCGCTATATCCGGTATTGGTCTGGCGATACTTGTTTTCGGTTTCGGCATGAAACCCGGTACACCTCCTACGGATGTCATTTACATTATCATCGCTGCTGTCACCTGCGCGGGTATCATGCAGGCTTCCGGCGGCATGGACTGGCTCATTCAGTTGGCGGAGAAGATGCTGCGTAAGCATCCCGAACGTATCACCTTCCTCGCACCGCTGACGACGTTCTTCCTGACCGTCCTTGTCGGAACAGGTCACGTGGTCTATACACTGATGCCGATTATTTGCGACATTGCGCTCAAGAAAGGTATCCGTCCTGAGCGTCCTTGCGGTGTGGCATCTATCGCATCGCAGGTAGGTATCACTTGTTCACCGATTGCGGCAGCGGTGGTAGCCTTTGTCTCAATCTCCAATGCCAATGGCTTTGACGTGACCATTCCGCAAGTACTGATGATTACTATCCCTGCTTGCCTATGCGGTCTGATGGCTGCAGCCGCAGCGTCCTACAAACGCGGGCTCGACCTGGACAAAGACCCGGTCTTCCAAGCCAAGATTGCAGACCCGGAGCAACGCGCATATATCTACGGTAACACAGCGACTACACTTGACAAAGAGATTCCGCAGAGTGCGAAGAACAGCGTCTTCATCTTCCTCGGCGCACTCCTTATGGTCGTGTTCTTCGCTATCTTCCTGCCGAAATTGACCTACCTGCATCTGAAGATGAACCAGGTCATTCAGATTATAATGATTTGTGCCGCAGCGCTAATGATTATCTTCTGCAAAGCAAGTCCCAAGAAAGCAGTAGCAGGTCCGGTTTGGCAATCCGGTATGGTGGCTGTAGTAGCCATCTACGGTATTGCATGGATGGCAGACACCTATTTCGGTCATTATATGCCCCAGATTCAAGAGATGTTGAAAGGCATCGTGACGGACTATCCGTGGGCGATTGCGTTGGTGTTCTTTGCCGTATCGGTACTGATTAACTCACAAGGCGCGGTAGTGGTAGCTATGTTGCCGTTGGCATACAGTCTCGGTATTCCGGGTGTCATATTGCTTGGCGTATTGCCGTCGGTATATGGGTACTTCTTTATCCCGAACTATCCGTCGGATATTGCAACTGTCAACTTCGACCGTTCGGGTACGACTGTGATTGGTAAGTACCTCTTGAACCACTCGTTCATGATGCCCGGCCTTATCTGTGTCACCGTCTCCACCATCATCGCGTATTTGTTAACTTTGTTAATCTTCTAAATTATGAATCTGAATAGTAAATTCATCATCACGATCAATCGTGAGTTAGGTAGCGGCGGGCGCACGGTCGGTCGCAAGTTGGCTGAGAAATTAGGTGTCGAGTACTTCGACAAGGTGGTTATTAAGGCACTGGAAGAGCGCTATCACCTGTCCGCTGAACAGATTGAGAACCTCAAAGGTCAAGACACCGGTTGGTGGGCGGACTTCAAGCGTAAGATGACGTTCTCGGACTCGGAGTACGATTTGAACCAAACGGGTATAGAGACCGAAGATGTGTTCCGCGCAGAGACTCAGATTCTTAAGGCACTTGCTAAAGAGAACTCATGCATCATCGCTGGTCGTACAGCCTTCTATATGTTCCGGGAGCACCCGAACCACCTGAGTGTATTCATTCAGGCTTCGATGCTTTCTCGCGTGGCACGTGTGGCACGTGAGCAGAACATGACTAAGGAACAGGCACGACTTACCATCGACAAGGTTGATAAGATGCGTGAGAACTACGTACAAGAGTTCACAGGCACATCCCGTTACGACACACGCAATTATCATCTGGTCATCAACATGGACGAACTGACCGAGGCCGCTGCCGTCGACCTCATCCTACAATATATCCGCAGTATGTCCGTCTGAAGAGAATGAGAGTATTGCTAATCATATCAGGTGTTATCTTGTTGTTAATCGGAGCGGGGTTAGCTGTATTGTCGCATCCCGCTTTCGGTCTGTGGCGACAGGTATCGAAAGAACGCATACAATCGTCGACGAACTATAGGGACGGCATGTTCCAAAACCAACTGCCGACACCGCAGTTCACAGGCGACACAACAAGCGCATCTGGTACATTATGGCATTTTCTTATCAACAAAGACACGTTGCGTGTGCCGAATACTCCCATCCAAACAGTCAAGACCGACATCAAGGACCTGCCGACCGATTACGACTGGCTCGTATGGTTCGGACACTCGTCATATCTGTTCTGCCTGAACGGCAAGCGCTTCCTCGTAGATCCGCTACTGAAACCCGAATTCCCCGCATCTCTGATGCTGAAACCCTTTGCTGGCACGGATATCTATCGACCGGGCGACCTACCGGACATTGACGTGCTTATTATCACGCACGAGCATTGGGACCACATGGACTATGCTACCCTACGCGACATCCGCAACCGGGTGACACACGTCATCTGTCCGCTCGGCATAGCAGATTACCTGCGCTATTGGGGCTATAAGGATGAACAGATAAAAGAGATGGATTGGTACGATAATTTTCAATTATCAATTATCAATTGTCAATTATCAATTACCTGCCTGCCCAGCAGGCATTTTAGTAATCGTCTGTTAGGCAAGCCGAATCAAACCCTTTGGGCTTCGTTCATGGTGGAAGCCGCTGGTCGCAAGGTCTATATCGGCGGCGACGGAGGTTATGACAAGCGGTTTGCAGAGATACGCGACCGTTTCGGCTCAATAGACCTCGCTTTCCTTGAATACGGCCAATACAACGCTAATTGGCGCTATATCCATACCACGCCTGAAGACCTCGAAAAGGTCATCATCGACCTCCAAGCCAAGCAAGTCTTCACTGTCCACCATGACAAGTTCGCTCTTTCCGTTCATCCGTGGTATGAGCCGGACAGTGTGGCACACGATATTGCAGTTAAACACAACATCCGCCTCTTGGATGCCCCGATAGGAAACATTGTAAAATATTAATCACTATGACATTACGAGTTACACCGGAGTACATCGCGAGTCTCCAACCGAATGAGATTTTCGTATTTGGCAGCAACCTTGCCGGAATGCACGGCGGAGGAGCAGCGCGTACAGCGAATAAGTTGTTTGGCGCGGAGATGGGAGTGGGTGTCGGACCCACCGGACAATGCTATGCCATCCCGACCATGCAAGGCGGCGTCGAGACCATCCGTCCGTACGTGGATGAGTTCATTGGCTACGCCAAGCAGCATCCCGAACTGCTCTTCCGTGTCACACGCATCGGTTGCGGCATAGCAGGCTTCACCGACAAAGAGATTGCCCCTCTGTTCAAAGCCGCCTGTGAGATGGAGAATATCTCCTTGCCCAACGGCTGGAGAGAGATAAACGGTTGAACAGCAAACAAAATGCAACGACTTAAACTAATCATCCTGCTGGTAGTGGGATGGATGTTTATCGCATGTGCGAAAGAGACAGACCCCACATTGGATCGGTCAGGTTTTGTGGTCGTTACGGATGTTATTCCGGACGCTATTCTGGAGATTCGGTATTACAGTACGTACAATTTCGTGGGCGCACGCATTGACGGCTACGAGGCGCCTATAGCGCTGATGACGCGGCAGGCGGCAGACTCGCTGAAGGTGGTGAGTGACGAGCTGAAGGCACAGGGTTATCGGCTTAAGATATGGGACGCTTATCGGCCTCAGAGGGCTGTGAACCATTTCATCCGTTGGGCGGAGAACCTGCAGGACACGGCGATGAAAAGCGTGTTCTATCCGATGGTGGACAAGAGTCTGCTGTTTGAACAAAGTTATATTATGGCGCGAAGCGGGCACTCACGCGGGTCAACGGTGGACATGACGCTGGTGGATGCCGCCACAGGCAAGGAACTGGATATGGGCAGTCCGTTCGATTGGTTCGGAGAGGAGAGCCATCCCGACTACGTGTTTACGGATACAGAATCCGCTGTACAGAACACAGACATTCAGAGGAACCGCCATATCTTATGGGATTCCATGTTGCGGCACGGTTTCACGATGATTGATAGCGAGTGGTGGCATTTCACCCTTGCCAACGAACCTTATCCGGACACCTATTTTGATTTCCCGATAGTCCCCTAATTCGCTCTGCCTGACCAAGCACCCTCAATCCGCTACCCTTGAGCAACCCTTGCGCTACCTTTGGCAGTGCATAAGGTACTGCTTTTTCGGCAAATGCCAAACAAATTACGCATAAAAAACTGCTTTCTACCATACATACATTGAAAAAACACTGCAAACTTGACTCTTGCAAAAGCTGAATGGTGGCAATCATAAAAGAAATTAGTCCGTGACAATTTGTCACGGACTTAAACTTAAAGTATCAAGAATAGTGCGGAATAAGTTGATGCACAATAAAGATAGTTAATTCGATTCACAACCACTATCGTTGTTTTGTATAAAGGCAATGCCCCATAAAAGGGCGTTGTCGGTGTTTTATTTGCATATCTCGAAAAATTATTGTACCTTTGTGAAGTTTTTCGGAAAAAAAAATGAAGTGCGGTTGTAAGATTTGGGCGGGAAAATCGTATTACATATAGAGAGGCTCTACAGATGGTGGCAAATGGCACATGATTTGAGGGCAAAATAATACAATAACATAACTAAAATCAATAAAAAACGTACAAGGCGCACAAGTAGTCCTAAGTTTCTATGACGCACGAGCAGTTCTTAGCACCTATGGGGCACGATTATTTCAAGCAAATATATTTGCCGTTCAGCGGAAAGATGTATGCGCTTGCATACAACTTGCTCCGTAATCGTGACGAGGCGCGAGACTGCGTGCAAGATGTGTATGCGGAACTTGGGAAAACTTGTTATAATGTTCAGCTGTCAAGGATTACTTGACAACAGCGATTTGAGGAATGAAGAAACGGATGGTTAAACCGTGAGGTTTGGTAAGTTCTGCGGAACAAATACCGCCATGCAAGGAAAGTGCGTTTTTGACGATTGCCAGGCCTAATCCCGTGCCGCCCATGTCACGGCTACGGCCTTTGTCCACGCGATAGAAACGCTCAAACAAATGCGGCAGATGCTTCTCATCTATGCCCGTTCCATCATCCGTAATTGCAAATTCATACTGCGTATTGCCGGTGACGGAAATCTTTGTGCATCCGCTGTACAATATAGAATTATCAAGAATATTGCGGTAAACGGTATACAGCAGATTATAATCGCCCTGCATAGGCAGTCTCGGCGGCATGTCCAAAGCGATGGCAATCTGTTTTTGATCCAGCATTGGGCGCACATCCTCTATAGCCTGACGCGCAATTTCCACCATGTCCACCGCTTGCTTTTCCGTCAACGCCGTTTGCATGTTGTCCAGACGCGTGAGCGTGGACATGTCGCTCAGCAAGGCGGTCATCCGCTGCGCCTGCGACATACATTTTCCGAGAAACTGTTGCCGTTGTTCCAAAGAAAGATCCGGATGAGCAGCCAGCGTCTCCAGATAACCGTTAATGCTGGCAAGAGGCGTCTTGAGTTCGTGCGCCGTGTTCTGGGTCAGGGCATGTTTGATCCGCATTTTCTCCTCTTCAGCCGTGCGGACTTGTTGACGGTAATCTTCTATCGTGCTGTCCACATGCCGCCCCACACGTCGCGTATAGAAAAATAACATCGCCGACAGCAGCAGAAAGATGATTACCGAAAGAGCAATATAGCCTTTGTTCGTTATAGGCGCGTCCGCCTTCTCGCCCGGATACGGAATCGCAGAACGGATGATCTGCCCGGATTCCGGGAAGTATGTCGCCGAATAGAAATACCGTTCACCGTCCGTTTCGCTGGTCCGGCTGATATCAAATCCGTAGCCCTCTTGCAACGCCTGCTGCACCTCTCGTCTCTGTAAATGATTAGGCATGGTGTGAGGGTCTTTCTCTGTATCCATGAGGACTACACCGTCTGAGTTGATTATCGTTACGCGCACGCCTGCCAGTCCTTTTTTATACTCGCGTTCGCGGTAAGCCTGATAGACGGCAAACACGAGCACGTACGCCAGAAAGAACACGCTGATAGCAAAGAAAAGCGTCAGTCCGAAGTTCTTATTTTTCCCAATAATATCCATATCCTGTCTTGGCTTTCAGATGTTCACGATAAGTGCCTATTTTCTTCCGTAACCGATTGACGGTCACGTCCACCGTGCGTTCCAGCACCAAACCGTCATTGGGCCATACGTATTGCAGAATCTCCGCGCGGAAATACACTCTTCCGGGGTGTTGAAGCAAGAATGCCAGCAGTTCATATTCCATACGCGTCAGCGACACGGCTACTCCGGCAAGGGCTGCCGTCTTCAGGGACTCGTACAGCACAAGGTCTTCGTACACTATGGTGTTTCCCGTCGGTTCAGAGGACACATCCACAGCGCTATGCCTGCGTATGACCGCAGCCACGCGCGCCAGTACTTGTTTTAGCGAAAAAGGCTTGTGGATATAATCGTCCGCGCCCAGTTCAAACCCACGCAGCACATCGGCTTCTTCACCGAGGGCAGTGAGAAAAATGAGTGCAGGTTCGTTCCCTTTTTTCTGCCACTCTTCCGCCACCTCCAGACCGGACATGTCCGGCATCATAATATCCAGTAGCACCAGGTCCACATGCTCCGCACTGACCACGCGCAAAGCCTCCTGTCCGCAACTTGCTTGCAGGCAACGATAGCCTTCATGCTCCAAGTTAAAAACAAGTATCTCGCGGATATCCGGTTCGTCATCGACAACCAGAATCGTTCTGTTTTTCATTTCCATACATCTTGATTCTTACAATTTTCATGCCATCCGCCGCGTGCAGCCGGTTACAAATCAATGACAATTTTTGTAGCCGATTTGTCATTTGTCTGTCATACCTCTGTAATTAAAACGGCGTACCTTTGCAGCAAAATAAAAAAACAGACATTTATGGACGACAAAAAAGTAAAAAGAATCCTTTTTTTCTACAACATGACGCGTGCTTTGGTAGGAGTTATATTTGTGGTTGCTATTATTTATGGTCTGCTTAAAGCATATTCTGTTATTTAATTCGTATTAGTATGGGTACATTTCTGAACCTTTTAGTTTCGTCGGCTCGCTGGGCCTCTTTCTGTACGGAATGAAGATTATGTCCGAGGGGCTTGAGAAACTGGCTGGCGACAAGATGCGCAACGTCCTCGGCGCCATGACGCGTAACCGCTTCATGGGCGTGCTGACGGGTGTGGGCGTGACCGCGCTTATCCAGTCCAGTAGTGCGACTACGGTCATGGTGGTCAGTTTCGTCAATGCCGGACTGATGACGCTCCGGCAGGCTATCGGGGTAATCATGGGAGCCAATATCGGCACTACCGTTACGGCATGGATCATCTCGTTTGTCGGTTTCAAAGTCAGCATCTCGGCGCTGTCGCTGCCGCTGCAGGCAGTAGCCTTGCCGCTGTTCTTTGCCGGGAAGGGGAAAACGAAGAACTGGGGAGAGTTTCTCTTCGGTTTCGCTTTTCTGTTCATGGGCTTGAACCTGCTTTCGAAGGCTTCCGAATCGCTGGATATAGGTACGCACATGGCAGGTTGGCTCAGTCATCTGCCTTGCGAGCGTTTCTGGACAATCCCGCTTTTCGTGCTCATGGGTACTGTGATGACCATGCTGATGCAGTCGTCCTCCGCGTCTATGGCTGTCACGCTGATGCTCTTCGGCATGGATATACCCGGTTTCGGTTTCGCACAAGCCGTGGCGCTCACGTTGGGTGAGAATATCGGTACTACCATTACCGCCTTTCTTGCATCGCTGACCGCTAACATACAAGCCAAACGCGCTGCACTCGCGCACCTGTTCTTTAACGTTTTCGGTGTGATGATTGTTCTCGCGTTCTTCTATCCTACCATCCACGCCGTCGAATGGCTTGTGACCGATGTGATGGGGGCGGAATCAAACAATATGTATCTGGTTTCCGCTTTCCATACCTGCTTTAATGTGATCAACACCCTGCTGCAGATCGGTTTTGTGCCGCAGATTGAGCGTTTCGTCTGCTGGGTGCTGCCTGTCAAGACCGACCAGGACGAGAAATCCCGTCTGCGCTATATCTCCGGAGGACTGCTCTCGACCAGTGAACTGAACCTCATGCAGGCAAAAAAGGAAATAAGCCTGTTTGCCGGACGGTGCCACCGGATGTTAGGATTTGTCGGTTCCCTGCTTGCCACCGAGGACCATGAGCAGTTCGCCGGTCTGTACAACCGTATCGAGAAGTACGAGGCTATTACCGACCGCATGGAGATTGAGATTGCCACTTACCTGCGGCGCGTGAGCGAAGGACGGCTGTCGGACAGTTCCAAAGCACAGATTATGAAGATGCTGCGCCAAGTGGACGAGTTGGAGTCTATAGGCGACAGTTGCTATCATCTGGCGCGGATACTGCGCCGCAAACGGGAGAACTGCACAGAGGCGTTCACGGACGAACAGATGCAGCACATTACGCAAATGATGACGCTCACAGACACCTCGCTCAGCAATATAGAGAACCTATTGGAGCAAGACAGTCCTCTTACGGAAGACCAGACAGCCTACAGCCACGACTTGGAGAATGAAATCAATAACTACCGCAACGAACTCAAATCGCGAAACCTGCAGGACATTGACGCCGGACGGTATAGTTACCAGTTAGGTGTCTTCTATGTGGATTTTATCTGCGAGTGCGAGAGACTTGCTGATTATGTCATCAATATAGTAGAAACAGAAGAATAATTAACAAAAAACTTGTATAATTCAAAAAAAAGTAGTAACTTTGCACTCGATATGACCTCCCACGCTTCCCGTTAGATCAGCGCACCCGGGGAGGTCTTCGAGTTTTTCGGGAAATTATTGTTCCCAGTGTCCGTATTGGCAGGTCCAATATCTACACTCTAAAAGGTGAAAGACAACGCTCCGCAATAGAGCGTTGTCGATTTTTTTATCCGTTATTCAAAACAACACATTCCCCTTATCAAAATCAAAATTTTATTAGCATATCTCAAAAAATTATTGTACCTTTGGATGGTTGAGTGTGAGCGGAGAAGGAAGCATACAAGAACAACGCCCTTTGTGAGCGTTGTTCTTCTTATAATATAGCCATTGTAATGTCCTCGGCTTCGGCGAGATTGAGTTTCTGACGGACTTGGGTCTTACGTTGGTAGATGGTTTGGAGACTTTGACGAGTGAGCATGTTGATCTCCTTAGTGGAGAAATCGGCTTTGAGCAAACAACATAGTTGCAGTTCTTTCTCGTTCAAGACCGGGTGCGCCGGATCGTTGGATTGGTCGGTGGCTCCATATTTCTGCACGAGACGTGTATAGAAGCCGTCATAGACAAGATCGATGGTTTGATAAATGCTTGGCCAGTCGATGAGGGCATTGGCGGTTGTCTCGTTCAATGCCATGAGACGCGCAAGCAGTTGTTGGTTGGCTTCGGTGGGTGTTCCGGCAATCGTTTTGATGACACCCAATTGCTGCAACATCAGTTTGCGCACACTTTCCTTATCGTCCGGTTTATCTGCTGACGCCAACATGTTACGCAGGGTCTCAATCTCTTCCTCTTTCTCCAAAAGCAGCCTTTGACGACGGCGGTACAGATAGACCAACAACAGGCATAAGCCCAAGACCATGCAAACAAGTCCAACAATGAGTACCGTTTGCCGTTGCTTTGCCAACTTCTGTCGCAACACTTGTTCGCGCAAGTCACTCATGGAGCGTTCTTTGGCTTCTGCCACACGGTAACGGATATAATCTTTATCCTGCCATTGCGTGTTGTACGTGGCTAAGGGCATCATCTGATAGGCCATACAGCGCATAGTTCAGCACTTGCCGATGCGCCAACAAACCTGCTTCTGCAGATGGCGAAGAGATTGTTTCCTTGTAGGTCTCAAATAGTTCTTCCGCCTCACGCATATAGCGGTCTGCACGCTGTTTATCGCCCTTATTAAGCCAAAGACGCGACAAAGAATAAAGGCTTTCCACCAATAGCCAACTCCCCCCTTCCCGATAGATAGCAGCCAGTTCCTCGTGCATGTGTATCGCGCGGTCGGTCTGCCCGATTTCTCCTAACAAGTCGGCATAATTACGGCGAACCACATTAACAACAAACGCGGAATCCGAAGTGTGCGCAATCGCTTTCTCAAAGCTCTCTTCCATCTTGTCGTATTCGCCCAGATAGAAATACGTAATCGCCATGCCGTTATAGACACGCGCCACTTCGTCCAGATGGATTGCTTTCTCGTCACCGAGATGGATGAGGGCTTCCGTGTAATCGCGCACGTGCTCATAATCATAATCGCGCATGGCAAGTTCGGCTGAAATACGCAGCAAAATCACTTCCCAGATATGTTCACCTTTCTTTTCTGCTATCTCCTCGGCATATCGCTGTTGGCGCTGTAACACTTGCTGCGCCTTTTCTTTATCATCGTTCCACCACCAATAGAAAGCCTCCTCCATGCCCGCTTTCATCATATAATCCTCGTACTCGCCGTCTTGCAGCCACCTGTTGCGGAAATACTGCGCCGCCCAACAGATCATGGAGTCTTCGGATAGCGATTGCATGGTATTGGCGCGTATGTCTGCCACGCAAAACCAGTACAGGGCTTTTGATTCTTCCGGCAACTGGTCAGGACGTACCACTTCGCGCAATATCGTCATTGCCGAATCCCTGTTCACGGTCAGTAACTCTTCCGCCTTCTGCACACGCTGCACGTCCCCGTTAGCGCACGCACTCATGAGGCAAAGAGCCATCGCTCCTATCAATCCTATTAAGAACTTGCTTTTCATCTTCTTTCACGAAATTTTCTGCAAAGATACTACTTTTTCACGAATTATGCAAAGCAAAACGTCCGCATATAAACTTTTCTCCTACGGACACGCTGTATTTCAATGCTTTAGGAGTAGCAAATATAAAGTTTCCGATTATTAAGATTTCAACTACCTTTCAACTTCGTTTCAAGTTCGTCGAAATCAGCACACGTTACGCTGACCTTAGGCACCCTTTAGGCTATCCTTGCGAAATGTACTATTATTAAGATTTACGGCAACACGACCGAAAGACGAGAGACAAACGGGACACAACCGAGAGACAAGCGACTAAAAATAGCCCCTTTTCTGCCTAAAAAAGTATACGATTATTAAGATTCAGACGTTATACCAACATCTACCTAATAGACGCGCGAGAGTGGCGCGAGATATGCTGTTTGGAAGGTTTTTATAAGGTAGTTGAAAAGTATATGATTGTTAAGAATAAGGTAAAGGCATCGTACGGTGACGTACGGGATGCGAACGTAATGCGAACGAGAATGGAAAGTAAATGGAAGGTAATAAGCATCATATGGTCGCGTTCAGAATGATCGTAGAATGGTCGCTTGCCTTCCCTGTTCTTAACCACAATGGTACGATTATTGTTTAATTTTCGAAGTGCCAAGCCAAGGCAATTCTTCTGGTCGATGCTATACCATGCGGAGCGGAAAACCGCTCGCGAAACTCGTGGAAACAAGATGCCGCTAACAAATGTCGGCAGAGCAGCCGATTGTCGGAATAGGATTCCGACACAATGGACGGAGAATGGAGCGACCGCACTAAGTGTCGCGTTTGAGGGATTTATGAGGATGGTTGACTAATAGATAGTCTTAACAAGTCTAACTTGTTGTTTCGTGTGCCTTGCTTTCCGGAATAAACATTCAACTTCTCTCGCTTTTGATTGCATCTTGATTCCAAAAGCATAAGCCATGCTTTGGTCTGAAACATAAGATGATGTCCAATAAAAATATAAAGTCGTAAATTCATTTCCCAATCCCGGCAAGAATACACAACCAGCATCTTCCATTTCTTTCCATTGCTCCATTGTATATACTTCCATTTCAGATACTACTTTTAAACGTCGCGTTGATGAATTTGGGTTGTCAAATCGAACATAAGGTTTAAATTCAAACGAAAATAAATACTGGTTTACATCGTCAGGAATTAAAATAATGCCTTTCATTCCTCTGATGGTCGCGTACCCAAATTTTTCAAATGAGTCTTCGCGAGTATTTATAAGATAGTACCATTCTGAAGCTGTTAGAGTTCTCCATATGCCACTCCTGTTTCCTCCATTAGAAATTGCATTATATACACCCCAATCATAATATGTTCCTGCTATATCTCTACGTTCTTTATAATAGGTATCGTATCTTGTTTCATTCTTGTACGGATACTTGCCATTATAGCCACTGGTAGCCCATCCAAATACAGAAAACCACTCATTAGATGTTGGACTTATATCAGTGGCTCCTGCATATTGGTATTGTTCTTCAGCAAATCTCCATATATTTGTAGAAGCCAAATACTCAAGATTCCCTCGTGAGAATTGCACTTTTGTGTATGACGAAACAGAGAACACTCCTTTTAATGCTCCATATTCGTCGTATGGCAATGTAACAACCGGTTCTGGTTCTTGTTCTGTGCTGTTGTTTTTTTGCTCACAAGAAAAGAGTGTTAAAGCAAATGAGTACATTAAGAAATAACACGTATATTTCCGAAGTTCTTTCATGGTTAATTCTTTTTTTCGTTTTGTTCAATATATTCCTTTATTAGTTTGCAAATTTTATCGCCATACGTCACGTACTTTGCAGGTCCAATGCCTTTAATACTTAGCATAGTTTCCTCATCTGTTGGTTTGAAGGTAGCCAAATCGTGCAGAACTGGTTCTCCAAGAATAGCAAAGTCGGCTACGCCTTCCTCTTTAGCAGCATTTTTTCGCCATTCCAGCAACATCTTGAATAGTGTTTCGTCTTCTATATCATCCTGAGTGCGTACGCGCTTTTTAGGTTTTGGGAACTTTTTAACCTGTGCGGCTTTCAAGAATGAAAACTGTAAAGTACGTGTTTTGTCTTCAAAATGTACTTTGTATGATTCTCCGTTATTAAATACTTGAAGGATTCTTCCTATGCCAAATATTTTATGTTCTACATACTGATTGACATTAAATATAATTTGATCTTCATATCTTGGCTGCATGTATTCTTGCATGAATTTCCCGGACTCTTTCCACAACTCTTCGTCCATTTTTCCTTCGGTAATGAATAAATCGCGTTTTATTTCGCTTAAGAATTGAGAAGGATATTTATAGGTATTTGAAGCATAATCAAAACCTTCGGACTCCGTTAAGAACAATGCGTTTTCAGCTCTTGTAACGGCCACATACACCAATCTTCGTTCCTCCTCTATCGCCTCTCTTTTTCTAATTCTGATAGCCCTGTAATTAGGTAGTCCTCCCTCATACAAACCGATGACAAAAACAAATGGGAATTCCAATCCTTTGGATTGATGAATGGTCATCAGTTTTACCACATCAGAAGACATCTCCTCGTCCGTATTAGTATATAATGCAATGTCTTGAAGAAAAGTGGTTAGTGAAATGTCTTCATTTGCATTTGCCTTTTCATAATATTCGATGGCATGTTTTAGCGCTTCCAGATTTTCAAGACGCTCTTTATCTGATTCGAAACGGAGCATTTCGGTATAGCCGCTTTCCAGCAAGATATATTCTAACAAATCAGAAATAGATAATTTATATTGCCAATTCTTTGCGGCTTGAATAGTATTGATAAACTCAACAGCAGTTTCTTTTGTAACGATGTCGCAATCGACCATCTCTTTTAGCGCATCATATAAAGAAAGATTGCGTTCTTTTGCATAATCTTCAATCTTCTCTACAAATACTTTTCCCATTTTTCGAGATGGCTCATTGATTACACGCAAGAAAGATATGTCATCATTTTGTTCTATCAACCTTAAATAACTTAAAGCATCTTTTATCTCTTTTCTCTCATAGAAACGAATACCTCCATATATCTTGTATCGAATATCTTGCTTCATCAGTTCTTGTTCCAACTGACGAGTCATAGAAGTAGCCCTATATAAAATGCAAAAGTCTTTATATGCCACACCGGCCTCATGTGCCTCACGTATTTGCTTACTTATCCATTGCATCTCTTCTATTTCACTTTTCCCATGAAAATGAATAACCGTCTTTCCCTCTTCTCGTGCCGTAAATAAATCTTTCTCTACTCTGTCAACATTATTCTTAATGATGCTATTTGCGACATTTAGTATGTTAGGAGTAGAACGATAATTTTGATTAAGTATAATTGTTCGGTCGTTCGCAAAATCAACGAAATACTTTGGACTCGCTCCTCGCCATTCATATATTGCTTGATCTGGGTCGCCTACTATAAAAAGATTCTTGTTTTTCTCAGCTATTGTTTCAACTATTTTCCAATCATTTAGGCTACAATCTTGTGCCTCGTCTAACATGATATATTCGATTTCTTCCTGCCAATGCTCGCGTACATCATCATAAGTCTCTAACAAGTATAATGCGAAATGAACAAGATCGTTGAAATCAAGGGAAAATGTTTTTAATTGTTTTGCCGTATAAATGGCTAACTTTCTATTTTCATCGTTAATAGGCCCTTTTGGAGAATCCGGTAACATAAATTGCGTAATATACCCGCCAAGAGACTTTGCATCAGCTACTTCTTTGAGAATTTCTTTAACTGTCAATTCGCCCCTTTCTACGCCTAACTCCTCAAATATTTGTTTCGCGATAGTTTTTCTATCCTCCTCATCAAGTATTATAAACTTATTTGTAAAACCTAATCTATGAATGTCACGTCGAAGTATTTTAACACAAAATCCATGAATAGTACTAATAAAGTCATTCACGTTTTCTTCTTCAACCATCTTCTTGATTCGTTGGCGCATTTCGTTAGCCGCTTTATTCGTAAAGGTAAGGCATAAAATGTGCGCGGGACTAATACCGAGTTCATTCACCAGATACGCAAAACGATGTGCAAGAGTTTTTGTCTTTCCTGCGCCTGCTCCTGCAACAACACGTATGCGTCCTTCTGTTGCAAGTACGGCTTCTTGCTGCTGATAATTTAATCCTTGAAATAGTGCATTATACATATTTAATCTACATAATAAATAGTTCCATAATCAGTAGAGTACATAGACTTATCAGATGAGTTATATTTGAATGTGGTAAATAGTTTTCCCTTTGATGATTCTTTCCAATAATCAGTATTACCAAAATATATTTCTACTTGATCTCCTACAATTTTATATGTTAAGTCTCTAATGATAATCGTATTGCCATTAGACTTGATTGTGTTCTTGACGGTGTAATCAGTTGCGAAATAAAAACTAATATTTCCGTCTTTTGTTGCAAAGTTATGTCCTACAACTGGATGTGTGGCACCATTCTCATTACAACTAATCATGGCAAATACAGCCACGAATAATACAAATAAAATTGAAATTAACTTTTTCATATAAGTAAAAATTTAAGTGTTATTATGCTTTGACTACCACATAGCATACAAAAAGCGTGCGCTTTACGTTCGCTTCATTTGATTCACTGAGGTCTTCGACTACCTTATATCTTCAAATTTACGCACGGAAAACTCACGCTGATACGTGAGCGTGCATAAACCGCGCTTGAAGATATTTAGATTACTGAAGTTGTCGAAGTTTCAGTGAATCAAGTTGGGCTTATTACGCTATTATTTATGTATGTTGTTTGTCTATTGTTTTATGCCATAGGCAGATTTCGGGTTATGATTCTATTTGTTTATTTTGTATGCTGTTAATATTTATTCCATACCATCCAAGGCGTCTTCTACATCATAATCCTCCACTACCATATAGGGCTGTTGCTCATCTTTTGCCTTATGATATGAAAGTAACATTGCAATGGTTTTATGATTACTTGCTTTGTAATGCTCTATTTCTTCATTATACCAGATATGATCTTCTTTGTCATAAGTTGCATATGTATAATCCATATACTCTATCTCTACTTCAAAAGAAATATCAACAGGGACTTCTAATGTGTAATAATCTGCTGTTTGACTTACAATGCTATAGTCATTAATCTTTACATTAACATCTATATATTTAATATCAATGTCGTTAAGATCTGTTGATTGTATGAGATGAACATAAATAGCTTCATCCATTAAAAGTTCAGAAATATCCTCTTTGATAATTTCTATATAGCCGTTTTCCTCATCTTTTAGAATTTGTGTTATGCTGTCTAATGTTGATTTTTCTGCGCTCTTTTCTGTTATATATTGCTTATAGTCTTTATATTCTAAATACGGACTCTTATAATTCTTCAAATCATTATCTTCAGAGAGTATGATAATCTTTCCTAATTTGTACTTTTTGCAATACGCTTCTAATAAACCAAGAGCAAAGGCGTCTGGAAATTCATCTTTTTTGCCTGTACTAAAAGGTGCCTCCTGTTTGAAATATTTAGCAAAAATAGGTTCAATATTCGTTAATTCACCATATGATATTACAAATGTTGATGTTCTCCTAATAAATTTGCTAAAAATATCGTTACAATATTTACAAATATCTAATTTAGGATCAATATTTAAAGATAATTCGACTCCTTTTTTCTGTAATTCATTATTATCACGTATCAGCGAAGAATAAATTGATTTTATATCGTTTATAAAATGTTTTTGTACTTCATTTATTGTTATGTCTGTTGAAATAAAATCCAATAAACCTGCTTCATGTAACTGAACTAGAGTATTCAAGCGATTATCTTTTTTAAAATAATGCTCCCTAATAAATATACATGCATCTACAAATACAATATCCTTTTTCAGTCCATCCATTTGTTCTTCTGAATATTTGTTATCTTACCATCAGTTAGCGTTGTATGCGGCTCCCATATTTAGCGTCTCGAAAAAAGGAAGGCTATTTTAGTTCTCTTGTTGTAAGCGATATATTTCCTTTTGCCGTTCTATCTCACGGCGTAACTCCTCCGGGGTCGGCAAGAACAATTTGTATTTTGTTGCAAAGAGTTGTTCATTGCCCTTCAAAACCGAATATCGGGCAATATCTTCATCCGTTTCACTACAAAGTAAAATACCAATTGTGGGGTTGTCGGTTTCTGTACGCTTCAATTCGTCAAACATTCGCACATACATATCCATCTGCCCGACATCCTGGTGGGTCACCTTCCCGATTTTGAGATCTATAAGCACATAGCACTTGAGGATGACATTATAAAACACGAGGTCAATATAATAATCTTGAGATGCCGTACGTACCAATTGTTGTCTACCCATAAAGGCGAAACCCTTGCCGAGTTCCATTAAGAAATCCTGCAAATGGGAGATTATGGCATTTTCAAGGTCTGTCTCAGAATACTTTTGGTCACGTTTGAAACCCAAGAATTCAGCCATAACAGGATTCTTAATCAGTTCTGCCTGTTTGATATGTGTTACCACCGCGTCACTCTCTTGTAGTTGCGGAACAGAAAGATGCCGTTCAAAATATTGCGTACTGATATTCCTATCCAAGGTGCGCACGCTCCACATTTGTGCGGAAGCCTCGCCCAGATACCAACGGATAGCCGTGTCGTCACCAACACGCAAGGTACGATATATATGTGTCCAAGTCAGATTTGGAAACCGCGATTTCCAAATGTCAAAATCAGGGAAAAGCGCATAGAACTGCCGGAAGGAACGAAGGTAACGCGGAGAGTAACTCTCACCGTACTCATCTGCCAATTTTTCAGCGAGAAAATCAATTATTTGTGCGCCATATTCAGCACGTTTTGAGCCTTGCTGTTCTTCTTCTACAATACGTTCTCCGATATGCCAGTAGGTCTCTATCATCGACGCGTTAACAGACATATATGCCTGTTGTTTGCCTTGCTCGATAATAGCACGGATATCATCCACAAAAGTCGAACTGACAGCCGTAGCAGAAATGCGAATATGTGGTTTGATATTACTCATATTTGCTAATCTTTGCAACTTTTGGCTGCAAAGGTACTGCTTTTTTTTGAGATATGCAAATAATTTCTGTGATTTTAATGTTTTTTATGCTTTTTTACACAAAAAGCAAGTTATAAGACATCTTACATGTCTTGCACACCACTTGTTCCGTACAAAATTACATGTTTCCGCACACACAACATATCCACATCCTCCACATATAAACCTCCCTAACCCACATATAAACTTTTCCTCCTCAAATCGCCTATATATCAGCAACCTACACTAAGCAAATATAAATCGCAGAATTTGGATATAAATGGGTTTTTGTAGTAACTTTGCATCGGATTTCGAAAGGAAATGAATGACCCGAAATAACAATCAACAACTAAAAAATTTACATTATGAAAACGAAATTTTTCGTATTGGCAGCGGCGATGGTTTGCGCCGTGTCAATGAACGCGCAAACAGGCGCCCAAACGAACAGCAACGACACTTTACGGATGGACACATCCATGTTCAAATTAGCCGAAGTGACGGTGGAGGCACAGAGCGTAATCCAGAAGGCGGACAAACAAGTCCTTCTTCCCAATCGAGAGCAACGCAAGGCTTCGCACGACGGCATGTCCTTGCTGCAGAACTTGCAGATTCCGCGTATCGTGGTGAACCCTGCGGACAACACCGTCAAGACCCTCGCCAACCAAGACGTGCAGTTGCGTAT
>CAJOIZ010000015.1 GCA_905234835.1 Paludibacteraceae bacterium
CGGTTTGCTCCAGTCGGTGCTGAGCATGCGCTGATACGAGCGGTAGCGCCATTGGGCGTTGGTCTTGGCGGCTTCGAAGAGTTCGGCGGCTTCGGTCGGGTACTGCTTCATAACCGATGCGAAACGAACCTCTCCCTTCAGGTAGTCAACGAACTTGTCCCAATCAGGCTCTTTCGAGTCGAGCGAGAACGGGTTCTTGCCCTCTGCCTCGAGCTGCGGGTTGTAACGCCAGAGGTGCCAGTAACCGCACTCAACTGCCTTCGCCTCCTCTGCTTGGCTCTTGCCCATACCTGCCTTCAGACCGTGGTTGATACACGGAGCGTAAGCGATAATCAAGGACGGTCCGGGATAAGCCTCTGCCTCGCGGATAGCCTTCAAGGTCTGTGCTTGGTCGGCACCCATAGCAATCTGAGCCACATAGACATAGCCGTAGGTGGTGGCAATCATACCGAGGTCTTTCTTGCGCACGCGCTTACCTGCGGCAGCAAACTTAGCGATAGCACCGATAGGCGTTGCCTTCGAAGCTTGACCGCCGGTGTTCGAGTAAACCTCCGTATCAAGCACAAGGATATTAACATCCTCACCCGATGCAATCACGTGGTCAAGTCCGCCGTAACCGATGTCATATGAAGCACCGTCACCGCCGATAATCCACTGCGAGCGTTTAACGATATGGTCTTTGTATTTCAGAATCTCTTGGCACTTGTCGCAGCCACAAGCCTCGCATGCAGCCACCATCGGCTCGTACAGACGCTTCGTAACCTCGGCATTGTCCTTATTGGCAATCCACTCTTGGAACATAGCTTTCAGCTCGTCGGAGCAGCACTCGCAGGTCTGCGCTTCGGTCATCAGTTTGGCAAGACGCTCTTTGATTTTCTTGTGAGCAATCTGCATACCTAAACCGTACTCGCAGAAGTCCTCAAACAAGGAGTTCGACCAAGCCGGACCGTGACCTTTCTCGTTGGTAGTGTAAGGTGTAGAAGGCACTGAACCCGAGTAGATGGATGTACAGCCTGTTGCGTTGGCGGCTATCTCGCGGTCGCCAAACAATTGCGAGATGAGTTTCAGATAAGGTGTCTCACCGCAACCCGAGCATGCGCCCGAGAACTCGAACAGCGGAGTAGCGAACTGCGAGTTCTTCACATTCGACTGGATGTCCACGAGGTTCTGCTTGGTAGCCACTTTCTCAACGCAGTACTGCCAGTTCTCGGCCTCTTTCTCCTGACCCTCAAGAGCGACCATTTCGAGTGCCTTGCCGAGTTTCGGATTGCCCGGACAAACGTCCACGCAGTTGCCGCAACCGAGGCAGTCCATAACGCCCACCTGCATGCGGAAGAACATACCCTTCATCGCTGCCGGAGCCTTCATCTCAATCATCTCGGCGTTCAAGCCCTTAACCTCGTTCTCGTCGAGCACGAACGGACGGATACAAGCGTGAGGACAAACGTATGCGCACTTGTTGCACTGGATACAGTTGGCTGCGTTCCATACGGGTACAAACGCCGACACGCCGCGTTTCTCAAACTTGGCAGTGCCGGAAGGCCATGTGCCGTCAGCCACCTCGGTGAATGCCGAAACAGGCAGCAGGTCGCCGTCCTGTGCGTTGATAGGACGAACAACTTTATTAACGAACTCGGTGCCGTCGGTCGGTTTGATAACATCGGCAGCAGCGTCAAGCTGTGACCAAGCCTTGTCGATAGCCAACTCTTTGTATTCGCCACCACGGTCAACGGCTGCGTAGTTCTTGTTGACAACATCCTCGCCCTTCTTGCCGTAGGACTTGACGATGAAATGCTTCATCTCCTCAACGGCTTTCTCAACGGGAATAACGCCTGTGATGCGGAAGAAAGCGGATTGCAGGATGGTGTTGGTGCGGTTGCCCAAACCAATCTCCTGTGCAATCTTAGTGGCGTTGATATAATAAACCTTGATGTCGTTGTCAGCGAAGTATTTCTTCACCTTATTCGGCATGAATTTTACGAGTTCCTCACCCTCGTAGATAGTGTTCAAGAGGAACGTGCCGCCCTTCTGCAGACCGCGTGTGACGTCGTACATGTGGAGGTAAGCCTGAACGTGGCAAGCCACGAAGTTAGGCGTGGTAACGAGGTAGGTGGAGTGGATAGGCTCGTCGCCGAAACGCAGGTGCGAGCAGGTAAAACCGCCGGATTTCTTTGAGTCGTAGGAGAAATATGCCTGGCAGTACTTGTCGGTGGTGTCGCCGATAATCTTCACGGAGTTCTTGTTGGCACCCACTGTACCGTCGGCACCAAGACCGTAGAACTTGGCTTGGAACATACCCTTGCCGCCCATTGCAATCTCTTCGCCTACAGGCAGTGAGGTGAAAGTAACATCGTCGTTGATACCCACGGTGAAGTGGTTCTTCGGCTGCGGCAGAGCGAGGTTTTCATAAACTGCAAGCATCTGAGCAGGAGTGGTGTCGTTGGAACCCAAACCGTAGCGGCCGCCAACAACGAGGATGTCTTTCAGTCCGAGTTCTGACAAAGCGTCGCGAACATCAAGATAGAGCGGTTCGCCGTTAGCGCCCGGCTCTTTGGTGCGGTCGAGAACGCAGATGCGCTTAACCGATGCGGGCAGAGCCTCTTTGAGGAACTTGAGCGAGAACGGACGATAGAGGTGAACATTGATCATACCGAGCTTCTTGCCTTTGGCTGCTTCGTAGTCGATGACTTCGCGGATAGCCTCGCAAGCCGAACCCATACAGATGATGATGTTCTCTGCGTCGGGAGCACCGTAGTAGTTGAACGGACGGTACTTGCGACCGGTGATTTCGGAAATCTTGTCCATGTAGTCCGAAACGATGTCCTCAACAGCGTTGTACCACGGGTTGCAAGCCTCGCGGTGTGTGAAGAACACGTCGGGGTTCTCAGCCATACCGCGCATCACGGGGCGCATAGGCGAGAGGGCGCGGTTGCGGAATGCCTGCAGAGCCTCCATGTCAACGAGCGGACGGAGGTCTTCCATATCAACAACCTCCACTTTCTGATACTCGTGCGAGGTGCGGAAGCCGTCGAAGAAGTTGAGGAACGGCACGCGCGATTTGATGGTAGCGAGGTGAGCCACACCGGCGAGGTCCATCACTTCCTGTACCGAACCCTCAGCGAGCATGGCGAAACCGGTCTGACGGCATGCCATAACGTCCTGATGGTCACCGAAGATACAGAGCACGTGCGAAGCCAGTGTACGTGCCGACACGTGGAAGACGGTCGGGAGCAACTCGCCGGCAATCTTGTACATGTTAGGAATCATGAGGAGCAGACCTTGCGAAGCGGTGAAGGTGGTGGTCAGCGCACCTGCTTGCAATGAGCCGTGCACGGCACCTGCGGCACCGCCTTCTGACTGCATCTCCTGTACGAGGACTGTCTCGCCGAACATGTTCTTGCGGCCCTGAGCGGCCCATTCGTCAACGTTCTCCGCCATCGGCGACGACGGGGTGATAGGATAGATGGCAGCCACCTCCGAGAACATATACGCGATATGCGCTGCAGCGGCATTGCCATCCATAGTCATCATTTTTTTCTTTTTTTCTGCCATGATTGTAAATGTTTTATAAGTTAAGTTGTTATATTTTTGCTTATTACATTCTCTCTGTCAATTCCGTTGTGGTCAGTTCCATACGGTTGAAGGCGAACCATTTCTTGCCGAGGTCTTTAAGTGACGCGCCGATGTGATAGACCGTTTCGTCTATGCACAGGAATCTGTCATGCGAGCGGTCGAACTGCACCACTTCTATTGGTGCGTATTGCGCATTGTGTCTTTCAAAATCAAGAGACAACTGCTGTGAGATGTTCTTGGTGTATATCGTGGCTTTCACACTTCCATCGCGTTTGTCTAACATTGCCAGCACACTATCATCCACATAATTGTCTATCAAGATGATGCGTTCTTTGGCTTCACGGATGCGGTCATTGACAAACAGATAAGCGTCAAATATCTGCCCGTCATAAAAGATTCCTTCCGACGGCGGCAGGGAGGTGCGCACAAAAAAGTCCACCTTGTTTTGCAAATCGTGAATCTGCTCTGTATGCTCTTGCAGGCGGTTGTCTATCCGCTGTTCAAGGTGGGTCAGCCGCTGATTAACCGAATATCCGCGCAACAGATACTCCCTGAGTACTTTGTTCGCCCATCGGCGGAACATAATCCCTTGCGTACTTTTAACTCGGTAACCGACAGACAGTATGACATCCAAATTATAGTATTCAACTTGATATGTTTTTCCGTCTGCGGCAGTTGTCGCAAATTTTGCGACAACTGCCGGTTCATTTTGTGGTGCTACATTTAATGCAATAGTTGAAGTCCCTGTTTGAGTTGTCGCAAATTTTGCGACAGTTGGTGTAAGTTCTTCATTTAATGCATTATTTATATGCTTTCCGATAGTCTTTACATCGCGGTCAAAAAGCATCGCCATTTGATTGCGGTTAAGCCAGACTGTTTCATTTTCCAATCTGACTTCAAGTGCCAGCTGGTCATTGGGTTGATATAGTACTATTTCATTTGTCATGGTCTGCCTGTTGTACGGACTGGTAAAAACCTCATTCTCCCTCAACATTGACTACCGCTTGTGGCCAGAGTTCAAATTCAAGGTCTGAATAATCTGCATTTATGGCGGTAAATATCTTTTTTATAATGTTCATCTTCTCTTTTGTTGAATTTGAAAGCCAAATCCAACAGTTATCCGCAAATTTGTGGTAATCAACACTTCCTGAAGCATGGTCGTGTAGATAGATGTTTTCGGCACAAAGTTGGTTCAATATCACACTGTGTTCTTTGTAAAGCATAGTGCATAATGTTCCAAGCATTTCTTTCCACGAACCGGCTTTTTGGCTCGTACCTTTGTAGGTAAAAGAATAGATATACCGTCCTGTCAGATAATCAGATTCTTCGGGGTCAAAACTTACTCTTTCAACCAATTCTTTAGCCTCAAAATCAGTCACAGGCATCGGCCAGATATGGAAGAATCTGTCAATCAGGATTCCTTGTCTCTCAAGTATTTCCGTTTCTGTCCATTGGCTGCATTCTTTAAGATAATTGTTCAAATGATACGAACTGTCCTTGAAACCATAGACAACATTTCCTTTTTTATCAATGTATCCATTCTTCTTTTCTGTGAATGAATGGTTGCTATAATTGATATTGTACCCTGTAAGTGTAAGATTTGCAAATGTATGCAGATATTTCTCGAATATTCGTTCCGCATCATCCCCTAAATCGCGTTTCCATTCAGATGTCAGAGTCTGCGGCATGATATGCTCAATCGTTGCCGTACCATCCTGCATTTGTCTGACAACATCCATTTCCTCCACATTGTCCGTATTCTCCATACGCTCAAACAAGAAGTATTTGTATGACATAGGTATGTAATATATCTGACGGGTTGGGAAGTTCTCTTTTATGTCATTATCAGTGGGGAAATAGGCAGAGCCGCGTTTTTGCAGAAGGAAATACACCAGTACATCATAGTAATTTATTTCCTTCGTTTGGTCAATCTTGCGTTGTTTTTCAATAATTCGCAAAATATCATAATGCAGCGTGCTGAACACTTTGTTAAGAGCATTGGTCGGCGCATTGCAAATGATACGCCTTGCCCAGTAATTCTCCACCAAGCCGAATACCTGTTCAATTTCTGCATCGGACAAGGAGGTTTCTGTAGCGTATTTCAAAAAGTCAATGTAAAACGGTTGACCAATGGTGGAATCTATGGTTGAGAGATGAGTTAATGTCCTGTTTAATTTCTCATTGTCAGTTTTGCTGTGCAGAATTTTATAGTTGTATTCTGCGTATGGCAGCATGTCTGCCAGCAACTCTTGTCGTGTCAGATTGTTGTTCTTAACGTAGTTTTTGAAAATAGCATATAGATTCTCTATTTTGCTGATTACCCGCGTTTTGATAGTTAGGTAGTCACGGATAAACATTGTTGGCTTATAATCTGTCAGTTCCTCTATCTTGTTCCAATATTCATTGTAAAAGTATTCCTGTTCCTGTGGTTGCAGTGACATAAGCAGATAATTACGGATTTTGTCAGCTTCGCTTAAGTCAAGACCTGTTGAGTTCAGACTTTCAAAAATCAATTGAGGGTCGTCTGACTCATCAAGACGGATATCAATTACTAAAAGTTTTTCTATTGATGCTAATACTTGTTCTGCCGTCAAACCTGATTTTGTTACCCATTCATAAAACAGCAGATAGTTGCGGGTTACATTGCTTTTTTCAATATATTCTTTTGGCTCCTTGAACAGCAAAGCATCAAATGCCGCCATATCGTTTTTGATAGGCTTTAATTTTACTTTTCTTTCCGTTTGGAGGTATTCGTCAACAAGATATTTGTTCCATATCTTCTTTAATGTGATTTCATTCTCATAAGCAATCGCACCAGCATTAGCTGCTTTATACAATGCTATAAGTAAGATACTGATAGTGGTTATTCGTTGCTGACCGTCAATAAGATATATTTCTTGAGATGAAAGTCTCTGTTGCCGTGACACAATACTTCCGAAGAAGTGGTTTGTCCTTTCCGAAGCGTTATGAAGAGTTACCAAATCATCAAACAACTGGCGGCATTGTTGCTCCTGCCAGTCATAGTTCCGCTGATACAAGGGAATGATATACCTTGTGCTTGAATCGGATATTAAACGAATAAGTAAATTTTCAGTACCTTTCATATTGATAGATCCTTAATGTTACACATCCTTGTCGTTTATATTTTTTAATTCACCAAGACCTTTTATGTTTTCAACTATACTTTCTAAATATATACTCGGTTTGATTGTTCAATCGTACTTCTTCCGACTGTGGCAGATATCCTCCTAATCAGATAAGCCGTTAGCAAAAGCACAAATAAAGTCATCAATCGTTTGTTACTGTGCCACCAAATTATAAACCTTGCCGTTATGCATTATCAGCAGGTGCCCGTTGCGGATGATCTTCTTTGGCAAAGAAGTGTTCTCTATAGGCATATTCTTGATAAACATGTCCTCTATAGGCATATCTTCCACCGCCGTAACTGTCCTTTTGTTGAAAAAACATGTGACAGTTTCGTTTTGGTAAACGGTCAAAACACCCTTGTCATCGCAGCCGGTCCAGGCGACGAACTCATAGCCTTCGTCTGACTCGGCGACAAAACGCAGCGACATACCGTCCGGAACCTTCTCAAGGTCGATAATGCAATCACAATCAAGGTCATTGTCCGCCAAGACAATCCTCCCGTGTTCGGGTTGAAGCACACTGACCTGCCAGTACAGCACCAACGGGTTCACCGTGTGAAAATCCCGCCACGCATCCGCATCAGAATAAGCGGCAAGCGACGGCTGCCGGACGTACAGCTCGCATTTCTTTATATCCGTGTTGGCGAATGTCTCCGCGTCAACCGGTTGCGGCTTCAGCGCATAGTTATACACCGCTTCCAACTGATGGCAGTCGCTGAAAGCCTTTTCCCCAATCTCCGTCACGGAAGAAGGAATGGAAACCGTCCGGATGGCACTGAAATAGAATGCATATTTCCGAATGGCGGTCACGGGATAGTCTTTCCCCTTGTACGTCACTACTTCGGGGATACCGGCACTGTCCACACCCGCATAGTTGGTCTTGCACCCGCTCAGGTCGGCAGCGACCGCCGCTTCTGACTCTCCGAGCGAATAATACAGACTGCCAATCTTCACGATATCGTCAGACCATAACAAAGAACTGATTGCCAAAACACTGAACAGAAGAACAATTCGCTTGGTCATATAGGAAGGGTTTTATTGGCGATTGGTCATTTATTGCCGTACATCAGGTGCTTCTTCGATTTGTTCTTCCATCCCGCCTGGTATTCGTGCTTGACAAAGAATATCTTCAAATCCGCCTGGTAATCGTGGTCCACAAAATAGATGGTCACATCCGCCTGGTAATCCTTGTCCACAAAGAACCATTTCCCTTCATTGCCTGTGGCTTGGTAGTCGTGGCTTTCCTTGTAAACCAACAAGTCGGCTTGGTATTCGTGGTCCACGACAAACACTTTCACTTTGGCCTGGTATTCGTGGTCGGCGGAATACACTTTCTGTGCCGAAACGGTCACAGCCGCCGTCAGCAAAAGGGCGAGGAGAAGAAGAGACTTTTTCATAATGAGAAGGCTGGTTGTCAATACAGGAATCCGAACAGCCACAGCGGGACGCACTTGTTGTGTCCGATCTCGATGTCGGCTACAGCGGTGTAGCGGAAGAGGTCGCGTTTGGGTGTTGTGGCGAACACGTCCATCCTGGTCTTGTGGTTGATGAGGAACGTGGCGTTCTCGTCGGCGTTGATTTTCTGCGACCCGTGCAGCGACGTGTAGAAGAACGTCTCGGCGATGTCTTTCTGGCTCACCTGCCGCGAAGGGAGCGCGTAGCACAGGTTGGGGTTCTGCATATACACTTTCGACGGTTTCTTGGGGAACGACCGGTCGTCCTTGTACAACAGGTTGATCATTCTCGCGTCCTTGAGGAACTTGATGTAGTTCATCACCGTCGCCCGCGATGTGTCAATGCGCGTGGCGAGGTCGGACACGTTGAGCGAACAGGGCAGTTCGGACAGCAGGCAGTAGAGCAGCTGCCGTATGCGTGCGAGGTAGGCGACCTCAATCTGGTTGTTGAGCAGGATATCCACCTCCAGCGACATGTTCATCGTCTTGAGCAGCGTTTCCGAGAAATCCCTGTTCACTTCGCGGTAGGGATAGTAGCCGTGCCGCAGGTATTCCTGCATGTAGTTCAGCGGCCGCACGCAAGTCAGTATCTCCTTGGCAATCTGTTCGTGGTTGGCAAGGATGTCGTCCAGTGAGTATGCGGGAAGGGGACGGCTCACCTGCGGCTGGAGGTTGATGTATTCGCGCAGCGAGTAACCGCGCATGTTGTACACCTTCACGATATGGCAGATATCCGATGTCGGTGCGTCCACGTTCATCAGCGGCGACGCCACGAACACAATCTGCAGACTCGTGAAGTGGAAAAAGCAGTCCCGCAGCTCCTTCTGCCAGTTGGGTACTTTGAACAACTGGTCGAGTAGGAGTGTTTTGCCTCCTGTCGCAACGAACTCCTCGGCGAACTGATACAGTGTATGTTCGGTGAAGTAGAAATTGTTGAAGTCGATGTACAGGATGTCACGCACTCTGTCGGGATGCAGTTGCCGCTGTCGGTGGGCGTACTGAAGAAGAAGGTCGGTTTTACCTATTCCTCTCCCGCCTGTAATGGCAATCAAACGTTCCGACCAGTCTATTTCGTCCAACAGACTGCGGCAGTAAGACATATCCACGTGGGACACGAGATAGTCGTGGGTGGCATAGAAACTTTCCAGCATACAAACAATGTTTTCGTTTCAGCCCGCAAAAATAGAACTTTTTGCGCAATTTGCAAAGCAAACATGACAGTTTTTTTTCGCACGTTTGCCATATTTCGTGTGATATTTTTCAGAAAAAAAGCAGTTATCCCCGAACTCATCAAAGGGATAACACAAAAAGAAAACAACTGCAAGGTCTGTTGCAGTCTTCAGACACTCCCATAATTGCCGGACGGTATCAAAAACCGAATTTCATATCCGCCCGTCATTTCTTCCGGTTGCGGATTACTTTCCGTACTGCTGTGATGGAGCGTACTGGACATCGCCGTAACCTTCGGAAAGGTCAAACAACCCCAGCAATTCGGTCGTCTCAATCGCTTCAACTGTTAATGCCGGTTGTAAGTAATTGCGTTTCATGCTATCAAGTGTGGTTTTATGCGATCTTATTTACAGGTTCTTTCCCTGTTGTCAATTGCTTATTTTCGTTGTGTTTATCCATATCAAACTATGATATGTCCGTAACGAAAACGCGCAAAAGTAATGATAATTGTTGATGTGGACAAACAAAAATGTTAATTTCTTCATTTTTTAGTTGATAGTTGAATGTTTAGTGTTGAGTGAAGTTGATAGTTTATAGTTTCAAGTTTATGATTTTGGTTTCATGTTTCAAGTTTATCCCAATCGGTCATAAGTATAACACCCCTATTCGGTCTAATGACCGATTGGGTTAGTGTAAAAATGTCGCTATTACAAAACAAATTCTTTTGAAAAAAAAGCACTCGCGTAACCGATGAATAAAGGGATGAAGGCACTTTGTGAACAGGCAATGAACGACGAATGAAAGACGAATGAATGAGAACGCCGATAATAATGACAAAAAAAAACTTGTAAAAAACTGCCCTTCGCAGTCCAAATAGTTGAAAGTTGAGAGTTGAATGTTGAGAGAAGTTTGGGAGTTGTTTTATAGTTGATAATTGATAATTGAGAGTTGATAGTGGGTTTCAAATTTAGGATTTCAAGTTTCAAATTGCAAATTTATGCCACAGCGGAATAATATACCCCTCCATATATAAGGCAAAAAAATGCCAAGATCTATCACCTAAAAGGCCAGTTTTTTTACTTTTTTGCATTTTCTTTGTAAGAGGCTGTAAATGAGGAGGGGCTTTTGATTTATGATTTCTAATTGCAAATTGCAAATTTATGCCGCAACAATAAAAGCCTATCGGGCTTTCATGCCGACGCAACAACGTGTCAGATTCCCGACACAACAACGAAAGGCACTCCACAATGAAGTGCCTTTCGCTGTTATATTGCGGCGGGGATTAACCCGCCGAGCAGGCATTTAGTCGAGGCGTTGTCCTTGCGCGTTGTAGGTCTTGCCGTTGCTGCGTATGTAGAGAATGCCGTTCTCAACGTATTTGACCGCAGGGGAATTCTCAATTATCAATTCTCCATTATCAATTGTAAACTCTCCACGCTCTTCTCCGTCCACGATGATGCGCACGCGCTGGGTGTTCAGGGGTACTTCACTGCGGAAGAAACCGCGATAAGCGCGGATATTCGTTCCTGTTACCGTGTTCGGGTAATAGAGCATGTTGTCCTTCAGACCGAGATAGATGTTGCCGTTCGTCGTGCCTTGCAACTTGCCTGTGCGGAGCGTGCCGACCAAATAAATGCTGCCGCGACCCGAATTGTCGTTATAACCTGTCAGGGCAGTGATGTCCTCGTTGTCGACATCGGTATTGATAGTCACGTTCGGGAAGACAAACGAGGTCTTTTGCGCTAACTTGGCGTTCGCATTGACGATATAGCCCTTGCCTGCTTCGATGGATTGCGCCACAGCGAAATAGATGACGGTCAAATTATCCACCGTCTCCGCATAGCGGAACTCGTAGACGCGGGCGTTCAGACCGAGAGCCATCATCATTCCTTTGCTGACATTGAACGGCAGACAAAGTGTCGCCCACTTACCTTGTGTGAAGCGGCGGTTGAGCGTAGCGGTATTGACCGTATAGCCGTTGTAGTCCTCCGCGAATTGCGTGTAGTAGTCCGCATTCTCGTTGTCCTGCAAGACGATGTTGTGGTAGCGCACACGGAGCGTGAAGGTGACAACCGAGTCGCAGCCGTCTGATGCCTGTAATGCCAATGTCTCCGTCCCTGCTTCGTTGAAGGTTACGCTTTCCCACGTGTAGGGCAGTTCGTCCTCCCATACGGTTGCGCCGTCGGTTGTTTCGTATTTACATTCTTCTTGTCCCCCTATCGGAAGGATGTTGGAGAAGTCTTTCCAACCGTCAGCTGCCTTGTAGGCTTCTACGGATTGCGCATGGACATAGAGAGGTATGGAGTAATCCATACCGTTAAATGCATTGTCCCCTATTGCCGGAGGAGTTACGGCTTCACATGTCATAGATATAATACTATTATTACATCCGTTATCGTCATTTGATTTTCTTATAGGAGCATCAAAAGGATCTGGGTCAGGGTCATCAAGACCAGTCCCTCCACCGCAAATCCAAGAATAACATGTCCCAGTTTGAAAAGCATCGCTTTCGATTTTTGTTATGGACTTGGGAAGATAAACCGAAGTTAAGTGATTACACATGTCGCACATCCCGGTTCCGATGGTCGTTACACCGTCCGAAACAATGATATTCTTGACTGAGTTACGAAAATATTTCAATAAGTCCCCCTCATAACAAAAGTAATTAGAGCCAGATATATTCTTCATAGCACCTGTTCCACTGATAGTTAGAACACCGTCGTTGGAGAATACCCATGATAGATTGTCGCCATACGAACCGTAAGACGAAGACCCAATCGGAAAGATATTATAATTTTTCAAAATGTTATCAGCACGGTAAAGTTCGATGCTTTCGGCAGGGACATAGATAGGAATATATGCTTTATTAATGAAAAATTGATGACAAGCAGGTGGTGTTGTTGCCTCACAGATTATTGAAGTTATAGAGCAATCCCTAAAAGCCCTATATCCGATACTTGTGACGCTGCAGGGAATAGTTATGGAGGTCAGAAGACTGCTGCAACCATAGATGGCATAATCTCCAATGCTTGTTACACCATCAGAAATGACAGCGGATGTAATTGAACTGCAATAGGAATACCACGGCGCATGGTTTTCGTAACTGTAATCCGTCATCGCTCCCGAGCCGGAGATGGTGAGGATGCCGGATTCGGTGTCAAGCGTCCACGTGAGGTTGTCGCCGCAGGCGCCGCTGTAGGTTTCTGCGGAAAGGGACAGACTGAACAGGAACATCAGTCCTGTTAAAAAGAATTTGTTTTTCATACGCGATTGCCCGTATACGTGCCGGGCGCAACTATTAGATGGTTAATATAGTTTTAGTTAATAAGACTGTCTTTGATTGGTTTATAGCAAAACCGCTGCAAAGTAACGGCATTTGTATGGTCCGCATGAAGTTCTTGTTACTTCTTTTTGCTTGTGATGTTGGCACCGCTATCCATAAGCAACCAACGGACTTCTTATATAAAGTGACATAAATAAAAGCAAGCGTGAATGTTATCCACGCTTATTCTCTAATTTGAGGTTCCTGCAAGACCCTTAGCCAAGAATAAACAATAACGTCCACGCCCGATATGTATAACCCTCCCACCCTGTATCGGGCGCAGACAAGTATAACATACCCACGAGGACGCTTATTGCACTATCTTGTTTCGGGGCTTGAAATTTTGCAGGATTCCAAATTACCAAAACAAGCGTCAATAAACGCCTTTTTATGTCCTTGCTGTTTAACGTCGGCAAGCGACGACCGCCTTTACGCTCGCGGTGAAGCGGTTATTTATAGTTTACAATCAAATCCAAGCCTTGATTGCGATAAAAAGCAAACAATCTATCACTGGAGATAAGCGGCATCCGTTCCGTCAAAGCATGTGAGATAATCAGATGATCAGACGGATCAGTGTGCCCTTGCGCATCGTTAGTAGTCAAGTGTGCAAATGTGCGCATGTGCTCCTCGTGAATAGGCAATACTTCTATAAAGTATTCATTCTTGACAGAATCAATAATATCTTCGGGCGTTCTCCATCGTTTTGCCCAAAGCCCTTTGCGGCGATATGCGACCACCAGCTCTTTGATAGATTCCATTCTCATACACAAGATATTGTCCGGATCCTGGATAATAGCCTGCACATCAGCATTCAGCAACTCGGGGTCGGTTGCCAAATACACAAAGATATTAGTGTCAAGGAGATAACGCATTAAAGGAACAGCGTTGCATCATTAACAACAACACTCCCTTTCAGCCTCATTGCTGCTTCCCATGTTCTGCTGATTGCTTCTTTCAGCACATTGGGCTTCTCCTGTTTTGTTGTATGTTCTGCCATGTCAATACGGTTTATTTTTACTCTTTGCAACTTTGGCGGCAAAGGTACTGCTTGTTTTCAATTCCTGCAAATATATCTGTAAAAACAGATGCGTCACGGTGTCAACGTCAATAAACGCCTTTGCTGTAACTGCTTTTTTACGTTGCCAGCCTCAACGATTATTCTATGTTCGCGCTTATTCCTCGTAGTGGGTACTACTCGGGCGCTTCACTTGGAGTGCGTTCCGTCGCACTCCTTCATGGTTTAACGTCATGGAGAGAGGACGGTATGGTGTTTGCATCCGCAAGCGGGATGGTGGTTTATATCTGTTTCACAAATTCCGCAATAGTGATTATCTCAACCTTAGGCCACGGGATGGTTTTCAACGGGTTGAAATGATACGGACTTTTCGACGGCAGTGCCTGCAGAAGGCAGTTGGTGTCAAGAACGATGTACCGCATAACGATAAGGTGTTCTCATACGTTCCTTGCCCCAGTTCTCAACAACCTGTTCGTTGATTGTACCATTATCCCACAAAGCATCAATCTGCTTCTGTGCCTTGTCCGCGAAATAACGCGCAAGCATATTGCGGAAATCCGAATAATCATCCTCCGTATGGATGCCTTTGACTAAATTAAGCACATCCAATTCCGCCATTTGTGTGTAACTCATATATGCGTAATTTGTATTATGTCACGACAAGCGTTCTATAAACGCCTTTGCTGTAACTGCTGTTTAACGTCGGCAAGCGACGGTGTGGTTTTTGGCGGCAAAGGTAGTAAAGAAATGAGTATATATGCAAATATTTTAGTTGAAAGTTGATAGTTGAGAGTTTTTAAGTTTAGAGTTGAGTGTTGAGAGTTGATAATTGATAATTGAGAGTTGATAGTTGAAAATTGATAGTTTATGATTTATGATTTCAAATTGCAAATTTCAAATTTATGATTTAGGCGTTACGGGATTATGGGATGCCGGGATTACGGGATGCCGATAATTCGTTATACCGTTATTTCGGGAAGTCGGGATATCGGGATAAGGAGATTCCGAAAGGGGCAGTTTGCTTTTAGGGAGGGAGGTTAGTAGGGGGTTAGTTGGGGTTTAGTTTGAATTTAGTTGGTGTTTAGTTTGGCGGGGAGGAGGGGATTGAGTTCGTTGAGCAACTCTGTTTCGCGGTGCATCCATAAATGCCATAATTGTTCGCGATAGGGATCGTTCTCGTCGTACAGGTTAACCAATGAGTCGCGGATGGTCCATTGTGCCCGGATGCAGGCATTATACTCCACAGAACAATCATGATACGCCTGCATGTCCTCCCTGTTATTCACATCAAAGGAATCATACCTGTTGATGATTGCCATAAGGCAGTCGCGCTCGTCGGAAACATACGATTCGACCAGAGCGGTCATTGCCTCAAAGCGCAGTTGTTCCTCTCTCCGCTCATGCCACGATATATAGAACAGCATAACAGCCATACCCAATAACACCGCTGACAAGAACACCGGCAACAGCCGCGAAAAGCGTTTATATCGGTCAATGTCTTTCCGCAGTGCGGCTATGTTAGGGTAGGTTCCTTTCTTGCAACGCCGAGCAATAAGGCGATAGCGGTCAGGAACCATACGCGGCAATAATCTGCCCAATGCAGCAATATCTTTGCGCGGGTCATTCGCTACGGGCGAAAGCGTGGCATCCGTAGCCGATAATCCAAAATCAATCAGTTTGACGTTTGCTCCGTTGCGGGTGATGAGAATATTATCGGCTTTGAGGTCATGGTGAACCAGTTGCAGACTGTGAATGTATTCCAACGCGTCCAAGAGTTGAGCCAATACGCGTTCTTGTGCCGCCTGTACCGGTCGGGTCTGCATCCACTCAAGAAGGGTTACTCCGTCAATCCATTCCTGCACAATACATCTGCCGACACCGCTAATCTCTTCGAGACTATATGTAGCGGCGATATTAGGATGAACGAGTCGGATTCCCAGTTGAAACTCCCGTTCCTGCTGTAAGCGGTAGTCAGTCAGGTTTGCCACATCCTGCGTCGGCGCTTTGAGCAGGAAGCGCCGTCCATAGCGTGTGGCGGTGTAGATGAGCGTGTGTGTTCGGCTGTGGGCAAGCGTGATATCGCGCCATTCAGACGAGAAGTCCGTTGGTGCTATGAAGCCTGATGAACTGGAACTGCTTGGTGTCATTCAAAGGTCAGAGTTCATCCCTAATAAGATAGTCGTTGCGTGATTGGGAATTGCGTATGACAAGTTCGCCGAGGAAACCTGCGAGGAAAAGCATACATCCGAGAATCATCATCAGAATGGCTATGTGGAAATAGGGGTTGGTACCGATGAGCATAGCGTGAACGCCATTGGCGAGTGCGTGCAGCTTCATGACCGCCACTACCACCACCGCAATAAAGCCAATGATGAACATCAGACTGCCTACCATACCGAAGAAGTGCATCGGCTGTTTGCCGAACTTATTGAGGAACCAGAGGGTCATCAGGTCAAGGTAACCGTTAATGAAACGGTTGAGTCCGAACTTGCTGACTCCAAATTCCCGCTTACGGTGTTGTACCACTTTCTCTCCTATTTTGGTAAATCCGGCGTTCTTCGCCAAATAGGGTATATAACGGTGCATTTCGGAGAAGACCTCTATGTTCTTGACCACATCGTTGCGATATGCCTTGAGTCCGCAGTTCATATCGTGCAAAGGAATACCCGTTACCCTTCGTGCCGTAGCATTGAACAGTTTGGACGGCAGGTTCTTGGTCAGACGGTTGTCGTAGCGTTTCTTTTTCCATCCGCTTACAAGGTCATAGCCTTCTTCGGTAATCATCCGATAGAGTTCGGGTATCTCGTCGGGCGAGTCCTGGAGGTCAGCATCCATCGTGATGACCACATCTCCTTGTGCTTTTTTGAATCCGCAATAGAGGGCAGCCGACTTGCCATAGTTCCGTCTGAAACGGATACTATGCACGGTGTCCGGTGCCTTGCTGTGCATATCGGAAATGACCTTCCATGAATCATCGGTCGAACCGTCATCAATGAAGAGTATCTCGTAAGAGAAGTGATGTTCGTCCATTACGCGTACCAGCCATTCATACAGAGACGGCAGCGATTCTGCTTCATTGAAAAGAGGAATAACGATAGAAATATCCATACGATAGAAACTTTAATCCAGTGCGGACAAAAGTAAGCCATTTATCCGGAGTAACCAAACAGGTGAAGAGAAATACTGTTTTTTTTGTGCGAATGAAAAGTATATCGTATCTTTGCGCGCTTTGTATCCTGTAACGGCAGGTGCAACTATTTGTGACACACTGAAAAAAATCAACAATATGAAAAGAACCTTTCTAACCCTGTTCGTATTGGGCATGATGACGGCAGTACAAGCCGAACAGCCCGACCAAGTGCTGATGACCATTGACGGAAAGCCGATCATGGCATCCGAGTTTATGTACATCTATGAAAAGAACAACCGCGAAGCGACTACCGACCCGAAGTCGATGGACGAGTATATGGAGTTGTTCACGCGCTTCAAACTGAAGGTAGCAGAAGCCGAAGCAGAGCAATTGGACACGGCTGCATCTTTCAAAGAGGAACTGAAAGGCTATCGTGCGCAAGCGGTGGACAAGTATCTCCGTGACGAAGAAGCGATAGACAGCCTTGTCCGTTTGAGTTACTATCGTATGTGCCATATCCGTCGTGCGGCTCATATAGCTATCCGTTGCCCAGAGGATGCTTCCGATTCGCTTCGCACAGCAGCCGAGACCCGTATAGCCGACCTTCGCAAACGCGCCGTATCCGGCAAAGAAGACTTCTACGCTTTGGCAAAAGAGTATTCGGAAGACCCCAACAAAGAGAAGAACGGTTGCGAACTCGGTTGGATTATCCCGTTCCGTTATATATACAGTTTCGAGGAAGCGGTCTATAACACTCCCGTAGGCAGTATCACCGGTATCTTCCGCAGCCCTTACGGTCTGCATATCGCATTGGTAGAAGAGGAGATAGAGACCGAAGAGGTACACGCCGCCCATATCATGAAGATGGTACCGAAAGGTGAAGAAGGTAAAGAAGTTGAAGCCAAGCAAGCGATAGACAGCCTATACCAAGTAATACTAAAAGGTGCGGACTTTGACGAGACAGCTCTCAAGAATTCCGATGACAAAGGCAGTGCCGTTCGCGGCGGTGATTTAGGTTGGTTCACCCGCGGTGTGATGATCCAGCCGTTTGAGAAAGCCGCTTTTGCATTGCAGGCGGGTGAGACCAGCGAACCAATCCGAAGCGAATACGGCTGGCATATTATCCGCGTGTATGACCGCCGCAAAACCGAGCCGTTAGACAGCATGTACACTACGTTGCGCCGCAATGTGGAGCGTGACGAACGTATGCAAGAAGCGAGGAAGTCGTTTGTGCGCAAGGCCCGTCAGGAGTATGCACTGTCCCAAGAAATGAGCGACGATGACGTAATGGCCTATGCAGATGCCCATCTTGAAGACAAATACCCCGAACTGAAGAACCTCGTACGCGAGTACCACGACGGCATATTGCTCTTCGATATCAGCGTGGACCGTGTATGGGACAAAGCAAGCAAGGATACCGTCGGTCTGACACGCTACTTTGAGGAACATAAAGACGCTTACCGCTGGGACGAGCCGCGCTTCAAAGGCTTTATGATTTACGCCCGTGACAAGAAGACTGCCAAACGTGCACAGACCATAGCCAAGACAGTTCCCACAGACAGCGTAGCCAAGACAATACGCGAGAGGATGAACAATGACAGCGTGACGATAGTACGTGTGGAAAGGGGACTATGGAAAAAGGGTCAGAACCCCGCAGTGGACAAGTTCGGTCTGAAAGTGAAAAAAGCTGATTACCAAGCCAGCGAGGAGTTCCCCGTTGTAGTTGCCGTGGGTAAGAAACTCAATAATCCGGAAGCCTACACCGATGAGCGCGGCAAAGTGGTGACAGACTATCAGGACCAATTGGAGCAGGCATGGGTGGATGAACTGAAAAAGAAACATACGGTAGTTATCAACGAAGCCGTCTGGAAGGAACTGAAAGCAGGCAAATGACCAAGACGCTGAAATGGTGTATAGCGGCAGTAGCGGGAGTGATTGTACTGAACATCCTGCTGCAATGGGTAACCGTCAGGTGGGACCTGACGGCAGACCAACGCTATACCATTCATCGTCAGTCTATTGCAGAGATAGAGAATATAGACAGTCCCGCGACGGTCACCCTCTACCTGCAAGGCGACATGAACAGCAGTTTCAAGCGCCTGAAAGAATCCACCGAGTTTCTGATAGAAGAGTTACACCGTCATAACCGTCTTATCCGCCTCGATGCGAGCGAGATAGAAGAACGGGAATACGTATTGTTGCAGCAACGCGGGTATTCGCCGATTGTTGTGCACGAACGTGCCCGTGACGGCAAGACCGAACAGACGACCTTATGGCCGTACGCAGAAGTGGCGTACAAGAACAAATCCATGGTCATCCGTCTGTTGCAACAGAACAAGGGTCTCAGCGGTGAAGAGAACCTGAACCGGTCGATAGAAGGCTTGGAATTCGCCCTGATGGAGGCGCTTCATACTCTTAGGAAAGACAGCGTGGAGCGTATCGCTTTCCTTGAAGGACATGGTGAGATGGGCGATACCCAACTATATGACTGGGAGCAGAGCCTCAGACACTATTTTCAGGTTGACCGCGGTGTGCTCGGCACGCAAACGGATGTGTTGGACAACTACAAAGCGGTCGTGATAGCGGACCCACAGCGTGCCTTCAGTGAGACGGACAAGTACATTATCGACCAATATATTATGCGTGGCGGACGGGTAATGTGGCTACTTAACGGCGTGCGTTTTTCGGAAGATATGCTGACGGACAACGGCGTGACACCCATCGTCGGTTTGGACTTGAACCTGAACGATATGTTGTTCCGTTACGGCGTTCGTATCAATCCCGCATTGGTTCAAGATATGCAGTGCCTGAACATTCCCGTAGATGTATCATCCGATCCCCAGCGCCCTCAATACCAGCCACTTCCGTGGACGTATGCGCCTCTGCTTCTGACCAATGAACAATCGCCGGTGACGCGGAATGTGATGCAGGTGAGTTGCACAATGGCTTCCTTGATAGACCTTGTAGGCGGGGATGACGGCATAGACAAAACGATACTGCTTGCCACATCGAATGCGTCCAGTCTGACTCCTACACCGGCAGAAGTGGACCTGAGCGACCTGCGTGTTGATAAGGAGCGTTTCCGCAATGCGTATATGCCGGTGGCCGTGTCGTTGGAAGGGAAGTTCAACTCGTATTTTACCCACCGCATCGTAGCGGATGAACTGAAGAGCCAGCGCGAGTTGCTCGTGGAAGGCGAGAGCCGACAGATAGTGGTCGCCGCCGGCAGTATAGCAGGTAACGAATGGCAAGACGGCCAGCCTCTGCCCGTGGGGTTCGACAGGTACTCGAAGACGCAGTTCGGCAACCGAGACTTCCTCGTGCAGTCGCTATTGTGGCTGACAGACGAAGGCGACTTGATCAACCTCCGCCAGCGTCAAGTGGCTCTGCGGCTGATAAACGAGAAGAAAGCCTACGCCAACCGCGCAGCAATCCAATGGGTAAGCCTATTGACGCCCGTGCTGCTTCTGCTGCTCACAGGGGTTGCCGTGACCTTCGTCAGACGATATAAATACAGACAAGCATAACAGAGACAAAAAGCAGATGGTAACGAAGAAAACATACAAATCAGGATACAGCATACTGTTAGCGGTCTTTCTCGGTGTGTTCGCAATGCACGCCACAGCACAGACTACGGTCATGCCTTACCTGACAGATACGATACAGGACACCGTGGTATATCGCTATCCAGCCCCAAAGAGCATCGGAATATACCGTATCAGCAAGAATTTCGGTGTTTCGCAAGAAGATATCCTTCGCTGGAACCCGCAACTGCGTGAACGCGGTCCCCAGTTGGACGAGATTCTGCTTATACCTGCCGGTCCGGTGGTATCAAAACAAACCAACAAGGAAGAACAGCCTTCAACCGAAGAAAACAGAGCCGTTGCCGACCATACCACCCACGACGCGACACCACCTGCCACACAAGGCGATGAGGACAACAAGAAAGCCGCCAGAAAAGAGGATATGATGCGTAAACCGAAAGCGGGAACAAAGGCCGGTGAGGATGCAGAAAAAACAGAGTTATCCAACGCTAACGGTATAGTATCCCTTAAGTATCCCTATAGTGAAGATGAAGATTTTCTACCTATATCCGACACCTCAAAGATATGGCGCTTGGCCGTGCTGCTTCCTTTGGATTGCCATTCGACTAACCGCGACGAATATAACGACCGCTTCTACGATTTCTATACAGGGCTGCTGACCGCAGTCTATCAAGCACAAAAAGCGGGTATGCGCTTAGACATCCATACGTACGATGTGCCTCGGACCGGCAACCAATTGGCTTCGGTCCTGAACGATCAGTGGATAGAGACCGCGCACGCCATAATCGGTCCCGCCTATACGAACCAAGTGAACAAGATGGCAACATGGAGCCGCGAACACCCGATATGGCTGCTCGTGCCCTTCACTTCCCGCGTGTCGGGCATAGAGGATAACCCGTATATCCTGCAATTCAATCCGACATCCGACAGGAAAGCCCGCTGCCTCGCCGATACAATAGCGCTACACAAAGAGAGCGTTCATTGCATCTACGTCAAGGCCGACCGCCGTCCTTCCGCCGAAGTGGCACACCTGCTTAAAGAATTAGAAGAGAGACAGATAGAGATAGACACCGTTCCCCTGCGGGCGCTGATGAATGACTCGGCAGACTATGCCACACGGGACAGCGTGAGCAATCTGGTAATACTGCATACCGATAACTATTCCAATGCGAGCGTCATACTTCCTCACGTGAAACAGTTGGCGATACGCCACGAAGTCCGCCTCGTAGCGCAGGACTCATGGGTGCAACAGGAAGAGGTCGCCGTCTTGCGACCCGTGTATGCGTATTTCTTCCGCCAACCGGATGCCAAAGCACCTGTCACGATGACATACAATTGGTTACACAACCATTATTTCTCGAATGATTCCGTTTATACGCCTGCGATAGACTACCCCCGTTTCGATATGCTGGGGTACGACCTGACCAAGTATCTGCTCCGATTGCTGCCAGACCTGTATGAGAATGCAACCGGCACGGATACCGATGCGGACGTGGATTATATATTTGACGAACCTTTCACGGAAGGCGTCCAGTCGAAGATCCGCTTTGTGCGTACCGGTGTGGACGGCGGATGGATAAACGAATATATACAAGTCGCCTATTAGACCGATGACTCACAAAGGATGAAACACGTTGTAACGGTCATATTCATAGCGCTGCTGCCGATAGCTCTGTCGGCCCAACCGCGCCTTGCCCGTGCCGAGATTTATGCCGGCGTACAAGGGGGCGTAATCGCATCGATGATGAACTTCTCGCCCGTGGTTGACGGTACGGACAACATACTCGGCACGGCTACGATAGGCGGTAACGGAGGACTGATATTCCGCTATAACGGGCATAAATACTGCGGGTTGCAGGTTGAACTCAACTATATGCACCGCGGCTGGCGCGAGACAGTGGATACAATGAATATTCACTATAGCCGCAATCTGAACTATGTAGAGATACCCTTCCTGTTCCATCTATATTTCGGCAGCGACCGGCATCGCGCATTCATCCATGCCGGACCGCAAATCGGTTACTGCTTTGCCGACCAGTCGTCAGGCAGCAGACATCCGTCTTCAACAGAGCAGTACAAACCCATAGACCACGCCTTTGACTACGGTTTGGCGGCAGGATTAGGCTACATGGCACGTACACGCAACAGCGGTAGCTTCCAACTGGAAGCACGGTTCAACTACAGCTTTAGCAACATCTTCAACAGCCACAAAAGCGACTGGTTCGCGCAGTCACACCCGATGGACCTGAGCCTCAATGTAGGCTACCTGTGGGAATTCAAGAACAACAAAGGACATAAATAAAACAAGTATATGAAAATCATCTCAATAGCAAATCAGAAAGGCGGTGTCGGCAAGACCACCACATCCATCAATCTTTCGGCCGGCTTGGCAACCGAGGGCAAACGTGTACTGCTCATAGATGCCGACCCGCAGGCAAATGCTTCTTCCGGCTTGGGCATCGACATCAAAACGCTTGACAAGACTATCTACGAATGTCTTGTGAGCGACATCGACCCCAATACGGCGGTCCTGAAAACAAGTATCAAGAACCTCTTTGTGTTGCCCAGCCACATCGATTTAGTGGGAGCGGAAATAGAGATGCTTAACCTCGATGACCGCGAACAGCGGATGAAGCGGATGCTGGCACGCTTGGAGGACCGCTACGACTATATCCTTATCGATTGTTCGCCTTCATTGGGACTGATTACCGTCAATGCCTTGACCGCCAGTCACTCGGTCATCATCCCAGTCCAATGCGAGTTCTTCGCCCTCGAGGGAATAGCCAAACTGCTCAATACAATCAAGATAATCAAAGGGCAACTCAACCCCGGTCTGCAGATAGAAGGCTTCCTGCTGACGATGTACGACAGCCGTCTGCGCTTGAGCAACCAAGTGTATGAGGAGGTGAAACGTCACTTCGGCAAGCTGGTGTTTGATACGGTCATATCCCGCAATGTGCGCTTGAGCGAGGCACCCAGCCACGGTATGTCGGTCATTGAATATGACCCCATGTCCAAAGGCGCACAGAACTATATACAATTAGCCAAAGAACTCATACAAAGATGAAGAAACAGACAGGACTCGGGCGCGGTCTCGACGCCCTCATTGATACGCACGTGGTGACGGAAGGCTCGTCCTCCATCAACGAAGTGGATTTGTCACTCATCAGTGCCAATCCCGACCAACCTCGTCGTTCGTTCGACGCCGAAGCGCTGGAGGAGATGAGCCGTTCGATACGTGAACACGGAATCATCTCTCCCATCACACTGCGAAAGAACGATGACGGGACCTATATGATTATCGCAGGTGAACGCCGCTTCCGCGCTGCCAAGATGGCGGGACTGAAGACTATACCCGCATACGTCCGCACCGCCAAAGACGAACAAGTCATGGAATGGGCTTTGATAGAGAACATCCAGCGTGAGGACTTGGATGCCATTGAGATAGCCCTTGCCTATCAGAGACTGATGGACGAATATCAACTCACGCAGGAGAGCATGGCGGAACGCGTTGGTAAGAAACGCGCTACAGTTGCCAACTACCTCCGACTGCTCAAACTTCCTGCGGAAATACAGCTGGGCATCAAGGAAAAGAAGATTGATATGGGACACGCACGAGCCATCCTCGGAAGCCCATCCACCGAACAACAACTGGACATTTACAAACGTATCCTCCGCGATGGATTGAGTGTCAGGAAAGTGGAAGAGATGGTCAGCAAAAAGAAGACTGAATCCCTGCCCAAGGCAACGCAAAAGGACCACCCCTATCAGGAACAGGAGAAGACACTGGAAGAACATCTCGGAATGGGTGTGCGTATAGATGCCAAACATCTGACCATCACCTTCCGCACAGAAGAACAACTCAGGCTGATTATTGAACGGCTGCTGCATTGAAACATTGGTCATTGGTCATATTGCTACTACTCTGCTGCCGTTCTTTATTTGCCGGAACGGAGGCCAAGTCCGTTGTGAGCGATACAACGGCTGTAGGTGATACGTTGGTGTCATGGGCTCCTGACCCGACCCGCGCAACATGGCTCGCAGTCATCGTACCTGGATTGGGGCAGATATACAACCGCAGTTACTGGAAACTGCCCATCGTCTATGGGGCTTTTATGGGCTGCGCCTATGCCATTTCGTGGAACGCGGGTATGTACAATGACTATAAGGAGGCCTATCGCGATATACTTACCGATGAGGTGCTGTCCGATGACCCTCATCGCTCCTACAATGCCATCCTGCCGCCTGGTTATACCATAGAAAGTATGGGAGGACGGAGTCAGTACACATCTACGCTCAACAGCCGCCAGAACCGCTATCGGCGTTATCGGGACCTGTCTATTGCTGCCACTGTCGGCGTGTATATACTTTCCATCATAGACGCGTATGTGGATGCACAACTTTTCGATTTTGACATCAGTCCCAATCTCTCGCTTAATGTTGAACCGCAACTATACCAAGACCCTTGGCGCGATAGCAAATCCGCCGAAATAAGACTGGCTTTTACGTTTTGATTATGAATAAAGTGCTATTTATACTTACTCTTTTGTCACTGGGTGTCTGTTTGTCCGCTTATGCGCAGACCGACTCGTTGCCCGCGATGGACTCACTCATCTACGAGAATGCCGTATTGGACTCAATGCTTGCGCAGGCTGATACAATGGACTTTCGTGCGGATATCAGTATGTCTGACACATCCGAAAACAATATACTTTGCTTTTTCGATGAAGCCATGGCTTGGCTTGATACGACGGACTGCACCTCTTCCGGAATCATTACCGACCTGCCCGATTCGGTCTATAAAGCCCGTTTGCAGGCTCTTCCCTTTGTAATCGAGGTGCCGTATAACCACGTTGTGCGCGAATGTATCCACCGCTATATCAAAGGTTCCGGCAGGCAACTGGCTAAACTCTGTCGCTTGTCGGAATACTATTTTCCGATGTTTCAAGATATGTTGGAGCGCTACGAACTGCCATATGAGTTGTGCTATCTCGCTGTCATTGAATCAGCCCTCAACCCGGCGGCTCATTCTCGCATGGGGGCAGCTGGTCTGTGGCAGTTTATGCCTTCCACAGGACGGCTATACGGATTGGAAATCAACTCATTGGTGGACGAACGACGCGACCCTATACGCTCCACAGAAGCGGCGTGCCGTTACCTCAAGAACCTCCACTCCCTCTTCGGTGACTGGAACCTCGCCATTGCCTCCTATAATTGCGGTCCCGGAAATGTGAACAAAGCTATCCGCCGTGCCGGAGGAAAACGCGATTTCTGGTCTATTTATCCCTATCTGCCCCGTGAAACACGCGGTTATCTGCCTATTTTCATAGCGGCTTCGTATGCTATGAACTATGCCGACCAGCACGGTATATGTCCTGATCCGGATATGCGCCCCATTGTTACTGACACCCTTTATACAAGTCAGCGGATGCACCTGCAACAGGTGTCTGATATCCTGAAAATTGATTTGGCAGAACTGCGTCGCCTTAACCCACAGTACCCCAAAGATGTGCTGCCTGGAGGCAAACCCTATATCATCTGTCTGCCAATCGAGAAAATAGACCTGTTCATCGACAACGAAGACACAATCGTTTCGCATAAGGCGGACGAACTGATAAACAACCGCCGTTCAGAAATAGAGATAGCCCACCGCACTAACAACAGCGGTAAGCGTGCCAACGGCGTGACGTATTACAAAGTGCGGCAGGGGGATACGTTAGGCTCAATAGCTCGCCGTCACCATTGCACCGTCAAGCAGTTGCAACGCTGGAACAACCTCTCTGGCACCAACATACGCTCCGGACGGACATTGCGCATAGGAGGATAAGGACAATGGAAGAACAGGATTCACATAAAGTGTTGTTTTCTATCAACGAGGTCTCGAAACTCGTAGGCGTTCCCGCGTCCACCCTCCGCTATTGGGAGAAACAATTCTCTGGCATTCGTCCCCGCACGGACAAACACGGCAATAGGTATTATAAGCAGTCCGACATCGACCTCATCAAGCAGATTAAGTACCTGCGTGACGAAATGCATATCACCCGCATCGAAGCCATCCGCAACGAGCTTTCCGCTCCGCGTCGGCGTGCAGATCAGCGCCAGCATGCCTACGAGATACTTACTACCGTCAAAACTGAACTGGAGGCTATTAGATCCGCCATATAAGTCAAACATTTATTCTTGTTCAATATGTCACAACCAGTTTTTTCTTCCACCGACATCGCCCGATTGGAGCAGAGAGGCATCACTGTGCGTCAGGCTGAAAATCAGTTGGAGCGTTTCCGCATCGGTTTCCCTGAATTGGATATCGTAGCACCCGCTGCCGTCGGTAGGAACAAAGGGATTATCCGCCCTTCCGTTGCTGCACAGGAACGCTATGTTGCTCTTTGGCAGGACTATTTGCGTGCCGGTCACAAAGTCACGAAGTTCGTTCCCGCTTCAGGAGCCGCTTCGCGTATGTTCAAAGACCTGTACGCCTACCTCTCCTCTGGCGAAGAAACAGACTTTGTACGCTGTTTCCTTGACAACATGGACCGCTTCGCCTTCGGCAGTGAACTCAAAGGCAAAAGCGGTAAAGAAGCTGTCCGCTACCTGCTTGAGGATATGCACTACGGTGATTTGCCCAAAGGCCTGTTGCTTTTCCACCGTTATCGCACCGGCTCGCGCACACCTGCTGAAGAACATCTTGTGGAGGGGGCTTTGTATGCCGCCACCGAAAGAAAAGAGGGAAAGATCTGCCGCATCCATTTCACTGTCAGCCACCAGCATCTCCCTCTCTTTAGGAAACACATAGCTGACAAAATGTCCGACTACCAGAAGAAATACGGTGTGACATACGACATTACTTTCTCCGAGCAGATGTCATCCACTGATACTCTCGCTGCCAATCCCGACGGAACGCCTTTCCGCAATCCCGATGGCAGTCTGCTCTTCCGACCGGGAGGACATGGCGCACTCATCGAGAACCTCAATCAATTGGACTGCGACATCGCCTTCATCAAGAACATTGACAACGTAGTGCCTGATTATCGCAAGCATTCCACTATTCACTACAAGCAGGTGCTGGCAGGTATCTTGGTAGAGGAGCAGCAGCGTGTCTTCAGCCTGTTGCGCAACCCGGATCTCTCGGAAGAGGAAAGACAGCGGCTGAAACGTCCCATTCGTGTCTGCGGCGTGGTTAGGAACACCGGCGAACCTGGCGGAGGACCTTTCATCGTTCGCGAAAAAGACGGCACGAAGTCATACCAGATACTGGAATCAAGCCAGATTGCCGACAAGCAGCTGATGGCACGCTCCACCCATTTCAACCCCGTCGATTTGGTTTGCTCGCTCCGCGATGAGAACGGTAAAGCGTATAACCTGCCCGATTATGTGGACCCCGAAACGGGCTTCATCTCCCATAAGTCGAAGGACGGAAAAGACTTGCTGGCACTCGAACTTCCCGGTCTGTGGAACGGCGCGATGGCGAAGTGGAACACCATCTTTGTTGAAGTCCCCGTTTCGACCTTCAATCCGGTCAAGACTGTGAATGACCTGCTGCGCCCCGAACACCAACCCAATCAAAGATAACACTATGGGACATCAGGAGATAGAACGCAAATTCCTCGTCTGCGACGACTCGTACAAGCAACTCGCAACGGCTTGTATACCAATCAGTCAGGGCTATCTGAGTCTGAACGAACGCTGTTCTGTCCGTGTGCGCCGTTGGGGTGACAAGGGCTATATAACGGTCAAGTCACATGTGGTAATCAACCGCTTCTCACGATACGAATGGGAAAAAGAGATACCCGCCGAAGAAGCCGACCAGCTGCTCGCTCTTTGCTTGCCCGGAAAAATAGAGAAGAAACGTTGGCTCGTGCCGATAGACGACTCGCTCACTTGCGAAGTGGACGAGTTCTTCGGACTCAACGAAGGACTCGTGATGGCGGAGATAGAGTTGCAGAGCGAAGACCAACCCTATGAAAGACCTGCTTTCCTCGGTGAGGAAGTCACCGGCGACTCACGTTATTTCAATAGTTACTTGATAAGCCATCCCTACTTGACTTGGAAAAAAGAATAAACCTTATCCATTATGAACAAGCATACTTTCCTCCTTTGTGCATTTCTGCTCCTTCTGACTTCGGTTGCGGCGCAGAAACCTCATGCCTATTTCTCCGTGCAGGAGATGCCCGATGCAGTCAAGTACTTGCCGGCTCCCCCGGACATATCTTCGATGCGGTTTGCCTATGACACGGCGCAGTATCAGTGGGGCAAACGCCAGCGTGCCACGCCGCGTGGGCAGCAGGCGAAAGACGATGCCGACTATAGTATTTACCGCATGGCGGCCATCTTCTCGCCTGCTTTGGGCGTAACTATCAGTCCCAACACGACCCCTCAGTTGTGGAAACTGCTCAAAGACGCTACCTACACGGCCGCTTTTGGCTGTGACATCGCCAAGGCGCACTATTTCCGTCCGCGGCCCTATATGTTCTACAACGAGCCGACGCTTGTTCCGCAGGACGAGGAGGTGTTGCGCCACAACGGCTCGTACCCCTCTGGGCATACCACATTGGGATGGGTGACGGCACTTCTCTTGGTGGAGATTTGTCCTGAGAACGAGAATGAGATTCTTCGCGTCGGCTACGAATACGGGCAGAGCCGTGTCATCGCCGGTTATCATTGGCAGAGCGATGTGACGGCTGGACGTCTTGTAGCTTCATCCTGTTTCTCTCGCCTGCATACCAGCAAGGATTTCCTCAAGCAGCTGAAGAAGGCGCAGAAAGAGTTTAAGAAAGTGCATAAAAAGAAATAAACGCTCATAAAGGGCGTATAATTATTAACCTTAAATTATCTATAACTATGTCAAAGTCAGTTTATTCTGTGGCAGCCTTCTTAGCAGGTGCCATCGTGGGCGGTGTGGCCGCTCTACTTCTTACTCCCAAGACAGGCAGTGAACTTCGTAAGGACATCTCCGACTTCGCCGAGGAGGAGGTTAAGAAAGTCAAAAATGCAGCCTGCAGAATGAAAAAAGAACAGGCGGAAAACCAAGACGCTGAGTAGTATGTTCAACCGCGAAGAATACGAATATCTGCTTGCCGACCTGCAGGAGTACGGCAAGACCTGTTGGGAACAGGCGAAGCTGACCGTCCTTGACAAGTTGGGGCGCATTGCGGGCTTGTTATTGTTGGGTCTGACGGTTATCCTGATTCTGTTTGCTGTTGTGGCGGCGGGCAGTGTGGCGCTTATTTCTGTATTGAGCGGCTGTATGCCTGTTTGGGCGGCGGCACTCATTGTGGCGGCAATTTGGCTTCTGTTGCTGGTGGTGGTTATTTGCTTGCGCAAGCAATTGTTCCTCAATCCGATGTTCGCGGCTATTGCTGCCATCTTGTTTACCAATCGACCCAAGCGCAAAATATCCGTCGACAGCGTGGCGCAGCAGACCGAACTGCTTCGTTATAAGGCTGGTGAGCAGGAGAAAGTCATCCAGCGTGATGCCGAACGCATACAGCGCAGTTGGACGGGCTTCTTTGAGCATCTCGCTGCGGTGCGTAATGTGGTCGGTAACGTGCTTGGGCGCATTTTCCATCGGTAAACATCCGACAGATTATGGAACATCGTCCTTTTACTTTTGATCGTACGGTGCGGCTGGTAATAGCGATTGCTATTCTTGCCGCGCTGTTCGCTCTTACGCGCACTTTGAGCAGTGTCCTCTTGCCGTTTGTCGTGGCGTGGTTCATTGCTTATTTGCTTCATCCGCTGGTGGTCTTTGCGCAGACCAAGATGCGTATCCGGCCGCGGGTGTTGGCTGTCTTGGTTACGCTGGTGCTCGTACTGGGCGTCCTCATCGGCATTGTCGCCATCCTCGTACCTGTCATACGCAACGAAACGGCGCACATGTCTCATCTCGTCAGCGAGTACGTGCGGGGCATCCATGTGGACACTATCCTTTCCGACGATGCGCAGGACTGGTTGCGCAACTGGCTGGCGCAGGCGGACTTGCAGTCGCTCTTGCAGCAGATTAACATCGAAGCGGTCGTCGAGAAGGCAGGAGGCTATCTTGGCAGTATTATTGGCGGCTCTTTGAGTGTACTCTCGGCCCTGTTTGTCGTCTTTGCCTGCCTGCTCTATCTCGTGTTCATTCTCATTGATTATGAGACGTTGAGCAAAGGCCTGCACGAGATGATTCCTCCTAAGTTCCGAACCATTGTCAATGGCATTCTCGACGACCTTGAGAAGGGGATGAACAAGTATTTCCGTGGTCAGGCGCTCATCGCCACCACTGTCGGCATACTCTTCAGCATCGGTTTCCTGATTATGGGCTTGCCGCTGGCGGTCGTGGTCGGACTCTTCATTGGTCTGCTCAATATGATTCCTTATATGCAGGCGTTCGGTATTCCTGTCACAATGATTTTAGGGCTTTTGCAGGCGGCTGACACGGGCACGAGTTATTGGATTATCCTTCTTGAGATTGCCGCTGTCTTCATTGTTGTGCAGTCTATTCAGGACTTGGTCCTCACACCGCTGATTATGGGCAATGTGATTGGCATGAACCCTGCGCTGATGCTCCTCTCGCTCTCTATCTGGGGCTATTTGTTGGGTGTCGCAGGTATGATTATTGCTCTGCCCATTACCACTGTCATTATCTCTTACTACAAACGCTATGTCCTCGATGAAAACATCCCCGACCAGACCTAACTCTCAACTCTCCCCCTGGGCGTGGGTTCCGACGCTCTATTTCGCGGAGGGCATACCTTATTTCCTGGTCAATACCGTCTCCGTGATGCTCTTCACGCGTCTTGGTGTGCCCAATAGTACGATGGCGCTCTTCACGGGTATGCTTTACCTTCCGTGGGTTATCAAGCCACTCTGGTCGCCTTTCGTGGACGTCATTCGCACCAAACGCTGGTGGATTCTTGCCATGCAGATTGTCCTCTCCGTGGCTTTTGTGGGACTGACGCTATCTATTCCGCATCCTGATGCAGCGCTCATCGCATCGGGGCAGACTCCTGTCAGCCTCTTCTCCGTGATGCTGTGCTTGTTCTGGCTGACTGCGTTCGCATCGGCTACCCATGACGTGGCGGCGGACGGCTTTTATATGTTGGCGTTGGAGGGCAGGCAGCAGTCATTCTTTGTGGGCATACGCAGTCTCTTCTACCGCCTCGCATCGGTCTTCGGACAGGGCGGACTCATTGCGCTCGCGGGGTGGCTTGAGGTCCGCTACGATAATATACCTCTTGCATGGCAGATGACGCTCCTTACCGCGTCGGTCATGTTCGCGCTCATCACCTTGTGGCATCTGCTGCGGCTTCCGAGGGTGGAGCAGGAACAACCTGCTGACAGTCAAGTCAGTGGTGCTGACATCCTGCGCGGCTTCGGGCGTTCGTTCGCCACTTTCTTTACCAAGAAAGGCATTATGCTCGCACTGCTGTTTATGCTCTTGTATCGCTTGCCCGAGGCGTTTCTGGTCAAGATGTTGCCGCCTTTCCTCGTGCATGGGCATGATGTGGGCGGACTGGGCATGACCACGGCTTCCGTCGGCATTGTCTATGGCACGTTCGGTGTGATTGCTTTGGCGCTGGGAGGCATACTGGGCGGCTTCTATTCCGCACGCTTGGGCTTGAAACGTTCGCTCATCCCCATGGCATTGGCGATTACGCTTCCTGATGCACTCTATCTGTGGCTCAGCATTGCGCAGCCCGAATCGCAGCTATGGGTCACGCTCGTCGTCTTCATTGAGCAGTTCGGCTACGGCTTCGGCTTTACGGCGTACATGCTCTATCTGATGCACTTCGCTAAAGGCGACTACCAGACTTCTCATTACGCCCTGTCCACTGGCTTCATGGCGTTAGGCATGATGTTGCCCGGCATGGTCGCGGGTTACATTCAGGAGGAGTTGGGTTACACCGGACTGTTCTGGCTGGTCATGGCATGTTGCCTGCTCACGTTGGCGATTACCCTTTTCGTACGCCGCACATTGCAGGAATAAGACCTGTTTCGTACCTGTGTATCTACCTACCGTGAGCGGGTGATTAGCGGGTGATTACCGGGTGATTAGCGGGTGATTACCGGGTGATTAGCGGGTGATTCGCCTGACGATACCGAAACGACACCGTAACAAAACCGAAACAAAACCGTAACGAAAACATTGTTTAACTTGATATACCACTTAACTGAATTATGGCAATTATTCAACTTCAGCCGCCGTTTGAGCAAATCACCGGCGAACTTGGAAAAAAGGGTATTGTGCACCGTCAGAAGCACTACCGTGACGCCTCGGGTAAGATTCTCTTTGTTGCCCGACAGGAGGCTTATGCTGTAACTAACCCTCGTAATTACAAAAAGATGCCGCCGCAGGGGGCGGAGTTGGACAATATAACGGTCTTCAAGCGGGCGAACGACTTGACGACGTTGATTCTCCATTCGGCGGACTATACGACGGAGGAACTGCAGGCTATGTCCTCGGAGGAGCGTGCACGGATTATGGAGTTCCGTTCGTTGTTGGATGATTTCAAGCGCCGTTATGCAGCGCAGAGGAGCAAGCCGGATCCCGAGGCACCTGTGGATAAGCGTACCCATCGCCGCAAGCAGTATGTCACGCTCAATACGTTTATCCGTGCCCTACTCATCCACCGCCTCAACTCCTCCTCCCCGAACCCCCAGTAAAATCTCCCCGAACCCACACTAACTCTCGCTAAGTACCTCCCTGACCCTCGCTAAGTATCTCCCCGACCCCTCTGTAACTACCTCCACAACCCCTACATACTGCCTTTCCGCACAAAGCTCCTCCATCACACAAGGTCAGCATATAAGGTAGAAAGGTTCTGCTCCTCACCTACGGGTATGTTCATTTCCCCGCATTCTATGCGGGTTAGACTATAACGAAGGCACACGGCTATACATCCTTCTACGACAAGCAAGTGGTATCTTTGTCACTTGCTTGTCGTATGGAAAGAATCATACGGTTATATTGAGCAGATGGCACTGGTGTTACGGATATTATCTGCACCTCTATAACAACAGAAAGTTACCTACACAGATAACCTTCTGTCTTTTTCTTTTATTGCCTGCGAATTTAATTCGCAGAACTTTCGTTGTTGTAGCGGCTGGGCGCCGCTTTTTTCTTTGTCAATTAGCCCCGAAATAATCGTGCCCTTGTGGCTAAGAATCTGATTCGGGTTATTTCATACAGGATGATGAAGATACTACATTTTTTAGACAAATTCTTTGCATATCTGATTTATTGTCCGTACCTTTACACGCCTTATTCGCTTTTTTTATTATAAAGTGTAACCAAATAGTCTGATTATGATAAGATTACGGGTTTCGGCATTGTTTGTCATGCTGTTGATGACATTGTTTGTCTCATTTCCGTTACACGCTGCTTTCACTCTTACCCACAAGACTGACGGCCCGACGGGAGTACAGGAAAACGGGATGCAGGCTGTGCATACCGACTATCAAATCATGTATGCCAAGCCCGGCGAAACGGTGTATCTCTACCGCCCGGAGCGGTGTACATTTGTGGGGTATGTACGTTGGTACTGCTATGATACCGACCGCACTGTACCGGCTTGGTATTCCGCAGAAGATTCGCCTACTGATGTGGCAATTCCCCGTATTCAGAGTACATGGTCAAAAGATACGTTGGCAGCATCCCTCAAATTTAAGGCAAGAAACGAATATGGTTGGTTTGGCTATAGTTTGATGGGACCGGCGGAAACGGGTAAAGCAACAGCTGGAGATGGAAATTTTGTCGAGATCAAATACACTATGCACAAGGGTGATTCGATCTATCGTATTGCGTGTGACCAAGGTATTTGGAATAATTATTCACCCGCTACTTGGGATAACAATATGAAAATGACCGAACCGACACTCTCCAAACGTACTATATATGAAATTCGTCCTGCTGCATGGATGGCGGATAGTTTGGAAAAGCACTTCAAAGTAACGCCCGAAACACCGAATGACAACTATTTGGAGGAACACAAGATGATAGCCCCGACCGGGCGTCAGCTCTATATCGGACCGGATATGATGTGTCTTGGAGCGCCTAATAACGGAACGAAAGTAGCAGTAGGTCAATATACGTATTATGCGCTTACCAATTATTATTACATCAATAGTCAGGGCAATGTGACTGCGGCGGGAGATAAATCCAAATGGAAATGGTATAAGGATGGCGAGTATGATTCTTCCATCTCTTTTTATGCTAAAGGAGCTCAATTTGCAGGGGTCAGCAGTCCGACGCCCGATACGGTGGTCTATACCTTGAAATATAACCCTTCAGACGGGTACTTCTTCAATGTAGCACGATTCACAGTCATATACATGGCTGCGGATCAGGTAGGACCTTCTATCAATGTGCCTGCTCCTACTAAGAAAATGGAGAAGATCTACGAGGAGACTTTCAACTACGACCGCCCGGGTACTACCGATTTTGCATTTTGGGATGGATATTTTGATGTCGATGAATCAACCTATGGATATTATACAAAAAATATAGATCCTTTAAGCAGACAAACAGAACGAAATAAAATTACATGGAGTGAGTATGCCGTGACGAACCGGAAATCCGTCTGGGTTTCTTCAGGAACAGCCCCGCAAGTCTATCAGCATGTGGATGGAAAAGGAAACGAAGCCAATAATGCGAAAGAAGGCTATATGCTCTATTGCGACGGTTCGCAAAACCCCGGACAGGTGTTCAATCTGAAGGTGAATGCCGATCTCTGCCCGGGTTCCACCATGTATTTCTCTGCATGGCTGTGCGATGCCTCCAGTACGGGTTCGGGTAAGAGTGCGCCGAACATGGATTTCGTGGTAACAGGTATTGATGAATTGGGCAACGAACATGCGCTGACGACGTTTACAACGGGTGAATTTGGTATTAATGCAGGGATTCTAGATGGTATGAATCGTGCAATATGGTACAAAATCATGTTCCCCGTGAAGTTCGATGCAGGAGACACCTACCATACTTATCGTCTGCGTATCACGAACAAGAGTACTTCCTCCGACGGTAATGACTTTGCCATCGACGATATCCGTATCTACGTACAGAAACCGCCTGTAATGCCTATTCAGGCATCAACCTCAGACTGCGTGGACAAAGCGGTGGACAGCATTCGTACCTACCTGCGTATCGACTACCAGGAGATTGACCATCAAGGAGACCCTCTCTATTACCAATGGAGGGAAGGAAATAAAATTGTTCGCAGCCCATACTTCAACGTGGACAGCGCTTCCACCACATTCGGCAAGGTGGAAATTCTGCCTACCGATGAGGCCATTGAGGCAAGCGGGAACACCTGCACGGATCTGTTCGACTTTGATAGGCAGTTCCGTGACACCAAAGTGCCTGTGGTACGCTACATCAAGGAGCAGGTGGACAATGTGAACGAGCGCTACGTAATGTATATCGCTATGCCGATGGAGGTGCGCATCAATCATGATTACACCGGTTTTGTCGCCCAGAGTCCGTCTCAATTGGGTGACCGAACAGGGTGCGGCACGTTTGCCGATATGCTGATTGCCGGCGGCACGCGTATCACTATCAACGACGAGATAACGTATGGTGACGATGTCATCACCGTCTGCGGACACCGCGAATATACCCTCAATATCGTTCTGACAAAGATTATCCAGGATGAAACGCAGGGCGAGTTGCGTGTGGATACGACACACTGTAAAGCCGACTGGTTGATTGGCGACTCGGTGTATGTGGAAGAACATCCGGAGATATACAGGTATTCGTTTGAAGATATCCGTTACGGATTGGAGTTATATCGCGAAAATGTGCAGGCAGGCATACGGATGGTGGACTTCCTCAAGCGTCATGGTTTGCTGACCCTGGATACCGCCGGCATCACGATGAGTCCGGGTATCTCACTCAGTTACACTGCTTTCCCGCTGGAAGGTTCGGCTAAAGACGCTGTGGCGGATACGATTATACCGGTTTGCACCACGCCACGCTTCCTGCATATCCAGCCCGCTGTGCCGGCATCAAATATGATGGCAGTTGGTACGTCCGCAGAGGATGATGAAGGTCTGCCGGATGTGGTGAAGAGCCGTCCCCGTGTTGTACGCATATCGGACGCCCGCAGACGGGAAGGATGGTTCGATGTGCCGCTCTATCGCATAGGTGATGAAGGAGAATCGTATGTCATAGACAGCATATATACTATTTCTTCTACCGATCCGAACTGGCATCTCGTCAAGTTGATTTCGGACCATAATGAGATGCATGTGAAAGACACCATCCATTTAGGAAATAAAGAAGACCGCAATGATCCTGTCAATGCCGCCATACGGAGTCTGTCCCCGGGTTACGACTACACCTTCCATGTAGCTTTCGTAGGCGAGAGCGATGAAGACAATTGCGACCGCGGCTATACGTATTTCACCCTGCGTATCGTGCCGGACGAAGTGACTTGGCTGGGAGGTGACTGGAACCTGGATGCAAGCTGGGACTATGCCATCCCGATGGATACAACCAACGTCATCTTGCAGGCGCAGGATTATAATGTCACGTTTGCCGCCGATCCCGCCGAGTCATACGACTTCAACTACACGCGCAATAAGTGCAAGAACATCTACATTCCTGCCGGTGCTTCGATGGCGGGACAGGAGAATCTGGAGATTCGAGGCACGGCGTATGTTGATATACCCGTTCTGGCACAGAATTGGGCATTGACTTCTGTTCCTATCAAGGGTATCGTCAGCGGCGACCTGTTCGTCTCGCAGAACGAAAGCAGCGACCCGTTCACAGTAGCCAATATCAACCATTCGGGTACGGGAACCATTGCCCACGACCGTTATACCTTCGAGGTATATGACTCCCCGTATGACGCTACGGAAAACAAATGGATTCGTCCGGACAGTATTCTCGACCGCCCGATACGACCGGGTGACGCGGTGATGATTGGTATTGACTGTGCGAGCGCATCGGCGACTCCCGTTATCCGCCTGCCGAAACCGGACAATATGTATCATTATTATGACGCCAACTCGCATAAATGGCTTGCGGACAACGTGAACATAACATCAGACCTGCGTGCCGACCTCGGCAAACCTGCATGGAACGGCGAAAGCATGTTCACACTCAACCGCGCATACAACGGTGTCTATCTGTTCGGAAACCCCACGTTCGGATATATCGACCTCACGCAGCTGGTTGGGGACAACAGCACGAAACTGACGGGCAGGTATTACATGGAAACTGACGGCATAAACGCACTGCCGTCGGGCAGTATCGACTGGGCTGTTATCAATCCCGATGCGGCTCATGTGCTTCTGCCGCCGTGCCGCGGTGTGTTGCTGGAGGGAAAGAGCGAATCCGACCAACTTGAGATAAACGTATCCACTGCACATGTTAGCGCACCTGCTACACCTGCACCGAGACGGACACCGCAATACGCCCCGTTCGTCGCTGGAAACGGCACACCGATAGGCAGAAGAGGAACCCTTGAGACGGAATACTTCATCAGCGAATGGAGTATGGAGATTGAAGAGTTCTTTGAACCATTGGTTAATTCGGTCCTCCCGAGACTGCGTATTGAGCGCACGCTGCAAAAGAACGGGTATTTCAACACCCTCTGTCTGCCTTTCAGCCTTACTGCCGATGAGATTGCAGCAAGTCCGCTGGCGGGATGCGAAATCTATACCTTTGACTACGCAGAGAAGATCGGGGACAAGCGCCTGGATATCTATATGAACGAAGCGGAGGAGATAGAGGCGGGTGTGCCGTATCTCGTCAAGTGGTCAGATACGGGCGAACTGCTGACCGAACTGCTGTTCACTAACGTGAGGATTGAAACAGCGATAGGACTGACGGCAGGAGACGGCATCCAGTTCGTGGGCAATATCAAGCGCGGACAGATGGTCTATGAGGACCGAAACAACCTCTTTGTGGCGGACAAAAACACGCTGAAGTGGCCCAACACCAACAACCCCATGCGCGGCTTCCGTTCCTATTTCCTCATTCCCGAGTCAGGTCCGTCGGGCGTACCGCAAGGAACACCGGCAAGACTCCTTGTGCGCGCCAAAACACCCACAGGCAGCGACAGCCCGCAGAGTGAAGGGATGAACGTAAGGAAAATCATGAAAAACGGAACGCTCTATATCCTGCGTGACGGAAAACTGTACGATACATTGGGAAAATCTGTTCGTTAAACTTGGAAAAACCTTAAGCAACGATGAAACAACCGGCTACTTGCAATATAAAAAGACACTACATCACACCGCTGTCAGAGACGCTGACCTTTTTGGAAAGGCTGTGCGGCGAGTTTAACATCTCCAATGGCGGCGACCCGGAAGCCGAAGCATTGTTGCGGGATTCCGCTCCCGTCATTGATTAGTCCGAATTTGGTTATTATCCCCTCGGAAATCTAATTCCGCCTTGTATTTCCGCCTGTCAGATTAGTGCCACGGATGTAAGTCCGTTCTTTCCTCCTATCGTGTACCCGTCGTAATCGCCGTCAGCGGTATGCAGGTGATCAACCACTAACGCTTGTCCTTGTGCCATTACGCGGCAGGAGAAGGTGTCTCCGGCTTTCAGTTTGCTGTTCTCCACTTCCGCTACGCGCCAATGGTAACTGCCTGTATATTCCAACTCGCACACACGATCCGGAAGCCATGCTATACGAACTCGCTGCCCGGGCTGTAAATCATCTGCCTTGACGGCTATCTGATAGACAAAGTCCGACTCTTCACCGGCATGTGCATAGGTGTTCAGCAGTTCGATTACCGAACGGCGCACATGTCCATATCCTTTCTTGTAGCCCCACAAACGGCTGAGGGTGTCGGGACTGATTTCCTTGTCTGTTGTTTGTTTGATACGCAGACTCAACTCCGAAAAATCGGCAGGACTATCCGGCTGGCAGCCGAACTGCGCCTCCACAGCCTGCTTGGCTTGCAGCACCTCAATACTGTCTATAAGAAAAGAAGTTGCCATATTGTTTTTATGTAAAATCGCTGCAAAATTACCATTTTTCTTGTATCTATGCAAATTATGCTGTACTTTTGTACTCGTTTATGTCTGTTTCAGAATTCACATCAGGTCCTTTGCGTGACCTCTCTGCCCGTGAATTGGGTGCTTCCGGCTTCTCGGATTTCGAGTTGATGTCGGATAGCGGTCATAACCGTGTCTATCGGGCGATGACGAGCGGCAAACGGGTGGTGCTGAAGGTTGCCAAAGAGGAAGAAGGCAACACGGCACGCAACCGATTGCTGCTGCAACGCGAGTATGACATCATGCGCGCTATTGACTGCCTGTATGTGGTCAAGACATGGCAGATGACCGATGTGCCGGAATTGGGAAGGGCCATTGTTATGGAGTATGTGGCAGGACGTACGCTCAGTCGTTTCTTGGATGAAAAACCGTCATGGGCAGAGCGAAAACGGGTGGCGGACGAACTCATGGAAGCACTGGTGTTCCTGCATGAGCGCCAGATTGTACACGGCGACTTGAAAAGCGGCAACATACTGATTACCGATGCAGGCAACCATGTCCGTCTGATTGATTTCGGCTTTGCGGACAACGATGCCTATATAGCCAAGAATATCGGTTCATCGCCTTCTATCAGCACACTTGAGTCACTTCCGCATGACGCCTTAACTCCCCAACGGGACATCTATGCCTTAGGCAAGATGCTTGCGCTTCTTTTCCCGCATTCCGCCAAGCCTGTTATCCGTCGTTGCCTGTCTTCCAATCCGTGCAGCGTTCATCAGGTCCGCACTGCCTTGCATCGTCTCTGGCTTTTGAGGTGGCTGTTGCCCTTGCTTCTTGCTTTTGCTTCTGTTATTGCGCTCGTAATCCTGTTCTTCCCGCGACCTGCCGAACCTCTTCCGCCAACCATAGTTACGCGGACCGATACGGTTGTTGTCATCACCCGACCGCCTGTGGACTCTGTATGGCTGCGTACACGGAATGAGGTGGACAACCAATATACTTCTCTCTATCGCGCTTATGCCGATTCGCTTACCGCTATGCCGGAGAAGACTATGAACGCGGCTGTTCCCTTGATGGGTAACTACGGGAATAGAATGTTGGAGGAACATAACCGGCTCGTAAAGATCTATCCGCAATATGAGGATTCCTTGCAGGAACTCTATCTCTTGCATTTAGTCCGCGACCACAACCGCTTGCGAAACATCTACGAAGACTACCCGATAATTTATTCCGATTCGAAATAAAGCAATATCTCTCTTGACGGAATAATAGTAATTCCGCAACGTATTTAGGGCTAATTAGGGCGTAAAGGGCAAAACCTTTGCGTCTTTTCATTTGTTGCCGTTCCTTTGCACCCGTTTATCGCGTCACAGCACAACGGTGGTATATGATATATGTAAAAATACGACGGATGTAGTTCTTTTTTGCATATTCATGCGCGAACAATCATAATGTGCCAAATAAATGGAGGAAGCCGAAAATCCAATAAAGAGTAGGCTAAAAATAACAATGTTAAAATCATGAAGAGATTAAAAAAAGTATTTATGGTGATTTTCGCCATAACAATGACCGCCTCTGTTTGTGCCCAGGCAGATTGGGTCGGGAAATGGACAGGAAAAGGTTCCAAAAACATTGATGCAGAGTTACATCTTTTCTCTGACAGCACATTCTTCTACTCATTCACAATAACCTTAAGCAACAGTGTGAGAAATTGGGATGGCACATATTCGAGTGCCAAGTATAATATGTGGGCTATGTATCAAGGAACATGGGAGGGCACACAAGACAATCTCCTTCTCTTTGTCGATAAGTCGAACAGCGATGGTGAAGTCATTCAGTCGCAGGGGTTGAACAATTGGGATCGGCTATCCCTGATTCAAGCTTCTGCATCATCCTTTGAAGGCGCGAGAAGTTTCGCGTTTGATGTTGTCTCACGCAAGGGGAATACCATAACTGTTGATTGGAATGACATGACAATAACAAAAACGAATGTCAGTAAACCATATTATTTTGTGCCTCCGACGACGGGAAAATTTGAATATTTCTGGAAGAATGCATCGTCTTACGAGATGTATGGAATATATACTGCGCCTAATGGAAATCGTACAATAGGCTATTGGAACCGTGACGCTGAGCCTGTCAGCGACAAAACAGCCACTGTTTCCAAGACGTATGATAAAGAAGGCAAGGAATTGACAACGAAAGGGGACAAAGAGGCCAGACTTAATGCAATTGACAACAAGGCTGATATGCTGTTCAGGACTCCGGAATCCGGTTCTCATGAGTTTGCATATAGAGATGGCCGTCAATACAACGGAATGTGGTCTAACCATTATCCTAACGGGCAAGGATTCATGCGCTACCCGGACGGAGACACCAAAGAGGGGACATGGGAGAAAGGTGAGTTTATTGAAGGCACTGTTACAATGACGGGAAATTATGGTAAATATGTCGGGGAATACAAGGATGGGCATTATAACGGACAGGGACGTTATGAGTACGCTGAAAACAGGACTGATCAAGAAGGCAATCACATTCAAGACGGATTATGGCAAAATGGCAAGTTCATAGAAGGCGTAGTCACTCGGTTAATTTATAAAGCAGGAGAAAAAGATACGATAGTTTGTGAATATAAGGATGGCAAAATGAAAGGCAAGGGTAAATATACTTATGCCAATGGGTCATGGGAAGAAGGAATATTTGATGAAGATACAGAACTTATATCGGGTAATGTGTATATTAAAAACAAAAACGGAGGCACTTACACGGGAGAAGTCAAGAATAATAAAAGAGACGGAAACGGAACATATACAAAAGGAGATCTTGTGGTAACCGGAGTGTGGGCAAATGATATTATACAGCAAGGTAAACTTTCTTGCCCTGATTATACGTACGAAGGCACTTTCTATAATGGCATGTTCGCGGAAGGGACATATATACAAGGTGCCGCGACGTTAACCGGAACTTGGAAAAATCAAATTTTTCGACAAGGCGATTTTAACATCACACGTCTTAATGGATATTTAGTTAAGTCTGCTTATGGTAAATATAAGAGAGGGACATCGGGTAATGGTTGTATTGAAGAAGGAACATTTATGACAGATTTGTTAAAGATTTCAGGTAATACAAACACACAAAACACTATCATGAAATTGACCGTTACATATCCAAATAATGATCAGAGCATAGGCCACTATTCTTCCTCCTGGCTGGAGAAGCCAATAGAGGGTAGTGAATTTATGTATATTTGGGCAGATGGCACAACCGCTACGGGTATTATTGACAAAAAACTAAAACCGACAAAATTCTCCTACACCAATTCTTCCGGTGAGCCAATAAAAGGAAAGGCAACGAAAGGGTATGTGATGCAATTAGACAGCGACAAAACAGCATGTTTACCAGATGGAATGACAAAATCGATAGACATAATGTTACAATTATTCCGACAACCAATCCCTGTCCCGGAAACAGGAGAGTTGTATAAGTGACAAGTGAATAAAGACGCATATCAACATTGCGACGGAAGCAGTGCATTTTTGCGCGTATATGCACGCTAATATGACGGAGGAAGCCGAAAATCCGATAAAGAGTAGGCGAAAGTATTAAAAAACACTCATTTTTATGAAACACTTAAATTTAATTTTGGCAACTATCTGTTGCTTAGCCCTTGCCTCATGTGGCAAAGAAAGTAAAGACAGTAATGACAGTAATGAAAACGTGAATGTAACTCTCACGCCGGCATCCACCACTATCAAGGGAAATCTGAAAGAATATTTCACCGTAGTGGACAAATCTTATACCGCCAAGTTTGAAGAAAATGGTGATTTCAGCAGATATATTATCAGCATCGAATTGGAGAGAACGGATGTCCCGTTCAAGTTTGACACAGAGGGTGTCGATCCTGTCGGAACTGTCGATGAAGATGTAAACGGAAATTTTGGCATAGGCATAGATATTATAGATGCCGATGGCAATATCGCGATATCACGGAGTCCTAAAGCCGATGGTTTCTACGGTGTATATGACAGCGACGACTTAAGGGACCTGTTCTTGCTGGATAGCGGAGAAACAGGCCGTGTTCGCTGGATAATAAGAGAATTTACAGATTACGAGAACAAAAAATTCACGTTCAAAGTATCCAGCTACCTGCATATGGAAAAGCATTCTTCCGGTTCAAGCAGCAGCGTTAATAGCGACGAGGATGTGACAGGTGGCGAAATGAGCGAAGACACCTCTTCGTCCTCCCATTGGGATAGTGTCCTTGATGCATACGAGAAATATGTAAATGAGTACATCGCGGTGTACAAGAAAGTACAGGCTGGAGATGCAAGTGCCTATACCAAGTTGGCCTCTTTAACGGAAAAGTATCAGGAATTGGGTGAGCAACTGGAGAACGCGGAAGATGAAATGACTGTGTCTCAGATGGCACGTCTTCAGAAGATTAGCGCCAAACTGGCAAACGCCATTCAGTAATCCTGAAATGTATAAATGATGGAGCAACAAAAACAAAACGCCCCATACGCTGTGGCGTCATTGGTCCTTGGGATTTGTTCCCTTATGTTTGGCTGTTTCTTTGTTGGTCTTGTATGTGGCATCGTAGGTGTCGTTCTGGCTAACAAAGGCATGGAGACATACAACAACCAACCCTGCATGTACACCGGTTTCGGTATGCTGAAAGCCGGCAAAGTAACATCCATTATCGGTATTGTCTTCGGCGCAATCTACATCGTGTACTACGTGATTGCTGTTGCGATTATTGGAACCGCTGGATTTGCATGGCTTGAATGGATGAACATGTTCTCCTGATATGTGATGTCGGACTATGTGTTATTGCCTTGTGCGTATAAGCAGTTGTTCGGGATAAGTTGTCCGTTATGTGGTTTCCAAAGAGCTATGCTTCTCTTGTTCAATGGACATTTATTGGAGAGTCTTTTCCAGTTCCCCATTTGGCCTATAATGGCAATCTGGGTGGTGAACTTGGTAGTGATGTCAATTTTGAGGAAATCGCATTATGTCCTGCATAATGGCTGGATATGGACAATTTTACTCGCAAGTCTTGCTTTTAATGCCGTTTGGCAAAAAATGGTTTTCTAAATGTGGACGCTGCCCTTTTTTAGGGCTGGTTAGGGCGCAAAGGACCAAATCCTTGCGCCTTTTCTTTTGTCGTTTCTCTGCGCCTATTTATCGCATCGCAGCTCAACTGTGGTACACGATATGTGAAAAAAAGGTGTTCGGGCAAAAATAACAGATTATTTGCGTATGTCAGATATTTGTTGTACTTTTGCGTTTGTTAGTACACATACTGTGTACTGCTTTTGCTGTATTTACGATTCGGGCTATGCGAGAGCCTCTGTGAAGATACAATAAAAGTCGTACTTTTTTGTATGTGTATTTGAATTTTTAATGAAATGTATAAAGTAATCACATGAGAATCGGATTTGTAAATCGTTTAAAGTTTATTCGAAAAGCATTCAGTGCCACTAAGCACGAGATGCTGATTTCGTTAGGCATTGTGTTGGCGCTGACTGTCGTTCTGTCTCTTATCTTTTACATCGCAGAGAGCATCGCGCAGCCGGAGGTGTATCACAATTACTGGGACGCGCTCATTTGGGCGTACACGCGTTATATTGAGGGCGGAGACGGTGTCTTTGAAGGCGGTCCGGTGACCGTGACGGGTAAGGTGATCGCTGCTCTGTTGGGGATGATTGGTATCGCGGTAGTGGCGGTTCCTGCCGGTTTGGTTGGTTCGGGCTTCATGGATGCGATTGCCGATGAGAAGCGCAGAGAAGAACTGGAGCAGTTGCACCATCGGATGCTCAAGCAATATACCCGTTTTTCGTCTCCGGCCTTCCGCGATTATTGCCGTACACAGCCAGCGGAGATGAGTGAGGTGTATCTGAAAGCCCGCTTCATGACGCGTGCGGTCAATCTAACGCATTTTCAGACCCGTATGGGAATGGATTTCAAGGATATCGCCGATGTGTGCAACACCTATCCTGAACTGCGCTTACGCGACATGGCGGATGAGATCAGCGATGAGGAACATCCGGTTTCGTCCTTATGTGTGGAGTTGTTGCCGGTGAATTCCTCGTACGGGTGTTTTATTAACCGCCATTCGGATGTCACGATCATGGTGACGAACGGTTTTGACGAGATGGGTACATCGTGGTACGGCTACCATATCGCGCTGTTAGGCGGCTTCAATTTCATCTGCAAGAATCAGGAAGCCGATCCCGATGAGCGCGATTCGTTCTATGCGTTGAAAGAAAATCCGAGCGCAGAGACACCGGAGACGCTTGCTCAGAAGAAACAACTTCGTGCGGATTTTATGCACGACCTACAATCCTTGAGCGGTAAGGGGAAATGGGTGATCAATACCGACATACGCCGTACTGTTGCCATCTATCTTCTTGCGGATTGTATTCGTAAGTCTCTCATTCCGCAGCAACACCTAAGCGAGGATAATATCCGGGAATTGCAAAGCAAAAGCGGCTACGGATATAGCTTAAAAGCATAAAAATGCGACCTATTTTGAATTTTGTTCTTTTTTGTGACTATAGTATAATTATGGAACACGTAGAAAAACCTCTTTTATTCATTGACATGGATAATGTGCTGGTGGATTTCAAATCCGGACTGGCAAAGGTGTCTAAAGAAATCAAGTGCCAGTATGAGTTAGACGACAAAGGCAAACCGCATTACGACGATATCCCGGGTATCTTTGCGCTGATGGAGCCGATGCCCGGAGCGATTGAAGCCGTGAAGACGTTGAGTACGAAATACGACCTCTATATCCTCAGTACGGCGCCGTGGATGAACCCGTCGGCTTGGTCGGATAAAGTGAAGTGGGTGCAGCAGTATTTCGATTCGGCGCAAGAGGATGGCGTTTTCTACAAGCGTCTAATTCTTTGCCATCATAAGGACTTGCTTATCCGACCGGGTGCATATTTGATTGACGACCGCTCCAAACATGGTGCAGATCAGTTCGGAGACCATTGGATTCAAATGGATTCGCCCCGTTTCCCCGATTGGGAGAGTGTGGTCAAATATCTGATGTAAGTTATGTTCAAGCAATTTGAAAACCTGGAGAATTTTGAAGCGGCCTTTGGAGAAGAACTCAACGACGCTCCCAAAGGAGAGGTGGTGATCCGTCTTATCGAAGGCGGCAATGAGTACATGAAAGTAGGTGATACCAAGTGCGGTTACACGCCGGGTATCAAAGTCGGCTATCATGTATGGATTCAATATCCAAATGGCTTTTACATGACCTCCGAAGTTCAGTCAATAGACTTAGAAGCGGAAACATTTACCTGCGTGCAAAGCACCTACCATTTTCATTTCGTGAAAAAATAAAAAGCAGTCACACCCTTTGCTTACGATTAATTCAACATTTTTGCATCAACATCCGCATGTAGGAGATTGTGTGCATCAAGTGAGTAGAATGTGTACGTTCTGCTCACTTTTTTTCACACAAATTTTTCAATAACAGCACTTTAGGTTAGTAATAATTTTATTACTAATAATTTTGTTACTGATCTGTTTGTTAGTTTCGGTTTTTTTGATTTTTGCCAACCGGTTTGTCCAAATGATCGAACGAGTCATGCGCCAAACGACCGAACAAATTCGCGCCAAATGACCGAAAAAGTGCAATAAAATGCACCTGTGATTAAATTTTTCAGAATTTTTTACTATATTATAGTGTACGAACGACATTATAATTAGTAAGAAATTATTACTGTCCGATAAAACTTTTTAAGATGTAAAAAATGGGGCTGATTCCTTTTTGGAGTCAGCCCTTTAGATTTACTTTGTCGTCGCCAAACAAA
>CAJOIZ010000016.1 GCA_905234835.1 Paludibacteraceae bacterium
GGCTATCCCAGGAAAAGCAGAACCATCCTTATTGCCTTTTATTATACAGAATGACCGATTCTTTGACTACGCTATTCAACATTCCGAAGGAGGTTTGTCCCCACGCGTAAAATGGAATGCTATCGCTAATTACGAATTTGACCTTCCGTCGATAGAGGAGCAGAAGGTGTTGGCGGATAAATTGTGGGCGGCATATAAGGTAAAAGAATCGTATCGGCAACTGCTCTCCACCACCGACGAAATGCTCAAAGCTAAATTCCAAGAGATGTTTGGAAAAGAACCGGCCATGACATTAGGGAAACTCGCTGAGTCTTGGTCAAAAGGTCAAGCATTTAAAAAGGATGAAATTGTTGACGGCGGGAAAACTCCGTGCATTCATTATGGTCAATTATATCAATATGGAGCAGTTATAGAAGACATCTTATCTTATACCGATGCAGAAGCGGTAAGAACGTCTAAGATAGGTGACATATTATTCCCTGCTTCAGATGTTACTCCTAAAGGATTAGCTCGGTGTTCATGTATAAACAAGGATGGAGTGATATTAGGAGGGGATATTATTATCATGCATCCTTTAGAAGGCTTAAACTCTTCATATCTGAGTTATGCAATAAACCAACAGACGCAACAATTGTTAGCATTGGTAACTGGTTCTGTGGTAAGGCATATGTCTGCTAAATCGCTTCAAACAGTAAGAATACCTGTTCCAGAGAAGGAAAATCAGCAGCAATTTGCAGAGATAGCGACCCAAGCCGAAGCGACGAAAGCGTCTTTGCGTGCGTCGATAGAGGCGATAGATAGAGTGATACGAAGTTTGATCAATCAGTAGTGGCATACTTTCGAGTCGGGGATAACCTAATAATATCCTAATAATAACCTAATATTGACAGCAGAAACGCAATGAGCCAAGCTGAGATATATAGAAAAGAGAACGCCGGCCTGACGGCCAGCGCACCTAACAAAGAAAGAGGGACGGAGATGAACAGCGAACGCGGCAATGAGATAACGCCGGCCTGACGGTCAGCGCACCTAACAAAGAAAGAAGGGCAGAGATGAACGGCGAACGCGGCAAAGAGAGAACACCGGCCTGACGGCCAGCGCACCTAACAAAGAAAGAAGGGCGGAGATGAACGACGAACGCGGCAAAGAGAGAACGCCGGCCTGACGGCCAGCGCACCTAACAAAGAAAGAGGGGCAGAGATGAACGACGAACTTAATAAAAAGCAGAGGAGTATCGTACGCGCCGAGGTGAAGCATAATCGCCTGCGGCGGAAGGAGGGACATGATTATGCCGCTCCGGGGATCTATATGATCACAGTGACGACCGCCGACCGTCAGCGTATCTTAGGCGAGCTGAAGGGCAACTCTCCCGAAGAGGCCTCTATCCGTCCGACCGCGCTGGGCGAGTACGTCATCGCTGCCTTTCGCAAGATGGCAGCGATGGTGACCGAGAAGACAGGAAGCCGGATTCAGGTCTATCAGTATCAGCTGATGCCCGATCATTTTCACGGCATCCTCCGCATTCACGATGCGCTACCGGAAGGCTGGCATCTAAGCCGGATGATAGGCGCATGGAAGGGCGATTGCTCGCGCGAGTACTGGAGACAACAGGACGCCGGCCTGACGTCCGGCGCACCCAACAAAGAGAACGCGGGCCTGACATCCGGCGCACACAACAAAGAATCGCTCTTCTCATCCGGCTATAATGATAAAATCCTCTATCACGAAGGGCAGCTGGATGGGTGGTATGAATATCTGCATGATAACCCTCGCCGACTCTGGCTCAAGATGCATTATCCCGATAGGCTGCGCAAGATTTATGACTTCAAGGCGGGCAAGCAGGGACACTCCTATACCGCGGTGGGGAATACGTTCTGGGTGAAGTACCCCGAGCGTGTCCAAGTGCGTTGCCATCGCAATCTGACGGACGAGCAGATACAAGCCGAAGTAGAGCACTATATGAGGCTCGCCAGAGGCGGCGCCGTTCTGGTCTCGCCTTTTATCTCGCCGGCGGAAAAGGCTGTCTATGAAGCAGCTTATAAAGAGCAGCTAAAGATAATCCGCATCGTCAATCGCGGTCTGGATGGGAAATTTATCTATCCGACGGGGAGAGACCTGAAAGGCTGCTCCGCAGGATTCATGTTGGTCTTAGCGCCGTACGCGGACTATAGCGCCGAGACAGCCGAGACGCGTATCACGCGCTCGCAATGCCTCGACATGAACGGCTACGCTGCGGACCTATCTACCATCCTCGCGCTGACGCACGAGGCACACAACAAAGAGAACGCCGCGCTGACGCACGGCGAACACAACAAAGAACGGGAAGATTTGTCGAGTGCTCCGGACATAAGGCCGGAGATATGAATTAGAAAAAAAACAAAACAGGATAACCATGGCCAATAAAACATTACAAGAATCGCAGTTTGAACAGATGTTGATTGCTTCCGCAGAGAAATGCGGATGGCGTTACCTGCAGGCAGATGAGATTGAACGAGAGATGAACGACGTGCTTGTCGCTCCGTGGCTGAAAGAAGCACTCGTCAACCTCAATCCGATTACAGCCGAGCAAGCCGAACAAGTGATTTACAAACTGCGGACATTGCTGATTTCCGTTCCGCAGGAACATCTTGTGCAGAACAATAACAAGTTTCGCAAGATGCTTTTTGAGGAGAACTCGTATCCGTTTGGCGAGGACGGTCAGAACATCAACATCCGTTTCTTTGACGAGCAGAACATGGATAACAACTACTGCGTGGTGACCAACCAGTGGATGTACCCTCGTGCAAGCAAAGACGGCGGTAAGCGTCTGGATCTGGTGTTCATCATCAATGGTATTCCTGTGGTGGTCGGCGAAGTGAAGAATCCTTTCCGCCCGGACACGAACTGGGGACAAGCGGCACAAGATATTGTCAGTTACCAGAAGTCCATCACAGAGATGTTCGTGCCGAATATCCTGAACTTTGCTTGCGACGGTCATGATTTCCGTTATGGCGGCATCGGTCTGCCTGCGGAGAAATGGGGACCGTGGTTTGATACCGAGGATCGTGACCATTCGGATCTGAAGGCTTTGTTGGCGTGCTATGAGCATCTGATGAATCCTGCGCGGTTGTGGGATATTTACCGCTATTATTCAGTCTTTACGGCAGATACGCAAGGACGTGCGATCAAAGTCGTTTGCCGTTACCAGCAGTACTTAGGCGGCGATGCGATTGTGCAGCGTGTACTCTCGACGACGCGGAAGAAAGATGGTCCGAGGTCAGGTCTGATCTGGCATTTCCAAGGTAGCGGTAAGTCATGGCTGATGGTGTTTGTGGCTCAGAAGCTGCGCAAGCTGAATGAGTTGCACGCTCCGACGGTAGTGATTGTGGATGACCGAATCGATTTGGAGGATCAGATAACCGGCGATTTCACGCGTGCGGAAGTGCCGAACTTGGAGTCTGCGGGTTCTAAAGAGGCATTGGAGCAATTCTTCGAGCAAGACCAGCGTAAGATATTGATTACGACGATATTCAAATTCGGCGATGTGTCGAAAGTGCTATCCGACCGCGATAACATCATCGTCCTCGTAGATGAGGCACACCGTACACAGGAGAAAGAATTAGGCGCCAAGATGCGTCGTGCGCTGCCGAACGCGTTCTTCTTTGGTCTGACCGGAACGCCGATTAACAAACGCGAACATAACACGTTTGCGACCTTCGGTTCGGAGGAAGACAAGAACGGGTACCTGAGCAAATATACATTCCAGAACTCGGTGGATGATGGCGCTACGTTGCAACTCAATTTCCAAACCGTTCCGGTGACGATGCATCTGAATGAGAAGCAGTTGCAGGAAGAGTTTGACAAGTTGACCGATGAGATAGACGAGGAGCAGCGTAATCAGTTAGTGCGGAGGACATCGGTGGAGGCGTTCTTCACGTCCGATGCGCGTGTGCAAGAGGTGTGCCGGTACATCGTGAAGCATTTCCGCGAGACGGTAGAGCCATCCGGCATGAAAGCGCAAGTGGTGGTCTATAACCGCGAGTGCTGCGTCAAATACAAGAAAGCGATAGATGCGCTTCTTGACCGCGAGGATGAGACGGTCATCGTCATGCATACCGACGGCGACAAAGCCGATGATTACAAGCAATACCAACTCTCGCGCGACGAGCAGAAACGTGTGCTGGATCAGTTCCGCGACCCGCTGTCGCCGCTTAAGTTTGTGATTGTAACCAGCAAGCTGCTGACGGGATTTGATGCGCCTATTCTGCAATGTATGTACCTCGACAAGCCAATGAAAGACCATACTTTGTTGCAGGCTATCTGTCGTACCAACCGCAAATATACGCACGACAAACTGAATGGTCTGATTGTGGATTTTGTGGGAGTGTTTGACAATGTGGCTAAATCGCTTGCGTTCGACGAAGAGACGATCAAGACCGTGATTAAGAACATCGACGAGATACGGGCGTTGATACCGTCGTTCATGGACGAGTGTCTGCGTTTCTTCCCGGGTGTCGATCGTACATTGGGCGACTGGGAAGGATTGCAGGCAGCGCAACAATGCCTCAAAGACGAGTCCGTCAAGACGGATTTTGCGAAGCATTTTGCGCGTCTGAGCCGTGCGTGGGAGATTGTGAGCCCCGACAAATCGCTGGATCAATACCAAGCCGATTATTCATGGATGGCGGGCGTTTATCAGAGTATCCGTCCGGTGACGAGCGGTCCATCGCTGATATGGACGCTGCTGGGCGCCAAGACCATTGAGATCATCCATAATAGTATCGATTCCATCAATATCGGCACGCCGTTAGAGGATCTTGTGGTGAACGCGGATATCATCGATCAGGCGATCACCGAGGCTGAGGCGAAGAAACGCACGATTGAGTTGGAGCAAGTGCTGCGTCTGCGGCTACAGACCCATTCCGGCGATATTAACTATAAGCCGTTTGTGGAGAAACTGGAGGAGTTGCGCGAGCGGATGGAGCAGAGTTTGGAGACGAGTATAGATTTCCTCAAACAGCTGCTTGAACTGGCGAAAGACTTGTTGAAGGCCGAGAAGAAAGTGGAGGACGATCCGATAGACCGCCGCCACCAAGCACGTGCTGCGCTGACCGAGCTTTTCGAGTCCATCCGGACGCCGGAGACACCGATCATCGTGGAGAATGTGGTGAATGATATCGACAAGGAGATTGTGGCAATTGTGCGGAAGTTCAGCGACGCATTCAAGTCCGTGACAGCCCAACGCGAAATTAAGCAGAAACTCCGTACGATACTTTGGATTAAGTATGGCCTGAAGGACCAAGAGGTATTCGACAAGGCGTACTCGTATATTGAGATGTATTATTAAAAGCAAAAGATATGAAAGCGAACTATTTACCGATTCAGTCTGTTTTTGACAAACATACCGTCTTCGAAATACCCTACTATCAGCGTTCCTACGTGTGGGACGAAGATAACTGGTCACGTTTCTTGGAGGACATGGAGAATGTTTCCATGACTGACAAACAGTATTTCATCGGCTCTCTTATCCTCAAGCAGAAACCAACTGAAACAGGCAGCAAGTATGGCAACGTGCGCGTAGTCATTGATGGACAGCAGCGATTGACCACGATGACTATATTCTTCAAAGTGCTAAGCCTCTTGAAGGATAATGACCGTATTTTCAAAACCTTTATGATCGATTTAAGCGATGAAACGGACGAACAGGAGATATCTATCCATCATAACCATATCGATAAAACGTCTTTCGTACAAATAGTCAATCTTCAGTCGCTTGACGAATTGCGTGCATATTTGGAAAGGGGCAAAGGAACCACTCAAAGCCGTCTATTCTCGTTATGCCAGTATCTCTACAAGAACATCGATCCGGATAAACTGAGTTCGGATAAGATCAAGAAGAACGTCCACTTCGTTACCATCGACTTAGATTCGGAGGAGAACGAGCAAGAGATCTTCGATACTATCAATTCGCTTGGCGTAAAACTGACCACGTCCGAGCTGCTGAAGAACTATCTCTTCGACCAATACAACGAGGAGAAATACAACAAGTATTGGAAACCTGTCTTCGAAGCAGATGAGGAAACTAAAAACTATTGGGATCAGAAAGTCTATTCCGGTACAAAACAATACCATTTGGTAGATCTGTTCCTCTATGCATACCTCATCATTCAATTCCGTGGAGAGGACTATGCCGTTAGTACCGAAGACAAACTCTATTACGAGAAATATAGCAACCTCTTCCTTTCGTACAAGGCTTTCGTCAGCAAATACCTTAACGGTGACAAGGAAGCCTTGATGCAAGGAATCTATAAGTCTGCAACAGAGTTCCAACGTAACTTCAACCCGCACTGCAAAGAAGAGACCATCTCATCGGAACCGGGCTTCGAACGTGTGAACTTGATGATGTTCGGTCTTGATTTCGCAGTTATGCTCCCATACGTAATGTTCGTGCTGCTCTATGCGGACAAAGACGAGCAAACAAAGATCTACGAGTATCTGGAGACTTATATGATGCGCCGTACTATTGCACGGTTGGAAACACGTGGATACAATGCCCTGTTCAGCGACGGTCTTATTACCAACAAAGTGCTCACGGTCGATGCCCTCAAAGAGTATGTGGACAGGCGGAACGACAAAGAAGTTGCCTATCGTGCCGCACGTCCTGACGAGATTGAGTATGCCGTTAACAATAAGGTCTATGTCAACAGACAAGCCTTAGGTTTCCTCTATATGCTGGAGAGCCGATTGCGCCAAGACACTCTGGCGGCAACCAAACTACGTGGTCTCAAAGGATATAGTTTGGAGCACCTTCTACCGAAGAAATGGAGAGAAACGTGGGTTCGCCCCGGAGATCCAGAAGTAGAGAAAGCAACGAACGATGCGCTCTATACCTTAGGCAACCTCGCCATCATCCCGGGTGCACTGAACTCCAGTATCAGCAATGCGCCTTGGCAAACTAAACTGAACGGAAAGGGCAATAAAGAAAGCTTGCTCAAAAATGCAAAAGGTCTTGTTACCCTCGATGACTGTCTTACCAAAGAGGATTGGAATCTCGCATGTATCCAAGAGCGCGCCAACAAACTCTATCAGCAGATACTCCAAGTCTGGCCCGAATCCTGGGATAAAGATTACATCGAGTAATACAACCCACCATGTCCTGTCCACATAAAATAAAAAACCGGAAAAGCACCTATCAGAGACGTTCAGGATGCGAACGAGATGCGTATGAGAGGGAAAGCAAAAGTACATTAGAGAATATCAATACCTAAATATGTCTAAACAATTACAAATACGAAACTCAACGGCAGTATCCGAGTTTTTCTCGGTAACTGATCACATAGGCAACTACCGAGGAATTTTCGGTAGTTCAGAATAAGAGGAATGGTTAAAGAGTGAAAAAATTAAAGAATATGGAAACACAAAATATTGAGTACAAAGTAAAGTGGAAAGACGAATATCTGCATTACATCAGCGGTTTTGCTAATGCAGATGGCGGTACACTTTTCATTGGAAAGGATGACAATGGAAACATTGTCGGTATTGATAATGCCAAGCTATTACTAGTCAATCTTCCGAATAAAGCCGTGCAAGCAACTGGCATTGTGCCGGAGATCAATCTACTTACAGCTAATGACAAGGAGTATGTTGCCATACATATTATGCGCTCGGAGCAACCTGTATCATGCAATGGCAAGTATTATCTTCGTAGTGGGAGCACCCTGCAAGAACTGAATGGTGCAGCTCTTACGGAGTTTCTGATGCGTAAGACTAAAAACGCATGGGATAAGCAGATAGAACCCGACGCTACATTGGAAGACATTGATCCGGAAGCCGTTGAGTATTTCATTCGTGCTGCATTGCGTAAAAACCGTATTGGCCAAGGCGCATTGAGCGACAGCTTAGAAAAAGTGTTGCGCAACCTTGACTTGATGAACAAGCAAGGACAACTGACGAATGCCGCGCTCTTGCTATTTGGTAAGAATATCCGTCACTGGTGCCGAATGGCAACATTCCGAATCGGGCGTTTCGGAGCAAGCAGAGCTGACTTGATTATGCAGGATGAGATAGATTGTCCGCTCATCAAAATGCCGGACAAGATAATAGGCGTTTTGCGTAGTGGTTATCTTGTCTCTCCTATCCACTATGAGGGCTTGCAACGCATTGAACCATTGGAGATACCGGAAGATGCATTGCGCGAAATGATTTGCAATGCCATTGTGCACCGAGACTATACAGGCACGTTCACACAAATGCGTATATGGGCTGATCATATCGAATTGTGGAATCAAGGCACGCTGCCACCGGACTACACCATTGACACTCTCATGCAAGACCATGAATCCTATCCGCGCAACACACTTATTGCAGATGCTTTCTTCCGTGTCGGATTTATTGAGGCATGGGGCAGAGGATATGAGAAGATACGTGAGGCTTTCAAGGATGAGCAACTGCAAATGCCGACCTTTGAACAAGTACGCGGCGGATTCCTCGCAACTATCAAAAGAGAAAGATTTGTCGCTATCCAAAACACCAATGGCGTAAATAATGGCGTAAATAATGGCGTAGAAAATGTCGTAAATAATGTCGCAAATAATCACATACAACTAACTGAAAGACAACAAAAAATCCTCAAACTGATTTGGGCAAATCCATATATGACTTCCGCTAAAATGGCGCAAGTGGCGCAAATCGCATATCGCACGGTTCAAAGGGAACTGGCGGCGATGCAAAAACTGAATGTCATCCGCCGCGATGGAACAAAAGGAGGAAGATGGAGAGTAACTGAAAACAATAATTAAACAAGGTTCAAGGGTCTTTTTTTATCCATACCGCGTATATTTAGTAAATCAGCCACTTATAAAGAAAATGCATTTTTTTTGAAAAAACTTGCCTTTCAGGTGATAGATTTTGCCTCTTTTTTGCCTTATATATGGAGGGGCATACTTAAATTTGCAATTTGAGACTATAAACTCTCCAACTTCACTCAATTATAAACTCTCAACTATAAACAATAAATAAACCAACTCAACCACCTATAAACTCCTAAACACCTAAACTCATAAACCCGAATTGGGACGTAGTGGGAATTATTGGGACTTATTGGGAAGCAGTGGGACGCAGTGGGAAAATTCATTTCCCCGCTATCGTATCAAAGCCCGAATCAAAAATTTGCAATTTGCAATTATAAACCATAAATCATAAATCATAAACTTGAAACTATCAACTTTCAACTATCAACTCTCAACTATAAAAAACTTTCCTTTTCTTAAGATTGGACAACTTTTTTATGCCCGATTTCCTAATAAAGTCGAAAAAAGAGTTTACTTTTCTTAAGAAGGTATTGCATTTTGCCCAAAAATGTATTATCTTTGCACGTCATTTCAGTGGAAATGATCTCACGCCGTGAGGCGTATTACAAGTGGCAGTCAGACGTGTTATCCGCCTTGTGCACAGGCGGATAAGGACGGGAAGGAACATCGATCGTACAGGATGTTTTCTTTTTTCTGTTTCTGTTTCTGTTCGTGTAACAGAGTGCCATCACCTATGTACGACGTTTGCCGCAACATGGCGCTGCGGAACGGCGGGGCGGATTGCAGCTCTCCGCACCCAAACTGCAAGTGATCTTTGACGTATTGGTTGCGGACGAATGGGTGGATTTGAAACCATAAACCATAAATCATCAACTATCAACTATAAAAGCCAAACTCCTAACCCAACAAATTTGCAATTTGCAATTTGAAATTTGAAATTTTATTAAGTAGCTCTTGCATTTCGCCCAAAAATGTATTATCTTTGCAGCAAATTTCGGGGAATAGGTTTTCGTCCGTGTGAACAGGGAAAAAGAGATAGTGCGTATTACCCTTTGGGGAACAGTGGTCAATGTACTGCTGACCGCGGTTAAGTTCGTTGCGGGCGTTATTGGCTGCTCGGCGGCAATGATTGCCGACGCGGTTCACTCGCTGACGGACCTGCTGACGGACTTTGTGGTGCTGTTGTTCGTGAAGATCAGTTACCGTCCGGCGGATGCCGAACACCCGTACGGACACGGCAAGTACGAAACGCTTGCCACAACGATGGTTGCTATTGCACTGCTGGCGGCTGGTGGCTTGCTGCTGGCGGGAGGGATAGAGAGGATTATGTCCGCCCTGCGCGGCGAAGAACTGGCTCTCCCCGGTAGGATTGCGCTGTGGGCGGCACTCATCAGTATTGCGGCAAAGGAGACGATCTACTGGTTCACCGTCCGTGTTGCCCGCCGTACTGAATCGCAGGCACTGGAAGCGAACGCATGGCACCATCGCACAGACGCGCTGTCGTCTGTAGCCACTGCGCTCGGTATAGGTGGCGCGCTGTTGTTCGGAGGCAGATGGGCGGTGCTGGACCCGGTAGCAGCGGTCTTAGTGAGCGTCTTTATCCTTGTCGCCGCAGGCAAACTGCTGCACGAAGCAGTACAGGAACTGCTTGAGAAACGCCTGCCCGAAGAGGTGGAGAACGAGATTCGCGCTATCGTGGCGCAGGACGGCGAGATGAAGGAACTGCACAAATTGCGCACACGCCGTGTGGGTAATGTCTGTTCGATAGAGATGCACCTTCGTATGCCCGGCAGTGTGTCGCTGAACGAGGCACATCGCCATAGTATGGACTTGGAACGGCGGTTGCGCGAACGGTTCGGACAGAACACGATGATCTCCATTCATCTTGAGCCGCTGAAAGTGAACGGCATTTACCAGCCTTGCTGACCTGCTGCTCCCCTTTGGATAAATATAGTAACATGACTCTTTGGGACATCATACTGCTCGCTATCGGATTGGCAATGGACTGTTTCTCTGTTTCAGTGGTACAGAGCATCTGCTCGCAAGGTGGACGTTTCCGACTTCCTGCAATGGTGATATGGATGATTGTGGCGTTCGGACTGTTCCAGGGGGCAATGCCTCTTATCGGGTACTACGCAGGAGGAGTGGCGGAAGACTTTGTGAACCGATATGCGGGATGGGTGGCATTGGTCCTGCTCGGTTTCATTGGTGGCAAGATGATTTGGGACAGCTTTCACGAAGAAGAACATACACATCAGTTGAACTTCTGGTACGTTCTTCTGTTAGCCGTTGCAACGAGTATTGATGCTGCCGTTTCGGGCATACTGTTTGTTCCTGTATCCGAACTGCTGTGGGAAGCAGTAGCGATAATCGCTTTCACCAGTTCCTTGTTCTCGCTGATAGGATACGTGTTGGGGCATTACATTGGCAGACTGCCTTTCAATGCGGAAAGGGTTGGTGGAATTATTTTGGTGCTGATTGGGTTGAAAATATGTTTCTTGTCTTAATCACTTTTGTAAAGATGGTATTGGTATGAATAAAGTTGTATCCGTTTATCTGACACTCTTGCGGCACGCTGTTATGGGTGAGCCGTTGAAGGACTTCTCTTTCTCGTTTAACGAACAGGAATGGAAAGAGTTTGCCGCTTTGGTCTATCGGCAGGGGACTGCGGGATTGGTTTTCAATGAGGTGTTGGGACGCAAAGACGCTGTGCCGGAAGACTTGCGGATGGAGATGCGCAGCACCTGTGCGAGGCAGATGATGCAGCAGCCGCGGTTGCAGGACCTGCTGAAAACCACCTTCACCGTCTTGCAGCAGGCAGGCTTGCACCCCGTTCTACTCAAAGGCTTTGGGCTGGCGGAACTGTATCCTCGTCCCGAGTTGCGGTCGTGGGGCGACTTGGACGTGTATGTAGGTCCCGACCAGTACCATGAAGCAGCAGGCGTACTGCGGAAAGCGTTCCCCGATTCACGCCACCATGACGAGGAATGGGAGGAGTTGAAGCACTACAACTTTGTGCTGCCGGATGGCATGGTGGAGATGCACCGCGTCAGCGTGAAGATGGAGCATCCCAAAGACAAGAAGGTCTATTACGCTTTGGAGCGCGAGGCGATGAAGCCAGAAAGGGTGGAACACCTGACTCTTCGTGAACCGGCAATGCAGATTGACATACCTGAAGGGAGATTCAATATGCTCTTCACCTTCCTGCACGCATGGAACCACTTTGTAGAAGAGGGACTGGGCATGAAGCAGTTGTGCGATGTCTGTCTGCTGGCGCGCAAGACCTATGAAAAGGAAAGACAGAGCAAGGAAGACTATACAGACTATATGCTGCGCAACCTGAAAGCCCTTCGTCTAATGCAGCCGTGGCAACTGATTGGATACGTGCTGGTGGAGTATATGCACCTGCCGGAAGAGATGTGGCCTGGCTATCAAAGAGAGAGTAGATGGCTGAAGAAGCATGGCGAATTGTTCTTCCGTCGTGTAATGGAAGAAGGTGTGTTGCGAGAAGAGGCGGCGGAAAAGATGAAAACACGCTATGAAGACCGAGAGAAGAATCTGCGAATGCCGTTACTCCTACGCAAATTAAAAACCCTTCGTCTCCGCATTGCGTCCAGCCAATGGCTGCGTGTCTATTCGGACGAGTATGCGCGTCACATGTTGGCAACCGCCGTCTATCGGGGTATCAAACGGCTGTTCAAAAAGGACGAAGTAGTGCTGTATTAGCCTCTTCGTCCAATCAGGTAAGGGATTCTTTCTGCAAAATCAAAGGTACGGATTGTACGCTTTCTCGTGCGCGATGGTGGTAGGATAGGCGTGACCGGGATAAACAGTTGTGTTGTCTGGCAGTCTCATCAGGCAATGAAGTGATTGCAGCAACAGACCGGTATCGCCTCCGGGCAGGTCGGTTCTGCCAATAGACTCCTGAAACAGGGTGTCGCCTGTGAATAGAATACCATCCTCCTGAAAGTAGTAGCAAACGCTGTCTTCCTTGTGTCCGGGGGTGGTGATAACGAATGGAGAAGGAAAGCCGTTCTGTGTAAACACATCGTTGGCAGCAGCAGTTGCCTCTCTGTTCTTTTCAAAGCAGAACTCCCGCAATCCTTGTTCGTAGTTCATACCGAACACGGGAACGGTGGGGTAGTGCTGTCGGAAGAAGTCCAATCCGCATATATGGTCGGGGTGTGCGTGAGTGATGAGGACGGACACTGGCTGAAGACTGTTCTTCTTTAGATAGTCCGCCATCCGCTGTTCTTCGTTTTCTCCGTACATGCCGGGGTCAAGCACAAAGCATTGTCCTTGTCCGTTGTCCACGACGTATGTACACTCGCGGTACGGATTGAAATAGAAAGTCTTGATAGTCATAACAGATAAACTTCTAAACACTTAAACAACTAAACAATTATTAAACATCTAAACAACTCCTAAACACATAACCCTTTTTACAACCTCTAAACTCCTAAACATCTAAACGCCTAAACTCAAAGCGGTACATAGATAACATACTTCTCGTCAAACCACTCGTTGTCGAAAAACTTGTGGATTGGGGTCACTTCAACGGTTTTCTTGAATGGTTCTGTTTCCGTACCGATTTTGCCGCCCTTGAGAACTATCACTCCGTTCGGCATTGCATTATGATGACGGTGATGAACGTTCTTCCGGACGAGTTTTACCAAATCGGGCAGAGGCATAACGGCGCGGCTGACTACGAAATCGAACTGCTGCTTCACATCTTCCACACGGGTTTGAAAGCAGGTGACGTTGGTCAAGTTCAATTGATGTGCTATATCTTCCGCCACACGTATTTTCTTACCGATGGAGTCAATGAGTGTGAACTGGCATTCGGGGAAAAGAATTGCTAACGGTATGCCTGGAAAACCGCCTCCAGTCCCGACATCCAAAATAGTTGTGCCGGATGTAAAATGAAGCACCTTCGCGATGGCAAGGGAGTGGAGTAGGTGGTGAAGTTCAAGAAAGTCGATGTCCTTACGCGAAATAAGGTTGATTTTCTCGTTCCATTCGGGATATAACCGTTCAGCAGCAGCCAATTGTGACTGCTGCTGAACCGACAAGTCGAAAAACTTTAGGATTTCGGTCATAACTTAGTCCGCCATATTGGTAAAGACGTTCTGCACGTCCTCGTCCTCCTCAATCTTGTCAATGAGCTTCTGCACGGACTCGCGTTGTTCGTCGGTGAGTTGCTTGTAATCATTGGGGATGCGGACAAATTCGCAGGACTGGATTTCGAAGCCGTGGTCCTCAAGGTACTTCTGCATACCGCTGTACTGGTCGAAGTCGGAATAGATGACGATGGTGTTCTCTTCCTCGTCCACGCCGAGTTCCTCCACACCGAAGTCAATAAGTTCGAGTTCCAGTTCATCAAGGTCTACATCGTCCTTGCGGGTAATGGTGAAGCAGGCTTTGCGGTCAAAGAGGAACTGCAGGCAGCCCTGTGTGCCGAGGTTGCCACCGTGCTTGGTAAAGTAGGAGCGTATGTTAGCTACGGTGCGCATGTGGTTGTCGGTCGCCGTTTCGATGAAGATGGCTATGCCGTGAGGGCCGTAGCCTTCGTAATTGATCTCCTTGTAGCCTTCAGCGTTCTTGTCGGTGGCTTTCTTGATGGCGCGATCGATATTCTCTTTGGGCATGTTCTCGCGTTTGCACTGCTGAATGAGCATACGCAGACGGGGGTTGCCGTCAGGGTCGGCTCCGCCTTCGCGGGCGGCGATGGTAATCTCTTTTCCAAGTTTGGTGAACGTGCGGGCCATGTGACCCCAGCGTTTGAGCTTGGTCGCTTTGCGGTATTCAAATGCTCTTCCCATAGTATAGATGTTTAGTTAAAAGTCGTTATGGTTATTAGAGGTTGGTGTTGGTAGGTATGCTGTTGTCGTCCACGTCTTTCACGTAGATGCGCTTTTTAGCGGTGCTGGGGTTGGTGCCGAACACGATGGTTACACCGATGCCGAGATTGATCTGCTGCGCTTTGTACGGTACGGTGAACGAGGAGTTCGCATATTTGACATCAGCATACGAGAATGGAATATAGTCGGTCATCAGCGTCAGGTTAAGTCCGTCGTATGGCATGAAACTGAATCCGAGACCCATAGAACTCCAGCGTCCGTTCATAAACGAATAACTCAGGGCAAGGTTGAACCAATTGACAGGACGCAGAGCCAGACCGAGGGTTACTTCTTCGTAAACGCGGCGGTTGCGGAACTGTGTCTGTGAATATACGCCGATGCCGAACTTGTTTTCCCAGAAATTGGCATCCAATCCGACGTGCAGGCGTGTGTTGGTCATACGTGCAACCCCATTGGCACCTGTCCGATTACCCACAAGACTGTTCTGCGCGAAAGAAGAAACGTATGAGCCTATCGTATCGAGGATGGCATTAAAGCCTGTGTTCTGCTCATCGGCTGTGCTATTGTTGATTTCGCTGTAGTGCATCACCGGTCCTGTATAGACGGTATCTCCTTTAACGGAATAGGTGGCAGATTTCCAGTATACAAAACCGAGGTCGGTAACCGATACGGCTATTTGCAACTGCTCAACAGGTTTGTATGTGAAGCCCAAATCAACTGCTCCGCCGAACCCTTGCGGTTTAAGATAACTGCGGATATCTGTGGGGAGACTTCCGCCCAATCCTGAGAATCCGTTCTTGTCTAATCGGTCGGGCATACTCAACGGTGCGGCTATGTTGATGTCGCCGTTGATACTGGCCTGCAGTTGGTCGGGGTACATCTTTAGATAGGCGGTGTTGGTGCGCAGGTCAGCAAAGGCGTGACCGTACAGGAACTTCAGTTTTCCGCCGACGGTCCATTTCTTGTCGATCTTGCGGCTGTAACCGGCAGACAGTTCAGCGTAGGCGTTGATGTTCATCGCCAGCGACTTGAGGCTGACCGTTCTGCCCCCTGTTTCGTCTAAACCGCCATTGAGTATGCCGAATACATCCCCCGGCAGAACGACGGTGCCTTCGATTTTCTCGTTTAGACCAACGTAGAAATAGCCCAATGTGTCTTTGGTACGTGCACCGAAGTTGAGCAGTGCCAGTTCGGCGTTGGTGGTAAGGCGCAGGTCGTTTTTGAGGCGATTGGATAGTTTATCTGCCTCGCCTGGATAAAGACCTGTTATATACTTGCCGTCTTTCTTATAGATAAGGTCGCTGAAAGAAAGTGCGTTGTTTCCCACAGACAGAGATGTGTAGTGTAGGGGGCTGATGCCTACAAAAACATTGCTGACAGGTTGGAATGCGGGGTTGATTTTGTGCCGCATCGGAGCGTTTTCCAAGAAATAAAGGGTGTTGACTTCTTGAGCCTTAACCAGTGTTGTTCCCACCGTAAGGAGGGCAAGAATAGCAATCAATTGTTTTTTCATAGTTGTGTCCTCCTTTCTTTAGAATAGTTTCAAGATAGCCTCAACCGTAGCGGAAACACCCACGGTAATGTCCAAACCCGAACGTGTATAGATGGTTGCGTGTTGCGGGTTCTTGTCCACTGAAGCGGTGAAAACAATCTTTTTTATGCTTTGCAGTTTGGCAAACTCTTCGTGCATGACGCGCAGAACGATGGTGTTGTCACCGGTCTTGGTCACCTTGCCGTTGCTGTCATATTCGGCGGGAGCTGGGATGGTTAGGTGGTGGGATTTGCTGCCATCGGCTTCACTAATCAAAGGAAGTTCAATTGCCTGACCTTTGTCGTCAAGGAGTTTATAGTCAGCCGAAATGACAAACGGGATGGAGTTCTTGGCATAGAGATAGAGGTAAATGGTGCCGTTGTTTACGGAGTCTAACCATTCAACGGAATTGGTAATAGAGTCAAAATTAACGCTGGAGAAATCAACGTCCACCGTGTCGGTGTATTCAATCTCAGAACCGTCACCTATGACGAACGGCACTACCGTTACGGCGTGAAGATCAATCTTCGTGTTGTTCACAACGCGCAGTTGCGAAGCGATACCGAAGGTAGGATTATCTTTCGGACCAACGGTGATATCATACTCGTAACCGATGACATCAGGACGGATATCAAACAGTTTGTCCACATCGCCGACGTGTGTACCGGGTTTGAATCCTGTGTATCCTACTATATATTCGTTCCTTGACCATTTGTCAATGTTGTCTTTGTCAGGATCAATGCGTGTGGTTTCAGGATAAGCATCGTCATAGAGTTTCCAGATGGTGCTGTTACGGTCGCCGTTATCGCCGAACTTGGCCATAACAAACTCACCGATGGTGCCGTCGTCATTAGCCTGTGCTACGCCGATATGCTTGAGGTTAACATTGAGCGGGCAGCCTTCTTCCGTGCCGATTTGATGCTCGGCAATAAGACGGATGGATGGATAGAGGAAGTGCATTTTCAGACGTTTGATGTCGTTCCATGCAGGCCACTCCTCTGCTAAAATCAGTGTGTCTTTGTCCTCCATCCAAGTGGACGGGTTGAAATAGCCGAACAGCGCATCGTATGTAAGCAGTTTCACATCGAAAGTATAATCGATGGCGGAAGTGGCATCCACCGTGATAGCATGAGTCGTGAACAGGGAGAACTCAACAGTGAACGTTACCTCGTTAATCATATGTTCGCGGCGGTTGGTTTTGTTGGCGCCTGCTGACAACAGACTGATGCTGAACTTTTTGATTTCTATAAAGGTGGTGTCGCCTTCCACGTGGAAAGGAAGATAAGCGTCTTTCATCTTTCCTCCTTTGCGTGTTTTGAACTCTTTAGGCATAACGAGTTTGACCGACTGGATGTCTTCATCTTTCAGTCCGAAGTTAGTGGAGAGCAGCGTACTGAACCGCGCTATGGAAATCACCATCGAGTCCACACGGTTTTCAAACTCGGGTGCGTTCAGGCTGTCTAACTTGACTGTCAGCGGGAAACTGAACTTGGCGGGTTTGCCGGCGGGTATCGTCATCTTGCCTCCTACGATGGGGTAACTGAGTTTCTGCGCCTGCTCGAAGACGTTCAAGCGTTCTTTGACGGGCAGCAGGAAATCGCCGATGTCAATGGGGTGGAAGTCGCGGGTGATATCAAACGTGTCGCGGAAGAAGAGCGTACTGTCCGAAATGTCTTTCAGTTGCTCGTCCTTGTCACCTGGCATCTTTGCATACATCCATTCCAATTGTTCACTTTGACCCGTTTTGTCGCTTATGCCTAAAATCTCAGCCAATGGGGCCTTGATGGTGACAATCGGCGCGGCAATGCCGGTATTCACATACATAGACGAGTCAACCTTGTCGAGTTCAATCTTTTCTTTGCAACCTGCCAATAAAGAGGCGATTGCAACCGACAAGAAGATTAGTTTTGTTTGTTTCATACGTAATTATTTTGTATTGGTTTTCTTATTTATTTTCGCTTCATATCTGTACGTTACCGTACTTTTTGATAGTTCTCACACATTTTAGCGGCGCAAAGGTAGGGCAAATAAAGCGTTTTGCCAAATGAAAAAAGCAGGATAAATAGAAAAAAGATTTGTGTATATGGAAAAAGCAGAATACTTTTGCGCGATTTTTTCGGATATAGTCTCTGGCGATCAGACATATCAAGGGTGCCTAAACCGATACAGGATGCGGTGAAAGCCTTGAGAACAGTAGCGAATACTATAACCGAGGTAACCATTAAAACCAATTTTAGTACAATGGATTTGATGAAGATTGCCGAAGAGGCATTTGCCGGCGAGAAGAAAGAGTTCCCGGCATTCGCAGCGGGTGACCAGATCACCGTAGCGTATCGTATTAAGGAAGGTAACAAGGAGCGTATTCAGGAGTTCCGTGGCGATGTGATTACTATTCACGGCTCGGAGAACAAGAAGCGTTTCACGGTTCGTAAGATGTCCGGCAATGTCGGCGTTGAGCGTATCTTCCCGATGGATAGCCCCTTCATTGAGCGCATCACCGTCAACAAGTATGGTAAGGTTCGCCGTGCGAAACTCTATTACCTGCGTAACCTGACCGGTAAGAAAGCGCGCATCCCCGAGAGAAGAGTCAAATAAACCTTTTCTACTCACAGGAAAAACGTCTGACAACCAATCGTTGTCAGACGTTTTTTGAATAGTGTCGGCAGTATGGCTGCAACCCGCATTGACCGCATTTCGGTTGGCGGGCTTGGCAGATGTACCGACCGTGAAGTAGCAGCCAATGGTGGGCTTTGGGTATCACTTCGGCGGGTATGTGGCGGGTCAGTTGGTCTTCTGTCTGCCGCACGTTTTTGCTGTGGGTGGTCAGTCCGATGCGCTCGCTGACTCGGAAGATGTGCGTATCGACAGCCATTGTCGGTTCGTCCCAAACGACGGCGAGTATGACATTAGCGGTTTTCCGTCCCACACCGGGCAGCGTCACTAATTCGTCCAAAGAATGGGGAACTTCACCGCCGTAGTCGCTGACCAATTTCTTCGACATTCCCGACAGGTGTTTCGCTTTTGAGTTGGGGTAACTGACCGAACGGATATACCGTAGTATATCTTCTTTGGTGGCACGTGCCATTGCCTCTGCTGTGGGGTAGGCTTGGAAGAGGGCGGGTGTGACTTGGTTGATGCGCTTGTCCGTGCATTGTGCCGACAGCATCACAGCCACCAGCAGCTCGAACGGATTGTTGTAATGCAGTTCCGATTCTGCAGACGGAGCGTTTGCTGCGAACCACTCTAATACCTTTTCATATCGTCCTTTGGTGGTCATCTTTCTGTTTCGGTCATATTGCTGTCGTCGTAATATGTTTTGCTCAGGAACCGCAGCAGTTGGGTGGCATCTTGAACGGTCACTTGGGTCGCCTCGCTGATTTCCTTCTTCTGCAGTCGCAACATCATCACCTGGTAGAGTAGGGTCAGGCAGGCTTCAACGTCCGACATTGAGGGGCGGTCTGTTTTGGCTTTGAACATGTTGAGTGCAGGCTCTATATGCTGGATAACGGCGCGATATGGTGCTTCTGTGGATAGCAGTTCGTCGTGCAGGTCTTCCATTTCACCCAATGCAATCTGTGCCAATTGGATATGTCCTTGCGCCATCACGCCCTCTTCGTGCATCATACGCAGTATCTCGTCTAATTCCGCGTTGTCGTTCGCCTGTTCGGGGAAGGCGCGCAGGTAGTCCTCTATCTGCCACAGGTAGAGGATGTATTCGGCTATGTTCTCTCGTTTGGATTTCATATCTCTTTATTAAGATTGGTTATTCGTCATCATCTTCGTCAAAAGGCTCGTAGTCGGCGATGAATTGTTCGATGTCTCGGCGGTCTTTCTTGGTGGGTCTGCCTGTCCCTCGGTCGCGGTTGGCTTGTGCGGACAGACGGGCAAGTTCGAGCAGTTCCAACTGGTCGGGTGGGGTGATGTCGCGCAGGTAGTCGGGTACGAGTTTGGCGCCTAATCGGTTCTCGCTCAGGCGGAGTATCTCATAGGTATAGGTGATGGGGCCCTTGCGGACAGAGAACTTGTTGCCGACGGCGAAGGTGCGTGACGGTTTGAGCGGCACGCCGTTCATGGTCACGCGTCCTTTCTTGCATTCGTCTGCGGCAAGTGAACGCGTCTTGTATATCCGCATTGCGAATAGGTATTTATCTACTCTGACTTCCATATTTACTAATTATCTTCCTCCGCTGTTAAGGCGGTTGCTTGTCATTCGGGTGTAATATTGTTGCACGTATGCTTTCGTATAGCGGAGCATACGCTGTGTCTCCTCATCGTCTTTCCTTTCTGGCAGCAGGTCATGTTGTAGCAGTCGGTCGCGGGTATAGCACCAGAGTCGGATGGGGTGCTGTCCGTCGAACTGCAGTAGCAGGCTGTCCGAGAAGCACTGATAGATTGGGTCGTTATAGTTCACAACATACTTGTGTTCGTGATGTTGCGTCAGCACGTCTTCGCCAAAGGCAATATACGGTCTGTCGTACCCTAACAGACCGAGTACGGAAGGCATTATATCGGCTTGCGACACGGCGGTTGTGCTGTCTATACGTCCTTCGTCCCATTGTGGGGAGAAGAAGATGATGGGCACTTCATAGACTCCCTTATCGGTTTGGTACTCCGTGTGCATCAGTTCATTGGTATGGTCGGCAGTAATAACGAAGAGAGTGTTCTCATACCACGATTGCACCTTCGCATACGCAAAGAACTGCCGGAGTGCGTTGTCTGTGTAGCCTATACAGCGGTGAAGCGGTGACGGGCCTTCCGGAAAAACGCCCGCATAACGCTGTGGCACTTGGAACGGATGGTGGGAGGTGGCTGTGAAGACGGCGGTCATAAATGGCTCGTGCATCTCGCTCATCGTGCGGGCGTAGTATTGCAGGAACTCCTCGTCCCAGATTGCCCAGTAACCATCGTAGTCGGCATTGTTGTTGTATTCGTCCTTGCCGTAATACGCTTCAAATCCGCAGCTGCGCGCAAAAGCCGCAAAGCCCATCGAACCGTTCGGAGCGCCGTGGAAGAACCCTGTTTGGTAGCCCTTGTGGCGGAGGCAGGATGCCAACGAATTGATGGTGTTGGTTGAGTAGGGGGTAAGGATGTAGGGCGATCCGAAGCGTGGGATGGAAGCCAGCGTACTCGGCATAGCGTCGATGGACTTGCGCCCTGTGGCAAACGAGTGGACAAAAGTGGTGCTATGTGCCAGCAGCGAGTCAAGGAATGGCGTATAGCCTGTATAGGTACCGCCGTCCAAGTCATGATTGTAAAAGCCGATATGCTCTTTGGCGAAACTCTCTAATATAAAGACCACTACGTTCGTCCGCTCAGGCAGGAGTTCCGCCAAAGGCTGTGACACTGTGTCATGAGCATTGTGCAGCGGCGAATAGACGGATTCCAGTTCATCTTCTGTGAAGTAGCTGGGATTGCGATAGACACCCCCTTCCGACGACCGCATCAGGCAGAAAGGTGTATTGAGTACGATGTTCGTTTCGGCGGGGCGGTTGGTGTACTGCAGGGCATTGCTGAGCGTAATGGGACGTGTGAACGCCCCGAAACCGCCACGGATTCCGATGACAATGAAATACACGCTGACGCACAGCAGCACGCTCTCCGCAACATAGTATTTCCATCCGGTATGCTGGTCCGCAACGTCTCTATGTCGGTTTGCTTTGCCCGTATAGGGACTGCGCATACAAGCATACACCACCGCGATAAGGGCAAGGGTGAACAGGCTCACGTACCAGTACTGCACCATCGACGTGAAGAATATGGATGCGAGATTGTCATCGTTCTCAAATTCGGAGAAGAAGGCTACTGTTGTCCGGCGGTCAGCGAAGCGTACATAGACCGTATCCACCGCATTGGCGAGTATGCCCAATATATTGGGTATGAGGAAGAACCAGCGGGCTGTCTGCTGATAAATCGGGTTGGTGCGCCATTTCCACGGCAGCGGCAGGAACATCATCAGCAGATACACGCTGTTCAGGTAGAGCAGTGCCGTCATATCGAAGCGGATGCCGCCCATGCACATTTCAAGCAGATGCTCATGGCTCACATCAGGGTACAGGTCCACGTTCACCAGATAGTAGAACAGACGCATCAGCATGTAGCAGACCATCATCAGTAGCCAGTTGCACACCGCCACTGTCCACGGATGTGTCCATATGGATCCCCATGCAGGCAGGATACGTTTAGATAGGTTATTTGCCGCCGTCATTTCAATATTGGTTAGCGTGTTTTCTCAGAACAGGTACGATAGATATACGTTAGATACACGATAGATATACGATAGATAAACGTAGGATTACCCTTTGCTTTCCGAAACGCCACCTTTGGCATTGTACAGGTTCATCGTCCGTTCTATTCCTTGCAGGCAGAAGGATGGGATGATTTCAGTTGCTATCTTCAGTCGTTCGGGTAATAGTTTCTCTTCCTCTTCCGTCCACTCTCCAAGAACGAAGTTCATCTGTGCTCCTTTGGGATAGTCATTGCCTATACCGAAGCGCACACGGGCATAGTTCTCCGTACCTAATACTTGCTGAATGTGTCCCAAACCGTTATGCCCGCCGTTTGAACCTTTCATCCGTATGCGGATGGTGCCGAAAGGCAGGTTAAGGTCATCCACTAATACGAGCAGGTTTTCCACTGGGATTTTTTCTTCGTTCATCCAGTAACGCACGGCATTACCGCTCAGGTTCATATACGTGGACGGTTTGAGTAGCACCAGTTCGGCGTTCTTGACACGGCACCGACCGACCATACCGTATCGGCGATCCTCAAATACAACGTTGGACGCTTCGGCAAAAGCGTCCAACATCTTGAAACCTATGTTGTGTCGGGTGTTGCGGTATTCGTCGCCGATATTGCCGAGCCCGACAATCAAGTATTTCATATTCTTTCTGTTTATTCAGCGGCAGCGGCACTTGCACGGGTTGCTTTCACTTGTGCTACACATGCGTCTTTCGGATTCATGAAGCGCAGACCTTCCATTTGGATGTCGCCGACGGCAATCCTCTTGCCTAAACCGAGTGTAGTAACGTCCACTACTATGCGCTCAGGAATCTGGGTATAGATACCGTTCACTTTCAGTTTGCGCATATCAAGGCTCAGCTTACCACCGGCTTTCACACCTTCGGCGTGACCTGTCAGTTGTACGGGGATTTCAACGGTAACGGGCTTCTTCTCATTTACCTCAAGGAAATCGATATGGAGAACCTCCTCACTGATGGGGTGGAACTGCAACTCTTTTACAACTGCGTTATGCTTTTTGCCTTCAATGGTCAGTTCTACGACCATAGTGTCGGGCGTATAGATGAGTTTGCGTACGTCGTCGTTCTTGACGGTGAACATAGTGTTCTCTCCCAATCCGTACAGGTTGCACGGAATCAGGTTCTGTTTACGGAGTTCGGCAGAAGCTTTCTTGCCGGTCATGGTGCGGGTGTTACCCGACAATTCAAATGTTTTCATAATGGTTAAGTTTGTGTTACTCAATATCGGACAGAAAAAAAACGTGCATCGTGCACTTCTTGACTTGTGTAAACGGCTGTCCTTATCCCATCACACTTTGTGTGTTGCCTAACGAGGAATCGAACCTCGCCCCTCAGAACCAAAATCTGATGTACTACCGATATACGATTAGGCACCGTTGCTATCAAAAGCGGCTGCAAAAGTACGGCGTTTTTCTTACCTGCCAAAACTTTTTTGACTTTTTCTGTATTTTTCGCTTTTTTGCTACGCTGGGTTATCGGTTGACCCTTCTGACACGATAGCCTTCTTTGCGTAGCAGGGCAATCAGCCCCTTGTCACCGCCGAGGTATATACAATTAAGCGTTAGAAACACTTTCCCCTCTTTTAGGTAGGACTGCAGGCGTTTAACCCATTGCACGTTGCGCTTGGCATAGACTGCATAGTCCGAATAGGAGAGGGTGGAGCGGTTATCGGGACTCTCAATGAGGAAAGCGATGTCCCCTAAGCGGCCGTTGAGGTAACTGTTGCAGATAGCGCGTTCCAATTGCACTTCGCGTTCTGGATATGAGATGATTTGTAGCAGTTCATCACACTGGTAGTCAAACGGTTCGCGGTCGAAGGTCATATAGAGTGTTTCGCCGAGATTGTCTAATCCTTTCACTGGCATACCTGTCTGCTGTGCCACCTGCTCGAAAAAGCCATCCATTGTCTGACCGTCTAAATCTAAATACTGTTGTAGAAGAGCGGTTCGGTAAAGCCCTGTAAGATACGACGGTTTCATCCTTCCGAGCTGTTCCATACTCATTCCTAAAGTCAATGCGAGTGCTTGGCTTACTGTCTGATAGTCGTTTTGATTGTAGTAGTCTTGCAGACGTGCGGAGTCGGGCAAAAGAGCCGCTTGCCGGAGCGTGGCGATAGCTTCGTAGTCTTCTACGGCAAACTCTGTTATCACTTTGTCACAGCGTGAAAAGACGGTGAATACGTTGGGGATAGTGTCAAGGAAAGTGCGGCTGACTAAAGGGTTGGTAGCAAGCAGATAGGACTTATGCTTTACCCCGTTGCCGGATATTTCATACAGTAACTGTCCATACACAACACATGGGCAAAGGAGTACCAAAAGCAGAAGTCTGTGAATCAATCGGTTCATTGGAAGCGGGTGATTAGGTTGTAGGCTTGGTAGATTCCCAGTTCGCCGGCTTTGCTCAAGTCACGGATGCCCTCTTCAACCATGTCTGTATATATATAGGTAAGCCCACGGTTGAAATACGCTTCTGCGAAGTCTGCATCACAGGTAATGGCTTGCGTATAGTGGCGGATGGCGGCATCATAGTCTTTCTGCCGGCAGAGGATGTTGGCCTTGTTGTAGTAAGCAAAAGCGAAATCGGGTTGCAGACGGATAACGTAATCGTAGTCACGCAGCATGATATCGAAGTCCATCTCTGCCTTTCCGCTTGCGGTCTGTCCTTTGTAATTGGTCTGTAGTTCGCCGTTTGCTAATCGGTAGTCAATCAGACGGTACCTCCAGTTGGCACGGCAGAAAGTGATAACGGTTACGGCATGGTCATCTTTCGCCGTCTGTAGCAATGTTAGCGCGGCGGTGCAGTCGTCAATAGCGGATGCGTAGTCCTGCACGAGGGCAAACTCCATTGCACGGGCGAAGTACGTATAGGGGGTGGGATTGCCTTCTATCTGGTGGCTTAGTTGTGTGATATTGTCAAAGTGCGAGTTCACCATATCTGCCGTCAGGGTCACTTCCTGACAAGTAGCATGCAGCAATGACGGTAGTACGTGTCTGCGGTTGAAGTGGTCTAATGTGGCGTGCGAATAGTTTGTCCGACGCATTGACTGCTGCTGGGAATAGTACGAGAGGATGATGTCCGGCTCGTTGATGACATCGGCATAGCGTTTCTGGACAGCGCCCCGTGTGTCTGATGAGTAGGTATTTTGCTCATCCGGTTGGTCTTCGCCGTTCTGCGCTGTGCGGGCGGAGAACTCTTTGCGGCGGTTGCGGCGGTCGGGAGTGGCCTGTGCTATATGTACATCCGTATTGGGCGTATGGAGCGAGTCCTTCATAGCTTGCAGACTGTCCTTCTTCTGTTCGAGGTCGTATGCTGTTCTTCGGTACGCGAACGCTTCTTTCTTCTCGCCGAGAGCCGTCTTCGCCTGTGCTGCAAGATAGTAGGACGGAAGGAAATACGGATAGACGGCTATCATTGTGTCAAGGTCATTGAGTGCTGACTGCCATTGTCCGAGCTGCATCAGCACTACGCTCCTTTGGTAACGCATCTCTGCATCTTCGGGACGGAGGTCAATGGCTTTATCCAAGTCCTCAAGGGCACGGTTGTAGTCGCCCACCTCGGCACGCAGCAGCCCTCGGTTATAGTAGCACGATGCGTCTTCGGGAGCGAGACGTACAGCGTCATCGTAGTCGGATAGCGCGCCACGGTAGTTATGAAGGCGGTAGGATAGAATACCGCGGTTGATGTAGTCACCCGCCCATTTGGAACCAAGTTCGATGGCGCGGGTCAGATCTGCCATCGCAGCCGAGTCACGGTCAAGGTATATGTCCACCACTCCGAGTGCCGACCAGGCGGCAGCGTTCTGCGAATCATAGCGGACGTTCTGCGACAGCATGTCGTAGGCACAGGCTGTGTCCTTCTTGTTCAAACAGATAATACCTTTCTCATATAGGAAGGCAGGCGATGTCGGTTCGCGGCGGAGCAGGTAATCCATATCCTGTAACGCCTGCTCATATTTCTCTTGCTGCGACAGCACGTCGGCGCGAAGCATCAGATAAGTCTTGTTGTCAGGGGAGAAGACAAGGGCATCTGTGAAGTCTTTTTCGGCTTTAGCATATTCCTTCATCTGCCGATAGACATAACCTCGTGCATAGAAAGCCCCCGGATGGAACGGGTTACGCTCGATGGCAGCATTGCAGTCGCTTAGCGCGCCTGTGTAGTCTTGCAACTGAATCTTTGCGATACCGCGCAGCAAGAACGGCTCAGCGAGGTAGGGCTTTAGTTTGATGACTTGGTTGAAGTACTGGATAGACAGCACATAGTCCTCGAAATACAGGGCATTGCGGCCGATAGCTGTGATGCGGTCGGTGTTCAGTTGTGCGCGGACTGGCAGCGTCAGTACCAGAAGTATGCAGAAGATGATATGTGCCTTTATGCTTTTCAATGTTATCGTTGGTTGGGTCATTGGTCTGTTTCCAATGCATTGACCAGCATCCCGCAGGCGGCGAGAATGTCTTCTCCTCGGCTGCGACGGATGGTGGTGGTGATACCGTGTTCTGTCAGATAGTCGCGCAGCCATAACATCTGTTGCTCGTCCGAAAAAGGAAACTGCTTGGGGGCGTTTTCCACGCCTTCGTGGAAGCGTATTAGGTTCACACGGCACGGCAGTCCCTTGAGCAGTCGCAGCAGTTCATTGGCATGACGCAAGGTATCGTTAAGTCCACTCCAGCAGATGTACTCGAAACTCAGCCTGCGCTGGTGTGCGAAGTCGTATTTTTTCAGCTCCCTGACGGTCTCGGCGATGGGGTAGGCCTTTTCGGCAGGCATAATCTCCGCGCGCTCGGTGTGGAACGGATTGTGCAGCGATATAGCTACATGACAATCTGACTCGTTCAAAAACCGTGCCAGTTGCGGCATTACTCCAACACTGCTCACCGTAATGCGCTTGGGCGACCAGCCGTAGCCCCACGGAGCAGTCAGTACGGTAAGAGTACGCAACACCTCATCAAGGTTGTCCATCGGTTCACCCTCTCCCATAAGAACGAGATTGGTCAGTCCGCCGTCAATCATTGCATCGACAGACAGTATCTGGTTAAGCATTTCCGCCGCCGTCAGGTGCTTGCGGAATCCTAATGTACCGGTCATGCAGAAGGCGCACCGCATACGGCATCCAGCCTGCGTACTGATGCACAGAGTGTTTCTGTCCTCCTCCGGAATCAGTACTGTTTCCACGTGCTCCTGTCCGGCTTGGAAGAGAAACTTACGCGTACCGTCGGCGGACCTTGCTTCTGCGACGGGCTTTGTTCTTCTTATAATAAAACCATTCGCAAGTGTCTGCCGCCCTTTGACAGAGATATTCGTCATCTCCTCAAACGTTATAGCACGCTTACGGTACAGCCATTCCGCAAGCTGTTTTCCCGCAAACTTCGGCAAGCCCGCTTGGACGGCGATACTTTGCAGTTCGTCTATATATTTACCTAACAGACTCTCCACTTTCAACTATCAACTCTCAATTATCAATTATCAACTATCCACTTACCTGCATCCAGCCTTGGGGTCGAACCATTCGGGTATATCAAATTGGTCTGTTGGGGAGTAGCCTAATGATTCGTCGGCATACACTTTCTGCATATACAGCGCGAATATAGGTAGCGCCATTGACGCTCCCTGACCTTCTGCCATCGAGTCGAAGTGGATGGCGCGGTCCTCGCCGCCTACCCAACAACCGCTCACTAACGAAGGCGTGAAGCCCACGAACCAGCCGTCCGAGTTGTTCTGCGTCGTACCTGTCTTTCCGCCGAGGGGAGCGTTGATTTTATAGCGGTAGCGCAAGCGCACACCTGTTCCGTGGTCCACCACGGCGCGCAGCATGTGAATCATCTTGTAGGAGGTCAGTTCGCTGATGATTTCGTGCGATTGCGGACTGAACGTGGCAATCAAGTTGCCGTTGTTGTCCTCTATGCGTGTGACGTACAGCGGCTCCACGCGGATTCCCTTGTTGGGGAACGTGGTGTAAGCGTCCACCATCTCCTGAACACTCACCTCGCACGGACCGAGACAGAGGCTTACCACTGGGTCTAACTGCCCCTCTATGCCGAACGAGTGCATCAGGCGCACCAGCTGTTCGGGGGTGAACAGCGACATCAGATACGCGCTAATCCAGTTGCTTGACTGCTGAAGGCCCCATTGCAGCGTTACCGAGTCGCCCCGGTTCTTGTCGTGGTCGTCACGCGGTGTCCAGTGTTTGCCGTTCGCGTCAATGAGTGTGACGGGTTCGTTCACCGTCTTGTCGCATGGCCACATGCCCTCGTCCATAGCAAGTGTGTATAGGTAGGGTTTTACGGTCGATCCCACTTGCCTGCGGCCCATAGTAGCCATATCGTACTGGAAATACGAGAAGTTCGGACCGCCCACGTAGGCTTTCACTTGCCCCGAATGAGGCTCGATGCTCATAAACCCGCAACGCAGGAAATGCTTGTTCCAGCGGATGGAGTCCATAGGGGAGAGTACGGTATCAATCATCCCGTCGTAGGAGAAGACCTGCATTTCGACGGGGGTGTTGAAGTTGTCGCGTATCTGCTCTTCGGTCAGTCCCTGCTGGCGGAGTGCGCGGTAGCGGTCGGTCTGCTGCATCGTGCGGCGCATCAGGCCGTCAATCTCATCTTGTGTGAGTTTGCGTGAGAAGGGCGCGTAGGTCTTCTTCTTTTTCTCTTTGAAGAAACGCGCCTGCAGATCCTGCATGTGCTCGCTCACCGCCTCCTCGGCGTAGCGCTGCATCCGCGAGTCGATGGTCGTGTAGATGCGCAGTCCGTCCTGGTAGAGGTCGTAACAGGTTCCGTCCGCTTTCTTGTGCTTGCGGCAGAAGCCGTACAGCGGGTTGTTGTCCCATTGCTCCTTGTCAATCAGATACTGCTGGTGGTTCCATTTCGGATAGTCGCTCTCCTTCGGTTCCTTGGCTGTCAGCACGCCGCGCAGGTATTCACGGAAATAGGGCGCCATACCTTGCTTGTGGTCGGCGGAACGGTAGGTCAGTTGCAACGGTATCTGCTTCACCGAGTCGCACACCTCACGGGTGATGTAGTCGTACTTGCACATCTGCTCGAGTACCACATTACGTCGGTTCTCCGTCTTTTCCGGACGGCGGATAGGGTTGTAGAGCGCGGGGTTCTTGAACATCCCCACCAGCATTGCCGCCTGCTCCAGTGTCAGTTTGTCGGGCGTGGTGGCGAAATACACCTGCGATGCCGATTTGATACCGACTGCGTTATAAAGGAAGTCGAACTGGTTGAAATACATCAGCATAATCTCGTCCTTGGAGTAGAGCCTTTCGAGTTGGGTGGCTATGACCCATTCGATGGGCTTCTGCATTGCACGTTCGAGCGCGTTCTCCGCACGCGGCGACCACAGCTGCTTCGCCAGTTGCTGGGTAATGGTCGAACCGCCGCCCGCTCTGCCTAAGGACAGCAAGGCACGGAAGAAGGACTTGAAATCGATGCCCGTATGGTCGGCATACCGCACGTCCTCCGTAGCCACCAGCGCGTTCACAAGATAGGGCGACAGGTCTGTGAACTGCACGCCGATACGGTTCTCGTATCGGTAGTAGCGACCCAGCGACTGCATATCCGAAGTGAAAATCTCGCTCGCAAAGCGGTTCTTCGGGTTCTGCAGTTCCTCCAACGGAGGCAGATAGCCCAGCCAGCCGTTGCTGATGGCGACAAAAACGCCCGTCATCACAAGCAGACCCGCGATGAATAGACTCCAGAGGGTTATGGCAATTTTTCGTTTCATATTCGTTTGGTTTTTACTATTTTCCATATTTAAGTTCTTTCTGCCGTTCGCGCCAGTCGGGCATATAAAAATCCAGTGTCGCCTTGAACGACGGACCGTGGTTGGGATGGTTGATATGCGCCAGCTCGTGAACGATGATGTAGTCAATCAGGCGTTCGGGCTTGCCGGCAAGATCCAGATTGAACCGTATGGTGCGCCTTTTCGACGTGCAACTGCCCCAACGGGTGGTCATCCTGCGGATGGAGAAACTGACAGGCGGCAGACTCATCTTCATCCGCCAGTACTCGAACCGCGGTTTGAGACACGCCATTAGCGATTGGTACCGTCTCTGGTCTTCAATGAGTTGCTCCAAAGGGGAAAGAACAGGCTGGTCTTCCATTTCTTTCAGTCTCTCTTCTTTCCTTTTCAGCGCATTGTGCAGCCATCGCCGGTGGCTTTTTACGAAATCGTCGATCTCCTCTCCTGTCGCGTCAGGCGGAGCCGTCAGACGCACCCGCATATCCGGATAAACAGCCATCCGCAGACTCTTGACCGGTCGGTAAACAACTTCTATGTTTACGTCTTCAAATATCATTTCCTGTCCAGCTCAATCACCTCGAGGTTGTCAATCTTGTTCCCGTCAATGGTGAAGCGCAGCAGGGTCTGGACGGTCTGCCATCCCTGTTTGCCCGCTGCGCCCGGGTTCATCGTCAGAAAACCGTACAGCCGGTCGTACTGCACCTTCAGTATATGGCTGTGTCCGCAGACAAACAGGTCGATGGCGTCCTTGTTAATTAGCGATTCATCACCGCTTGCTTTCGCCTCCTGGCTGCGCCTGAACATGGGCAGCAGCCACGGGTTGTAACGTCCGGGATAGCCGCCTATATGCGTCATCAGCACCTGCACGCCCTCTACGCGGAAATGGTAGAACTCGCTGAGCGAATAACGGACGTCCCCGCTGTCCATATTGCCGAACACCGCCCGCGTGGGACGGAATTCGCGCAACGTCTGCAGCAGTTCCTGCGAGCCGATGTCGCCCGCGTGCCATATCTCGTCGCACGCCACGAAGTGGGTGAATACGCGCTTGTCAAGGTAGCCGTGTGTGTCCGAAAGCAGTCCAATCCGGGTCATAACCGTCTAATTTTTACGTGAGACAACCGGCATTGTCAGCATCACGCACACCACTGCCACCGCCAGAAAGAACACCACATCGCGCAGGTCGATAACGCCGCGTGACAGACTGTTGAAATGCTCCTGCAGCGTCAGCCAGTACAATGCGAAACACGCCACCGCGCCGCACAGGAAACTCACAATCTGGTTCTGACTCCATGACGAAGCCAGCAGCCCGATGCCTGTGAAGGCGGCGCTGAGCAGCAGCAAACCAGCCATACTGCCAGCGAACGCCCCGCCGTCCACATTTCCTATCGGCTCGGCTATCTGGCAGACAACCAGATAATGGACCGCACACGGCAGAATGCTCACGGCGGTCAGCGTCCAGGCGGCGAGGTATTTGCCCCATACGATGCGGCTGACCTGCACGCGCTTCGACAGCAGCAGGTCCCACATACCCGACTGCTTCTCGTCGCTGAACAGGCGCATCGTCAGCGCGGGACACAGTAGCATCAGCAGCCACGGCGACAGGGCGAACAGACCGGCGGTGTCGGCATAACCCGAATCGACAATATTCCAACTGCCCGGGATAACCCACAGAAACAGACTGACTGTCAGCAGGTATAGCCCGATGACAGCGTATGCGACGGGGGTGGAGAAATAATATGTCAGTTCTTTGCGGTACATGCTTTAGTCCTCTGCGCTGAACATTGGATCCCACATCGGCAGACGGACAGGCTTCTGGTCAAGCATTGTCTTCAGCCGTTCGGGGACATACTTGCTCTCCGCCACAAGGCGGAACATGTATTCGCGGAACCACTGGTCGGTCATGATCAGGTGTCCCTTGTAGCCGCTTTTCTCGCCCCAGCTGTTTTCCACCATCCATTTGACGGGCTTTTCGTCTTTTATGTCCACTGCCACTAATGCCATCGCGTGGCTGCTTCCGCTCGCATGGGTCATCACGCGCTGGCGTTTGTCCATCGGGAACTCCAGACCGAGCAGTGCGCCGTAGTCGTAGTTGTCCATCGACAGGTAACCGCGTTCGCTGTCCAGTTCTTTGCCCACGTCGCAACCGATATACATGGCCGAACTGTCTTTGAGCGAGGCGATTGCAACCTCCTGCATATCCTCGATGGGAACGTTCAGGTATCGCCAGTTGTCACCCTCGTAGGTGTGGCGGTCCATATCAATCTCATACACTTTGTAGTACTCGCGGGAGGGGTCGTTCATCAGCATCACATAGTCGGTTATCGTGTTCTTGCGCACGAACTTTTCTGCGAATGATAGTGGGGTGTAGGTCTCGGTGGAAAGTACCGAATCTTTGTTGTTGCGCAACGACCACGTGAACTCCTGCGGGGGTGTGCCAAGTGTCAGACAGAGAATGCGGTAGATGGTCTGAAGTTGCTCCTCCTTGCGGGCCTGCAGTTGCTTGTCCGTACCTTTCATCTCGCGCAGTTCCAGACCGAACTCGCGCAGTTTCTGCACCAGGATGGTGTGCATACGGCTTGTGTTGTTCGCATTGTAGTTCTCGTGCATCACCTCTTTGGGCACAACGCCGTACTTGGTGACGAGGTTAGCTACACCTGTGAACGTGCCTCCGTCGCTAACCGGCGACGAGAAAAGCGCCTCCACCTTGCGCTCGTCCATCGGCTGACGGCGCGTGTCAATCACCGTCTGTAGGAAGAGGTTGCTCTTCTCCAGCTGGTCGTAGAAGAACAGGTAGCTCTGCGAGAACTCGAACTGTGCCGCATCGGGATTCTGCTTGCGCATCTCCGCACGCAGGATATTCAGGCCGCAGAACAGCCAGCATCGGCCCGATTGCTTTTGGTCGGTGATGCCCACCTGTGGCACGCGGTAGGTGAAGTGGGTGTCGAAGTATCCGTCCAGCCCGTCCTGGTTCTGCACCAGTTTTTTCATGTCCGTATTGCCGATGGCGTTACGGATGGCGCGGTCCTGCGCGGTTGGCTGGTAATTGGTGCGGAAACGTTGCATCATCTCAGGCGTGATCTGCTGCGCCGATGCTGTCAGCATCATCGCGCTGACAAACAAAAGGGAAACAATCTTTTTCTTCATCGTTTTATATGTTTATTTATAATTAACTGAATTTTAGTTGTTTGTAACTTTTAGGTATCTGTTAGGTATCTGCTAGGTATCTGTTAGGTATCTAATTTGTTCGGATTTGAGTCTATTATGATTCCTCAATTATTCCACTCCTCCCATGCCGCCTGTGCCTGTAGTTCAAGCATTTGCATGCCGTTCTGCGTCCTGGCGCCTAGTTCGCGTCCCTTTCTCAGGAACAGCGTCTCTTCTGGATTGTAGATGCAGTCGTACAGGATATGCCCTTTCCCGACCGCCTCGTAGGGTATAGGCGGACAGGCATCCGTTTCAGGGTACATCCCCAATGGCGTACAATTGACTATCAGGCTGCACTGACGGATTATATCCTCTGTCAGTTGTCCGTAAGTGACGCACGGAATGTTGCGGATGCTGTCTTGTGCCTTTCGGCTGACCATCGTTACATTCCATCGCTTCCAACCGTCCGCATTCCACGGGGAAGACAGAGCGTATGTCACCGCCCGTGCCGCGCCGCCTGTACCCAGTATCAGCGCCTTTGGCGGACAGTTCTTTTCACGGACTAACGGTAGCAGCGACTCGCGGAATCCTATGTAATCGGTGTTATAGCCGGTCAGGCGGTACACATCGCCGTCCCAAGCCGCTTTCACCACATTCACCGCACCGATGCCCCGTGCTGTTTCCGTCACCTCGTCCAACAGCGGTATGATTGTTTGCTTATAGGGTATGGTGACGCTGAAACCTTCCAAATGATGCGTCCTTACCAAAGTGTCCAACGTACTGTGGTTCAGTTCCGTAAGAGGGTAGAGTGCGTACTCCGCAGCAATACCTTCCCGTGCGAAGCGCTTGTTAAACAACTGTGCCGACCATGAGTGTCCCAATGGATTGCCTATGATGCCGTATTGTCTCATTTCCTTTCTTTTTCGTATGCTTGTACCTCTCTTGCTACAAGCGTGTCTTTGCCTTCCATCCAATCGACATATCCCTGCATAAATCGTGCCGTCTGCGCGATATGCTCTATCTCCGCTTTCGGGTAGCGGCTCAACTCGTCGCGGACGTTGTTGCGGCGGATGGTCGTATCGCTGTTGGTCGAATCCTCCACCCAGCCGATATGGCGTATATCTCTCAGATAGTGGATGATATAGTCGTGTGTCGTACACAGCAGCGGACGGATTACGGGCAACTCGCCACAGGGATTGACGCTCTTCGGGCGCATACCGCACAGACCTCGGATACCCGCCCCTCTGCGAAGGTTCATTATCAGCGTCTCCGCCTGGTCGTTCTGGTGGTGCGCCACAGCTATTGCCGTGCATCCGTGCTGTTTGGCAACCTCTTCAAACCATTCATACCGCAAAATCCGTGCCGTCATCTCTATACTCCGGCCAATGGCGGTGGCTTGGGCCGTTGTGTCGAAGTCCCGCACCTCCAACGGCACGTTCCGATCCTTGCATAGCCGCCTCACAAACTGCTCGTCCCGGTCCGATTCTGCACCGCGAAGATGGAAGTTGCAGTGCGCAGCGGTACATTCGTACCCGCCACGCAGCAGCACATCTAATAGTGCCACGCTGTCCGCACCGCCGCTCACGCAGACCAGCACATGGTCACCGGAAGCCAGCAACTCGTTGTCACGGATATATTTGAGTACGCGTCTTAACATCCTTTGCGCATTGACAGTTGGATTCGTTGCCGTTGTCTGTCTATATCCACCACCCGAACGCGCACTTGCTGATGAAGGCTCACCACCTCGTTCGGACTGGTCAGTCGGCGGTCCGCCATTTGCGATATATGCACCAGTCCGTCCTTGTGAACGCCTATATCCACAAACGCGCCGAATGATGCGATGTTCGTCACGATACCCGGCAGCTCCATCCCCACCTGCAGGTCGTCTATGGTGTGTACGTTCTCGTCAAAGCGGAACACCTCTTTCTGCTCGCGGGGGTCGCGGCCGGGCTTTTCCAACTCGTGCATGATGTCCGTCAGGGTGGGCATTCCCACATCTTCCGACACATACCGGTGAAGGTCTATCTGCTGCCGTTTCTGCGGATCTTTGATTAGGTCGCCCACGCTGCAGCCGGTGTCTTTCGCCATTTGGCTGATGATACTGTAGCGTTCGGGGTGGACGGCGGAGTTGTCTAATGGATTGTCCGAATTGGTCACGCGCAGGAATCCCGCCGACTGCTCGAACGTCTTCACACCCATCTTCGGAACCTGCAGCAGGTCCTTGCGGCTCGTGAACGGTCCGTTCTCGCTGCGGTAGCGCACGATATTGTCTGCTAACACCGGCCCTAACCCCGATATGTAGGTCAGCAGATACGGACTGGCGGTGTTCACGTCCACGCCCACGTAGTTCACCACGGACTCCACAGTCTGTTGCAGCGCCTGCCGCAGTTTGCCCTGGTCCACATCATGCTGGTACTGGCCTACGCCGATGGATTTCGGATCAATCTTCACTAATTCCGCCAACGGGTCCATCAGCCGTCTCCCGATGCTCACCGCACCTCTTACGGTTACGTCCTCGTCGGGGAACTCTTTCCGTGCCAGTTCGCTCGCGCTATAGACGCTCGCGCCGTTCTCGCTTACCACGAACACCGGCACGTCGCTTTCGCCCTCCAGACTCATCCTCACGAACTCCTCACACTCTCTGCTCGCCGTCCCGTTGCCTATGGAGATGGCTTCTATGTCGTACTGCTTCACGTACTTGCGCAGTTTCTCCGCGCTGTCTGCCATACGGATGAACACCACATCGTGCTTCAGCAGGTCGCCTTGGCGGCTCAGAATGGCCAGCTTGCAGCCGGTCCGGAAGCCCGGATCCAAAGCCAATACGCGCTTCTGACCCAACGGAGCGTCCAACAGCAGCTGCCGCAGGTTGTCCGCGAACACCCGTATGGCGGTCTCGTCCGCTTTCTCCTTGCTCTGGGCGGCGAACTCGCTCTCTATCGAAGGCTTGAGTAGACGCTTGTAACTGTCCTCCATTGCCAGTTCCACCTGATAGGAACTCTCGTTGCTCGCTTTCAGGTGCAGGCGCGCTAACTTGTCAAGGCAGTTGTTTTCGTCACCGGATATGTCTACATGTATATATCCTTCTTTTTCAGCGCGTCTTATGGCAAGCAGCCGGTGGCTCGGTATGCGTTTCAGCGGCTCGTGAAGGTCGAAGTACTCGCGGTAGTTCTGCGCTTCAGGCTCGTCCGACTTGCCTTTCACGGGCTTCGTGGTCAGCATAGAGGTGTAACTGAACTCGCGCCGCACCGCCTGGCGGCTCCGCTCGTCCTGCGCTATCTCTTCGGCTATGATGTCGCGTGCCCCTTGCAGTTCCTCTTCCGTATAGGCCAGCCGTCCGGCGCGTTGTTGGCGCAATGCGTCCGCCACGGGTTGCAGGCCTTTCTCGCGGGCGGTGTCAGCACGTGTCTTGCGGTGGGGCTTGTAGGGCAGGTACAGGTCTTCTATCTCGGTCGCATCCCACGACTGCTCGATGCGCTCGCGCAGCCCGTCTGTCAGTTTGCCCTGTTCATCGATGGTCTTGAGGATGTACTGTTTCCGCTCGTCCAACTCGCAGTAACGCTCGAACAGGTCGCTTATCTGGCTGATCTGCACTTCGTCCAAACTGCCCGTCTTCTCCTTACGGTAACGGGCGATGAAAGGGATGGTCGCCTTGTCCTGCAGCAGACCGATGGTTGCCGCCACTTGCCGCGCACCTATGCCTAAACGGCTTGATATAATCGTACTGAAATCCATATCATTGTCTTTATTTCGTTTGCAGCAACCGTCCCGCATCGGGGGAGGGTGCCATTTTCTTACCTAAGTTAGGTGGTGTCTGCTTGTGCAACTCTTCTTCCTCTCTTCGTATCTCTTCTTCGTGTCTGCGCCGTTCTTCCTCCTGTAGTGCGGTCAGACGGTCCAGCACGTGTGGGTAAATCTTGTCAAACAACATCGGATTGTCCGTGTACCACACTAATGACGAATCCAATTGCGCACGGGTCACACCGTGGGCTGCCAGTATCGAGTCGTATGTCAAACTGACCACGCTGTCATGATTGTACTTGTAGCCGTTCACATAGATGATGCCATCTGCACGGTGCAGATCCACGAACAGATCTTCCATCTGCCCGGATGACAGCACGCCTCTCGGACGGCATCCCACAAACCCGAATACCACCCAGATGCACACAGCAATACAAGAGAGAATTTGTCTATATTTCACCGTCAAAGAAATACCTCTATGTTTTACCAAATATTTCAACGCGGCAAAGGTAAGCAAAATATATGAAAGCAGGATAGGGTATATTACCTTTTTTACAAAATAGAAATGTTTGCAAAATCACCGATAGAACGGTGAAGTATATATCCGTGAAGTTTTTGACTGCCGCACGCCTTATTTTTCACAAATATGAACAATCAATCCCATTACATGAAACAGATTTGTGAAGTATTTTACCAAACTAAATAGAGCCACTTCAGATACATTTGCAGACAAGATAAATGCCTATATAATATGCACAAACTCAGCATTTATATAGACTTTGTTTATAATTCAATTGCATAAACAAGCCATCCTAGTCGGTATAGAATTGAAAAATCACACAAAAACAAGTATATTTCAAATATGCCGCCACATAATCAAATAGTTATCATAATTTATTAAACTAACAAGTTAAATGTAGAATACTTTAATCAGTTGCTATAATATATTATCATATAGCGTATTTGTATTGCATCTTATAATTCGCGTCAGTGCATACAGCGTCAATCTCCGACTTTTCAAATCTGAAAACTTTTTACAAAAGAAATGTGAAATTTGATTTTTTGCAAGTGTGAAAAATATGTCATATCTTTGCCGCGTTTTTGAGGCTAAAAAATGTTATTTATTATGGACGGAAGAGAGAAAATAAAAAAGATTATGGAGGCGGAAGGTCTCAGCGCCAAACAATTTGTTGACCGTGTACGCATCAGTCAGGGCACACTCAGTAATATCCTCAACGGGCGCAACAAACCCAGTCTCGATGTGATGCAGAGTATCCTGAACGCTTTCCGCACCATCAGTTCCGACTGGCTCATTCTCGACTCGGGACCTATGTACCGTCAAAAAGGCAGCGAAGCCGTGCAGGACACCCTCTTTGACGTACGCCCTATTGACAAGGAAGAGCAACCCGTCAGCAGCCAGCCTTCTGTCAACCGGACAGCAGACGAACTGCCCGTTTCGGTTGTCATCCAGCCGCAGTATCCGGTCAAAGGCAGGAAAAACACCGGCGACACACCCAAACCCTTCCGCACGGTGGAGAAAATCATCGTCTATTACTCCGACGGCACCTTCGAGGAACGCTGACCCATGCACGAATATCTCATCTGTGACGATATGACCCTTTGCACGCAGGCGGATGTGGAACGCCTGAAGACTATAGTCAGCCCGCAGCGCCGCGATCAGGCTATGCACTACAAGCACCTGTTTGGACAGTGGGCATGCCTGAAGAGTTACGAGATGCTGCTACGGCTTCTCCATACCGCCGCACCTGTCAGTTTTGTTTATAACGAGCATGGCAAACCTTTTCTGCCGCAAAAAGACACCTTCTTCTCCATCAGCCACTGCAAAGAAGCTGTTGCTGTGGTGGTCAGTGACCGCGAAGTGGGCATTGACATCGAGTCGCGCAACAGACGTGTATCGCAGGAACTGATTGAACGGGTGATGAACGAGGACGAACAGCGGTACATAACCGGCCATTCCGAACCCGCAACTGCTTTCATCGAACTTTGGACCAAAAAAGAAGCTCTCCTCAAACAGCGCGGAACAGGCATCATTGACGACCTCACAAACGTCCTCACCGGCGACGAAGAGATCGAAACGCACATCTTCGACAACTATATTGTCAGCATCTGCCAATGACCTACCAGGAAACTATATCATACCTCTATGCTTCCCAGCCGCCTTTCCACTTGGTCGGGGCAGCCGCATACAAACCCGGGCTGGCGAACACCGAAGCCTTGATGGAGCACCTCGGTCACCCCGAACGACGCTTCCGTGCCATACACATTGCAGGCACCAACGGCAAGGGTTCAACCTCCCATCTCATAGCCGCCGCACTACACGCAGCAGGACTCAAGGTCGGGCTCTACACCTCACCGCATCTTGTGGATTTTTGCGAGCGAATACGTATCTCCGACAGACAGCAAACAGCTTCGCAAGGATTGTACGCTCCAATGAAGACAATAGGGCAGGATAGGGTCATACGTTTCGTGGAGGAAAACCGCGACTTTCTTGAAGCGCTCAAGCCATCTTTCTTCGAGACAACGATGGCTATGGCGTTCGACTTTTTCGCCGAGCAGGAGGTGGACATCGCGGTCATTGAAACAGGTCTCGGAGGACGGCTCGACAGCACTAATATCCTTCCTCCGTTCTCTTCCCGTACGCACACCGGCGTGATGCTTTCCGTCATCACCAACATCGGACTCGATCATACGGAGTTCCTCGGCAGTACGCTCCCGCAGATTGCTGCCGAAAAAGCGGGCATTATCAAGCCCGATGTACCCTGCGTCATTGGCGAATCGGATGAGCAGACTGCTCCGGTCTTTCTTGCCGCAGCCGAACGCAACCATATACTTGGAGACGGGCTGGAGACTGACCTATGCCGGATATGGTTTGCCGACCGATGTGAGTACCTCCGTCGCGAACGCAGGCGCACCGCTCCCGAATGTCAGTTGCATGGTGACTACCAGGAGCACAACCTCCAGACCGCATTTGTCTCGTTACGTGCCGTATGGAACCCGCTGATGGAATCCGTTAATCTTTCCCGCAGCAACTCCGGCGCACCGCAAAACAGGTCGTTCCTCTCCTTTAGTGAGGCGGTTCGGAAAGGCTTCTCCGAAGTCTGCACTTTGACTGGTTTGCGTGGCAGATGGGAGGTCTTGAACAACCGTCCGCTGACCATTTGCGACACCGGTCACAACTCCCACGGACTGCGTTACGTCAGTAACCAATTGCAACAAATCTTGCGCGAACGGCTTTTGTTGCACAAAGATAGCCGCCTTCGTATGGTTTTTGGAATGGTGGACGACAAGGACGTGGAAACGGTGGCGGCACTGATGCCCGACAACGCAACCTACTATCTGACCCGTCCTGACACCCACAGAGCCATTCCAGCTGAACGCCTCTTGGGGATCTGGAAACAGGCTTTGCCCGACACAAAAGCAACCGCATACGACCACTTGGAAGACGCACTTGCCGCAGCCCGGAATGATTGTTCGGAGGACGACATTCTCTTCATCGGAGGAAGCAATTACCTCGTCGGTGAGGCACTGACTTTGTTAGGGTGAGACCATGCCCTGAATCCGCTACCCTTGCGCTACCTTTGCGCTACCCATGACATACCCCAAAGCAACATCTTCGGCACGGGTCAAACATATTCGACAAGAAACCGCTAATTACAAACAACATATATACCATGGCTCAAAACAAAGGTGCAATAGTGCGCTACCGCGCAATAGACAAGTGTTTGCGTAAGCAGAATAGCATGTACGGCATCGAGGAACTTATCCACGCGTGCGAAGAGGCTTTGTATGATGCTTTCTCGGAGCGGATGACCGTCAGTCGTCGGCAGATTTTCCCCGATCTCAACAACATGGAGTCCAATGCCGGTTATCGTGCTGATATTGAGCGCGTGAGGAACGGCAGAAAAACCTGCTACCGCTATGCCGACCCGAATTTCTCCATAGAGAAAATGCCCATCACCGATGATGAGATGGAGCAGTTGAAAGAGACCATCCTCATGCTCAACCGCTTCAAGGGTATGCCGCATTTCGAGTGGATGGAAGAGCTCCTCAGCAAACTCGAAGACACTTTCCACCTCAAAGGTAGCGGGGACAGCGTGATTGGTTTTGAGCAGAACCTTGACCTCAAAGGCTTGGAGAACATCACGCCACTCTTTGAAGCCATCGTCAACAGACAGGTGCTCAATATCCGCTACAAGTCCTTCAAAGCCAACAAGCCGATTACCTGTGAGGTTCATCCGTATTTCCTCAAGCAGTACAACAACCGTTGGTTCCTCTTCGGTTGGAATACTGAGTTCAGTGCCATCACCAACTTTGCTCTCGACCGCATTGAGTCCATATCAACGATGCTGGCAGAGTACCGCGACAAACCGAGTGACATCAATTTCGACGAGTATTTTGATGACATCATCGGTGTCACCATCCCGAAGGACAAACGCATTGAGCATATCATTATGCGCATCGCCCCCGACCAATATCCATATATAAAGAACAAGCCTCTGCACCCCTCGCAGCACAACTACGACAAGGAGTACCGCATCACGATTGACGTGATTCCTAACAACGAACTCATCGCGCTTCTTCTCTCCTTCGGCAGTCGGCTTGAGGTACTTGCCCCCCAAACCGTCCGTGACATGATGCGCGACCACGTAAAGACATTGAATAAATTTTACAAATAACATTGTATGTTTAAATTCAAAGTATTTATAAGCAGCGTACAGGCTGAGTTCGCTCAAGAACGGCAGCGTGTCTATGATTATATTCGTGGCGATGAATTGATGAGCCAGTATTTTGCCCCGTTTATCTTTGAGCGTATTGCCTCGCAAGATGCCAATCCGAAGCAACTCTATTTGGAAGAAGCAGCCGGAAGCCAAGTATATATGCTGCTTATCGGGCAGCAATACGGCAACGCACAGCCTGCCAAGCTATCTCCAACAGAGCAAGAGTATCAGGCTGCCGCAGAGAGTAATGCTTACCGGATAGCTTATATTAAGGATTTAGACGGTGTGGCGCGCGATGAGCGAGAAGAACAATTCTTTCGCAAAGTGCAGAGCGAATTATCATATCGCACATTCGCTAATCCCTCCGTATTGGTATCGCTCGTCAAACAATCGCTCATCACGTTCTTGAAATACAAAGGTATCATCCACGAACAGACTCTCGACGAGCAGGTACGAAGTGATGCCTCAATGGATGTCATTGATGCTGAAAAGGTGCGCGAGTTCATTCGCACAGCGCGTTCTAAACGCGCCTTCCCCCTTCTTGAAGATACAGAGCCGGAAAAATTGTTACGACATTTACGCATGTTCCGGGATGGAAAGCCAACCAATGCCGCCTTACTGCTCTTTGCTAAAGATCCGCAGTATTTCTTCCCTACTGCCGTAGTCAAGTGTGCATGGTTCTTAACGAATGAGGTGGTCAAACCCATCGAGGACTACAAGACGTTTGAAGGAGATGTGTTAGATCAAATAACGCAAGCTACCAGTTGGACAATGTCTAAACTATCATTGCGGTATGGCGTAAGAGATCTTTCCCCGCAGAACGAAACTGAGTTTGAGATTCCACGTTCGGTAATCTTTGAGACCATCGTAAATGCGGTTGCCCATCGCGATTATAATAGTACCGGCAGCGTGCAAGTCTCTGTCTTCCCCAATCGTATAGTGGTTCGTAATCCGGGTACATTACCGGTTGAACTGACCAAGGCTGATTTGATGAAGGAACATGGCTCTTATCCCCATAATCCTTTCTTGGCTGAGGCATTGTTTCAAGCGGGCTTCATTGATAAATACGGAACGGGTATCACGGAGAATATCCGCAAAATGCAAGAAGCACATTTACTCGCTCCGGACATTGACCCTAGCGCAGAGTTCGTAACCACAATTTGGCGTGATGTGGCAGCTTCAAGCGCTAATGATGCAACTTCACTCGTAAATGTGGCAACTAATATTGCAACTTTCGATGGAAATGTGGCAACCAATATTGCTACTTTGGGCGATAATATTGCAACTTCCGATGGAAATGTGGCAGCTAATATTGCAACTTCCCCCTCTAATATTGCAACTTCTCATGACTATACTGCGCAAAACAAAAAAGTCATAGATTCTATTATTAAGCCCAAGATTAAACCGAGAATGAAAAAGGAGCAAATAATAGATTGCATTATTGAGGCATGTATTGTTGAGCACACAATAGATGAATTAGCCGATTTATTAAATAAGACATCGGCCTATTTGCGCAATTTCATTATCCCAGACTTAGTAGCTGATGGCATTTTATTACCGACAAAACCACGTCACAGTCCCGGACAGTCCTATTTTACTAACCCAAAATACAGAAAAGACTAAACCAATCGCACTTTTCTGCCTCCCGTGCAATATCTTTGCACTACAAAGCAGTACTTTTGCACCGTCAAACGAAATAACGACCAACACGATGGTGCGGAATAATTTGATGCACGATAAACAATCTTAATTCGAACTACAGCCACTATCGTTGTGGCTCGATTTTTTTATTTGCATATCTCTGCACAAAGTTGTGCCTTTGCAGCCAAATTTGGTGCAATGATGCAATCTAAGGGCATCATCCGCCGTGTCGGACCGGATAAAGGCGGTCATTGGGAGGTACTAAAATAAGAGTCAATCTTTGAACGATAAAAGCCAATACTGAAATATGGCAGACATACTGCAAACCATAGAACGCTACCGTGCCTTGGGCATCGAAGAGCAGATTGACTACCAGAAATTCTACTTATATTCTATCATTACGCACTCCACGGCCATCGAAGGTTCAACCGTCACGGAGATTGAGAACCAACTGCTTTTCGACGAAGGCATCACGGCTCCCGGACGTACGCTCCAAGAGCAGATGATGAACCTCGACCTGAAAGCGGCTTATGAGGAAGCACAAAGGCTTGCTGACCCGCACGTGCCTTATAGCGTCGATATGCTCTGCCGTCTGTCGGCTATCGTGATGAGAAACGCAGTTAATCGTGCCCTTGCGGCTAAGACGAACACCGGCAGCACGTACAACACGCCGCTTGGCTCGTTCTCCGCAGTCGAAGGCGAGTTGCGCAGACTCAATGTCACAGCAGGTTTCGGAGGACGTTCTTATTTGGCTCACGAGAAAGTGCCGAAGGCCTTGTCGGACTTCTGCCGTTGGCTCAATACCGAGCGTGCCGCCTTGCCGAAGAACGACATCCTCGCAGCTTATCGCCTCTCGTTTGTGGCGCACTACCGGCTCGTCTCTATCCATCCGTGGGCAGACGGCAACGGCCGTATGTCGCGATTGGTGATGAACATGCTTCAGTTTGAGTTCGGTCTTATCCCGACCAAGGTACTCAAAGAGCAGAAAGCCGAGTATATCCAGGCACTCAACGACACACGTGACCAACAGGACGAATCGATCTTTCCGAATGTCATGATTCGTCTGCACAACACCAACCTGCAAGCCGAGATAGATGCCTTTGTGGCAAGTCAAGAGGCAGATGTCCCTCAAGGTGTCCTTCAAGATGTCCCTCAAGGTGTCCCTCAAGACATTACTGCGCTCATTAAGCAGAATCCGAAGATCACGCGTGAGGAGTTGGCGGCATTATTGCATGTGAGTGTTAAGACAATCGGTCGCCGTCTTGCTAAATTGCCGCACATCAAATATGTTGGCAGCGGCTATAGCGGCCATTGGGAGATAATAGACAAGGAAGAAAAATAGATTTGGAACATGTTTGTTCCAAATTCGCCAGCCATCGGCGGGCTAATTAATAATGTGTGACACGTCGCACATATGCATGAAAAAGTAAGCTAAAATTATATGTTCAAGATACAGTGGGATAAGGAAACAGGCGGGGTGAAATTGGATTCGCTCGTAACGAAAGATACGCTGAGTATCGCACCGCGTCCTGTCTTTTATGAAGAACTCCATTTGCTGGGGTTGAACGCACTCGGATGGCAATATCCTGAGTGCGATGAACCGTTGCTATGGGCATGCAACAAGGAGTACTTCTATTGGGGAGAAAAGGTGTTCGAAGTCAAAGGAGCCAATATCTATGAGAAAGCAACCGTCGATCTCGTGCCGGGCAAAGAGAAACTGACGCTTGTGCCGGTTGATGTCAAGGCAATGTTGGAGAAAACGAAAGAGCAGATGTTCCTTTGTGAGAGTGAAGCCATTGAGTTCATCCGTGATACGTACGACACCTATACACGTGTTAACAAGTTGACAGAGAAGTACAAGGCCAATCAGGTGGACTTTGAGATGTTAGCAGCACGAGTTGAGAAGCAATCGAAGAAGAAGATGGCGATTGTCAAGGAAGATTGTGAAAGCTTTGATATCATGCCGGAGGACGAAGCAGAGAAGCAAGGAAAGAAAGTGCTCCAGACAACCAAAGTGGACTATTTCTTGGCTTCTTTCTCAGGTGGTAAGGATAGTCAGGTCGTACTGGACTTGTGTACGCGCGCGCTCCCGCCAGATGCTTTCCGTGTCATTTATTCCGATACGGGTTATGAGTTGCCTAGTTCGCTCAAACTCTACGAACAAGTACAGGAACATTATCACAAACTATTCCCTACGTTGCAATTCGATACAGCCAAGAATCACGAACAAGTCTTGACTTATTGGGATAAGATTGGCACACCGAGTGACAAACATCGTTGGTGTTGTGCGGTAATGAAAACGGCTCCGCTATATCGAATGCTCAAAGTGCCCGGAACAAACAAACAAGCGAAAGTGCTGGCATTCGAAGGTGTACGTGCAGAAGAAAGTACGAGGCGTTCTGGCTACGAAAGAATAGGTCGTGGAGTTAAACATTCGACGACGATAAATGCTCGCCCCATACTTAGATGGTCGCAAGTCGAAATCTTCCTATATATATGGCGTTATAAATTGCCTGTTAATCCTTCATATCGAAAAGGCATGACACGTGTCGGATGTTTCATCTGCCCGTTTGGATCAGAATGGAACGAAATGGTTGTAAAGCAGCATTATGCAGAAAATCTTAAACCATTTGAAGAAAGACTCGGAAAATTTGCATCGGCTGCAGGAGTTAAAGATATAGACAATTATATCGCAGAAGGTGGCTGGAAACGTCGCGCAAGTGGGAATTTCGTCAAAAAGGATTCATTCATTAATTTTATTAGCATTGCTCCTAATATCAAAGCAATTATCAAGAACCCGCAATATCCTATTGATACATTCTTGTACACTATTGGTGACTATGTTTTGAGTGAATCAAAGAAAGGTAAACAATACGGCGAAATTAATATCAATAAAGTAATACATAAATTTACTATTGAGCAAAAAGACTCTAATTATATCTTCAACTTGGAAGGTGTTACTGATCCGGTCATGATTGGAGCGATAAAGAGAGCCTTGTATAAATCTACGTATTGCATACAATGCGAAACGTGCGAAGTTGAGTGCCCAACAGGTGCACTAACAATATATCCAAAAGTTAGCATTAATAAACAAAAGTGTATTCATTGCCACAAATGTTTGGACTTCCATGAGAAGGGATGTATTGTGGCTAATTCACTATCTATAACAACTAATATGGGAACAAGTGGCAAAGTGGTCAACATCGACCGTTACAAGAATTTTGGTTTAAGACAAGATTGGTTAGAGTCTTATCTTATCGAGCAGAATGATTTCTGGACAAGTGCTCATGGCTTGAATGAAGACTATCAGATTCCTTCGTTAAAGTTATGGCTCAAGGATGCGGGAATTATCGATGACAAAAACAACATTACTGAACTCGGCGAATTCCTTGCGGAAATTAGAGAAGACATGCCGGAGTTGTTATGGAGTATTGTATGGACAAACCTTGCATACGGCTCGTTTATTGTTAATTGGTTTGTGAATAATATAAAACCGAATTCTACCTATTCTTCAAAACTGATGGAAGAAATGATTCGTTCGCAATTTGAGGAATATAAAGAAAAGACTGTGCACAATGCGGTTTATCAACTTCAAAGAACTCTCAAAGAATCGCCCATTGGCCCAGACCTAATGCAACATGATGAAATAACAAAAGAAAATGCTATGCGTTGTGAATATACAGATGTGAGTGAGATAGCCGTTGCGTATTCAATTTATAAGTTTAGCGAGGCAACAGGCATCACGAATCTCCGTGTATCTGACTTCTATGATGATGAGACCGAAAACGGACCGTTCAAAGAGTTCGGTTTGACTAAGTCCACGTTAGAGAAAGCATTAAGAACATTAAACTCATTAAATAATCGTGTGCTTATTGCAGAGTTAAACATGGGCTTACAGCATATTACATTGCGTGAAGACATGAATAGTTTGGCGGTATTAAAAGCTCTTTATTAAACGAAGTGTATGGCAAAGAAATATTCAGACGCGATACGGATTCGCGAAACAAAATCCGCTTATAACATCCAAACTGAGGAGCATGACGAATGGAAAAACTTCATTCCGAATGAGCAATTCAATTCGATACTGAGCATGGTTTTAGGTTCGGTATCTAAGAAAGTAGTGGATGAACATAAGTCGTTCTGGCTGGAAGGAACTTACGGAACCGGTAAGAGCCATGCTGCCGCTGTCATCAAGCACTTGCTATGCGACCCCACAGAAGAAATCGAGGAGTATGTCAATGAAGAGTTTGCTGGCGATAAGTTTGCTATTTTGCGTGAGACATTATTTTCTCTGCGCAAGAACCTACAACTGTTCCCTGTAACAATGTATGGTCATTGTTCTATCACTCACAAAGACGATTTGTCACTCCAGATCCAGAAGCATGTTGTTGAAGCATTGACAGCTGCTTGCTTGGATATTACGGTTCGTACTGACTTTGATAACTATATCGCGAACATTGAGAAGAATCCTGCAATCTGGGATCATCTCATTTCCGCAAATGCAGAATTAGCATCCTATGCTCCAGACCGTAAAAAGTTGATTAAAGACCTGCGCGAAGCAGATACCGCTGTGTTAGCGCTCATCAAAAAGACCCTACGCGAAACAGGTATAGATGTTCGTCTGCAACAAGAGAATCTGTGCAAATGGTTCTTTGAAGTACAGAACGAATTGGCAGCAACTACTCCGTACAAAGGAATCTTGCTGATTTGGGATGAGTTCACGGATGTTATGTTGTCGGATATTGGTCCTTCTTTGTTAGTTGACTTGCAGGAATTAGCAGAAGCAACACAGCAATCGACAAACAACTCATATTTCTTCCATATCGCTCACCCGTCAGCATTAGATAGTCTGAAAGCAGATGAACGTACAAAAACGATGGGGCGTTATCGCTACATGCACTATAACATGGAGCCAGTTAGCGCATTCAAGATTATGTCGCGTAAGTTCGTTCACTCGTCTGATCCGGATAACCAAGCATATCTCGCTTACTTCAATATTACCAGTAGGTATTTCCCGCGGATGGCATCTGTGTATGCAAAATACGCAGAAAGTTCAAACGACCCGCAGGAAACGATTGAGGATATGAAACTCTTGTTCCCTGTGCATCCGGGAACAGCCAACTTGGCTACGTACTATGCACGTGAAGCAGGTTCCAGTTCGCGCTCGGTATTCGAGTTTTTGGGTTCAAACCCTGCTATTCGCGAGTTCTTGGATAGCGAAGAACACTTTCGGAATGGTGACATGATTACTGCTGACTACCTTTGGGATTTCGTGCTGGATGAGTTTAATAACAAGGTGAACAAATATGGTGTCGTTACGGAGCGTTATAACTCGTATCACTTGCACGTTCAAAACAAAGGAGAACACTATGCAGCCGTATTTAAGGTGATTCTGTTGCTTAACGCCCTCAACAACTTAGCAAGTAATGATACTGTCACTCCGAGCGAAGAAAACATACGCAATATGTTTGCTTGCACTCCGATTGACCAAGAGATGGACGAAATTCTTGATTGGATCAATACGCAAGGCGTAGTACAACGTTCTCCACAAGGCATATATGAGATTCGTTTCTCAGCTTTGGATACTAAAGAGATTGAGCAATTCAAACAACAATTGCTGAGCACCGACTTTAAGTACACTTGGCAGATTCTGAAGTTTGGAGACAGTGCAGAGAAAGAATTTGACAAGCTTCTGAAGGGTGTTAACCGTCCCTGCCAATATGGTTTCTTCTCAGAAGATGCGAATGAATATACCTTACTCAATAAAATTGAGAACGGTATGAAAGCTGCACTGCCGTATGAGTTATATCTGGCTTTGTTATTTGCTCGTAGCACTAAAGAATTAGCCGACATCAAAGAGATTATCGCTAAAGCCAGTGAAGATGAACGTTTCCAAAACGTTGCATTCTTTGTATTTGATACGCTAATGCCAGAACAGGACTTCGCACGCTTTATTGAATATCAAGCAAATGCTATGGGCGCCACCAAGCACGGGTATGCTGAACAGACCAAATCGCATACAGAGAATGCGAAAGCTATCATTGTCGATTGGATAAAAAATATCCGTGCCGGTGTAAGTACTATCTATCTACGAGGCGAGAGCATGCCTATTACTGCACACAAATTAGCATCTACCATCAACAGCAGTATTGCTCCGATGATTTTCTCACACGGAGCGGAATCTGTAGAGATTGTGCGTCTTAAAGCACCTGCTACCTGTTGGGTAAAGCAGCACTCGAAAGGTACTGCCGATAACGTGCTTTCGTTCAATACAAAAGACGAAATCATGGAGCGTTGCACAGGTCCTGCACGTCATATGGCACTATTGCTGCAAGATAGCGTCGATGATAATCTGCAATTCAAACCGGATTGCGATATCAACCATCCATTGTTCGTGGTTCATAAATTTGTTAAATCAAAGATTGACCATGCAGACAAGCAGATGCAATTCAATCTGGCAGACAAATTCCATGATTTGATGCTTCCGCCTTATGGTTTATTCCCGTCTCATTCCGGCTATGGTATGTTGGCATTCGCACTTCGTCCTTACATAGACAAAGTCTTCGATACTAATGGCAAACCCATCAACGCACAGCGTATGCTGGAGTTGATCACAGAGACATTTAAGATTTGGGAATCTGGTTCTAGTAGCAAGTCTGGTAAGGTAGATGTCAAGTTTGAAACGAAAGAGGAAGGTGCTATTGCAAAAGGTCTTATCCAACTATTCTCGTTGAATCAACTGCGTGACTACAAAGATGTAAGTAGTTTAACGGATGCACGATGGGCATTGCGTAATGGTTATTGTGGTGAGATTGGTTATCCGCTTTGGGCACTCAAATATTGTCCTGCTTTGAGTATCAAAGTTAACAAGGATGATATATGTAAGATGATTGATAATATCATCACTATCTACACGGAAACTGGAGCAAAAGATCCGCACCTAATGGTTGAAACTGACAACCAGATTACAACCTTAAAATTTGATGTACTTCCGCTGCTGAACCGAGAGAGCAAGAACTTCAACAAAGGTTTCCACGATTTCTTGATGGCAGAGGAGAATGTCAAACTGACGGAAGATGAATATAGCGAAGCTGTGCAATACATCCGTCAACACATGGAGCAAGGTGTTGGTCTGTGGACAGAGCAAGCTGTAATTGAGCAATTGCGTCTATATCGCATTAGCACGATTAAGCAGCCAACCCCGCCTGTAACTCCACCGGTTGTTCCTCCAACGCCACCGACGCGAGACAAGAATAAACAAGCATTGGCGCAAGCGAAAGTGGACACAATGAGTGGCGATGAGGCAAAACAAGCATTGGCTAAGATTTGCGAATTAGGATATGATGTGGTATTGGATATAATACTCAATTAATCATGTACAAGACTTTTAATCAATACGATGAACTGATTAACGAGGTTCGGCATGACCAAACATTTACGGGAGAAGGTACGGCAACCGCTGACCGTTTTCCTGTGCGGTTTGTGTTGTTGCGATTGTTGTCATTTTGTTTACGACATGTTGCATGGTGATGGTACACCAATATGTCAGATTACTCGTGTAGAGCACTGGATGGACGAAGACTATCCGGATACTATGTTGACGCATGATAAACTGGCTCGTAAAATCAAGCAACTCATATCGGAAAATCCGACAGAGTATCGTATCATCATGCCGTTTTCAGAATTGGCTCGTTTCTACAACAACGATGTAGAGCATGCTGAATTCAACGCACTCATCAATACGATTAAGAGTTTTGACACATCTAAATCCGGTTTCGCTCATCGCCAGCGTGTGTATATCCCCATTGTGGGATTGGAAGGAAAAATGCGGAAGTTCCGTGATGATCCACAATCCTTCATATGGTATTTCAATAACGAGGATAAACAATTAGAATATCGCCTTATTTTGACCGATAACACGACGTTTGATGTACAAGGTTTAGACGAAACCCATCACATTGCTGATAACGTTACAAAGTGGTTGCAAAGTTGGCAATACCCGGAACTGAAAGAGAATATCATATGTACGTCGCATGCAATATTCGCTCATGCAGATTATGCGCAACCAGATAACGCATTTACATATTGCGTATGTCACAACACATATGAATTTTTGGTAAATGGTTTACGCCTCGATTTACAGGGTATTCCATATCGCGAGGAAGAAATCCAGTTCTGGGATAAATTAGCAAAACTGATTGACGTACATAACTTCAAGTTCGCAAAGTTCTTTAACCAACAATTCGGCATTTATGATCTGGCTGATTATAATGTCTTCTATGAACAATGGTTCAATAACAAAGATCCATTCATGCGTTGGTTGCTGGCGAAGTATTATACATTCCGTTTCTGCGACGAAGGCTATATCTGTCGCGTGCTCCAACAAATAGAGAGTTATAACGACACGATGTTTGCTAAAGGATTGGTGCTGACTATCTTTACACAGGAAGAACCTGAGCGTTATTTAGAGGAGCGTATGATTGGTCTAAAAATAGCTGCTCAACATGGTGTAGAATTATCTCCGGATGTACAAAAGTATCTTGTATCTAAGATTGAAAAGGTCGAAGCAGAATCGGGTATTCTATCTGCTATTCCATATGTTTCAATGATGTCTGATGCCGAGAAACAATTGATTATTAAATGGTATAGCGAAAATAAGATTAACCAAGATCAATTGCGAGAACTCTATCCTGATTTGTACTACTACTTGCAGCCAACCATTGCTGATACGGACCAAACATGGATATTGGATTATATTCAAGCTTATAAAGAAGCAAAGATACGCAATATCTATTCGGATGTTATTAAGCAATACATTGCCGAGAAGAACGCAAACGATTTGGAGCACTTCAAATGGAGCAATGACATAGATTATACACGTTCGCTACTGCATAATCGTGACGATATTTCATTCTATTGCTGGATTGATGGCTTGGGTGTTGATTGGATTCCATATATCATGCAGATAGTCAAAGAGCACGAGATGGAAAACTACTACGTGAACGAAGTTATGATAGCGAAAGCGAAATTGCCTTCACGTACCGATAATAACAAATCCGAACTATTGGCGCTTTGTGGTGATAGCATAATGATTGATAAGTACGGAGATATAGATGAAGAAGCTCATTCCTGTCGTCCATACCCGCAATATATCATAAAGGACTTGGAATCTGTTCGTAAATCTATTCATCAAATTCTGCAAGAACATCCGGGAGAAAAGATAGCAATCGTTTCAGATCACGGAATGACATACCTATCGCAACTATGTGATGGCTACAACTTGCAAGGATTTAAATCTGACCACTATGGACGTTGTGCTTTATTTACGTCCACCCAAGCATTGGTCAAAGATGATAAATACATCATTGTGCCGACGGACGATGGCAAACAACGTCAAATAGTTGCACTGCGTCACGAATCGCTAAAAGCTAAGATACCAACTGGCATGGGAAGCCATGGAGGCGCAACTCCTGAAGAAGAATTAGTGCCGATATTGATTATCTCCAACCAGAAAGAGAAAGCGAAATGGAATGCCGTACAGAAGACGTTCGAATTGACAGAAGCAGAACCTATCTTCCAAGTAGAGATAAGCGCTCTGGAGAGTAGTGTAGTGCCAGTAATTGAATATGCTGGCAAGACCTATCAACTCCAGAAACAAGGTGTAACGTATAGTAGCGAACGTTTGGCATTGGAGAAAGACGTAAACAAAGTGATACTGCGTATTGGCGCGCAATCAAAAGAATTCAAAGTAGAAATTAAACTCGCCGTTCAAGAGGACGACTTATTTAGCGACATATTTTAAGAAATTATGAGAGACACTATATCACAAAAGATTCAGACCTATTTAGGTCAGCAAGCAATCTACAAAGACAAAGGTACGACCGATAACTTGTTCGTAGGACGTAACTTACCTTCGTTTGTAAAGGATTTCCTTATCAAACGTTATGCACGTGGTGAGCAAATAGATCGTGCCGGATTGAATAATTTCTTGGATACGGTAATGCCTAAAGGCGATATTCGTAGTAAACTTATCGATGGACAGGAAATAACATTATTGACTCGATTTAATGTCAATATCAACCTCATCAAAGGTATACGCCAATTTGGTATCATTGATTTGGGCATCAAGGAGAACGAAGGTGTTATCCCAGATCATGTTGCCAACAAACATGTGGACGATTTACATGATGGCGAGATGTGGGGTATTATCAAACTATGCTTGCTTCCGGATGAGGATGGAAAGAAGAATCATGTGACAATGGTTGACTTTAAACCGTTCAAACCATACACTTCTGTCGACATCAGTTTCATCCAAAATGTACGTCGCAATTTCAGTATGGATGAGTGGCTTGATTTGATAATTTCTGCGATGGAATACGAGCCGGATTCGTTCGCAAATATGCATCAGAAACTGGAGTTCGTTACACGTCTTTTGGTCTTTGTAGAACCGCGTCTTAACATGGTTGAATTGGCCCCAAAAGGAACAGGTAAATCGTTTGTATTCAACAATATAAGCAAATACGGTTGGCTTGTCAGCGGCGGTAAGGTAACCCGTGCTTCGTTGTTCTATGATAAGAACAAAAAGCAGAAAGGTTTACTTGGAACACATGACTTCTGTGCGTTCGATGAAGTGCAGACAATTGAGTTCCAAGAACCTGCCGAATTGCAAGGCGCTTTGAAGTCCTATTTGGAGCAAGGAAAAGCATCTATCGGCAATGTCGCATTCACCTCTGAAGCCGGATTGATGCTTATGGGAAATATTGGTCTTACAAGCGATCAACGTCCTCGTAGTCCTCGTTATTTTGACGAATTGCCGGAGAATTTCAAAGAGTCAGCTTTGATTGATCGTTTCCATGGTTTCGTAGAAGGATGGTTCTTGCCTAAGATTCAGACCAACATGATATACAAAGGTTGGACAATGAACATGGAATACTTCTCCGAAGTTATGCACAATCTGCGTGTACAAAACGCATATGCAGAAGTATTCGATAAGATAGTAGAACATGATCCGAAAGCAGGAGTTCGTGATGTAACAGCCGTAAAACGTATGGCAGTTGGTTACATGAAACTCTTATTCCCGCATTGGACTACACCGGAAGAAGTAAACCTACAAGAGTTCGACATGTTCTGCTTACAACCTGCAATCAATCGTCGTGGCATCATTCGGCAGCAACTCCATCTCATCGATCCCGAGTTCAAACCCGAAATGCCAAATATCTGGGTTAGACAATAAGAAACTAGTGAAGCGCCTCACACGGGGCGCGTTTCTCTTTCTTTCATTGTAAGGCAATCTAATTGCCCGCTCTTGTCGGTATACCGCGATACCATGATTCCGTGATACCGAGCCGCCCACACTCTGCCGATAGTAACTGTCCTTTGTCCATTAGCCCCAAATCTCATTTGGATCACATCGTCCATTGACTTGGATGTTATCCAAGTTTATCTGTTATGCATGTGTCTTTTTCTGCATTCCCGCCTTAGCATGTGTCTTTTTTTGTCCAAAGCCCACCAATTCACTTCAAAAAAACACAAGCTTTACAAACGTTTGTCCCTTACTCCGGATTTTATCCGGTTTTCTCTTTGTCACGTGCGTGAGTCGTCAGCCTCGCGTTTCTCTTTCTTCCATTGTAAGGTAATCTAATTGCCCGCTCATCTATTGCATCATTGCAGAATTGCATTTTCAAATGCCTTCTTTCCGTTACTCTTTCCGCTACTTTATCCGTCACTTTACTTGTTACTTTACATGTCACTTTACTTGTCACTTTACATGTCACTATACACGTTACTTTTCCCGTCACTTTTCTGTATGGTGTTCTGTGCTTGTCTCTTTCTAAGAGCGAGTTTTTTTGTTTAATTGTGGTTAATTGTTGATTTGTTTTTTCCCCTCTGCTTATTCCCCTTTGCTTGTTCCCCAAGTCTGGGTTCTAGCTTGTTCCCTTTTGCCCATTTCTCCACCACAAAGGGAAATAATCGTTCGAACACAGTGAGATAAGAACAACCCTACACACAAACAAAGCACTCGCTTAGGAGTGCTTTGTTTGTTAACATACCTTTGTTATGAGATGGCTATTTGGCGAGAGGTCTTGCCTTCTTCGCGTTTGATCTTCGGCAACTCAATCGTCAAGATACCATCTTCGACCTTAGCGGCGATCTTTGCTTCGTCCACATTATCCGGCAAGGTGTACTTTTGTTCGAAGTTCGTGTAAGCAAACTCGCGTCTCAGATAGTGCGCATGCTTATCCTCTTCCTTGTGCTCGAACTTGTTCTCGATGGCAACACACAGATTGTGGTCTTCATCGACATGTACTCGGCAGTACTCTTTCTTAACACCCGGAGCAGCTAACTCAACGGTGTAATCGTTAGCGGTCTCTTTGACGTTGACCGAAGGCGCCACATTGCTGGCGGTGTTCAGCATGTCATTGTTCAAAAACTCCTCGAATACGGTGGGGAACCATCCGTTTGTCGGCAGCCAACTGTTTCTACGATAGATTGCAGGTTTCATAATTTTGTCCTCCAAATTTAGTTAAACATTGTTTAACGTAGCTTGCGTAGTTTACGTTGTTGGCGTAGTATGCGTAATTGCGTTT
>CAJOIZ010000017.1 GCA_905234835.1 Paludibacteraceae bacterium
CATGTTGGTGAGCCAGACTGACAAAATCATTTTGAGACACAGGGCGTTGATTGAATCTGTCAATGACGAACTGAAGAACATGGCGCAGGTGGAGCATTCTAGACATCGGTCAGTTGCCAATTTCTTGTGCAACACGTTTGCCGCTATTGCGGCATATTGCTATTTCCCGAAGAAACCTGCTCTGAATCTGGAATGTGAAGAATCCAATCAACTCTGCCTATTTTGAAAAATTATATCGAACTCACGTTAATATAGCAAAAAAATGGGCAAAATCTATCACCTGAAAAGCAACTTTTTTCCAAAAAAATGCATTTTTCTTTATAAGTGACACAGGTACAGGTGCAAAAAAAAATACGACTGATATCGCCGCGTGCGGCGATGAGGGTGTGTAAAGCAATTTTGACACACCTTCGTAATGCACAACGTTTTTTGAGCTGCAAAAAGCATTTGCCGGAAACTACCAAGAAAAAAGCGGCAGAGCCGGTGTCGGCATCCGATACCGACTTAATTGACGAAAAACGCCGACTGCCAGTCGGCACAATACCCAAAACAACAGCGGCAAGACAATTAGGTAACAACTGTTGTTTCGTTTGATGTTCACCCGTGAAACAATGAGCGGGAAATGCACGATGCTTTCGTTATATCGTGATTACGGTATAAGGATATTTCGACAGGTTGGTTGCCATAGTTGACATAAGGCGGCTCTGTGACCGTGTCCGAATAGTCCTCTCATTATTCCGCAGCCATAAAAGCCCATTGGGCTTTCATGTGGACGAAATAAACGAAGAAAGAAACTCGTCTATCAGCCGAGACAACAGGCGAAAGAAAGTTATCCGATGACTGTTTCCATTATGGAAACAATTGTCTCGCGCTCCAATTCTCCTGATGTAACTATATTGCTGATATGCTTGGATATAATGGCTTTTTCACGCCGAACATCTCCGCTATTTGGTTCTGCGTAAGCCAAACAGACTCCCGTCCTATCTTAAAGGCAATACCAACGCACCTTTCGGCGCACGATAAATCACTATTTCTCCTCTATTCGGTTGCTGTGTCATTAGTTTTATTCTTTGTAGATTACTTGCTGATGGCGGTGTATATGTTTTGGGTAGTTGCGGATTGTAATACTAAAATATACAATTTGGGTACATTCATCGAATAAAGACTAACAATAGTTTTAGCCACATAAATATAATACCCTAAATTTTCTAATTCTGTTATATGTTTTTATAAGACCTGATATATTTCTTCTTTATCATTAAGCGATATGTCATCTTGGATATCTAATAAATCTTTCACATAATCCTCTAATTTGTCAATAATTCTTAAGCCCTCTTCATTTAATGGTTCATGAGAAGTTTGGTAGCAATGACTGCCCCATAAAGTATTCGCTAATTCGATACCAGAATTGACTCTTAAAAAATGTAATACTGTATACTTTTCATTCTTTAGTTTTTCCGCGACTTTCTTTTCATGTGAAACTTTCATTTCTTTAAGTCGCTCAACCGTATATTCATCAACATTAGTATCAATCTCTTTATGGCAATTGGCACAAAGAAATATTAAATTGTCGTAACAATCATAGTCTTCAAGGTTTGGTTGGTGTCGGGGACCTAATTCTTGCTTGCTAATGATATGACAAACTTGACCAATGCTAACACTTTTTCCTTCAATAAGTAAATCTATTCCGCATTTTGCACATTTCCCGGCAGAATGTATTAGCAATTTTTCTCTTACAGATTGCCTTATTTTCATATAACTAGGATTTCTATTTCCTTGGCGCATCATAGTAATCATATGATGGTCCATAGGATGCACAACTTTTTAATTCGCTAATAACAAATAGAAACATTATTGCACCTACAATTAATATGATACTGCAAAAGCCGCCACTCCATAGACCGTCTTTTGCTGTGTTACCCTTTTGAGACCAAGAGTAAAAAAACATAACAACAAATACTATCGCTACAATTAATAAAAAGATTCTCATAATGTTGAACTTTATATTTTTAATGATATGTTTCGATTTATTAGAAGATCGTGTGACATTTCTAACTGAATCATCAAATCTTGATTACAAAACTATAAGTGCCACTCTATTTGTTGAATTTCTTGCATTGCCTGTTCATAAGTAATTACTTGTCTCTTTTCAATTTCTTTATGTGCTTCTTCATAATTATTGCCAAGTCGGTTATTCCAACCATCATACCATCCGTCTTTCCCTCGATCTTCCAAAATTCTAGCTTTATTTTCATATTCAATATATTCTTCTTTACTCATCTTACGAAGCACCATATCTCTCAAATGATAATAACTTCCTAAATCCATAGGTTGCTTAATATATTTGTGGATATACATTGCCAAATCCCAACCTAATGCTAAACAAAACTCTTTAAGAGAATGAGAATAGGCAGGAGTTGTATATAGACGATAGCTTTTTAATTCTTTATCGTAATATGCCATCATCATTGCAATTTGTTCCCCATTATATTCTTTCTCTAATAATCCGTGTGATTCCATTGGTTTAGCATCCGGGAATAGTTTAAATTTTTTACAAGACTCTATATAAAATTTAAGTAGTTCACCATTCCCGATTAAGCAAACTTGTGCATGGCGTTCACGCTTATATTCGTAAATATATGAAGATAGAATTTCGTAACGTTTGTCTGGAGGTGAAATCTGTCGATATTCTCCATCTTCTTTGACAATGATTAATCCATACGTATTTTCTGCGTAATCTCCGTATGTTTCAATACATTTGTTCCGAAATATTTCGTCTTCACTCTTTTGGGAAACGAGCGAAGTATTTGTTTTGTTATCCGCATGCATCTTGATTAAATTAGGGGTAGTTAAAGATGGAGGTTGTACTTTTCCCGCATAAGAATCTATTTCATCGCCTATATCCATGGGAATGTCATCATCAAGAAAAGTGTCGTCCTCTTCTTGGTTGATGGAATCATCTTGGGATGGTTTGCCGTACGACATTTTCTTCTTAATTTCTTTTTCCTCATTTTTCCCAAATAAGTGTCCCAATATCCATATCGCCCCAAACAATAATATTGCTCCTAAAATTCCGCTAAATGGACCGCCCTCATCTTCTTTTGATATTTCATCCCACACCCATTGTTGAGCGAAAAGAACATTCGTTGCAAATACCATTATTGCTGATAACGCGATGAGTTTATGTTTCATAATAGTTCGTTTTATTTTGTGTAATATTGATGTTATAACAAATCAATGCAATAAGTTTGTTAAATCTGATTGCAAATCTTTACAATCGTTAGAACCCGACAAAAGATGTTTCATACTTTTTGCTTCATATTCACTCCACAACTGAATATGTCGTTGCAATTCTTGTTGTTCGTAAGTTGTAGCAAAACCTCCGCATTTGCTTATTTGATTGTAGATATATGCTATAATCTGGTTTTCCTCGTCAATATGCTGGAGACAATCGTTATACTGTTGTCGATGATATTCATACGACATCTTATCAATTATACTTTCTGCAAGAGGATTGCCTTTGTTTTCTTGTTTTGCCAGTTCAAGCATTGCCTCAAACACCAATTCGTTCGGATTGTACATAATATAAGTTTCTTATAGAGGTTCGTTAATGCTTTCCAAAACTTCTTCCGGATTCAGTAGCTCTTTGACCAGATGATGCACTTTTGTACATGGTTTGTGGGTGGCAAAGTTGGTGTCGTTATACAATGTTTCCAAACGCTCCGCATGGCGGATGGCCAAATCCAAGTTGCCATATTTGCAGAGAATAGCATACGTGCCTTTATCATTCTTTGCATATGAATATTCCTGCTCATGCTTTCTTATCTCACGGTTCAATGCCTCAATATACTGCGAGCGGGTAATGGGTGTATCAAGATACTGGAAATGCAAGTAATACCACAACTCAAATGATTCATTAGACCATGCAGAACAGATGTGATTCGAGCCAGCCAAAGCAATCGCCTCGTTGAAATCCTGAAAATCGTCTTTGTCAAACACCACCCAGACGCGGTCGTACTCAATCATTGAATTGTTGCGTTCTTCAATAGCGGTACGTACCAAACGACATGTACTCTGTCCTTCTCCAAGCACATCAACCGAAAGCACTTTGGAGTTGCGCCCGCCGACTAAGGCGTTGAAATAATTGGGTTCGGTACGCTCGCCCTCGCAGACAATAAGATAATTGAGGTGTACCTTGCGCGTAGCCACCTTGCGTTTCTTATCGTGTTTCTCCTTCCGTGTGCGCTCCCGTAGTTCCCGAAGCGCACGACTTGACATCGCTCTTGCCATACCGATTACCAATTATAGTTCACATAAGGAATGGCACCGTAGCGGCCTTTGATGTAGTCTTTCTCAAAGCTGCGGTCATTACGCACTTTCACGCCATCCGCATCTTTGAACTCAACCAACGAATACAAATCGGATGCTTCCTGTTTGTCTTTCTCCACAAACCACACTTCGTCACGACGCAGACACTTTGCACTTAACAAATTGGAATCATGTGTGGCGAAAACCAGTTGTCCATGACCTGTATTATACTTCGGGTTATTGAACAGTTGGATGATATATGCCGTTATGAGCGGATGAAGTTTGCAATCAAACTCATCAAAAGCAAGCAGTGAACCGTTTTGCAGGGTGAACAGAATCACAAACATCATATCAAAAAGTTTATTTGTTCCCTGTGATTCGTTGTTCAGCATAGTAAACCTGACTTTTCCTATAATATTACCTTCTGCATCATATTTATTGTGATATGTAAATGCCTTGACCGCTTTTGCCAGCATTTCATCATGAGGTATCTCAAAATACGAGAAGCCAACATCCAAATTGCGGAACATTTCGCTCATTTGATTGAGATATTGCTGATTCATATTCCAGTGCAAGATTTTCGTAGCCTCATAAATCTCGTCATGATTCACGGCTGACATAACCAACATAGGACTGATGGTCGATGTAATATCATGAGCAATCTGCCCATTGAACGAATCACAAACAGACAAGAACAAAGAGTTCGGTCTTGCGCGATTCTCGATTCCCTTACCTTCTGCAAACAGTTTCGTCGGTTCTATCGTGTTGTTTGCACGCAAGAACAAACAGACTTCCCTCTTCTGCGTCCTTTTATACAGCCACTCGGCTACTACTGCTTCTGCAGTAGCCTCAAAACCATACCGATAGTAATTCTTTGTTGTGTTTGAGATAATCTCTATTTCAAAGAAAGACGGTCGAACCCCAGAAACACCATCCAACATAAATGGCTCAATTTGGAAACGGTCATTGGAATTCATCTTAATAAATGAATTTCTTACCATATCCACGAAGACCTTCATTGCTTTCAGCAAGTTACTCTTACCACCGGAATTTGCGCCATACAATGCCGCTAATGGCAAGATTTGTCTTCCCTCTTGATTAATAACACTGTCAGCAAACTCCTTGATATTTGCCGCTTCCATGCTCAATGTCCTTTTCTCTTTGAACGAGCGGAAATTGCCTACTGTAAAATTGACTAACATATTTTATATATTGTTGAAATCGGCTGCAAAAATACGCACGTATTTTTACACACACAAGTTTTGTGAGATATTTTCTCAAATATTTTTTATTTTTCGATGATTCGTCTGTCAATTATTACATAACTGTGAGATTTTTTCTAACTACAGAAGAACGAGTTTTATTATGTGAACCGATTTGAAGACGAGCAAACCTTTCTGAAAGGTTTGGCGGAGTACATCAGGTATTACAACAACGACCGTATCAAACTGCGGCTGCACATGAGTCCTGTACAATACAGGCAACAATACACAGACAATATACAAACAACATGTCAATGAACATGCATACAACTAACAATATTTAATAACCTTGTCCAACTTTTGGGGGACACCACAAGTGTGGGTACAGTGTGGTTTGCTTACGAACATAATAAAATCTGTATAAAGTCTGTATAAAAACTTAATGAAAACATAATAATAACATAATAATAACATAATAATCACATAATAATAGCATAATCTTGATTGCTTGCAGCTGCCTGCTATTATTGGTGACGCGGGTGCTTCAGATTTCAGGGAGTAGGTCTGCTATAGGAAGGGTGCTTGCTATAGGGAGAATGTTTGCTTTATGAAGGGTGCTTACTATTAGGAAGAATGCTTGCTATAGGGAGAATGCTTGCTTGAGGAAGGGTGCTTGCTATAGGAAGTATGCTTGCTTGAAGAAGGGCGCTTGCTTGCGAAGTATTTCCAGAGAGGAGCTGCGTGAAGGGCCTGTATGATTTCGCCCGCTTCGAGGAGTTCGCGCACGTCTTTTTTGTCCATTACATGTACGCGGATATCCTCTGTTTCCTCTTCGTGCTGCGCGGTCACTTGTTCCACACCACGCACGAGGAACGTGTAACTGAGGTTGCTCTGGCAACTGGTGTTGGGACACAGCGTCATAAACGCTTCCCATTCGCCGCCGCCGAAGCCCGTCTCCTCCAACAGTTCGCGCTGCGCCGCCTGCAAAGGTGTCTCGCCCTTGTCAATCACACCCGCCACCAGTTCGTACTTCGTCACACCCAGGCCGTGACGGTATTGGTCAATCATCACCAGTCTGCCGTCCTTCGTCTCGGCGATGACGTTAATCCAGTCGGGATATTCGAGAATGAACCACGTGGGAATCTGTCTGCCGTTGGGCAGTTCGACGGTCTCCTGCCGCACATTGAGCCAGGGACCGATATTGAGGATGTTTTCACTCTTGAGGACTTTCCACGGGCGGTGTTCGGGTTGCTGAATCATAGACTTTTCTCCATTTAGCGGTTAGATATACAGAGCGTGCCATCAGATGCACGATATAGGCGAAATACAGTGCGTTAATGCCCCAGACGCTGCCGAGCAGGCAATAGGCTACAACGAACCCTGCCGCCGCCCAAATCATCGCGTCGCGGATGGGCCGGCTTGCCGCCGCACCCACGTAGATGCCATCCCACGTGAAGGCAGGTGTGGAAAGCAAAGGCATGAGGATGAGCCAGATGCGGTAGTCCTGCGAGAGCAGCAGTACATCGCGGTCGTCGGTCATCAGTTGCAAGCATAGACCGCCGCCAAGGGCGTACAGACCGGTGAAGAACAGTCCGACTCCCGCCGCCCACAGCCACAGACGGCGCACCACACGGCTGACCTGCGGGAAGTCGCATGCTCCGAAGAACCTGCCCGTCAGCGCCTGACCCGCATAAGCGAAGCCGTCGATGAAGAACGAGTAGAACAGCATCAGTTTCATCAAGATGGAAGCCACCGCTAGTTCGTCGTCGCCGTACCGAGAGGCGATGCCCGTAAAGCCGACATACACGATGAGGAAACAGAGCGAACGCACAAAGAGGTCGAAGTTCATACGGCGAGTGGAGACCTTGATTCGCTTGGCTGGTTTGAGGAAGGGGCGGTACTTGACGAGCAAGATAACGCCGCCAAGAATCAGTCCTGTGAACTGGGCGATGAGCGTTCCGTACGCCACGCCCATCACGCCGAGCGGAGTGAAGACCGCCAACAGGCACGAAGCGAGGATATTGACCAGATTGACCGTTATGTCGGTAGCCATTGTGCTGACCGTGTCCTGCATACCGATGAACCAGCCTTTGAGCGCCATCATACAGAGGGTCGCGGGTGCCGCCCAGATGCGGATGAAGAAGTACTCCCGAGCAAAATCCGCCACATGCGCGGAGCAGGGAACCACCTTCAGCACCAACGTGACGAACAGCCTCTGTATGAGCCAGATGGCTGTTGCCGCAATGAGGGCGATGCGGATATAGTGCCTGAGATAGGCGGCACAGGCATCCCAGTCCTTCCGCCCGTATGCCTGGGCGGTCTGACCCGATGATCCGACACGCAAGAAACCGAAGTTCCAATAGAGCAGGTCGAAGAGCATCGTGCCGACGGCTATGCCGCCGATGGCTGTCGCGTCCGACAAGTGGCCCACGATAGCCGTGTCCACCAGCCCGACTAACGGTATCGTGATGTTCGCGATGATGGCGGGCAGCGCCAGACGAAGAATCTGCCTATTCAATGATGCCTCCTCCCACCAGCAGGTCGTCCTGGTACATCACCGCCGACTGTCCTGGTGTCACCGCCCACACCGGCTCGTCGAAACGGAGGTGATTGTCTATATACTGCGCCTCCGAGGGCAGGCTGCGGTAGCGTATCTGCGCCTGCACACTTCGGCTGCTGTCGCCTGCGAACCAGCCGTCCGTGAGACAGACTTCGTGCGTGTAGAGGTCGTCGTGTCGCCCCACCTGTATGCGGTTGGACGCAGCGTCAATATGTGTGACGAAAGCGGGATAGCCGAGCGCGATGCCCAGCCCCTTTCGCTGGCCGACGGTGTAGTTGGCGTAGCCTTCGTGCCGACCGACCTCGCGTCCGTCTGCGTCCACGTAACTGCCTGAAGTGAAGGCCTTTTGCCGCGTTTCTGCGGGACATTCAGTCTGTATGAACGTGCGGTAGTCTCCGCCGGGGAGGAAGCAGATGTCCTGCGACTCCGTTTTCTGACTGAGTTTGACATAGCCTCTGTCCGCCGCCAGTTGGCGCACCTCCTGTTTGGTCATGCCGCCCAACGGGAAGAGGGTGCGGCTGAGCTGCGCGTCCGTCAGCCGCCAGAGGAAATAGGTCTGGTCCTTGCGCGTGTCGGCGGCGCGGCGCAGGTAGTGCCTGCCGTTCCTTTGTTCGATGCGCGCATAGTGGCCGGTGGCGATAAGGTCGCAGCCCATCTCGTCGGCTATGCGCAGCAGTTCGCCCCACTTGATAGCGCGGTTGCACTCCACGCATGGGTTGGGTGTGCGTCCGTTCAGGTAGTCGCCGACGAAAGGCTCAATGACCGTGCGGCGGAACACATCGCGCAGGTCAATGATATGGTGAGGGAAGCCTAACTGCTCCGCGAGGTGTCTGGCTTCCATTATGCTTTCCACTGTGCAGCAGCCTTTCTCGCGGGCGATACAGGAGTCCTTCATTGAGTCGAACGTGCGGAACGTGCAACCGATAAGTTCATAGCCCTGCTCCAAAAGGAGTAGGGCGCTCACCGTCGAGTCAATACCGCCCGACATAGCCATCAGTACGCGTGTCGCCATGTTGTCTGATAGTTGGCAGAGTTACGACATCTCCAGCATACGGCGGATGCTGCGCACCGCCTTTTGGGCGATGTCCGGATCCACACTGACGGCGTTCGTCTCGTCGCGCAACGTGTCGCGCAGTTTCTCCAACGTGATCATGCGCATGTACTCGCACTCGTTGCACGAGCAGCCGATGCCTTCCGTCACCTCGGGGGGGACAGGTATGAACCGCACGTCGGGACAGGCTTTCTGCATCTCGTGGATAACGCCCCATTCGGTGACGATGATGTATTCGGGGTCTTTGTGGTCACGCACGTAGTTGAGCAGTGCCTGCGTCGAACCCACCACGTCGCTCAGTTGGATAATCACCTGCTTGCACTCGGGATGGGTCAGTACTTTGGCGGCAGGATGCTCCTGCTTGAGGCGTATGAGTGCCTCAGCGGAGAAGCGGGCGTGGACGTGGCACGCGCCGTCCCACAGTTCCATCTGCCGTCCCGTCATCGAATTGATGTAGTTGCCGAGGTTCCGGTCGGGGCCGAACAGAATCTTCGCGTCCTGCGGCAATTGGCTGACAATCTTCAGCGCGTTGCTGCTCGTCACTACCACGTCCGTCAGTGCTTTCACCTCGGCGGATGTGTTCACGTAACTGACCACCGTATAGTCGGGGTGCTGCTCCTTCCATTTCCTTAGATCCGCCGCCTGACAGCTGTCCGCGAGGCTGCAGCCCGCTTGCGGGTCGGGAATCAGCACTTTCTTGTCGGGGCAGAGGCACTTGGCGGTCTCCGCCATAAAATGCACGCCGCACATCACGATGATGTCCGCCTTGGTTTTCGCCGCCTGCTGCGCGAGCGCCAGGCTGTCGCCGATAAAGTCCGCCACGTCCTGCACCTCGCCGCGCTGGTAGTAGTGCGCCATGATAACGGCGTTCTTCTTTTGGCACAGTCCGCGTATCTCTTCCTGGATAGTCATGACTATAGAATCTCTTTAAGTATCTCGCTGACAGTGGGGTGGGGGAACACCACCTGCTCCATTTGCTCTACTGTATAGCCCATGCGGACGGCGAACGAGGCGGTTGCCACAAACTCCGAGCAGGGGTTGCCAATCATGTGGACACCCAGCACTTTGCGGGTCTCTTTGTCAATAATCATCTTGCACAGACCCGTCTCGCCCTCGTTCTCGGCCACGAAACGACCGGAGAACGCCATCGGCAGGCTGCGGACCTCGTAGGTGCCTTCTGCGAGGTCTTTCTCCATGCGTCCCACGCCGGCAATCTCGGGGTTGGTATAGACTACTGACGGGATGGCGTTGTAGTCAATCGTCTGATCCGTTTCGCCCAGCATGTTGGCTACCGCCACTTCCGCCTGCCGGCTTGCCACGTGCGCCAGCATGATCTTGCCTGTCACATCGCCTGCAGCATAGACGTTGCGGAGATTGGTGCGCATCTTCTCGTCCACTGTGATGCCGCGGTTAACGGCGAGGTCTGTCATCGCCTCCAGTCCAGTCAGTCTTGAGCGGCGTCCCACGCTAATGAGTACATGTTCAGCCTCTAATGTCAGGTCTTCGCTCGTAGCGGTCTGAGCGGTCACTTTGCCGCCTTCTAATGACATCACTTTGGTGTCGGTCAGGATGCGGATGCCGCTCTTCTCGTATTTGTCGCGCAGCAGTTGGACGATGTCGGGGTCGAGGTTGGGCAGGATCTGCGGCATCGCCTCCACTACGGTCACTGGCACACCCAGTTCGTGGTAGAGCGTGGCGAACTCCATACCAATCACGCCGCCGCCGACGATAATCATCGATTGGGGCAGAACGGTGGCTGCCAGAGCATCCGTCGAATCCCATACGGCGACATTGTCCTTCACGCCCGGGATAGGAGGAACAAAATTGGTAGAACCGGTGCAGATAAGCAGGTTGGCGGCCTCGTACTGCTCGCCGTTCGCCTCGATAACAACCTTCTCATCGGTGCGGCTGACTACCGTAGCGGCGGCATTGACTACCGTGCAGAGGTCGCTCTTCAGACGTTGCTTGATGCCTGCCACCAGTTTGCGTACCACTTTCTGCTTGCGCTGCGCCATCTTGCCGTAATCGAAACTAACCGTGTCGGCGTGAACGCCGTACTTGTCGGCATTGACGGCGTTGAAGTACTGCTTCGCGCTGTACAGCAGGGTCTTGGTGGGGATACAGCCTACGTTCAGGCACGTGCCGCCCAGCGACTCCTGTTCAAATATAACAACTTGTTTGCCGGCTTTCAAAGCCTTTTCTGCGGCGGTATAACCTGCGGGGCCTCCGCCGATGACTGCTAAAAAGTACTGCATAATATAAGGTGTTTTATGTTTTATCCATCTTGTTACATAGGAAGTTGCTTACATTTCAGATTAGCATCCAAGCCTATGACTGGGTTCTCTGCACGGCATGAGTCGGAACAGATGCTTCGTTCTTTTTCCCAGCCGGAGAAACGGACATGTCCGAGGTCAAGGAGGGAGTGGAACAGGTGCATCGTGCTGAATGGTTTGCTCTTGTTTGCTTCCATTGCACGTATCTTGTCGGGATATGCCTCGCGGTACTGCGAAGATGTCCACACGAAGAGCGGAACATGGTATTCGTATCGGCTACCATAGAACGTGCCGTGCATGAGCATGTTCTTCTCGTCGTCTAAAAGGTTCTCGCCGTGGTCGCCCACATAGACGAGGACGGCGCGTCTTCCTGTCTGCTCTATTTGCTGCAGGACGGTATCAATAAACCAATCGGTGTAGAGGATGGCATTGTCATAACTGTTCACGAAGAGTTCACGTATCTCGTTCAGCACAATCCGGTCGCGTATGAGCCGTCCGTTGGTCAGGTCCATGTCCTCTATGATGGCCCGTATGTCTCTGTCCTTCAGGTCGGGCGTAAAGACACTGAACGAGGCGGGATAACGTGCCGAGTACTTGAAATGGCATCCGAGGGAATGGATTACAATCATCTCTTTACGACCTTCTGCCGCCCGCAGTTCCTTCGCCAGTGGCGGAAGCAGCACAGAGTCCATATACGACCGCTGCAGCCTGCTACCTGCCTCGAAGTAATAGGATTCATCGCATACGGATGAGATGCGTAGGAGTTGCTCATTAGTGAAACTTTGGTCGGCAATCCATGCAGTCCTGTAGCCAGCCTCCTGAAAAGCCTCGGGCAGACTCTTTTCCCCATACAGCCGGTCCAATTCTTCCGGCGTGGCACGTGAGAGCATCATCGGCACGCTGACCGCCGTCAGGTTGCTCACGCTGTAGCAGCTGTCGAAACTGACTATCTGCTCCTTGCGCGCTGCCAGCCGTGGGGATGTCTGACGTGGATAGCCGTTCAGTTGCCAGTGGTCGTAACGTGATGTTTCGCCCACAAGGAAAACCACCAGATCCTCGTCCTGGTTAGACGGTAGGGCGCTCTCATTCTCATATTCAGCTCCGAAACGGAAGTCCTGCAATGCCTCATCCGCGTTGTGAATCGTGCGGTGCAGCCGTATCACCTCGGCGGTCTCAAGGAAGATGTCCGTCGGATTGGACTGCCGCACCGGCTCCATCCTGCCGCACAGCACATAGAACAGCAGACAGGCTGCCGCTATGCCATATCGCCATACACGGCTTGGAATCAGGTATTCGTTCTGCACGTATTTATAGTTGAGCGTGAGATAGGTGGTCCATAGCGCAATGGCGGTTGCCAGTACCCACCAATACGTGGTGAACAGTTCCCACAACTCCCCCGGCTCGGCAATGATGCACGTGTAGAGAAAGAGCAGGGAGGTTGTCGCTCCGTTGAGAATCATGTGGACAATCTCGATGCCCGCAGGCACAAAGACAATCGTAGCGATATAGAAGAACGTGCGGCGTTTAAACAAGGCCAGCCCCATTGCGTAGCAGGCAATGCCCGCAATCAAATAGAGCAGGTAGGAGGTGATATTGTCCGCCAGAACCAGTCCCAACAGGGTGGGGGATATTAGAAAGGTGAGCATCCCCGCTACCGAGCGTATTTCCCGCTTGTCTTTCATCTCATTTCTTCTCCTTCTTGTAACGTTTGAGGCGTTGTTGCCAGCGTTCGCGGGCATACGCCTGCATATCGGTTATCTCGTCGTTCTCGTCCACAATCTCCAGTCCGAAGATAGTCTCGATGATATCCTCCATCGTCAGGATACCCTGGAAACAGCCGTACTCGTCAATGATTGCGGCTATCTTGCTGCGCTGCTTGAGCAACAGGTCGAATATCTCGCCGATGGACATGTCCTCGTTGAAGATGGGGATGGGGCGCTTGATTTCGCCCAACGTCCTTGTGAAATTGTCCTCCGCCAGGTCTTCCAACGCATCGTCACGCAGTACGTAACCGGTGATGTATTCGGGCGATTCGGCATAGACAGGTATGCGCGAGAAATGGTCGTATTGATCATCGTCATAATACTCGCGGAGCGTCATCTGCTCGCTTGCTATAGCTGCTACCACACGCGGAGTCATCACATCGCTCGCCTTTACATCGTCGATATGTATGATGTTGTGGATGAACTTGTTCTCGTCCTCCTCAATCACACCCTCTTCTTCGCCGACGCTCGCCATCGCCACCACCTCGTCACGGCTAACCGTTGCTTCATCATTGTCGGGGAATATCCTGCCAATCCAGCGAAAGAGAAGCACGAGCGGGTACATCACCACAATCAGGATGCGAATCACGCCTGCGGTGAAACCCATCAGGTGTTTCCAGTAGCTTGTGCCTATTTTCTTTGGTATTATTTCGGAGAAAATCAGAATGAGCAGTGTCATCGCCGCGCTCACCACCCCGATGGGCAGTGATTGGAATACGACTGTGGCCTGATGCCCGACGGCGGTTGCACCCGCTGTGTTGGCTATCGTGTTGAATGACAGGATAGCTGCTAACGGCTGGTCGGGTTCCAGTTTATACTGCTTCATTCGCGTGGCAGCCTTGTATCCCTCTTGCTCGCGCAGGGTGATATAACTGAGCGTGGTGGACATCAAGGTCGATTCCAACAGCGAACAGAGGAATGAAAGGGCAATGGATAAGAGGAGAAAGACAATCAGTAATGCCATAGCTTATTGGTGTTAGGTCAGCCGCCGACCAGTTTCTTTATTTCCGAGAGTTTGTTGAGTGCGTCAATGGGTGTGAGCGTGTTGATGTCAAGCGCTTTCACCTCGTCGCGTATCTGTTCCAATACGGGGTCGTCCAACTGGAAGATGGACAGTTGTAGTCCTTCGCGTTGCGATACCTGCTGCAGCGCGCCTGCCTTGTTGGTTTGTTTGCCTTCGAGGTCGGCAAGAATCACTTTGGCGCGCTCTACGATGGATTTGGGCATACCTGCCAGCTGTGCAACGTGGATGCCGAAACTGTGTTCCGATCCGCCCTGTACAAGGCGACGCAGGAAGATGACCTTGCCATCCACCTCTTTCACAGACACGTTGTAGTTGCGTATCCGCTCGAAGGTGCGTTCCATCTCGTTGAGTTCGTGGTAGTGGGTAGCGAAGAGTGTTTTCGCCTGACAGCGGTTCTCGTGCAAGTATTCCACAATCGCCCATGCGATGGAGATGCCATCGTAGGTGGACGTGCCGCGTCCCAGTTCGTCGAACAATACCAACGAACGTTCGCTCAGGTTGTTCAGTATGCCCGCCGCCTCGTTCATCTCCACCATAAAGGTTGATTCGCCGGACGTTATGTTGTCGCTTGCTCCAACGCGGGTGAATACTTTGTCCACCAGTCCGATGGATGCGCTCTCGGCAGGCACGAATGACCCCATCTGCGCCATCAGCGTGATGAGTGCCGTCTGGCGCAGCAAAGCCGACTTACCTGCCATGTTCGGTCCGGTCAGCATGATAATCTGTTGGGACTGATTGTCCAACAACACGTCGTTGGCGATGTACGATTCGCCCGGGGGCATGTGCCGCTCGATAACAGGATGCCGTCCTTGCCGGATATCAATTATGAGGCTGTCGTTCACATCTGGGCATACATAGCGGTAGTCTGCCGCCACGAGGGCGAAACTGAGCAGGCAGTCCAATTGCGCCAGTACGTTGGCGTTGGTCTGAAGCTCGGAGGCGAATTGTCCGCCATACATCAGCAGATCCGTAAAGATGCGGTTCTCTATGATTTGAATCTTGTCGTCAGCAGTCAGTATCTGCTCCTCGTATTCTTTCAGTTCAGGCGTGATGTAGCGTTCGGCATTCACGAGCGTCTGCTTGCGAATCCACTCCTGCGGTACTTGTTCGCGGTAGGTATTGCGTACCTCAAGGTAGTACCCGAAAACGTTGTTGTAACCTATTTTCAGACTCTGAATGCCTGTCGTTTCCGCCTCTTTCCGCTGTATCTGCATCAGGTACTCCTTGCTGTGGTTGCGCATATCGCGCAGACGGTCCAGTTCGTCATCCACGCCCTGACCAATCATATCCGGTCGTCCCTGCACCGACGGTGGATTGGGCGAAATACTCTTCCGTATGCGTTGCTCCAGCTCCTCACAAAGAGATATCTGTTCGCCCAATGTATGCAGATAGGGAGTGTCTTCGGCTTCTGCAAGCGTCTGTTTGACAGGCACGATGGCTTGCAGTACGCTGCCGAGGTGCGCGAGTTCGCGGGGACTAATACGGCCTGTGGACAGACGACTCACCAACCGCTCCACATCGCTCATTCCGCTCAATTGCTGCGTGAGCAGTTCTCTGACATCGGGATGGCGGAACAGGTATTCCACCACCTGCTGACGGTTGCGTATGGGGCGCAGTTCTTTAAGCGGCATACCTACCCAGCGGTGCATCAAACGGCTACCCATCGGGGTCAGCGTCCGGTTGAGGATGCCGAAGAGCGTATGCATGTCATCCGTCCGGCTGCCGAACATCTCAAGGTTGCGGACGGTGAACGGGTCAAGCCACACATAGCGGTCAGCTTCTATGCGACTGAGGTGCTGTATGTGTCCGGTCTGCAAGTGCTGCGTCATGTCAAGGTAATGAAGGATACCTCCGGCGGCAATGATGGCGTTCGGCAGGGAGTCGAATCCGAATCCTTTAAGGTTCTGTGTGCCGAACTGACGTTTCAGACGGTCCGATGCCGCCTCATAGGTCAGCATCCAGTCATCAAGGCAGTAGGTGAAGTAGCCTGTGCCGAACAGTTCCTCAAACTGCTGCTTGCGGTCGCGGATGAAAAGCACCTCCTTCGGCGCAAAAGACGAGAGCAGACGCTCCGTGTAATCCGCATTGCCTTCTGCCGCAAGGAACTCGCCCGTGGATATGTCGAGGAAGGCAGTGCCGAAACGTTGCGGACTGCTTTTGGACGATGGTGCAAAATGTACGCAACTCACAAAGTTGTTCTCCCTTGCGGGCGTGGCGGCATCCGAGTAGTTCAGTCCGGGTGTCACCAGTTCCGTTACGCCGCGCTTGACTAACTTCTTAGTCAGTTTGGGGTCCTCCAACTGGTCGCATATCGCTACGCGACAGCCACTACGGACCAGTTTGGGCAGATAGGTGTCCAAAGCGTGGAAAGGGAACCCCGCCATCTCCGTGGGCGCAGTACTCGTGCCGTTGTTACGGTGGGTGAGGGTGATGTTCAGTATCTTGGCAGCCTTGACGGCATCTTCCGAATAGGTCTCGTAGAAGTCTCCACAGCGGAACAGAAGCAACGCATCAGGGTATTGCTCCTTAATCTTGCGGAACTGCTCCATCATCGGTGTCTCTTTCATTGTCGTGATTATTTAAGCGAAATGGCCAGTCTTAGGTTATACATTCTTCCCGTCAGGTAGTTGGGACTCGCCCACTGGTTGCCGTTGGCGGCAGAAATCCAATAATATGAATTGACGTTCTTCCAGCCTACAATGTTGAATACCTCGAAGTAGATGCTCCATGAGTCGATATGTTCTGCTCCTTTCTTTCGCATGAACTTGTCGGTCGTGGCAGAGAACGTGCGGCTCGCACCTACGTCCAAGCGCTTGTACGATGACAGGTGTCCCAGATAGCGCATATCTTCCCTATGCGGATAGCCGAACGGCAGTCCCTCCGAGAAGATGAACTTCAGGTGCAAACGGTACTGCGGGAACTTGGGAATATAGTCCTGGAAGAAGAACGTTACTGCCCACCGTTGCTCCTGCGGAGTAGGGAACCAGCCGAGGTTATACTTATCGTCATCCATGTGCATACGACTGCGCATTGCGCTCAGACTTACCCACGAGTCCACTCCCGGTACCAGTTCTCCGTATAGTTTAAGGTCGGCTCCGAGTGTATATGCGCGGCTGTCGTTCTTGCCTGAATAGCGGACACGTACGTTCTCAACTGTGTATGAGACCATACGGTCAGTATATTTGGCGTAGAGTTCGGTGGTGAACTTGAAGGGTCTGCCCCATGCACGGAAATAGTAGTCCATACCTGCTACAGCGTGTACCGACCGCTGGGCTTTGAGTTGGTCGTTCAGTACGATACGTGTCACACCATTGGTCGTTACCGTATCGCGCAGTTCTTTGTAGAACGGGGCTTGGTAGTACAGACCCGTTCCGAAGCGCAGGGCTATGTCGCGCTGCTTGCCCGTGAACCACACCACGTTGGCGCGGGGCGAGACAAGTACTTCGTTTGTGAAGTTCCACCAATTGAGCCTTACGCCTCCTGTAAGAATAACGCTGCCTGCTTCGGTGTTCCATTTGTAGGCATCCTGTATGTATGCTTCGAGTCGTGCGCTGCGCATTCTGTTCTCGCCTTTCATGGTGTAGAACAGTTGCATAGTGCGGTTGTCGTCCGGCATTGAATAGCCTGCTGAGTCGCGCCATTCCCATTCTGATATACGGTCGCTAATCAGTTCCGCTTGACCCTGTATGCCCCATGAGAGGGTGTTGCGTCGGTATTGCCATTGTCCGCTGTGCGAAAGCGCTATTACACCCGCTTGCAGGCTGTTGCGTGCATGTTCGTGGTTGATACCTTCGGCTATCACGTTGCGGTCTCCGATACTGTCAGTGGCTATTTCGCCCGGCTTTGCGGCTGTTGCTTTGTTGCCGCCTAATGATTGCTCGGAAAGGATATAGTCACCCAGTATGTCGTAGGTTTCCTGCTCGCGGGTATAGAAGCCGTTAAGCGTGAAACGGATGTCCAATAAGGACTGCTTGGCAAGTTCATATTGGCGTGAGGCGGTCAGTGCACCGAACGTGGTCAGAAAACGGTCTTTCTCCTTTCCCTCGTAGTAAATGGTGCGGTTCATTGCCTGTGTGTAGGAACCAAACCCTTCACTCTCCGAGTCAGGCAGAAACGTATAGTTGTTGAGTGAGAAGTTACCGAGGAAGGCTAATTGCCATTGCGTGGGCAGTGTCCATGTCATTTGCGTCTGGTAGTCGAAGTAGTTGGGTTGGTAGTTGCCCGATGTGGGGAGTGCGCCAAGCAAGTACTTGCTGGTTTTGTATCTTATTCCGTGCATCTGGCTCTGCAGACTATCACCCCAACCGATATATGCGTTTGCACCTAACAGACTCAAACTCATAGTCGATTCAAAGCGGGTAGGGCGTTTGTAGCGTATGTCCAGTACGCTCGACATCTTGTCGCCGTATTCTGCCGTAAAGCCGCCTGCCGAGAAACTGACCGACTCTACCATATCAGGATTGACGAAACTCAATCCCTCTTGTTGTCCGCTGCGGAGTAATAGCGGACGGTGAATTTCCATTCCGTTCACATACACCGAGTTCTCGTCAAAACTGCCGCCGCGTACATTGTACTGCGTACTCAGCTCGTTGTTCTGGTTGACTCCGGCAAACGTGATGAGCAGGCTCTCTATCGAACCGCCTGTAGCATCCGGCATAAGGTGGATGACTTCTGTAGAAGTCTTGTCCATCATCCCTTGCTGCTTCAGTATGCCACGCACTTCCACTTCGTTCAACGCCGTTGTCTCCTCCTGCATCACTACATTGATGTTCAGTACGTCCTGCTTGGTGTAGATATACTGTTTGAGTGTGGTGTAGCCCAGAAATGAGTAGGTCAGACATACCGTGTCCTGCATCGGTATGGTCAGCGTATAGTAACCGTTCTTATTGGTGGTCGTGCCTGTCACACCGTCGTCCAAATAGACGTTCACTAACTCTATTCCCACATTCTGACGGTCCAATACATATCCATATACACGTGTCGTCCGCTCCGCATAAATACCTATGCAGACCGTCAACATCAAAAGTATAACCAATATCTTTCGCATCAATAATTCCTCTCCCCGAAAATCTTTGAGCCCACTCTTACCATCGTCGAACCTTCTTCTACTGCGACCTTGTAATCCTCCGACATCCCCATAGACACGATTACCGGCTCTGAAGCAATCCCATTCAGTTTCCTTCCTGCTGCTTCAATCGCCCGAAAGCACCTGCGCCATTCGTCCTCGTCGTCTGTATTGGTTGCCATTCCCATCACGCCGCGCACGTTTACAAAAGGATATGATTGCAGTCGTCCGATAAGATTATCCAGTTCTTCCGGTGTCATTCCCGTCTTGCTCTCTTCGCGAGCCACGTGCAATTCGAGCAGTACGTTCACCTGTTTGTTCGCTTTCTCTGCCTCACGGTTGATGCAGGCAAGCAGATGTTCACTGTCCACGCTGTGAATCAGATGGACAAAAGGCACAATCTGCTTGACCTTGTTGGTCTGCAGGTGACCGATAAAGTGCCAGCGTATATCCCCGGGCAGTGTCTCGTGTTTGGCTGTCAGTTCCTGTACGCGGCTCTCTCCGAAATCTCGTTCACCTGCTTCGTATGCCTCTCGGATAGCATCAAGGGATTGGAACTTGCTTACACACAATAAGGTTACACCCTTCGGCAGCGTGCTTCGGACAGCCGCTATGTTTTGTTGGACAGTTGTCATAACAAGATACGTGAAATGTGGCTAATGCTCCTCGGTCAGAAACGAAGTGCGGTTCACCGAGCGTTCGGAGAACAAGTGCTTCAGGTAGGAGATGTACGCGCCGATGTAGCGTGTCCATTTGTCCTCCTTGATGTCATCCACCGTCACCATCAAGCCTGTTTCATACACATCAGACAGTTCGTCGTTCACCGTATTGCCGAAGAAATGCAGTGTGTTTGCCACATTGATGTAGGCGGAGAACATTGGCGGAATAGGCGTTCTGCGGGCGCGCAGAGCCTGCAGTAGCAACTGGTAGTTGAGAGTAGGGTCGTTGCCTACAAAGATGTTGTCTGCCAGTTCTTGTCCCTCTGCGGAAATATCAAGCGGTTTGTAGGGATAGAACAGTCCTTTCGGATCGTTGTGGAAGCGTCGCAAGAAGGCATATACCAGTTCGCGGGACAGTGCGTCATACTGCGGGTACATAGTCACCTTGCCGATGATATAGCGGACCGTGTCGCGATGGTTGTACAAGACTGCACCGATTCCGTCCCATATATTGTCCAACGCGTAGAGCGACTTATTACCCATCTCGCGCTTCTGGTACATCGGCTGAACAAAGGCCCGCCCCAGTTCGATGGTGTAGGGCAGGTAGTTGCGGATGAAATAGTCCGTATAGTAATAGAGATGGGAAGACGTAAGACGCGGCTGACCCTTATCGTCAAACAGGCAGTTGCTTCCAAGCAGATAGCGATAGCCGCCCACAATCTCGTCATTGACAGGGTCCCATACAATCAACTGGTGATAAGGGTGCGGCTCCATCGTATCCATCTCGTCCATATCCATCTCTTCGCCCGTCGCACCGCCCGCACTGCGGAAACTCAGTTCGCGCAGACGAGCTACCTCGCGCATAAGATTTGGCGCCTCTGCCGCCGTAAAATCGTATATTTCGTTGTCCGCCTTGTTTGTGGGGCGGAGAAAATTCTTCTTGGTCAGTTCCTGCTTAATCAGTTCGCGACTGACACGTGGTATAACATCTTTCATACCGAAAAGTCCTTTTATTGCGCGCAAAAGTACAAAGATTTTCCTATTTGCACAAACAGTCCTTGTTATTTAGCGTGAGTTCGATATAATTTTTCAAGAAAGGCATAGTTGGGGGGATTATGCGGTGAGTGTTCGGTGAGGTCTGCTTAATCTATCGTATATCTATCGTATATCTATCGTGTATCTATCGTATATCTATCGTACTTGCTTGCTGTCTACACACTGTTGTGTTGGTCACTACATGTTGATTACTACGTGTTGGTGAGTGAATGTTGGTTACTGCGTGTTGGTGAGTGAATGCAGTTCATACACCTGTTCCTTCACCCATGCCGCCCACTCATCGGGCGTGCGCGACTTGTCGAACACGGTATAAGGAATCGCCTTGCCGACCCGCACGCGGAAATGCCTGTTTCTTGCGCCGTACATCTCGTCCACCAAGTACAGCATCTCGATATTGGCTTTGATTCCCAATAGTTTGCGCCAGAAAGCAAGGCGGTAGAAGAAACGCGAGTTGCGCCCGTCGAAATAGACAGGCACCACATCGCGTTGCGTCTTCACTGCGTGACGAATAAAGGAGTTCTTCCATTCGAGGTCGCGGATGACCAATCCCTTGCCGCGCTGCCATTGGAGACGGCTGCACGCGCCTGCGGGGAATGTCAGCACGTCCATATCGGACTCCCACAACTCCGCCTGCCGCTTTGCGTATTCGCGGCTCTGGCTTCCAATCTTGTTCACCGGCACAAAGATGCCTGCCAAAGGTCGGATAAGCATCAGGAAATCCGTGACAATCACGCGCAGGCGGTATTGCCGCCTTTCCCCTAACAGCAGACTGAGGATAATCCCGTCCAAGCCTCCTAACGGATGGTTGCTGACAAACAGCAACGGACGGTCGGTCGCGGGGATATTGTCAAGTCCCTCCGCCGAAGCGTCACAATGCAGCCCCTCATCCAGATAGATGCGTGCGAAATCGAAGTCGTAAATGCCTTTGTGCGTCTCGTAAAAGGCGTTCATCTCGTCCACATGCGTAATCCGCCGGAGCCATCCCTTCACGAATCGCGGCAGACGCGGGGCACGTTGGCGCAGAACCTCGTCGAAATCAATCAGAGGTTTGCTCATACAGCGCGCAGCACGTCAATTATCGGACTGCGTGTGATGCTCACTACTTCACAGTCCACCTGCTGCAACTGCTTCATCAGCTTCTTCATCGCCTCGTCTATCGAAGCCGCCTCGACCAGCAGGGAAACGCCCTTGCGCTTCTCCTTGCCGCTGTCTTCCACGGTGATCATCTCTACGCGGGCCTTGAACCAACGGTCGCCTTCCGTTGACGGGATGATGTCGTAGAACTGCGCCTTCTTGCAACTCGGCACCTCCGTCTCGCCGAACATATACGGGCGCAACTCGTCCATCAGGCGGTTCTCCACATCCGCAATGGTCAGTCCCTCTACAAGATACGTCTCTTTGACCGGCGAAGGGGTGCTTTCGCCTGTCTGACGCTGGTAAATGATTTTGATTTCGTAAAATAACATATCGTTTCTTTTTTTGTGTTTATTGCTGTAACAGATGGACCAGCCGTGTGGCGCCGAATGTGACCGGCAGTGTAGGCTGTTTGTCGTAACGCAGCCAATAGAGCGGTGCGTCCGGCTGGCTGTCTATCACGTGGTCGGTCTCTTTCTCCTCGTCATCCATCATGCGCCACGACGGCAGCAGACTGACCACCACATCGCCTATATAGGCTTTCGCGAGCCCTGTCGTCAGTTCCCTGACCATCAATGCTTCGTTGCGCGGATATGCCGCCTGTACGCCGTCAAAGTCCGTCAGAAAGTCTGCTACCTGACGCTCCATCTTCTGAAGGTCCAGACCTTTCTCCTCTATCAATGTGCGGTTGAGATACACCGACTGCCCGTGGCAGCCGTCAATCCACCGCTCGTAACCGTAGATGGCCATCAGATAGACCGATGTCAGGGCAGTGGCACGGTTCAGGTTGAACTGTCGGACGGGTATGCCTACGCGTTCCATCTGCTCAGCCGACTGGCCGTGGCGAGGAATACCCGTCACCACAAACTGCACATTCGCCTTCCCAACGCGTTTCTGCAACTGCTCGATAAGAAAGCCGAGGTATTGATTGACAGCCTGATGTATATCTTCCTCATCCTTCCCCTGTATGCAGTCGGTCGCCGCATCCTCTTTCACAACACTGAGTTGCAGCAAAAGCAGGTCGGGCGTGTCGTCCATACCCAGCCCTTCCTCCTGCTGGATGCGTAGAGCCAGATCCACCGCCATCGAGTTGCACTTGGGCATCTGGTAAAAGTCCGTCTTCCTGACGCTCATATTCTCCGCATCCGCCGCTGAGGGCAGACCGTTCGTATAAAAGGTGGTAGTGACCCACTTCGATGTGTTGTTGTCCAGCCAGCAGCAACCGTTCGCGCTGTGACCAGCCAACAACAGAGCCGTGGACGACTGTAGACCGACCGCATGAATCTTCGTGAACTTGCCGTAGCGGAGACGGAACAAGTCGCTCACGGTCGGTACGTTCATGTTCTTGAGCGAAACCTGCTCTTTGGTGCCAATACCTTGTTCGTCCTTGTCCTCAAAGAACGAATGAACCTGACGGTCCTTGCGCGAGAAACAGCGGTTAAGGCTCAGTCCGTGAGTGGAAGGCTGTACACCCGTCATTAGCGTCGCTACCGTCTCGTCATCGCCCTGCACGTTGAAGTCGTAGGTTATCTGTGCCTGGGATGCCTCCTCCTGCAGCGTGCGTAGTCCGCCCGGCAGCCAGTACTCGCGCATATACTCCACATTATCCGACCTCAACCCGTCCACAGCGACCACCACCGTCAATCGCGGGGCAGAATACAATATCTGCACCGTCAGCAGGGCAAGCAGAAGAAAGTATGGTTTTAGTTTTTGCATTTCTTCGTAAACAGTTTGTAACTCCCGTACCGGAATACTCCCCACAGGGCAGGTATTACCAACAGCCGCCAGTTCCAACCTACCATCGGGTGTATCGAAAAATACGTCAGGAATATGACAATCGCTATCAGCAATATATAAATAACACCCAAAACGATGTCAAACGCCACGCTCATTTTGCCTCTTCGTGCATCCAACCAACCCAGTGCCACCATCAGTAGTGCGGCAAGCAGCAAATAGGTGTATATGTTTTCCCACCACTGTACGGGCTTTATCGCGAATGGGTGTATATTTTCTTCCGAGATAAGTCGTTCGCCGTTTATTAATCGCACTTCGCTTAAATAGAACATCAGCTCCTCCGGCAGGAACAATCGCTGTTCGCCGTGCATCGTTTCGTCTGCCTGGTAGCCGAAAATCATATTAATGAGAAAGTCCATTACGGTGTTCTTCCGTGTATAGTGACGGATAAAATTCCTGTACGTCCTGCCCTCCCAGCCTTCGTAAGATGAGGGCAGTTCCTCACCCATCACTTCCTTAATCAGACAGTACGGTCGTGTCGCGCAGTTGTCGAACACAAAGTTGTACAGGTACTCCCTGTTCTCAGGTAGGCAGTTCTTCAGAAGTGCATCCCGCATCCTGACTATCTGCTCATCCGTCAGGCGAAGCCGTTGCTCATAGACTTCGCGTCCCTCTTCGGCATAATCGGCAAAAAACTCTTCCGCCGGCTCCACACTGAGTTGGTAGTAGGTCTCTCCTTTCACAAAATTCCAATAGAAGTTGCTTGCGTTGAAAGAGAATGTGCCGTAGTTGAAGCACCAGTTAATCCCTGCCTCCGTGTCTTGCAGCCGGATGGCTGTATGACCGTAACTGGCATACAACTCCTCTCCCGGTGAACAGGTCAGTAGCGATATGTAGATAACCAGCAGTTTAAACATCTTAAAGAACAGTCATTGTATAAATATACACAGGCAGCATCGTCCACAGCAGTCCCGTCATCCATCCGGCTGTCACTTGTGCGGGTGTATGCCGCCCAAGCCGCAGACGCGCACACATCACAAGTATGGCTATTACTGCAACTGACAGAAAAAAGCCCCAACTGAACACGCCTGTCGAAACGGCATAGCTTAGTACGCTTCCAGTCAGAGCGCCCATGCCTGTCGCATGTGCGGATATCTTCCAATGGTGATTGACCGCCGCTACGGTCATCAGCGCCATCGTACCTCCCATAGTTGTCAGCAACCACTCAATCGGCACCCTTCCTTTCCACAACAGAACGCACCATACGATATAGCACACAGAGCACAGAAAATAGGGCAGCGTGCGGTCGCTTTGCTCTTCCATCCGCAGCGAAGAGATGCGTCCCATCAGACGCAACCCCAACAGTATACAAACCGGAACAACCAGTGTCCATATCCATGTAATGCGAATGGTGATACTCAGTGCATTACTCATCAGATAACGGTTGGCGTCACCCGATTCGGACACGGCAAAAACAAGCAGGAAAAGCGCATAGAAAGGTATCAGTAACGGATGGAACAGTCCGCTCAGAATCAAAGAAATATAGTAGGTGACTCCGCGCGGCATCAGATATCTTTTCTTAACCGTGCAACGGGTATTCCGTACAATTCGCGGTATTTGGCTACCGTGCGTCGGGCGATTGAGTAGCCTCGTTGCTGCATCGCCTCCACCACCTGCTGATCCGTCATCGGATATTTTTTGTCTTCTGTTTCAATCAGTTCACGCAGGTTCTTCTTCACTTCCTCGTTGCTGATTTCGTTGCCGTCGGTGGTCGTCATGCGCTCAGTGAAGAAGTACTTGACAGGGAACATTCCAAAGTCCGTCTGTACATACTTTGAGTTGCTTACCCTTGAAATGGTGCTTACGTCATAACCCGTCTTGTCTGCAATCTCCTGCAGCACCATCGGTCGCAAGGAAGACGGGTCGCCCTGTTCAAAGAAACTCTTCTGTGCCTTCACAATAGCGCCCATCACGTGCATGAGTGTCTCGTTCCGCTGGCGGACAGCATCTATAAACCAGCGTGCGGCATCAATCTTCTGCTTTACGAAACGCAGCGTTTCTTTCTGTTTTGCTGTCCGTCCGTTCTTGGTACCCGTCAAGTCCGCAAACATCTTGTTGTACGAATCGTTCACCCGCAGGTCGGGTATGTCCCCTTGATTGAGTTGTATGGTCAGTTCGCCTTGTGCGTTGGTTACGATAAAGTCGGGAATCACCGTTGTCTGCTGACGTTCATACACCGTTCCTGTCCACGCGCTGCCTGGTTTGGGATTGAGCTGTCCGACCTCTTTCAGTACCTCCTTCAGTTGTCCGTCGTCCAACATCCAGCGTTGCTGCAGACGGTCCAAGCGGCGGTGCGAGAAGTTATCAAAGTCCTGTTCCAATATGGTAATAGCCTTCTCTATGGCAGGCGTAGAGGGCTTTTGTCGGAGTTGAATCAGCAGACACTCCTGCAGGTTGTATGCACCTACACCGGGCGGGTCAAACGACTGTATCTCCTTGATAATCTTCTTCATCTGTTCCTCGCTCACTGTCAGCCCTTCGCGGAAGGCAAGGTCGTCGCACAACTCCTCAGCCGTGCGCGGCAGGTAGCCGTTGTCATCTATGTTCCACACTACGAACTTGGCTATATGCCGTTCCGGCTTGGTCATCTTTGTCAGATAGACCTGGCTCTTGAGGTACTCGCCGAAACTCGTGCCAGCGGTTACAGGTATCTCCGCCGCCTCTGTCTGGCTGGATGTCATACCCGACAGGCGGTAATCAGGAGTCTCGTCGTCGCTCACATAGTCCTCGTAGTCGAAATCGTCGTTCTGTAACGGGTTGTCGTATTCGTTCCCGTAGTTGTCCTCCGTCTCGTCCTCTTCACGCTCGAAGTCGTTCACAGGTTCTTCCTTCCCCTCCTCCAAAGCAGGGTTATCCTGCAGCTCCTCGTTGATACGCTGCTGCAGTTCCACTGACGGCAGTTCAAGCATCTTTACCACCTGTATCTGTGCAGGCGACAGTTTCTGCTGCTGCTTGAGCGACTGTGTAAGACTCAGTCCTTGCATACCTCCTTAATGACTCTCAATACATTTTCCGTTATATACTCCAATTGCTCCCCGTCCAGACAAGTATGCATAGGCAGGCTCAATACGCAACCTGCCAGTTTCTCCGCGACAGGAAAGTCGCCCGCATGGTAGCGCGGATCCTGATACGCCTTTTGCAGGTGCAACGGCACAGGATAATACACCATCGACGGAATACCCTTTTCCGCCAGTTGTGTCTGAATGTCACTGCGGTATGCGCATACGCGTTCGCCCAATTGCAGTGTGTACTGATGGAAGACGTGGGTGGAGTAGGGCGCACGGCCCGGTATAGTCAAGTTCCCGTTATCGTGGAACGCGTCATCATAGAACGCCGCCGCTTTCTGCCGCGCCGCTATATATTCGTCCAAGTGTGGCAGTTTGGCATCCAATACGGCAGCTTGAATCGTGTCCAAGCGACTATTAACACCTACCATGTCGTGGTGATAGCGTACCACCATTCCGTGGTTGGCAATAGCTTTGATACGCGCCGCGAGGTCATCGTCGTTGGTGAACAACGCTCCGCCGTCGCCATAGCAACCGAGGTTCTTGCTCGGGAAGAAGCTTGTACAACCAATCTCGCCCATCGTACCCGCTTGTGCGCTATGTCCGTCGCTGAACGTATATTTCGCGCCGATAGCCTGACAGGCATCCTCCACTACGTAGAGGTTATGCTCACAGGCAATACTGAGCAGTTCTTCCATCGCGGCACACTGTCCGAACAGATGAACCGGCACAATCGCTTTCGTCTTCGGCGTGATGGCTCGGCGTACGGCATCTGTGTCCATGTTCATGGTATCGCGGTCCACATCCACCACCACAGGTGTCAGTCCTAACAGGGCTACTACTTCGGCTGTTGCTATAAATGTGAACGTAGGGGTGATTACTTCGTCGCCACGTTTGAGACCTAACGCCATCAGCGCAATCTGAAGCGCATCCGTTCCGTTGCCTACGGGAATGACATGCTTCGCTCCCGTATAAGCCTGCAGGTGCTCTGCAAAATCCTGCACCTTCTTGCCTTTCACGAATGCGGCACTGTCAATCACCTCCTGTATGCCAGTGTCTATGTCTTCTTTGATCTGCTGATACTGCGTCTGCAGATCGACCATTTGTATCTTTTTCATTTCAGTCTTCTTCTATCAGGTACTCTACCTCCTCCGGCTCAATGCGTATGCTCAGCGACTCATTCTCGTTGGCATCCACATGCAGCACCAGCACGTCCGTCTGCGAAGCGGGGTAGGTACACCATACGCGGAAACTCTCTTTCTGAAGTCCTTCGTATTCGCTCATACGAACCCGCACATACACATCCGCTTTGCTTGGGAACACGCGTATGCTCTTTCCTTGAGGCACACCCATTACCTCGACGGGAAGCACAAAGCGCTTTTCCGTCGTCTTCTGTCTGCTATCGTCCGCTATGTCGCTTTGCTGAACCGCCTGTACACTGCCGTTTTCAGTTTCCTGGTCGTGCCATGCGTTGGTCCACCAGATAAAGAAAGCGAACGCGACAAACAGAAGGTAGGTCAGTATCTCCTTGCTCCACTTCACGCGGACTTATTTCTTCTCTTCGGTCTGTGCGTCCTCGGCGGAAGCATATACACTGCCCTTGTCAATCTTGATGATAACGTCGCGGCTGATTTCAATAAGGAAAGTGGTGTCGCTCACTTCTTTGATGATACCGTAGATACCTCCAGCGGTAACCACTTTGTCGCCTCTCTTCATCGCTTCGCGCTGCTTTTGCAGCTCTTTCTGCTTCTTCGTCTGCGGACGAATCATAAAGAAATAGAACACGACAAAGATGAGAATCATCATAATCCAGAAAGTAAGGGAACTGCCTCCCTGACCAGCTGCCCCACCGGCAGCCTGCAGTAAAATAGTTGTAAGCATAGTATTCTTTTGTTTTTATGGTTTATTCAATGTTAATTTGTGTTGTTCCTGTTATGTTTTGTTCTTTGAGTATATTATCCAGAATCCCGTTGATAAAGATATGACTCTTTTCGGAACTGTACTCTTTGGCTATCTCAATGTATTCGTTCAGCGATATCTCCAGCGCGATGTTGGGGAAGCACAGAATCTCCGTCAGGGCAGTGAGCATGATGATGCGGTCCATATACGCTACGCGGTCCGCCTCCCAGTTCTTCAGGTACTTGTCGATCAGCCGGCTGTACTCGCTCCGATGTTCGATAGTCTTCTGCATCAGTTCCAAACCGAAATGCAGTTCTCCCTCGTTCTCGAACATAGGCAACAGTCGCGGCTCGTCCCCTTCCTTCTTGAACAGCTTCATGGTCTTTATAACGTAGCTCAGCACCACCTCGAAGTCTGTGGACCAGTGGTTGCGGTCCAGCGCTATTTCCATGTCCTCTAATGCCTGGTGTATCGAGTCGTTGTTCGGAAGCAGGTCCTGATAGATACGACGGAACACGCGGCGGTCATCCTCGTAGGTGCTTTCCTCCGCCTGCATGTATGCGAGGAAGAAAGGCTGGCTCTGAAGAATCTTGTACATGTTCGCGACTGCGTTCATGCCAGCATCCCAGTCCAGATGGTACTCCTCTGTCCAACGCCGCAATTCATGGTGGTTGAACAGGTCGGCAGCAAATCGGTTGTTGATGAACTTGCGGTTCGGAGTATATGCCGTGTGTGTCGCTTTGGCGCGATTCCGGCTCTCCTCCATCTGCAACTCCGAATAGCGTATCAACTCGTTCGCAAACCCGAAGAGATGAATGTAAAGCGCATACAGGTCCTCGTAACTCTTCCGCAGGCTCTTTAGTGCCATCACGGGGGTAGCATCCTCTCTCTGAAAATAGGCGAACAGTGTCTGTACCACTCTTGTCCGCACCATCGTTCGGTTAATCATACCTTTATGTCAGTCTTATATCTTTATTATCAACTCCCAATAGTTATCACCTCAATCGATCAGCGGCTCTCACTTTCGCCTCATCTTTCAGTATCTGCCGTGCCGCCATGAGCGTCAGCACCAAGTTAATCAGCGGGATGCATGAGCCGAAGAGCATATCCCAGTCCGGTGCTATTTGCCGTTTGCCAAACCAGATGAACACACCCAATACGGCATAATAACCGATGCAGAATGCCGCCAAGAAGATACATATACGGGCTTGTAGTATCCGGCGTCTGTAGAGGAAGATGATGCCTGCCGCCAATGCAGGAATCAGAAGCGTAGCTACAGCCAGAACGCCTGTTCCACGCATCGTGAGAGGTTCTAAAACGATGCCGGTATAACTATAGTCATCAGTCTTTTCTTCCAGGCCTTGCGCTCCTAACTCGAACATGCGCTGGATACCTGCCTCATAAGGAGTTGTAAACGCTATCACGGGCATGAAATAGAGCGCTACGCCTAAGATTACCACTACCAACAGGTATATGCTTTGAATTCGTTGTATCATATTCTTTTTCTTATAGTTTCGTGACTCTTATTCGGCTTTCTTTCTGCCGCTACCGGATAGGCAATTGCCTCCGCTTGCGACAGAATACGCCATTCAAGCCGCAAAGGTACTGCTTGTTTGCGATAAAACAAATAAAAATCTTGTCCTATCCGATTTTTTTGAAGTCAGAGCACTGTAGCTTCATAGAGGCAAAAAAAGAGGATGTCCAACCTTTCGGTAGTGCATCCTCGTTTTTTTTTTGAAAACGTGTCTTTGTCTTACATCGCTTTCTTCGCTTGCTCGGCTACTGCCTTGAATGCCTGCGGCTGGTTCATCGCCAAATCAGCCAGCACTTTGCGGTTGATCTCGATGCCGGCTTTCTTCAAAGCACCCATCATTTGGCTGTAACTCATACCTTCCATACGTGCGGCAGCGTTGATACGCTGAATCCACAAAGCACGGAAAGTGCGTTTTTTGTTTTTACGATCGCGATAAGCGTACTGGAGACCTTTCTCCCACGTGTTCTTGGCGACTGTCCACACATTAGCACGGCCACCAAAGTTACCTCTTGTGAGGCTCATAATCTTCTTACGGCGTGCGCGAGAAGCTACATGATTTACTGATCTTGGCATAGTTCTGTAAATTTTTGGTGGTTAATGACTCAGCGGAGCAGCAGCATTTCGCGCAAACTACGCATGTTAGTTTGATCGACCATTGCAATATGCGTCAAGTTACGCTTTTGCTTTTTGGTCTTCTTAGTCAGGATGTGACTCTTGTAAGCGTGTTTACGCTTAATTTTACCCGTTCCGGTAAGTGCGAATCTTTTTTTGGCACCGGAATTAGTCTTTACCTTCGGCATTTTGTTAAGTGTTTAAGTTATTATTTCTATTTTAGGTCGGGGGTAGCCTTAGGACCCTGCGACCATGTATTTATTTCTTAGGTGCGATAATAACAATCATCCTTTTACCCTCTAACTTCGGCAGGGCTTCGGGTTTGCCTATCTCCTCAAGATCGGTGCAGAACCGTGCCAACAGCAACTCTCCCTGCTCCTTGAACAGAATCGACCGTCCGCGGAAGAACACGTAGGCTTTGACCTTGTCGCCGTCTTTGAGGAACTCCTGCGCGTGTTTGAGCTTGAAGTTGTAGTCATGCTCGTCGGTCTGCGGTCCGAACCGTATCTCCTTGATGTCTATTTTCTTAGAGTTCTGCTTCTGTTCCTTTTCCTTGCGTTTTTTCTGGTAAAGGAACTTCTGGTAATCCAGCACCCGGCACACAGGAGGATCTGCATTCGGACTGATTTCTACCAAGTCCAGATTCTGCATGTCGGCTATGCGCATAGCCTCTTCATACGAATAGATGCCTTGTTCAACATTGTCGCCAACGAGGCGTACTTCTCTAATGCCGCGAATCTTTTCGTTGATTCTGTTAGGCATCTCTTTTTCAACGCGGTCACGACGTTGCGGACCATTTTGCGGATAGGCTATAGCTGTGTCCTCCTTTTTATTTGTGTGTTGTTTTTTATTGTGTTCCGAGTGCACTTTCAGCACCCACTGTTTTTTACTAATCGCAGCGATTCAATCGCAAAAGCCCGCAAAAGTACTACTTATTTCTTATCTAACAAGTGTTTTTTCATAAAAAATACAATTTTCTATCCAGAGGCTCTGATAGTATCCGTGTACGGTGAGGGGACGGTCGGATAACGGTGCGGTTTGCTGACTAACATAGTAAAAACAGAGTTATCACATAATAATCACATAATAATAACATAGTAATCACATAATAATTTCATAATGTTGCTTGCTATTTGGAGGCTGCGCTGTTGGGGACTTCGTGTTGGTTAGCTTCGCTGTTGGTGAGTGAATGTTAGTGACTGCGTGTTGGTTGTGGCGAGTTTCTATAAGGCATAAAAAGAGAATCAACTGATCGGTAAACGAACAGCTGATTATCTCTTCTGTGGAGCACAGGAGACTCGAACTCCTCACCTCAACAATGCCATTGTTGCGCTCTACCAGATGAGCTAGTACCCCATTAGGTTGCCGTACCTGCAACACACTTTCTTCACGAAAGCGACGGCAAAAGTACGGCAACGGTTTTAGTCCTGCAAGAAAAATCGTATTTTTTTATCAATAAACAGCAAAATCACTTCAGATAGAACCCGCAGCCGATGTTCCACAGGAAGGGATTGTTAGGCGTGTTGATGCTGAAGCCAGTCGCCATATCGTAGGGGTTAATCATCAGGTTGGCAAATGCTGTCATCATGCAATGCTCCGACAGGTCTGTGTGCCAGTTCAGTTTAGCGCTTACGTTGCAGACTGCGAAGTCGCCCTGGTAGCCGGTGTACATGCTCTTCCACGGGGTCATACCCACGCGGGCTTCCAAGCAGAGGTTGCGGGGCATATTGATGTCGTATCCGAGTTCAAGATAAGACGAGTAGGCGCGTTTCAACTCCTGTCCCACAGGTAAGCCCAGTTTGTCGTACTGAGTCTCCATATATCCGTCGCGTCCCCATGTGCGTGTGCACCACAGAATGCTGAGCGGCAGTGCATCGCTTACGCGGTACTTGACACGCCATTCCTGCGTGATACCGCCATCGCCGGGACGGTGGTTGTCAAAGTCGAAGTAGCGTGAAGGCTTGCCTGCGTCTTTGCCCGTCATGTAGTTGTCGAAATAGTACATGTGCATGAACATAAGGGTCAGTCCCCAGCGGCTGAAACCAATCGTCATATCCACCTCGGGATTGAGTCCGTCCACGCGTGCACGGGCAGGCGTGTTGTAGCCTATACCTTTCTGGGTGCCTTGAAACGTCCAGTCGCATGCGCCCAGGTTCCACCACATGTCGATGAACGCGCCACCGTAACCTACATTGGCATCCACCTGTACACCTAATCCGCCGACGTACAATCCACGCCAGATGTAGTTGCTTACAATGTCGGCACCCAAACCATAGGTGAATCCGACAGGCTGCGAATAATCAGGCAGTAACGACTTCTTTTCGCTATTTTCCGAGGCAAAAATCAGACTTACGGTCATCAGACCCGCTAACAACAATACTGTTTTCTTCATATCTTATTAGTTCTTTAATGTGATTTCACTTTAATCGTTTGAATGCCGTCACCTTCCTAATGGCGCGCAAAAGTAGGCTATTCTTGTCGGTTTACAAAAAAATGTAAGAAAAAATTGTTTCTCTTACGGAATTTGCACTACCTTTGCGCGCTTTTTTGCGGATAGGTATTGTTGTCCGCTGACAAAAAGAAAGTATTATATGGATAACCAAAGGAGCACTTTCGGCAGCAGGTTCGGGGCAATAGCTGCCATAGCAGGTTCGGCAGTGGGGCTGGGCAACATCTGGAAGTTTCCTTACGTGGCGGGTGAGAACGGAGGCGCGGCGTTCCTGCTTATCTATATAGGTATCACTCTGCTCATCTCCATCCCCGTTCTTCTTTCCGAGTTCGTCATCGGCAGACGCGGTCAATCCAATGCGTTCCGTTCGTTTCTGCATCTCGCTCCGCATAGGGCATGGGGGACGATTGGTATTCTCGAACTCCTCGGTGCCGTCTTTATCCTTTCATTCTATTGCGTAATAGCCGGTTGGTCGCTCGAATACGTCTATCAGTCCGCCGCCAACGGCTTTGAAGGTATGACACAGGCACAGATGGACAGCCGCTTCAACGAATTCGTGGCAAGCGGTTACCGTCCGATTCTCTGGATGGCGGTATTCCTCTGCATGAACGCCTTTGTACTCGGGATGGGAGTAACCAAAGGTATTGAACGCTGCTCCAAGTTCATGATACCTGCGCTCTTCTGCATTCTTGTGATGCTTGCCGGTGTCAATCTCCTGCAACCGGGATTCAAAGAAGGTGCGGCTTTCATCCTTGAACCAGACTGGAGTGCCGTTACCGGTCAGACTGTCATCAAGGCGCTGGGTCAGTCCTTCTTCTCGCTCAGTATCGGTATGGCGGCTATGATTACTTACGGCTCCTATATCAAGCGTCAGGAGAGCCTCGTGAGCGTATCGGTTATCGTATCCCTCGCTACTGTCATTATGGCGGTATTGGCGGGATTAGCTATCTTCCCGAGCGTGTTCACGTTCAATGTACCTGTGGCATCCGGTCCTGACCTTGTGTTCAAGACACTTCCGCCTTTGTTCGCCCAACTCCCCGGCGGATACATTATCTCCATCCTTTTCTTCGTGCTGCTGTTCTTTGCCGCGCTCACTACATCGCTTAGTATCATGGAATCCCTTGTGGCTTTCTTCTCCGATGAACTGCATATACGCCGCATCAGCGCCCTCGCAATAGGATTCGGTATTATCATCGTCTGCTCCACGCTTTGCGCCCTTTCACAGATGCCTGACAGCAGTTTACAGGTAGCAGGACTTAACCTCTTCGATTGGACAGACACCTTCTCGTCCAATTACATCCTACCGATAGCGGGACTCGGCTGTGTGGTTATGGTCGGTTGGTTTGTTCCCAAGTCCACAGTAGAACACGAGCTAACCAGTTCGGGACGTTATCCGTTGTGGATATTCCGCTGTGTGCTTTTTATGATGCGCTTTATCTGTCCGCCAATCATACTCTTTATGTTTATTAACGGACTCGTATCGTGAATTCGTAATTACGCAACAATAATTTATAAACAATAAAACAAACACTCTTATGGGAGAAAGAAATCAATTTGCCAGCAAGTTCGGAACAATGGCCGCCATCGCCGGTTCCGCCGTTGGTCTTGGTAACATCTGGCGTTTTCCTTATGTGGCAGGCAACAATGGCGGCGCTGCCTTTTTGATTATCTACGCAGTAATATGCGTGCTGATATCAATGCCCGTAATGTTGTCCGAATTTGTGATAGGCCGTAAAGGACAGAGCAATACCTATCGCAGTTTCATTAAGTCAAGCGGCAAGAAAGGGTGGGGCATTGTAGGCGCAGTCGAAATCTTTGCAGGACTTGCCATTCTGGCTTTCTATTGCGTGGTAGCGGGCTGGTCGCTGGAGTACATCTTTGCGGCTGTATCAGGTGAATTCGCCAGTTTCAGCGGAGGTGACACTGCCGAGCTTATCAATGCGCGAATAGCCGCTATGGGGCAACGGTTTGACCTCTTCGTAGGAGAAGGAGGGACACACGTTCTCAGTATTCCCCGTCCGATTGTCTGGACTATTGTCTTCCTTGCACTTAACTGCATCGTATTGGCTTTCGGCGTTTCCAAAGGCATAGAACGTTGCTCCAAGTTCATGATTCCTGCGCTGTTCCTGCTCTTGCTCGTGCTGGTCATTATGTCCGTCCGTCTTGACGGGTTCGCAGCCGGTGCCGCATTCCTGTTGAAACCCAATTGGAGTGCCGTTACTCCGCAGACGATTATGTTCGCTTTGGGTCAGTCCTTCTTCTCCCTGTCGTTGGGTATGAGTGCGATGACCACCTACGGATCATATATTCAGAAAGACCAAAGCCTTGTCAGCGTGGCTTTCATCGTTGTTATAGCCACTATCCTGATGGCCGTTCTGGCAGGACTTGCTATATTCCCCTCCACTTTCACTTATGGCGTAGAAGTAACTTCCGGTCCCGGACTCGTATTCAAGACGCTGCCTGCACTCTTTGCATCCCTTCCCGGTGGACCGTGGGTCGGCATAGTTGTTTCGTCGGTATTCTTTATCCTGCTGTTCTTTGCAGCCGTGACATCCTCCTTCTCACTCTTGGAAGCCGGTACCGCATACGTAACCGAGGAATGGCATATCGGCGGCAAGACTATCAATCGTCCGGTCGCTCTGACTATTCTGTTCGTGTTGGTAGGGACGCTGTCCGTCTTCTGCGCCCTCAGTCAGATGGAAGGTACTTCCCTCATCGTGATGGGAGAAAGTCTGTTTGACTTTATTGACAAGCTCACGTCCAATATCATTCTGCCTTTGGGCGGTATTGCCGCTTGTATTCTTGTGGGGCAGTTGATGAGCAAGGATGTGGTATTTAACGAACTGACAAGCAACGGGCAGTTCAATGCCAAGTTAGTGCGTTTCTTCTATTGGTTAGCAAGGTACGTATGTCCCCTTGTCATATTCTATATGTTCATCAAAGGATTGGAGTAATAGCTCCGCGTTATTAGCAGATAACGAAACAAAGACTCCGGATCAACGTCCGGAGTCTTTGTTTTGCTGAATAGCTGTGGAACAGTTTGTGTTCGTTATTATAACGTGTGTTCTATATACGGTTAAGTCTTGCGGTGAGGGTACGGTGAAAATACGGTGAGGTCTGCTTTATGTATCGTATATCTATCGTGTATCTATCGTATATCTAACGTATATCTATCGTACTTGCTTGCTGCGCTGTTAATTGATAATTGACAATTGATAGTTGATAATTGAGAAAATACTAACTACTACGGCTGTTGGGGACGTTAGTCTTCCTCGCCATTGTCCGCAACCATAAAAGTCCACCGGACTTTCATGTAGTGAATGCGTGGTGGTCAGCTTCGCTGTTGGTTACTGCGTGTTGATGACTACGTGTTGAAAAAAAGCGCTCGATGAGCGCTTTTTTTCAACTAACTTTATTATACTACGATATTCACAATCTTGCCGGGTACGACGATGACACGCTTGGGCGTGCCGCCGTTCAGGTACTTGGCGGCATCCCCGTGAGCCAGGGCGAGGCGTTCCACCTCCTCTTTCGGCGTGTCTTTCGGGCACTCAATCGTATAACGCACCTTGCCGTTGAACTGGACGGGGTATTTCACACCGCTCTCTTCGAGGTATTTCTCGTCCCATACGGGCCAGACGGCGTCAATCACCAGCTCCTCTCCTGTGTGGCAGCGGTGGTACATCTCCTCGGCTATATGCGGAGCGTACGGAGCCAGCAATACGGCTACCGGCTCAAGAACGGCGCGTTTGTCGCATTTCAACGCCGCCAGTTCGTTCTGCGCGATCATAAACGCCGGGATGGACGTGTTGAACGAGTAGTGCTCGATGTCCCACGTGATTTTCTTGATCAGCTTGTGCAGACTCCTGAGTTCGTCCGCCGTCGGCTCACCGTCGGAAGGCGACTCGTACATGTTCCACAGTTTGCGCAGGAACCGGTGAACACCGTCTATGCCGTTCGTGTCCCACGGTTTGGACATCTCCAGCGGACCGAGGAACATCTCGTAGAGCCGCAGGGTGTCCGCCCCGTAGCGTTCCACTATGTCATCGGGATTGACCACGTTGTACATCGACTTCGACATCTTCTCCACCGCCCAGCCGCAGATGTACTGCTTCGGATTGGCGGCGCCTATGTACGGGTTGTCCTCCACCTCCGAACTTGTGCCGTCGGCGAATATGAACTGCGCGTTCCTGTACTCCGGCATCCAGCTGCGGAAAGCCGTTATGTCCAGCACGTCGTTGTGGACGATGTTCACGTCCACGTGGATAGGCTGCACCTTGCCCTTGTACTGCGGCTGCTCAATCAGGTTGTAACTTACATACAGGTTGCCCGTCGCGCCTTCGCCCACATAGCGGTAAACGAAGTTGCTCCGGCCCTGGATCATCCCCTGGTTGATGAGTTTATGGAACGGCTCGTCCTCGCACACGTAGCCGAGGTCGTAGAGGAACTTGTTCCAGAACCGCGAATAGATCAGGTGTCCCGTGGCGTGTTCGGTGCCGCCGATATAGAGGTTAACCTGCCGCCAGTAGTTGTTGGCTTCCTTGCTCACCAGCGCCTGGTCGTTTCTGTTGTCCATATAGCGCAGATAGTACGCCGACGAACCCGCGAACCCCGGCATCGTACACAGTTCGATGGGGAAGATTCTCTTGTTGTCAATCAACGCCTTGTCCGTCACTTGCCTGTTCTCTTCGTCCCATGCCCACTGTTGCGCGTGCCCCAACGGCGGCTGGCCGTCCTCCGTCGGCTTGAAGTCCTTGACTTCGGGCAGGCGCAACGGCAGGCACTCTTCGGGTATCAGATAGGGCATACCCTCCTTGTAATAGACTGGGAACGGCTCGCCCCAGTAGCGTTGGCGGGAGAAGATGGCGTCGCGCAGACGGTAGTTGACCTTCACTCTGCCGATGCCTTTCTCCGTGATATACGCTTTCATCTTCGCAATCGCGTCCTTCACCTCCAGTCCGTTGAGTATGCCGGAGTTAATCATCCGCCCCTCTTTGGCGTCAAAACTCTGCTCGCTGACGTCCGCGTCCTCAATCAGCGGAATAATGGGCAGGTTGAAATGCCGTGCAAAGGCGTAGTCGCGGCTGTCGTGCGCGGGGACAGCCATGATGGCTCCCGTCCCGTAGCCTGCCAGCACATAGTCGCTGACGTAGATGGGTATCTCCTTGTCCGTTAATGGATTGATGGCATAACTGCCTGTGAACACGCCCGTCACCTGCCGGTCGGCTATCCGCTCGCGCTCTGTGCGGTGCTTGCAGCGGTCAAGGTAAGCCTCCACTTCCGCCCGCTGTTGGTCGGTGACAACCCGCCGGACGTATTCGCTCTCCGGCGCCAGAACCATGAACGTCACGCCGTAAACCGTGTCGGCACGGGTCGTGAAGATGGTGAACGGCTCGTCCTGTCCCTTGATGCTGAACCGCATCTCCGCGCCTTCCGAACGGCCGATCCAGTTGCGCTGCGTGTCTTTCAGGCTCTCGCTCCAGTCAATCCGGTCAAGACCCTCCAGCAGCCGCTGGGCGTATGCGCTCACCCGCAGGCACCACTGGCGCATCACGCGCTGCTCTACGGGATAGCCGCCACGGACGCTCAGCCCCTCGCTGACCTCGTCGTTCGCCAGCACCGTACCCAGTTTGGGACACCAGTTGACCTTCGTGTCCGCCAGGTAGGCGATACGGTATTCCATCAGCCGCTCCTGTTTCTCCTTTTCGCCCAAAGTCTTCCATCCCGCGTCCTCTTTCTCGAATCGCGCAACCAGCTCGCTGATGGGGCGCGCCTGCTGCTTCTCGTAGTCGTAGTACGAGTTGAACATCTGTGAGAAAGCCCATTGCGTCCACTTGTAGAACGCCGGGTCGCACGTCCTGACCGAACGTCCCCAGTCGTAGCAGAAGCCGATTTTGCGCAGCTGCTCCACATACCGCCTGATGTTCTTCTCGGTCGTCACCTCGGGGTGCTGTCCGGTCTGGATGGCGTACTGCTCGGCGGGCAGGCCGTATGCGTCAAAGCCCATAGGGTGGAGTACGTTGTACCCTTGCAGCCGCTTGTAGCGCGCCACGATATCCGAGGCGATGTACCCCAGCGGATGCCCCACGTGCAGTCCCGCACCGCTCGGGTAGGGGAACATATCCAACACATAGTAAGGCTCTTTCGCCGTGTCGTTCTTCACTTCGTAGGCCTTGCGGTTGTCCCATTCCTGTTGCCATTTCTTCTCGATGGCTTGAAAGTTGTAATCCATTATTGTAGTGTTTTATTGGTTTCTGTTTTACCACCAGTTCACTCTTCGGTTGGTGTTGTCGTTCGAACTCTTGTCGTACTTCAGGTCCTTGAGCATCGAGGCGTTCACGCCGATGTGGAACGTGTAGCTCTTATAGGGACCGAACGGCACGAAGCTGGCAGACATGTTCCAGCAGTGCAGGTCGCGGCTCACCGTGAAGTTGGTGTACGAGATCTTCTTGGCGGCTATGTCTATGTTCGTTGTCGCCGTTGCCTTCCAGCCTTTGCCGAGTCCGATGGTGCCGGATATGCCCATCGTCTGCACAATCCCCATCTTCGGGTACATGCGCTCGTAGTCGAACCCTCCGACCTGTGTGTAGTGTATGCCGTAGTTGATGGACACCGACCACGGTATCTCTGTTTTTATGTATCCGTCCTCCGTTTCCGTCTTGGTTGGCGATGCGTTCTTGCCGTGGTTGATGGATCCGTCCTCGTTGGTCGTGACCGGGTCTATCCCTTGTTCGTCAGCACCCTTTGAGTTGTCCCGTTTGTCTTTGGGTGTGAACCACTTGCGTATCTTTTCGCCTGTCAGCGTGTAACTCAGGTTCATGCTCGTCCCCAGAAAGTGCGGGAACCTTCCGTTGCTCCAGTACTGTTTGTTTGTGCGGACGGGCTGTCCTGCCGCGTTCAGCTGGTACATATACGGGTCGAACTGTCCACTCAGGTTCAGCGTATAGTCCACCACGGGTATCTTCAGCCGCAGGTTCACACCGAAGTTCTCCCAGTTCATCGAGTCGGCGGCGAAGTTGTACCCGCCCGTTATTCCGAGGTTATCTATGATGCTATAGACCTTGTACGGGTCTTTCGCGGTCGTGTCCTTGTCGTTGCGTATCTTTACCTCAATGTTGTTCTGCAGCGAGAAGTGTATATTCCCTTGCATACCTTGTGATGCGTTCCCGTACATCCCGTTGCTGTACCGCGAGTATGTCTGTGTCAGGTACATCGGCATACCCGCCTCGTCGTATCGCGGCACGTACAGACCTGTCGCAGCGTCAATGGAGTCCGTGTAGAGGGCTTGGTTGTATGTGCCGTAGTACCCCCAGAACTTCGTCCCGAAGTCGGGTCGGTAATTGACGCTTATGGTTGGCGTGAACACGTGCCGGAAGCGGTCCACCTTGTCCCCGAACAGCTTGCGTGACGGCATATAGAACCCGTACAGCTTGGTCGAGAAACTCACTGCCGCATTGAAGTCGAACACATTGTAGAACCCTGTCGTCGTGTCTCGTTGCAGTGCCTGTGTCTCCTCGTTCCAGCTCTGGTTGATGCGCGTGAAGTACATGCGGTCTGTCAGTGTCAGCGATGGCGTGACGCTCAAGTATTTCCATAGTGTCCACGACGCACTGATGGGCACCGAGTGCTTCAGTCCTGTCTGCCAGTCCCGCATAAAGTCCGAGTGGAAGAACTGGTTTTCCTTGATATGTGAGACGGATATCTTCGAGTTCCCCGAGTACGACAGCTTGATTTTCTCGTACCATTTCTCTTTCCCAGCGCGTTTCTTGCGTTTGAACGGATAGACCGAACTCATCGACACGCTCACGTCGGGCAGTGTGGCGGTCAGTGTCGAGTCTTTGGTCTGTTGGCTCAGCAGGGCGCTCATGGATATGCTCCACGGGCTTTCCGGGAAGCGTTGTGTATAGTTTATACTGCTTGACTTGACGTTTTCCGAGTTCAGTGCGCCGTTGTAGTAGGTATTGATATTGCTGCGGTTGTAGCCGCTTGTTGAGAAGTTCACGCTTGCCGAGAAGCTGTTGAATGGATTGGCTTTCGGGTCTTGTTGGTGGGTCCATGCGAGGCGCATGTTAGTGCTTTCCGAATAGTCCGGCATCCCCTTTTCACTGGTTTTGTCCGACCGGTAATTGAACTGTATGTTCCCACGGAACCGGTATCGCTTGACGTAGTGTGATGCGGCATACACTGCCCATGTTCCCTTCGTATAGATGTCGCCTGTCACCTCAAAGTCCATATAGTCGTTGATGGCGAAGTAGTACCCTATGCCTCGCATGTACAGACCTCGCGTGTAGTCGTCCCCGAACGTCGGCATGATTAGGCCGCTTGAGTAGCTGTTCGTGAACGGAAAGTACCCGAACGGAATGGCCAATGGCACGGGCACGTCGCCTACCACCATGTATGCCGGACCGGTGGCTATGTAGTCTCCGGGCTTCACTTTCGCTTTGGTCATGTTCAGGTAGAAGTGTGGCTGTTCGTGATCGTTGCAAGTTGTATATTTGCCTCCTGCCATCATCATTGTCTCGCTGTCCGTACGTTTGGTCTTGTCTGCTACTACATACCCTTCGCCTTGTTGGGTCACTACGTTGCGGATAAAACCTTTGCCGGTTTTCATATTGTATGTTATCTCGTCGCTTTCGTAGCTGTCGTTGCCGTCTTTGAAAACGGGTTTGCCCACTACCTCGTTTTCAGTCGTATCCATTACACCTGCGGCATAGACGAGGTTGCTGTCCATTTTCACGCGGATATATGCGGACGTTAATTCCATCTTTTCGTACGTCACTTTCCCGTTGCCGTGCAGCATGGCGACTCCGTCACCGGTGAGTACTATGGAGTCGTTGGCGGTATAGTGTATGGGGGCTGTTATCTTGCTTTTGGGTTTGCGTATGGTATCGGATACGCCCTGACCGTGCATAGCAACTGCCATACACAGAACACTTAAAAGACATATCCATTTGCTTGTTCGCATAAGCCTATAAAAAGCGCGCAAAAATACACCAAATTACTTGAAAATACAATAACTGGCATTAAAAATCTCCCTAATCCGAAACTATCCCCTGCAAACTGCTACTTTTTCTTGAGTGTTTTGGGTATGTATTGTTTCCTGCAATATCTTTGTTCACCTGATTGTTTGATTTATGGAGAGCACTGACGGAACTTACGAAGAGGCTATAGAAATACCTGTATATGATGAGGGTATAAGGATGGAGGATTTGTTAAAAAACAATCCGGATTGTCATTATCGGACCCAAATGAAGAAGTTCGCGTATGAGGATATTTGGGCGATTGTGACTAAGGATTCCGTCATGGAGGAGGCATATCGTAATTGCAGTCGTGGCGGTGCGTATATCTTTGTGAAAGGTAGAAAAGAACCTTATTTGACGGCAGATGAATGGTCGGTCAAGAAAATTATTGATGAACTGAATAGCAATCCGTTTGCTTGTCTTTCGGGATTGAATCCCAAAGGTTCGCATCGTATATATGCCAAGTACGGCAAACTTAAGGGCAATGTATATATATTGTCAGACGAAGTATTGTCAGACGGAGTATCGTCTAACGAAGTAAGATTGCACCTTACCAATGATGCGGTGCGAACATTAAAATTCATTCATCACATCCTCACCAAAGGACCTAAAAAGACGTGTTTCTTTGAAACGAAAAGAAAGCACAGGAAACAAACATTGAACTGATAGGTCAATTCTCAGGCTTTTTGCTTGCAGCATATAAACAGCATATTGTAGTATGATATTATTATGATATTATTGGGTCACCTGCAGAACCCTGTGTTTGTAAGTTATATCTATCTGTTATGTTGAGCATCGTCATTGGTACAATTTTTGTCGTCTCCATAGTCGATGGACAGCGCTTATAAATTATTAGTATCTTACATTCTCCCGAAGGAGATAAGTGAGTCTTTTGACTTGGTAAATGTAGCAGAAGAGAAGCTACACGGTAAGGATCGTATTATGTTGCATCTCTACCTTGATGAGAAGGCGACACCTCCTGACGACAGGACGGATTTAAAGCCCAACGGTTTTTATCCGGAATCCAATGTATTGGACTTTCCTATTCGAGAGTACACCACAGTGTTACACGTTCGTCGCAGGCGTTGGTTAGATGCCAAAGGTCACGCCGTTTCACGCAACTGGAAGCTTGCCGCAGAAGGCACCCGCATCTCACCCGAGTTTGCGGCTTTTTTAAAAGAGGTTGTTGGACTCGACCCCGATAACTGCCAGGTCGCTCCAGAGACCTTACCACATCAAAGGTGACGATTTCGAACGTGCTTACAAAAACCATCTGAGCGATTACCGCAGTTGGGTGAAAGATGGTGATGGGCGGCACGCTCGCGATTACCTTATATTCCCACAGAACATTGGTCCCAATGTGAGCATTGACGAGACATCTTTGTCCGATGGTGAGTTGTACACTATCCTCTCCAACAAAGACGCTCATGGCCGGAAAGGCGCTTTGATAGCCATTGTCAAAGGCACCAAAGTCGAAGATGTCGTTGCCGTCCTAATGCTCCTTAATCTCTACCAGCGGGAGAAAGTCTTGGAAGTGACCATGGACTTCTCTGATAGTATGCACGCTATCGTAACAACATGTTTCCCAAATGCCCGTAATCACTCTTGACCGTTTCCACATGCAGCAACTATGCACTAATGCCATGCAAGAGCTGCGTGTGAGAGCTCGCAGAGAGGCTTTGAAAGCGGATGTGGAGGCGCGTGAGCAACACCGTCATCGTAATAAGAGAAACCTCTCTAAACGCAAGTCTGGCAAGAAAGACCCACGCGGACGCAAACCGAACCGAGCCAATGAAGCCTACGTTCCCCAACGGTTGCCTAATGGCGATACACGTTGTGAGTTGCTGGCACGCAGCCGGTATCTGCTTATGGTCTCTCAAGAGAAATGGACGGAAAGCCAAAAGATACGGGGGGAAATCCTCTTTGAGTTATACCCGGATATCAAAACGGCTTACTCGCTTGTACATTCCTTACGGGGGTATCTTTAACTGCAAAACGCATACTAAAGAATCTGCACGTAAGTCTCTCAAGAAATGGTACAACAAGGTAACTGACTTTGACAACGATGCTTTCAACACAGCCTCTGCTACCATCTATGAGCGGGAGGATGAGATTCTTAACTTCTTTGTCAATCGAGCTACTAATGCTTCTGCCGAATCATTAAATTCAAAGATCAAAGCGTTTCGAGCACAACTAAGAGGGGTGGTAGATGTTCCGTTTTTCTTATATCGTCTCTCAACCATTTATGCTTAACTCTGCCACAGGAAATCCCCGGTGCCCCAGGAAAGGCCTATTTTTGTTGTCAAATTAAACGAAAATGACAACAAGGACAGGACGAAAGAACCGAAAGGAGCATACAATCCGCGAAACTCGCTCAATG
>CAJOIZ010000018.1 GCA_905234835.1 Paludibacteraceae bacterium
CGGGATATCGGGATAACGGGATATCGGTATGACGAAAGGGGCATGTTATCTGCTGGTCAAAGACGTTGTTACTTTATTTCCTGACCTTTACTTTATCTGCTGACCGACGGCGTTGTAACGGATGCCGTCACGCTCAATGACGAGAGAGCCGTTGCGGAGGTACTTCTTTACGGAGGCTCCGGATAATCCTGACTTTCCGGACTCTCCTGACACTCCGGAAGTTCCTGATTCTCCGGAAACTCCTGATTCTCCGGAAGCTCCTATCTCCTCAATGCCGGTTGTGGTCTCGTTCTGGAGCACAATGCGGACACGGGGGTGAATCGCTTGCACAGCGTTGTTGCCACTGTAGAAGTAGGCGCGGAAAGCACGGATGTCGTGGGCGACATTGGGCCAGTAAAGGGTGTTGTTCTGTCCGAGGAAGAGGAAGCCGCTGTTCTCGCCTATCTCAAGGTCGGTGGGGTGCACGGTGCCGAAGAACTTCGTATCGCCGACATTAGTGCCTGACGTGTTGTTGGTGAAGGCACTTGCTGCCAGCGTACTCCTTCAAAGACGGGATTGGTGATGTTCGCTCCGCTGACCTGCACGAGATAAGGTGTGCGGGCGGAGAGTGATGTTACTTCGCTCACATTGAAGTCCAAGCCTTCGGCAGCGTCACCTGTAACGGAAGTGAGGGTGTAGAACGTGGCACCGCTCATATCGGAATTGGCAATCTGCGAGGCACTGAGTGCAAAGGGGAAGCAGACCGTGTTCCACATTCCGGCATAAAAGGTGCGCATAAGCTGGAAGTCCGTCTCTGTGCTGAAGGTGGAGAGTGTGGCTGTGTAATAGTCGGATGTCCCGTTGTCATCAAGAGTGACGGGTATCTCCTCGAACTCGGCAACCAGCGTGTGTGCAGCGTTAATGCTGTTGATGGTGTAGGCAGCGGTTGTCGCCACCTCGCTTGCGCTCTCCGTCCAACGAAGGAAGCGATAACGTCTGTTGGCGGGTGTGGCGGTGAGGGTCACGTCATCGCCCTCGTCATACGTGTCTGCGCCTGTTACCGTGCCTGCGCCGACGGGGGAGACGGTAGCAGCGACAGTGTAGGTAGGTGTGGCAGGGGCAGGAGAAGGACAGCCTACACCGTCAGAGAAGACAGCAACAACTTCATTAGGTCCCCAACCATCAAAAGTGTGCGGATTGTCCGTGCTTATCAAATTGCCGTCGCCGTCCCGCCACTCTACAAATGTGGCAGGAGCGGTAGGTGTGGCTGTGACTGTTACTTCTCTGCCAACCCTTCCCCATGTGCTTTTGGCAGCCGTACCAGAACCGCAGGCTGTCGGATTGGTGTCACGCAGATAGTAACGACGATCACCGTCATAAGTACACATCAGATAGCACTGTGCCGAGTTCTGGGCGGGATTGTGGTATGCCGTGGAGGCAAATAAGATAATGTGGTGAGGATCATCTGTATAATCCTCTCCCACAATGACATAACCTTCAGTTGTATTGAACCAGCAAGGAGAAGAGGCTGTGTTCAGTCCGCCTGAACCGATGATGTCTGCGTCATCGGAATTAGCGGTCAGTCCGTGCGACCTGCGCGCAGTACCTACAGCGTCCGTGTTCCCAATAACATATCTGCCGAGAGGAATGTCATCTATCGTGCTGATTGACAGACTGCCGTCCACAACAAGAGCAACCCATATCTTGTTGTTTATTGCTTCTCCTTTCAGTTGCACATACTGTTTGGATGCATCCACAGAAGTGACAGTCAGTGTGATGTCTTCAAAACCACATTGGACAGCACAATTACTCACACCAGTGCCTTCGTTTCTGTAAATCTCCTGTGCAAAAGCGGTCGCCGAGGTGAACATGGCGAGAGTGATTGCGCAAAGGAATGCGCGTGTTTTGGCGCGTAGTGCGCCGGACTTGTTTAGTTTTTTCATAAACGTTTGATTTTTGTTGGTTAGTGATTGGTTGTTTATTACGACCTCTGTGTCGTATGTTTGTTTTCACACAGGCACATAAAGAAAGCGCAGACCTCGTGTTGCTTACTTACAATACGAGGTCCTAGCACTACCTTAAAAGTCAAATAAACAACAGGAAACCTACGCCGATATGACAAACCGCTCTGCCAAGAACAACAAAGCAGGATATAATGTCATACCCATAGGCATCTATTGCTCACTTTGATTCTGACTTTTAATTCCGAAAGTTGCTAGGTTTCGTATTGTCAAACACAAAGCGTCAATAAACGCTATTCATTATGTCACCGCTTTTTTACACTGTCGGTGCCAGTGTTTCCGTTTTACGTCCCAACAGACTCATTGGGTAACATCCGGATGCCTTTTCAGGCTGCAATATTTCGTTCTGCCTCGTCAATGCGGGCAAAGCATTCCTATTTGGTCATTAGCGTGGGTCAGATGACTGCAGTTCTTTTACCAGACTGCGGACATAGGTAATCATCTTTTTCAACATCTCCTCGTTGTCCAGCATCGGGTTCATCGCGATGAACAATTCCTCACGTAATTGTTGTACAGCTGTCATACTATCACACTTTTATCAGCCCGCAAAGGTACGGCGACAATATGGCATACACAAGAGGAGGAGTGCGTTTTCTTGTTTTTTGTGCTGACAAGCGTATTTGTATCCTATTGGCGAGGGGTGTGGATGACTTCGGTGAGGTCTGCGTTATCTATCGTATATCTATCGTATATCTATCGAGTATCTATCGTGTATCTATCGTGTATCTATCGTCTCGTTATCGTAGTTGGTCGCTGATGGATCGCTTCGCTGACAGACCGCTGATGCTGACAGACTGCTGCGCTGACGGACCGCTACGCTGTTGGAGCGCTGCGTGTTGGGGAGTGCGGCGGTTAAAAATATGGTAGAATGTTGCAGGAGTGAAGAGAATAATGTAATTTTGCGCGCTTTTGTGGCAGGTGAAGAGGGGTGAGTTGGAGAGAGAAGAGGGCTGAGTTGGGGAGAAAGGAGGGCTTTTTACGGAAGAGAGATAAGGTATGCGCATGTATTTTCTATTAGTACGGATAGCCGCTTTGTTAGGTCACGGCAAGGCGAAGAAACTTGTTGCAGGTCAGGCAGCGAGTGTGGCTATGCTGTCCGCAAAGGACGGTAAACACAAGCAGCCGGCAGACGACAAACAACAGCAACAGTTGGACGCACTGCGGGGCTGCATCTGGTTCCACGCGGCTTCAGTAGGGGAGTTCGAGCAGGCACGCCCCATCATCGAGCGGTTGCGCAAAGACCGACCCAAACAACCTATCCTGCTGACGTTCTTCTCGCCATCGGGCTACGAGATGCGCAAGGACTATGAACATGCGGACAAGGTTCTTTACCTGCCTTTCGCAACGGGCAAGAACGCCCGACTGCTATTAGACAGAGTGCAACCGTCTATGGCAGTGTTTGTCAAATACGAGTTCTGGAAGCCGTACCTCAAAGAGCTGCACAAGAGGCAGATACCGACATACCTCATCAGCGCCATCTTCCGTCCCGGCCAGCTGTTCTTCAAGCCGTGGGGCAAGCCCTACAGGAGACTGCTGACGTACTTCGACCGGTTGTACGTGCAGGACGAGGCATCGAAGACCCTGTTGGCCCGCTACGGGACAGAGAACGTGACAGTGGCCGGCGACACACGTTTCGACCGCGCCAGCGCCGTTGCCAAACAAACGAAGAAACAGCCCGAGATGGAGTACTTCGTGATGCCCAAAGCATTGGAACAGCCTAAACCAGTGATAGTTGCCGGCAGCACATGGCCACCAGACGAGCAACTAATAGCGCGGTACATGGAGGAACGGGAGGACGTGAAACTTGTTCTTGTCCCGCACGAGATAAAAGAACAGCACTTGCAGCAGATATTCCAACTGTTCGAGGGTCGTTATGTGCGCTTCACAGAGGCTACCAAACACAGTCTAGCTACGTCGCGCATCTTAGTGGTGGACACAATGGGTCTGCTCTCGCGGCTATACAAATATGCCACGGTTGCCTACGTGGGAGGAGGGTTCGGTGTAGGAATCCACAACACCGTCGAGCCAGCCGTGTATGGGATACCCGTCCTGTTCGGTCCTAACTACGGCAAGTTCCGCGAGGCCAAAGACCTGATAGCCTGCGGCGCCGCCGCGAGCGTACATGACTACGCCTCGTTCCGCGACAGCATGGACCGCGCCATCGACAACGCCTTGCAGATGGGAGAAGCCGCCAAACAATATGTCGCTTCCGAACGTGGCGCCACAGACAAGATATACAAAGACCTGTTCAAACAAAACACAGACAATCAGTAACCTACAATATGAACAAACCTTCCATACCCAAAGGAACCCGCGACTTCGGACACGAAGAGACGTCCCGTCGCAACTATATTTTCAACACGATACAGAGCGTGTTCCGCCTGTACGGTTTCCAACAGATAGAGACCCCTGCGATGGAGCAGATGAGCACGCTGATGGGCAAGTACGGAGAAGAGGGGGACAAGCTGCTGTTCCGCATCCAGAACAGCGGCGAGAAAGCAGGCGAGGCACCCGAGAAAGGTCTGCGCTATGACCTGACCGTTCCCTTTGCGCGGTACATCGTCATGCACAGACAGGAGATAAGTTTCCCCTTCAAGCGCTTCCAGATACAGCCGGTATGGCGCGCCGACCGCCCGCAGAAAGGACGGTACAGAGAGTTCTATCAGTGCGACGTGGATGTCATCGGCACCGAGTCGCTCGTGTCCGAGCTGGAACTGATTGAGATAGTGAAAGAAGTCTATCGGCGGTTGGGTCTGCGCGTCGTGCTGAAACTGAACAACCGAAAGATACTCGCCGGCATAGCCGAATACATCGGTGCGCCGGACAAGATAATAGATATCACCGTTGCCATCGACAAATTGGACAAGATAGGCGAAGAGAAGGTGAAGGAAGAACTGATAGAGCGCGGTCTGAGCGAAGAGTCCGTGCGGCTGCTTCAACCCATCCTCGCCCTGCGCGGCACCAACGAAGAGAAACTGCAGACCATAGCCGACTTGGTCAAAGACAGCGAAACAGGGACGAAAGGCGTAGAAGAGATACGCACCGTTCTGCGGCTGTACCAAGCGAGCGGTCAAGGCAACGAAGACACGGAAGCCTTCTCGGTGGAATTAGACCTGACGCTTGCACGCGGACTGAACTACTACACAGGTGCCATCTTCGAGGTCAAGTCGCGGGATGTGCAGATAGGCTCCATCACAGGCGGCGGCCGCTACGACAACCTGACCGGCATCTTCGGTCTGCCTGACGTGAGCGGCGTCGGGATATCCTTCGGAGCCGACCGCATATACGACTGCCTTTCCGCCCTCGACCTGTTCCCGCCCGAGTCCGGTTCGCAAACCGAAGTGCTGTTCGTCAGCATGGGCGAAGAAGAGATGCTCAATGCCATTCGCTGGGCCGGCGTGCTTCGCAGCCAGGGCAGACGCGTAGAGGTCTATCCCGACCCGGCGAAGATGAAGAAACAACTCGCCTACGCCGACGCCAACCATATACCCTACGTCGCCATTATCGGTTCAGAGGAACTGGCTTCGCAAACCGTGACACTGAAAGACATGCATACAGGCGAACAGAACCGACTGACACTGACACAACTCACTTCCTATCTTGAGCAACATACATAATATGAATACCAATACAGAATTCGATCAAGTGGTAGCCAAAGCACGACAAATCTTCGTGCTGAAGATGAAAGACTACGGTCCGTCGTGGCGCATAATGCGTCCGCAGACGGTCAATGACCAACTATTCATCAAAGCCAAACGGATAAGAGAGATAGAGATGACCGGCGAGAACCTTGTCGGCGAATCAGTAGAGGGCGAGATGTACGCCATCTTCAACTACGCCATCATCGGACTAATCCAACTCAGAGAAGGGTTTTCGGACGATATCGACATGACCACCGAACAAGCCACACGGCTGTATGACACCTACGTGAGCGAAGCCAAAGACCTAATGCAGCGCAAGAACCACGACTACGGCGAGGCATGGCGAGAGATGTATGCCTCCTCGCTGACCGATATCATCCTGACCAAAATCAACCGCAACAAATCCATTGCAGCACACAACAACGTCACCCTTGCATCCGAGGGCTGCGAAGGCAACTACTTTGACATGATGAACTACGCCGTTTTCTATCTTATCAAAGCCTCAGAAACGGCGAAATAGGAGAGTTTTCGCTTAAAATCCAACGGACTGCAAAAAAAATTTGTTATAAAGAAAAAATAGCCATACTTTTGCGCGCTATTTCAGTCATTTGTCTATGGACGAAAAGATACAAGACTTGTTTGTCAAGGCCAAATCAGCGTCTCGCGAATTGCTGCACTTGTCGGATGACGACCGCAACCGTGTGTTGTGCCGTGTGGCTGATGCCATAGAGCGTAACGAACAGACTATCTTGTCGTCCAACGCCAAAGACCTTGCCCGTATGGACAAGAACAATCCGATGTACGACCGGCTGCAACTGACTTCCGCCCGTATAAGGTCGATAGCATCCGATATGCGTCATGTGGCGCAACTCCCCACCCCGTTAGGCATCGTCACCAAGCAGAACACACTCCCGAACGGCATACGCCTGCACCGTGTGAGTGTGCCTTTCGGCGTAATAGGAGTGGTCTATGAGGCCCGCCCGAACGTGACTTACGATGTGTTCTCCCTCTGCTTCAAGAGCGGGAACGTCTGCGTGCTCAAAGGCGGTAAAGACGCTTTAGACAGCAATTTGTGCGCGGCGGAGATTATCCATTCCGTCCTGCGCGAAGAGAAGATAGACGAGCATTGCGTCACGCTGATGCCCGCCACACACGAAGCCACCGAGGCTATTCTCTCGGCGGTAGGGTATGTTGACCTGTGCATCCCACGAGGCGGCCGCAGGCTGATTGACTTTGTGCGCGACAATGCCCGCGTACCCGTCATTGAAACCGGTGCCGGCGTGGTGCATACATACTTCGACAAAGACGGCGACATAGAGAAAGGCAAGCGCATTATCAACAACGCCAAGACACGGCGCGTGAGCGTATGTAACGCGCTGGACTGCCTGCTCGTGCACAAAGACCGCGAGAAGGATCTTGACCAGTTGCTTGAGCCGATGAAAGACCGTGTGCAGTTCCATTTCGGCGACTACGGACGGGAATGGCAGTCCTACGACTTGAGCGTGAAGATAGTGGACTCGTTAGACGAGGCCATCGCGTTCATACAGCAGCATAGCAGCGGTCACTCGGAAAGCATCATTACCGAGAATGAGGAAGCGGCACGCCGTTTCCAGCGGGATATAGACGCAGCGTGCGTCTATTGGAATGTACCCACCTCCTTCACCGATGGCGCACAGTTCGGGCTCGGAGCAGAAATAGGCATCTCTACTCAGAAACTCGGTCCGAGAGGTCCGATGGGATTAGAGGAGATAACCACCTACAAGTGGATTATAGAAGGAGATGGCCAGATTAGAGAATAACAAAAACAGAATACTAATATATTGAGGAACAATACCATGAAAATCTTTACCAAATTAACCGTTGTATGCCTGTTCGTTCTGGCGACAGGTTCGATGATGGCACAGACTGCCAAACAGGCTAACCAGCTCTTTGAAGCAGGCAAGTATGCCGAGGCACTGCCTATGTACGAGAAATTGTACTCCGCTAAACCGAGCGACCTGTTCTACACCTACCGTGTTGCACGTTGCCTGCAAGAGGCAGGGCGCTATACAGAAGCATTACCTCTCTTCGAAAAAACCGAAAAGAAATATACGCTGAGTTATTTCTACGAAGGCGAGTGCTATCAGGCTCTCTGGAGACCGGACGATGCTATTGCGGCGTATCGTATGTACATCATCGAATCGATGTCGAGCGACCGCACCGACTATGTGCAGGAGCAGATTGCTATCGCCGAAAAGCGTAGCCGCTATATCCACCGCGTGACTGACGTGAAGATTATCGACTCCATGTATATCAGCAAGTCCGACCTGTTGCGTGCCTATCCGCTGAGCAAGGATGCAGGAACGCTGACGCAGAGTTCAGACGGCAGCGTCACCCATACGAACCAGCGCGGCGACAGACGCTTCTTCGCCCAAGGTACCCTCCTGCAGCAGCAGAGCCGCCTTTTGAGCGAATGGGAAAGAGCTGAAACGCTGCCCGCTACCGTCAATCGCGGAAGCAAACAGGACTATCCTTTCTGCATGGGTGACGGCACAACGCTGTATTTTGCCTCCCAGTCGGAAGACGGTATGGGCGGATGGGACATCTATATGACACGTTTCAATCCGGCAACCAACTCCTACGCCGCAGCCGAGAACATCGGCTTCCCGTTCAACTCGGAAGGCAATGACTACCTGTACGTCATTGACGAGCAGATGGGTGTCGGCTATTTCGCCACTGACCGCCGCTGCAGCGGAGACCAGGTGTGCGTTTATACATTCCTCGCGGAAGACAAACCCGCTTACCTGCCTATGTCCATGTCGGGCGAACAACTGGCAGCCTATGCACAACTCAAACAGTACCACCGTGCCGAACGCCCCGTAGTGGAGATTCCCGAAGAAGAGGAACCGGCAAAGGATGACACCAAAGCCAAAGCAAAGAAGAAGACTGCTGCCACCACCGAATCCTCCGTATTCTTCATCGTGGATGACAAAACAGTCTATACCAAACTCAAAGACTTCCAAAACGCCGATGCCAAGGCTCTTTACAAACAATACGCCACATGGCAGAAACAGTTGACCGAAACCAACGAGAAACTGGTGGAGAAACGCAAAGCATACTTTGAGGCAACCGACAAGAAACGCCTTACGATGACCACTACTATTCTTGAATTGGAAAAGAAACGCAGCGAACTGCAAGGGCAAATAGACAAAGCCGCGAAGAAAATCCGCAAACTCGAAAAGTAATCAGGAATACATCATCCCCTCGATGCGGTTGACAACGCGCTTGGGGAGGATGCGGTCAAGAAAACAGAAAATCTTATACTGCCATCCGCCTACATTAAGCGGAGCGGGAAAACGGGAAATGGCAATCCGCCAAAGAGCGGTTGCCATTTTTTCTGCACTCATACCGTTCTGTTCATCTTTCTCCATTGCCGCCACGGCCTGTTCGGCACGGGGATAGACATCTGCGCCTTCCGTTCCCTTCGCGCGTGCAGAGGTAAAGCCTGTCGCCACGTCACCCGGCATAAGGCACGACACCTGTATATGATAAGACCTTACTTCATTTGCTAAAGCCAGTGCCATCGCATTGAGGGCCGCCTTGCTGGCGCTATACATACTCTGATAAGGAACACTCAACACGGCAGCTACACTGCTCGTGAAAATAATACGCCCATACATCTGACGGCGCAGCACAGGCAGAACAGCCTGCACCAAAGACAACGCGCCAAAGAAATTGACATCGAACTGCCGCTTGGCTTCTTCCACAGGCGTGAACTCCACCGGTCCACTGATTCCCATACCGGCGTTGCTGATTACCACGTCTATATGGTCGGTCAGCTGCATCACTTCATCGACAGCGTTGCGGACCTGTTCGGACGAAGACACATCGCAAGTAATATGCGTCACGCCCGCATAACTGCTGCCGTGACGGCTCAGTTCATACACCTGCCAGCCGCGTGAAGCGAACAGTCCGGCAGTCGCTTTGCCTATACCGCCGGATCCGCCGGTCAGAAGAAGCGTCCGGGATGTGTTCATCGGAAATCGGATTTTTCCTGCAGCACGCGGGCAATTATCTCGGTCGCCTCGTCAATAATACTCTCCGTATGGGTCGCCATCAAGGTGGTGCGCAGCAGACACTCGCCTTCCACGCATGCCGGAGCAATCACCGGATTGACATATACACCCTCGTCAAAGAGCCGTTTGCCCAAATAGAGTGTGTGCAATGTTTCGTAAGTGAAAATCGGCACAATGGGTGTCGGAGCCTCGATGATAGGCACACCTGCTTTGTGAAGCGACTGTTGGAAATAGCGGGTGATATGCATCAGCCGTTCCGGTCGCTCGGGGTCTTCCTCTAAGCGACGTAGGGCTTCCAACGCTGTGGCTGCACTGGCAGGGGTGAGCGAAGCTGAGAAGATGAAGGGTCGGCTCGTATGGCGCACATATTCAGCAACCCTATGCGAGGCAAGCATACAACCTCCTATGCTGGCGAGCGACTTGGAGAACGTGAGCATCGTTATGTCCACACGGTCAGTCAGACCGAACATAGCCGCCGTACCTCTTCCGCCTTTACCCAATACACCGAATCCGTGCGCATCGTCCACCATCACGCGGGCGTGGTACTTGTCAGCAAGGTCGCATATCTGCGGCAACTTGCATATATCGCCCCGCATAGAGAACACACCGTCGGTGACTATCAGTTTGCCAGCCTCCAACGGGATGGACTGCAGTTTGCGCTCCAGGTCTTCCATGTCGGAGTGCTTGTAACGCAGCTGCGTAGCGTAACTCAAGCGCGTACCGTCGTAGATGGAGGCGTGGTTCTCACGGTCGTTCAAAATAAAGTCATCCTTCCCGCATAACGTGGAAAGGATGGCAAGGTTGGTCTGAAAACCTGTGGAGCAGGTCATAGCTGCTTCGTAACCCGTGAAGTCCGCCAACGCTTTTTCTAATTGGAGATGCAACTCAAGGGTGCCGTTCAGGAAGCGGCTGCCGCTCACGCCCGTACCGTATTTTTCAAGGGCGCGTTTGCCTGCCTCTATCACCCGTTCGTCTTCGGTCAGACCGAGGTAGTTGTTGCTGCCCAGCATGATGCGTCTCTTCCCCTCCATTTCCACGACCGGAGCCTGACGCGACTCCAGACTATGGAAATAGGGGTAGATGTTTTTGCGCCGAACTTCGTCAAGAAGTTCGAAATGGCACTTGTCGAACAGGTCCATTTACAGAACGTTTAGGTCTTTCAGAACGGCAGTGGTCTTGCGGACGGCGGCTTCGCTGTTGCGCAGCTGCTCCATCTCGTCTTGCGACAGCTGGAGTTCCAGCACTTTCTCCAAACCGTTTCTGCCTATGATGCAAGGCACGCCGATGGTGATATCTTTCATTCCGTACTCGCCTTCGAGGGAGACAGAGCAGGGAATCATCTTCTTCTGGTCTCTGATGATGCTTTCCGCAACGCTTGCTGCTGCGGCTCCGGGAGCCATCCAAGCGCTGGTACCGAGCAGACCGGTCAGTGTCGCGCCGCCTACCATTGTCTTTTTTACCACGTCGTCAATCTCCTCGTCAGACAGCAGATGGCTTACGTGCACGCCCTTGTAGGTCATGAACGACTTGAGAGGAATCATTGTTGTGTCGCCGTGTCCGCCGATAACGAACCCGTCCACGTCGTTGGCGTTGCAGTTCAGGGCTTGGCTCAGGTAGTAGCGCAGACGAGCGCTGTCCAATGCGCCGCCCATACCAATCACGCGGTTGCGGGGCAGACCTAATGCGTGCAGAGTCAGGTACGCCATCGTGTCCATCGGGTTGGAAACAACAATCAGAATAGCGTCAGGCGAATAGGTCAACACCTGCGTAGCCACGCTCTTGACGATGCCGGCGTTCACGCCAATCAGCTCCTCGCGGGTCATACCCGGCTTGCGGGGGATACCCGAAGTGATGATAACCACATCCGAACCCGCCGTGCGGCTGTAGTCGTTCGTCACACCCTCCACTACGGTGTCAAAGCCCATCAGCTGGGCGGTTTGCATAATATCCATGGCCTTGCCCTCGGCGAGACCTTCCTTGATATCAATCAGACACACACGGTCCGCCACTTCATGGACCGCCAACACATTTGCGCAGGTTGCTCCTACATTTCCTGCACCCACTACAGTTACTTTTGACATAGTTTCTATGATTTTAATAGATTGAACTTATTTCTTGCCGGCAAACACTCCGGCGCACAACATTCCAATAAAGCACGCAAAAATACAGCGTCTATATCAAATATGGAAAAAGAAAATGCAAAAAGTGACAAATATCTGCAAGTTTGTATTCTGAATGTGACACTTTTCATTTTGTGTTTTGTATCTTGCCACCCTTTACACTACTTTTGTTTGCTTTTTGTGCCCTGATGGCAAGTATATCTTAACACCTATTATATAATATATGTCACTCAACAGTTTCTTTTCTTCGTTCCTCCCAAAGGAGGAGAAATTACTCCCCAAGTACAAAAAGATGGCAAGCCGCATCGTTGTAGGCGCCGACCTCTTCACCGAACTCGTTTCCGCCACCGAGCATGACAAGCAGGTGGAGCTCTACACCAAGATTAAGGCGGTTGAGACCGAGTGCGACAATATCATCATTGATATTTTCGAGGACATCAACGACTCGTTCGTTACCCCGTTCGACCGCGAGGATATGCACCAGTTGTGCAGCGACATGGACGATGTGATGGACTATATCAACGACAGTGCCAAGCGTATGGTGCTTTACCATCCGCGTGAGATTCCCAACAAGGCGATGCACATGGCGGAGATTATCCTCGAGGGCGCTAAGGCGATGGAAGTGGCATGCGGCGAACTGAAGACGATGAACAAGCAGCCCGACATAGCTCTTGAACAGTGCGCCAAACTGCACGACCTTGAGCACGAGGGAGACGATGTCTATGACAACTTCGTCAAGGAACTCTTCGAGACAGAGAACGACCCGAAGGAACTCATCAAGATTAAGGAGATTATGCAGAGTATGGAAGAGGCTACCGACCGTGCCAACCATGTGGGCAAGACCCTCCGTACCATCATCGTCAAATACGCATAAAGACTATGGGACACCTCATTGCCATTATCGTTCTGGCGCTGGTTTTTGACTTCATCAACGGCTTTCACGACTCTGCCAACTCGATTGCCACCGTGGTCTCCACCAAGGTCCTCAAGCCGTTTGTGGCAGTCGTTTGGGCGGCGTTCTTCAATTTCATAGCCTTCTTCATCGCGGAGTACCTGCTCGGCTTCAACATAGCCAACACCGTCCAGAAAGTGGTCGAGGCGGACATGGTCACGCTCCCGATTATTATTGCCGGTCTCTCCGCAGCTATTGTCTGGAGTCTGATTACGTGGTGGCGCGGCATACCGTCCTCCTCATCGCATACGCTCATCGGCGGGCTGATGGGTGCTGCCATCTGTTCCAAAGGGCTTGCTGCCGTCCACTGGTCCACCATCGGCATTATCTGCCTGTTCATCATTGTGGCACCTCTTATAGGCTTTATCGTCGGCAATCTCATCACGCTGCTTATCTACTGGTGCTGCCGCAGCGCCAAGCCCCATAAGGCGGACATCTGGTTCAAGCGCGCACAGCTTGTCTCCAGCGCCTGTCTCAGTATCGGCCACGGACTCAACGACAGCCAGAAGGAGATTGGTGTCATTGCCTGTGCCCTGACGGCGTATGCCGCGCAGTACGGACTGGACTCACTGCCCCACTGCCTGCTGCCTGACACGGTAACATCCACAGCCGCCCACAACCTCACCGGTGCGCCCGTATGGATTCCCATTGCCTGTATCACGGCAATTGCTGTCGGCACGATGTCGGGAGGATGGAAGATTATCAAAACGATGGGCAACAAGATTACGCGCATCACCGCTGTGGAAGGATTCTGCTCGCAGGCGGCGGGTGCTGTCACCCTCTTCGTTACGCAGAACTTGGGTATCCCCGTCTCCACCACGCACGTTATCAGCGGCAGCATCATGGGTGTCGGTGCGGTCAAGCGCATGAGTGCCGTCCGTTGGGGCGTCAGTCTGGACCTCATCACGGCATGGATCATCACCATTCCCGTTTCGGCGCTTATCGGTGCCTGTGTTTACGGCGTAGTCGTAGCGTTGGTATAGCCGGGCGACAGAAGCAGCGACAGGCTGTATAGGACAATTCCCGCAGCGACGGACACATTGAGCGAGTGCTTGGTCCCGAACTGCGGGATTTCTATGCACCCGTCCGACAGGTCAACCACCTGCTGCGCCACACCGAACACTTCATGACCCAATACAACCGCCACCGGACCGGCACCAATCTCCTTACGGCTCAACTCCGGCAGGCTTATGCTGTCGTGCACTTGTTCCACCGAATAGATTGCATACCCTTCTCGGCGCAGCGCACTCACCGCATCCGCTGTGGAAGCGAAGTACTCCCAATCGACACTCTCTTCCGCACCGAGCGCGGTCTTGTGTATCTCTTGGTTGGAAGGGCACGCTGATATGCCGCACAGCACCACTTTCCGCAGGCGGAACGCGTCAGCAGTGCGGAACACTGCGCCGATGTTGTGTTGGCTGCGCACGTTATCCAATACCACCACCAATGGGGTCTTCTCGGCTTGGTGGAAACCCTCCACGGTCAGGCGGTTCATCTCGGCTGCCGTCTTCTTCTGTTTGGCTGTGTTGGCTGCTATTTTGTCCATATCAGTATCGGGGCAATCCCCTGTCAAGTACGAAAGATATACGATAGATATACGTTAGATACACGATAGATATACGATAGATAAAGCTGACCTGACTATACCCTTACGGTATCTCAGGCGTACGATTGGACATTCTGTGCTATCTCTTTCCCGCGGGTGTCCAAACGCAGGATAAGGTCTTCGTGAAGGGGGAAGAGCAGCCCTTTGTCGGTCCGGCATAGGGTATTGGCTGTGGATTCGTCCACCTCAACTATCTCCCCCATATCCGCACCCTCGGCATCGAACAACCGATAGCCTACTAAATCTTGCCACGCAAGCATCTCTTCCCCGTTCTCGCCCGTAGCGGCGCAGTCCTTACGCAGAAGGAACACTTCCGCACCGGCAAGACGAAGAGCCTGCTCCTCCGTGGAAACGCCCTGAAGGGTGAAAAGCACTGACTCAGCCCCTTTGTCGCGCCACTCAACGATACGGAAGGGGACAAACAGACCGTCCAATAGCAGAATAACAAATGCCGCATCGGCATCATAAAGCAGGTCGTTAGACAAAAGGCACTGCAACTCGCCTTTCTTGCCGTGAAGACGGGTCAGACGACCAATGGATACAACTTCTTCTTGGGTAATCATAGCGACGACAAAAGTACCGTAATTTCTGCAAACTGCAACTTGCAAAAACTTTTTATTTTGCGCAATGATTGTGGAAACAACTGTTTGGCATTATTTTTGCCACATCTTTAGGGGATACTATACGGAACATAAAGAACAACTAATTGATACAATATGAAGACAATTGATTTGACCAAGTACGGCATCACCGGTTCCACGGTAAAGGCGTACAACCCCTCTTACGAGGAACTTTTTGAAGCGGAGATGAACCCTGCTCTTACCGGCTATGAGAAAGGCCAACTGACCGAACTCGGAGCGGTAAACGTAATGACCGGCGAATTCACAGGACGCTCGCCGAAGGACAAATACATCGTGGATGACGCACAGAGTCACAACCATGTGTGGTGGACAACGCCCGAATACAAGAACGACAACCACCCCATGTCCGAAGACATCTGGGCGAAAGTGAAAGACATCGCTATCAAGGAGCTTTGCAACAAGCAGCTCTATGTTGTGGACGCTTTCTGCGGTGCCAACAAGGCTACCCGTCTCGCGGTGCGCTTTATCGTTGAAGTGGCTTGGCAGGCGCATTTCATTAAGAACATGTTCATCGTACCGACCGACGAGGAACTGGCTTCTTTCGAGCCGAACTTCGTTATCTACAACGCTTCGAAGGCTAAGGTGGAGAACTACGAAGAGCTGGGACTCAATTCGCCTACTTGTGTCGCTTTCAATACCACGACACGCGAACAGGTTATCATCAACACGTGGTACGGCGGAGAGATGAAGAAGGGTATGTTCTCCATGCAGAACTACTACCTGCCCCTGAAAGGTATTGCTTCCATGCACTGCTCGGCCAACACCGACATGGAGGGTAAGAATACCGCTATCTTCTTCGGACTGAGCGGTACCGGTAAGACGACCTTAAGTACAGACCCGAAACGCTTGCTCATTGGTGATGACGAACACGGATGGGACGATGAGGGTGTGTTCAACCTCGAAGGTGGATGCTATGCCAAGGTTATCAATCTTGACAAGGAATCCGAACCCGACATCTATAACGCCATACGTCGTAATGCATTGCTGGAGAACGTCACCGTGGACGAGAACGGCAAGATTGACTTTGCTGATAAGTCTGTCACCGAGAACACGCGTGTATCCTATCCTATCTATCACATTGAGAAGATTGTACGTCCCGTATCTGCCGGACCTGCCGCTAAGAACGTTATCTTCCTCTCTGCCGATGCCTTTGGCGTACTGCCGCCTGTCAGCATACTGACCCCGGAGCAAACCAAGTACTACTTCCTGTCCGGCTTTACGGCTAAGTTGGCGGGCACGGAGCGTGGCATTAAGGAACCCACACCCACGTTCTCTGCTTGTTTCGGACAGGCATTCTTGGAGTTGCATCCTACCAAGTATGCAGAGGAACTGGTACGTAAGATGGAGATGAGCGGCGCGAAGGCATATCTGGTGAACACCGGTTGGAACGGTACGGGCAAACGTATCTCTATCCGTGACACCCGCGGCATTATCGATGCTATACTGGACGGCTCTATTTTGAAGGCGGAAACGAAGAAGATACCTTACTTTGACTTTGAGGTACCCACATCGTTGCCTGGCGTGGACCCGAAGATACTTGACCCGCGCGATACGTATGCCGATGCTTCGGAGTGGGACACCAAAGCCCGCGACCTTGCTTCGCGCTTCATTAAGAACTTCGTCAAGTATGAAGGCAATGCCGCCGGCAAAGCCCTTGTCGCCTCCGGCCCCCAACTCTAATACAATCCTATACCATAATAAACGACTGGCTCCTATACGGTGTCAGTCGTTTTTTTAACACATCGGCGTTCCTTTATACTGAAATTCCTGTGCATTTGCACGGAAATTCTCATTAGGATGGAACATCATATTGTCCACACTACCAAACATTTTTGACAGAATTTCCCCGTTTGGCGGAATTTTACTTCCCCGTTTGGCGGAATTTTGTTTCCATGTTTGGCGAATAACGAAAGAAATCCGGGTTCTTTTGGGACATTCCGTGTCGATAAAAAACTCAAGTGGGTGCGCCGACTGGCGCACCCACTTGTTTGTGTCAATTGACAGAGCAATGAATAATATCAACTATCAATTATCTCTGTCCTTGTGCATTGTAGCGGACGCCGTTGCGCTCGATGATAAGAACGCCGTTCTCCATGCGCTTGGTGGTGGTGTCAACCAGTTCGCCGTCCTCGGTCAGAACCTTCGTTGTCTCCACACCGTCAATGCTGATAACAACGCGACGAGGAGCAGAAGCGGCATCATTAATCTTACGGAAGAACGCACGGTTGCCCTTCACGGTCGTACCGGTGGTGGAGGCGTAACGCAGGGTGCTGTTCGCGCCTACATAGAACTCGTTGCGGCCATGGATAGTCTGCTTCCACAAGCTGCTGACGAACTCAACACGGTTATCCGTGGTGGGATGTTTCTCAACGGGTGTCTCAAGTTTAACTCCGTAGAACACCACCTCATTGACAGCCTGGCGCGGCACAATCAGATAAGGCTCGTTCGCCTCAATGGCATTGGTGCGCACGAACTCGAAATGCATGCTTCCGCCATCCTGAGAGAGTGTGGCAACACTGAGTCTGTAAACCATATTGTAAAGGGCGTCATCCGCGGTAAGCGTAGTGGTGAACGGTACGGACAGCGTAGCCCACTGGTCAGCGGTGAAGGTGCGTCCGTCAAGAACAACGGTCAGCGTATTGGTGAAGTCGTAGTTGCTCATGCAGTCCGCCTCAGTCCATGTGTCAAGCATGGTGAACGGCGTGTTGGCAGCGAAGGTCGGGGTGAGCGTCTTGTTCTCATCGATCTCGCGCACGCGTACGCTGGCTGTGGTGGTATGGTCGCTCCACTCCGTGAAGTGGAAGCCACGGTTGGCTGTAGCCTTGACGATGATGGTGGTTCCCTCCAGGTAGTTATACACGCCGCCTTCCGCAGGAACAACCTGCACGTCGCCGCCTGCTGTCAGCGTTACCGTACCGTTGCTGTATGCGCCTACGGTGATGTTGTAAGTGGGCACCACCACAATCGGCGTTGCGGTGAACACAGCCACATAGTCCTGTGCGCCGGTCACTTCCGCCACTTCGTCCACGATACCGTCATTGTTGGCATCCCATCCCGCGAAAGCGTAAGTGTAGCTCTCGTCCGCTATCTTGGTGACATCCTCATCAGCCGGGGCAGTAGGTTTATTGCCGTAAGCAACGTTGCGGCTGTCAATTACTGTCGAGCCATCGTCCTGCAGGAAGCGGATGAGGTACTGGCGCGGAGCGGTCGAAGAAGAGAACTGCGCCGTATAGGTGGTGTTGGTCGTGATAGCACCAAGAGTGGGACTCCAGCCTGTGAAGGAGTAGGTAGTAACCTCAGATACAGTCTGTGTGCTCGGTTTGGTCGGAGTAGAACCGCTGTAAGTGGGTTGTGTTCCGCTTACTACATTGGTATATTGTGCCAACTGCGAACCATCCCAGTTGTTGAACGTAGCAGTAACGTAGGAAACATCCTCAACGAAATTAGCTGTATAGGTAGCATCTCCTGTTACGGTAAACTGATTGCCCGACAGAGTGAGAGTCGTGCCGGAAGTTTTTGACCAACCATTGAATCTATAGCCAGTACCCGCATTAGGAGTTATAGTAATTTTCTGTCCACTTTCGCATTTGTAAATATAGTCCTTATTACCCGCCTTAATCGTCAAGGTATAAACAGTAAACGAAGGAACATAAACGGCGCGGACAGCACATCCACATCTACCATAATTGGCGGACGAAGTCGAAATACCCGAAGTGTAATTAGAGGAATGGCTTAACGTTACATAATATGCTTGCAAATTCGTATTTGTTGAACCTGTCTTATAAGTGCTAGTCCAATAATAGCCATAAGTAGTAGTATTTTGTCTACTTGTTGAAGAAGTAGAATTTATTTGACCAGTACAAGACTGAATAACTAATGTATTACCATTTTTACTTGTGAGTGTTCCATTAGAGGCATAAGCAGACAAATTATTTTTGAGTGCATCCCATTCATCTTTTGTTGGAGTACGCCAATTAGATCCCCAGTTAGCAGTTGCTGCATCTTTTGAGGCAGCTAAAGTATTATTAGGATAATAACTGGAGGAAGGTACAGTGTAGTTCGAATTTGTTGCATTGGTTGTCTTATTTGAAGTTTCTCCCCAACAAAATAAATAACCTGTCTCTGTGCTAGTTTGGTTTTTTGTAGCAGCTACTGTCTGTCCTACATTTCTATCTGCCCAAGCAATACCACTACCCATATCAATAGGGGTAGCATGACCATCATTTGCCAAAGTATAAACGATAAATGTTCCGGCATCTGTACCGTTTCTTGTAACCGTTTTACTTGCATTAGGACTAACCGCCCACATCTGCGAGGAGATGAAGGCTAAAAGAATTAAAGAAAATAGTTTTTTCATGATTGTTGAGTTTTAGTTAAACAATAATTGTATTTGGTTTGTTTTGTTATACATCTAATATCGGTATGGATTTGCCTAAAAAGACATCCCATGACCGAAGAGGTTGTAACTACGCGTGCCGCGTATAATCACCACCCTGCCGCCTTGCAATACTTTGCGTGCGGACTCTGCGGACGAGCGTATTCCCGATGTATCCGGTTCTTCCACACCGGTAGGTGTCTCGGGTTCGGCAAAGGCGGTGAAATAGTCGCCTATGCCCGCGCGTTCCTTATATAAGTCGCGGCACCCATCGGGGTACTCCACCGTTATGTCCTCGGGCGTGGCGTTGTCCGCCGCCGTCCACGGATTACGCGCGTCGCCCTCCGCGACAGCGCACTTGGGTGGCGTCATTCCGAGAAAACGGAGTTTCTGCAACCTGTTAAGCACGATGCTGCTCAGGCCGAGACTGTCCAGTCCGGCGGGCAGAACGAGCGTGGCGATGAACGACTGGGTTTTCTGCGACGAACGGATATACAATCCCTCCTCCTCGATGACGCGCAGCGAGGCAGGCAGTTCGAGCGTCTTGATGCCCAATCCGTACAGTCCCCTGCGGCGGATGATGCGGACCTGGCTGCCTTTTCCGAACGCGAGCGTCTGCGCCCACGCACCCTCCAAAGCACCCTCGCCTATCTCCGTCACAGTGTAGGTGTTCTCGCTCTCCGAACTGCTGTCACCTCCCATGCTCGCGCCGCTGACCGTGATGGTTGCGGGGACAAACACGTTCGCCTGCTCATAGACATAACCGGTATTGGCATCCCTGCAGGCAATCAGCACCGCCTCCTTCATGCCGGGGTCGCAACTGTAGTACAGCCCGTCGGCATCGTAGGTGAACGTCTGCGCAGCAAGCCGCGGAACAAACGCAAGCAGAAGCAGCGGCAACAACGCGCGGCACTTTGCAAGCACTATGTGATTCAGACTCGAGTTCATATCCGTCGTTTCAAACATTCTGCGCGGAGAACTTACATCATCAACGCTCCGGGATCATCGGGATCGGGGTCTTGAATGACAGGATCAGCACTGATAACGGTAGCATCCATAATACGCTCCATGGCGCCAAACGGAACTGTCTCCGTCAGAGGCAAGTAATACGTTTTCTTCATAAGCTTTTGGGTTTATAAAGGTTAGTAATTAAAGTTAATTTCGTTATAAAGTTCGTTACATTTAAACGTCCGTTTATTTGATAACAACTTAAGCAGGGTAAAAGGTGGGCAGAAAGGGACTGTTGGGAGGGCGTTCAGTTGAGCAAAACGTGAACAAAACGTACGTAAAACGGGCAGGAAAGCGGCATAAAGTCAAGCAAAATGCCGCTTATCGTTAAAAAAACAGTAAAAAAAGCGCAAATAATTTGTACAATGAAAAAAGCCGTTTATCTTTGCCGTCCAATTGTGACACTATGTCCATATAAACGGACGTTTGTTAATACTACAGACGGAGCGGCTCACAAGCTGCTCCGTCTCTGTGTGTTTTCTTTACCGAACACACACCATACGGTCACTTTCGTCCTGATTTTGTGTAAAACAGGTTCAACTTTCGTTCATTTTTTGTGTAAAATCAACTTAAAAGTTGTCTATATGAAAAAATAGTTGCAATTTTGCCGCGCCAAACAAAAAACCTACGATTATGACTTTTGAAGACATCAAAGCCAACGGCCGTCTCTGGGCAGTACATTACGATGGCGAAGAACTTAACGAACTGGACCGCGTGTTCACGCAATGGAACGATGCAGGTTGGCTTCTCCAATTCTTCCGCGAAAACTTTGACGACCTTGTTTCGTACTTCAAAATCACCAAACTGGACGAAGCCGTATATGACACTATGGAAGACAGCGACGAACTGGAATGTCTTATCTTGGACATCTCTCCCGATGCTAATCTTGATGAGTTGTTCCGCCCGTTGGAGAATGGTCGTACATCGGAAATGATGCTGGGGAAAGAGAAAGCACGCTTGCGCAATCGTCCGCGTCATGCCAGTTGGCTGCGCTTGTATGCCATCAAACTTAATCCGGGTATTTACGTTGTTACCGGAGGGGCAATCAAACTGACCCGTACGATGCAAGAACGTGAACACACGCTCAAAGAATTGGAGAAAATGGAGAGAATCAGACAATATCTCGTGGCAAACGGCGTGGTTGATAACGACAGTTTTAACGATTTTATGAAGGAGGACTGATTATGAAAACCGTAGAAGAGCAAATTGCATTTTTGCAAGCACATTCATCCCCTACACCTTCCAAATGGCGGGAAAAAGCGGAGTGGCGCAGAGCCAACAAAGCATGGCTTCCTTATTCAAGGAAAATCGCTGTCAAAACAGCTCTTGCAATGCAGGACCGGCAAATGTCACAACGTCAGTTGGCTGACAGCATGGGCTGTTCGCCGCAGTATGTCTCCCGCCTGCTGAAAGGGGAGGAGAACCTGTCTTTGGAAACTATCTGCAAACTGGAGCAGGCGCTCAACGTGTCTATCCTCCAAAATGAATTGGCATAACCGCCAAACACAGAAGTAAACGCCAAACAGGGAAATATTTTCCCAAAATGTACAAATCAAACCATAGAAAAAGGAAAATATAATGCGGTTTTGATGCGTTATATTTTCCTTTATCTATATATTTTGATATGGATTCGGGAAATTATAAGGCTTGTACGAATAGAGAAATAGCAGATATTCAGTTATATTATTTATTAAACCGACAAAAACAGGAAAGTAAGAAATCCTGTTCAGTCTTTCAGGCAACCAATTGGGACGACTAATGTGCCGTCCTGTAGCCCGTAGGCGTAGATGCCGGTGCATGACTTGGTTCTCACATTACCAAATACTTATGCAACTTTTTAATGAATTTGGCGGAAAAGTTTTAATGAATTTGGCGGAAAATTATTGTGCCATTTGGCGGATAGTCATACTAACCGAGCATGCCAGAAGAGGTACGTACGGTTTCTTTCGTTAATCGCCAAACAGGGAAGAAAACTCCGCCAAATAGGGAAGTAAGAATCCGCCAAACGGGGAAGTAAAAACAAGGCGATCCTGTTCATTCGTCTTTCATTCGTCTTTCATTCGTCGTTCATTGCCTGTTCAAAAAGTGCCTTCCGGCCTTTATTCATCGGTTACAAGAGCGCTATATAGTTGATAATTGATAATTGATAGTTGATAGTTTTGGTTTATGATTTCAAATTGCAAATTTATGGTTTATGATTTGGGGTTAATTCTAATGACCAATTGTTGGTAAAAACAGGAATTGCTTAATCGGTTAAGCAGTTTTGTCTCAGATTTGCTTAATAGGTTAAGCAATTTTTATTCAAAAGTGCTTGTTCTATTAAGCAAAACACCATACTTTTGCCGCGTCGCTTGGAGTTCGGCTGTCTTTGTCCGCATCTTCAGCGAAACAAATTATCCCCATAGGGTTATAAAGTATATAGGATTATGGAACAACTACAGAACCAGCATTTGCGTCTTATGACCAACCTGAAAGCGGACTGTGAGCGCAGTCTGATGGGCAGTATCAACTGGAATGCGCGTCTGATTGCCATCCGTGGCGCCCGTGGCGTGGGAAAAACCACCATGCTGCTACAGCACATCAAGAAGACGTATGGCACCAATCCGCATGAAGCACTCTATGCGAGTATGGATCACCTGTATTTCACACGCCATTCCTTGTTGGAGTTGGCTGAAGAGTTCCACAAGCACGGCGGACGCTGCCTGTGCTTGGACGAGGTGCACAAGTACGACGGCTGGAGCCGCGAGATCAAGAACATCTACGACGGTTTTCCTGACCTGCGGATTGTGTTCACCGGTTCGTCACTGCTCAACATCCTGAATGCGGAAGCCGACCTGTCACGACGCTGCGTGAGTTACGATATGCAGGGGCTGTCGTTCCGCGAGTACCTGCTGTTCAAGGAGCATCTGTCGCTGCCTGTTATACTGTTGGACGATGTGCTGCACCGCCCGTTGGAGGCATCTGAAGCTGTTATGGCAGTCTGTCGGCCGCTCAAACACTTTGTCCCGTATCTGAAAGAGGGCTATTACCCGTTCTTCCTTGAGCCGGACATCGATTATCTGACGCAGGTGCAGAAAGTGGTGAACCTGATTTTAGAGATTGAACTGCCCCAGTTGGGCAATGTGGATATTGCCAATGTACGCAAACTCCGCAGTCTGCTGTCCGTTGTGAGCAGCGGCGTGCCGTTTGCGGTGGATATCAGCAAAATGGCGCAAATGGCGGAACTGAACCGCAACACCATTGTTGGTTACTTGTCGCATCTGCACAGGGCCGGACTGCTGAACCTACTTTACAGCGATACACACAGCCTGAAAAGAATGCAGAAACCCGACAAAATCTATATGGAGAACGGCAATCTGCTTTATGCGCTGTCGCTTTCCGGTGTGGAAGCAGGCACGTTGCGCGAGACATTCTTCGTGAACCAGTTGGCGTATGGTCATCAAGTGGAGTACTCCAAACGCGGCGACTTCCTTATTGACGGCACTTATACAGTAGAAGTGGGCGGTCAGAACAAGGACGGCAGGCAGATTGCCGGTGTGGAGAACGCCTTTATCGCCGCCGACAATATCGAATACGCGTTCGGCAACAAGATTCCGCTCTGGCTGTTCGGCTTCCTGTACTGATATTAGGGCGTGATACAAAAGAAGCGAGGGTGTGGCTGAAATCAGACACACCCTCGTCATTCGAGGCGGATTAACCGAGACGGTCAGCCGTTATTTTCTTTTCATGACGTTCTTCGGCATCGTGGTGAGGACGTGACGGTCGAACTGCATATTCTTGCGTGCAGGAGCGGCTTCTTCGTCCGTAGCGGGAGTATGACGATAGCGGAACATCTCACCGAACTCGAAGCCGGTGCTTACGAGATTGTACTGGTTGGTAATCTCGTTCTGTTCAACCTTAACACCCCAACCGTTGTCACCGCCAAGAGGCAACATCTTCATTTCAGCAGCGGGAACGGTGTACATGTACATCGAGTTGTCGTTGTAAGCCAGTTGCATAGCACCTTCGGTGATAACAGCAGCAGGCATAAAGTCGTAGCCGTAGGAATCATACGACTGCATGTACATCAAGCGAATGAGCTGTGCGCCGTGGAAAGCGAGCGTGTCAGCCGTGTACATTTCATCCTGGAAGGCCTCGAGAGCAGCCTCATCTTCATAATCGGAAGCGATGTACTCGTTGAATTTATCAACAGCGAGCTGTACGTGTCCGAAAGCTTCCTCGCCGTTGGTATAAGTACCTTTGGTGAGGACTTTAGCCTGTGTCTTAGCCTGCGTGCTCCAAACACCGGTGGTGATAGAAGCAGAGTAATCAAATCCACGGTCGGAGTTCATTCCTTCGGGAGCATACCAAGCCTTGCCGGGGAAAGAAGCGATGTAACCTACCGACGAGCCGGCATATTCGCCATTGTCGTTGATGAAGAAACCGTCAGAGAAGAGGTTCACATTAACGTCCACGAGGAAAGCGCGGAGAGGCACTTGCTCTTCATCTTCGTTGGTCCAGATGAAGACGCTGTCCACGGTATCCAAGGTAGCGAGATACTCGTCACCGTTGTAGTAGGAAACACTGGCTTGCGTGAAAGAAAGGTTCTCCAGTACAGATACGATTTCCACCTCATACGTAGCCGTAGCTTTGGAAGTGGTCTCGATAATGGTTAGAGTGGTCTTACCCAGGTTCTGCGCGGTGAGCGTAACAACGTTCTTTGCAATCTTCCAAGTTACGATGTCTTCCACAGAAGCGGTAATCTCATAGGTACCGTTATTCGGGGTAATAGTGAAACGGTCGGTGTTGGCAACTTCAGAGGATGTCTCGCTGTCATACACCGTGATAGCCATCTTGACACTGGTCTTGCTGAGCGTCAACTCGGTCGGGTTGTTCTTTTTGTTTTTGTTGGGGTCGCAGCTTGTAAATACAGAACCCACGATGAGGAGTGCTAAAACTCCGTAAAGAAACTTTTTCATAGTGAATTTGGTTTGTTGAGTTTATAAATAAGGTTAATTATTCCGTTTTCTTATCTTTCAGATAAGGATTATAGGTCGTTTCAGACCCGGGTATATTGAAGTTGAAATAGGAGTCAGAAGGTTTGATGGCGACACCCTTAGCATAGTCGTGGTTACCACCGCGCTTGCGGCTTTCGCCGAAACGGCGGAAGGTGTCCAGACCATAGCCTTCGCCCCACATCTCAATACGCCAGTTGTAGATGATAGCCTCTTTGAGTTTGTCTTTGTTGGCAAGGTCAGTCTTGAACTGCGTATATCCGTCATTCCACAAGAAAGCGGTTGTGTCAATACGCTCATCGGTGATGGCAGTCAGGTAAGCTGCCGCCTGCGTATAGTCGTCCAGTCGCCAGTTGGCCTCGGCAGCGATGAGGTACATCGACTCGAGACGCATGAAGACGTTGTCGCTGAGCCAGTCGCGGTCGATGTCGTCAGCATCGGTGGAATGAGGGTTCTGTGCGGAGAAGAACTTGCCGTCGGGGCAGTCTTTATAGATGCTGTTGGCTTTTCCGTCGTTGAACCACATGCGGCGGAGGTCCCATGCGGGCATCATGTCACGCAAGGTAGCGTCGATAACTTTCGTGTCACCCGCCCAGGCATAACTATAGGAGTGGATATCCACCTGTCCGAACCAGCTCTTGAGTCCGCCACTGGTTTCCACAGTAACTTCCTGCGCCCATATCCATCCCGGGTCGGTCACACTATTGAAGCCGGTGGTGAGCAGACGGTCCTGCTTGAGCGGCTCGTACTTGTTGCTGTTGATAACCTTTTCGGCGTTAGCAAGCGCTTTCTTCACGTGGTCGGCATAGAGCGGTGTACCTGCACGGTAAACGCACTCGTTCAAGTAAGCCATAGCCAGTATTCCGCAAACCACTTCGCGGTCCAATTCGAGCTTACTGTTGCGGATGTAGTCTTTGCCGAACTCCTCAAAGAGCTTGATTGACATCTCGAGGTCAGAGAACGCCTGATTGTAAACAACGGCAGCAGTAGAAAGCGGCTGGGCTGCATCCATCTTGTCCTCCGTGTAGAGGGGTATGCAGTCGAAATTGCCGATAGAGTCGGCAAGGAACTTGTCGCTTTCCTGCACAGGGGTGTAGAACTTAACCAATTGGGAATACATATATCCGCGCAAACCGAGCACCTGTGCATAATAGAGAGCATTGGTATAGGCAGCCTTGTTGTAGATGCTGTCCAACTGCGCCTTTTTCATACCGGCGGCTGTCAGTTCGGAGGGCCATCCGTTCTCTTCAAGCGTGGTGACAAAGTTGTTGCCGTTCTTGAAGGCGTTGATGGTGGCGTTGATATTGTGAATCTGGCTATAGTAGAAGCCCCAGATGGTACCCGTGCGGTTGGTGGTGAGCATCTGCTCGTCCTGATAGAGCCATCCGTAGGTCTTACCTGTGAGAGCAATATCCGAAGCCAGGATGTCGCCCCAGAGGTCTATACTGCGTTTGCCGAACTCGTCATGGCTGCTGCCGCCCATTGTATAGAGACGGGCATACATACCGCGCACGGAGCCTTCAAGCTGGTTGTCCAGTTTCTCGTACTGGTCCTGACGAATGGTACCTCCTTCAGGATAGCGCTCCAGAAAATCCTGTTCGCAGGCGGTAAGAACGAATGCCGCAGCTGTCAAAGTCAGAATAATGTGCTTTTTCATATCTTGTTTTCCTTTCATAATCTTAAGTTAATCCGTTTCCAATCTTTAGAACTGCATCTTCACGCCTCCGATAAGTGTGGACAGAGGAGTATAGCGGTACGCGGATGACGAACCGTCGAGCGAGGACGTCGGGTTGTAACCGCGACGTGCGGAACCGATAGCGAGGTTGTCCGCCTGCACATACAATTCGAGACGGCTGAGTTTGATCTTCTCAATCAGTTTCTTCTGGAACTTGTAGCCCAAACGGATATTGTTGAGACTGATGTAGGAGTTGGAGGTCAAGAAGCGGGTGGAACCTGTATTGGTATAGGTATCCGTACCGTTGTTGAGACGCGGGATGTCGGTGTCGGTGTTGTCGGGTGTCCATGCGTTACGCATATCCACGTGCCAGTTGTAGTTACCCACTTTCTCGTTCGCCATCAACATAGCGTAGGTATTGTCGTATCCCCAACCGCCAAGACGATAGCTACACATTACGTTGAGAGTAAAGCCATAGGCTTCGAGGTCGATACCGAAACCGCCGTCAAGTGCGGGTTCTGCCGTGCGGCCGATGAAGTCGGAACCGATGAGACGACCGTCGTCCGTATGTACCGTATCAATATTGGCATCGGGGTGATCCAGACGGTACTTATATACATCGGAGATATAGTTGTCGATAGCGTGGTTCTTGGCTTTCTCCAGATCCTCGTTCGTAATCTGCGAGGCTTCCTTTGTATCACCGAATGAACCTTTGTCGCTGTCGTAGTAACCTACGTACATTGCCTTACCGTTGCTCGGGTTCACACCTACATAAGTGGGCAGTTTCCAGTCAAGCATCGAGTGACCAACGAAGAGTCCGCCGTTGGTGGTCATCTCCGTATCGCTGTCGATACTCTTGGGAAGTTCCTCAATGTTGTTGTGGTAGTGACCACCATTAAGACGGATATCCAATTTGACATTACGCATATCCAGCGCGTGGATATTAGCCTGGAACTCGACACCCTGGTTAGTCATCTTACCGCCGTTGATATAAACCGACGAGTAACCGATAGAGGGAGCCTGATAGCGCGGCATCAGCATGTGGTCAGTAAGTTTCCAGAAGTAGTCCAACTCCAGATCGACATACTTATTGACAGAGAACTCGAGACCGAGGTCAACAGTTTGCGTACGTTCCCACGTGAGGTCAGGTGCGCCCTTGTAGGTCCAGATATAACCTATCTCGCCGTCCACATATTCGATGCTGTAGTGGTCTTGGAAGAGGTCGGCGCTGATACCCTGATTACCGAGCACGCCCCACGAGAAACGCAACTTGGCATCACGAATCCATTTGGAGAAGGCTTCCTGTGACTGAACAAACTCCTCGTTGGTGAATACCCATCCCAGTCCGACAGAACCGAAATGTCCCCAACGTTTGCCTTTGGCGAACTTGGAGGAGCCGTCCGCACGGTAGTTGGCGGTGAGCATATAGCGCTCGGCGTAGATATAGTTGGCTTGTGCGAGAACAGACTGCAGAGCCGTCTCGTTGGTTCCGGATTCGATGTACGACATCTGGATACCGTTGCTCAATTCAAGGCTGTTGGGGTCAGCGATACGGTTCATACCCGCCGACATACTCTGATTGCGCGAGAAGCTGAGCTCATGACCAAGCAAAGCGTCAATGGTATGGTCGCCCACTACCTTATTATATTTAAGGAGCTGTTTAGTCTCGAAGAACGTGTAGTTAGTCTGACCTTTGGATATACGTCCGAGTCCGGCAGCATCGCCATAGTACTTGTTGGTAAGGCTGGAAGAGTTGATGCCCTGATATTGCGTACCGGCAGTCACTTCCAGTTTGAGGTCCTTGTAGAACTTGAACTCCAACATACCATTAACGATGACCTGATGCTGCATCGTGCGCGCCTTGTCGTAGAGAAGTGCACCGGCAGGGTTGATACCACTACCGAAACCACGTCCATAACCTTCGTGCATACCGTAGTCAAACGCCTTACCGCCCGTCTTGGGGTCAATCTGGATATTGCCATCCTCGTCGTAGAGATAAACGGGATAGATGGGAGGAATACCGTTGACATAGGCAAAACCGTTGTTCATGTTTCCGCCTTGTCCGGGGTTATTGAGATTAGAATAGGTATAAGCCAGACTGACGGTACCTTTGAGCCACTTCTTTGCCTGGAAATCGACATTGTTACGAGTAGTGAAACGGTCGTAGTCAGAACCTATATAGTAACCTTCGTCCTTGAGGTAGCTGAACGAAGAGAAATAGGAAACTTTGCTGTTACCGCCTGAGATGCGGACCGTGGTATTGGCTTTCTGTCCGGTACGGAAGATAGCTTCTTTCCACGAGGGCATGTTCTTGTAGCAGTCACGAAGTTCGAGGTTGGAATAGAACTCGCCGTCGTCGGTAAAGAAAGGAGCCTTTGCCGTATTGCCGTTTTCATCCACCCAGAGATTGTAGATAGCGGGCAGACCGGTCGGCGAGAAAAGGTTCTGGTTAGCGAGTGTGGGGTCATTATTAAGATTGTTCTTCAAACTCTGCCAAGCCATTCCGAGGTACTCCTGCGGGTCAGTAATGACATCGTACATCGGGAGGAGGTGCATATTGGCACCATAGGTTACGTCCACGTCGATCTTGGCATCCTCATCCTGTTTACCTTTTTTGGTAGTGATGACGATAACGCCGTTCGCACCACGGCTACCATACAAAGAAGTAGCGGTAGCATCCTTGAGGACAGTGGTAGAAGCGATGTCGCCCGGGTCGATGGCACTGATGTCACCGTTATAGGTAACTCCGTCCACGATGTACAGAGGAGTCGTATTAGCGTTAGCGGAACCCAGACCACGGATTACGATGGTAGCGTTGGTACCGGGCTGACCGGAGGTGTTGATAACCTGCACACCCGCCACCTCACCAGCGAGGGCTTTGGATATTTCGGACGGGGCTTTCTTTTCGATGGTTTCGGAGTTAACGGACTGCGCCGAACCCGCGAAACTGCCCTTAGTGACGTTACCGTAACCGGTAACAACCACTTCCTGAATAACTTCTGAATTTTCTTTCATCACAACGCGCAAGTTCGTACCCTTGATGGTAACTTCCTGCGTCTGCATACCCACATAACTGACGATCAGCGTTTTGGCATCCTTATCCACGGAAAGGATGAACTGACCGTCGAAGTCGGTAATCGTACCGATGGTGGTCCCTTTCACCTGCACGCTTGCGCCGATGACGGGTTCCCCTTTTTCATCAACGACTACACCGCTGATTTGCTTGTCCTGCGCAAACAGGCTGAAAGAGAGCAAACTCAGCACAAAGAGTGTAACTACCTTTTTCATTTTTGTTGATTAAATATATTTAATGTTAATAGCCGTGTTTAAGCTTTTCCCCGCTACAATTTTCCGAAAAAAGCGCACAAAGGTATATCTTTTCTGTTTTGCAAACAAGAGATAGCATTTTTTTTTCTGTTTTTTCGCCTTCACCGGTTGTTTTTAGGGAAACAAAACCTATTCATAGGACAGGACAAACAACTGTTCCGGCCTGAAGATTTCCTGTGCCACAGTCTGCAGTACATCGGGCGTAACGGACTGAAGCTGCGCGAAAGACTGCTGCCATGTATGCGCCTGATTGAAATAGAGTGTCTGCTTCGCCATTGCAAGCACATTGTTTTCGTTGTTTTCGGCACTGACAGCCATCTGCCCTTTCAGTTGCCGGAGGGCACGAGCGAGTTGCGAGGCTGTCAGCGGCGTGTCAATAAGTTGCCGCAGTTCCTTGTAAACAAGGTCAATACACTGCTGTTTGTCTTCGGGGTCGCAAGCGAGATAGGTATTCCAGTAGCCTGTGTCGCTGAGGGGTGTGTATTGTGACTCAACGGTATAGACCAGTCCTTTCTGTTCGCGGAGCGACATATTGAGCATGGAAGACATTGCTCCTCCCCCGAGTATATTGTTGAGCAGGTAGAGCGGCAGTTGGAGCGAATGTCCGAGGGGGTAGGCGCGTGAACCTATCATCAAATGCGTCTGGTGGGTATGTTTGCGAAAAGCTGCCGAACGTACAGAAGAAGATGGTGTGAACGGGACACGTTCAGAAGTGGCGGAAGGCGCTGTGTAGGTGGTGTCGCTGTCTTCGATAAGACTTTGTACTATATCCCGCACGCGCTCGAAAGGCAAACGGGACTGCGTGAAGATGACCATCCGCTCGGGACGGTAGTACTGTTGCATAAAGCGGAGCGGCAGTTCCGGCGATGAAGAGATGTGACGGAGTGACTTGCAAGTTCCGAGAACGGGTAATGCAAGCGGATGTCCGCTGAAAAGAAGGTTCTCAAAGTCGTCGTAGATAAGTTCGGAAGGGCTGTCGTTGTAGCTTTCTATTTCGTCAAGGATGACACTTTTCTCTTTGTCCGTCTCTTCTTTCGGGAAGGTAGGGCGCAAAACGATATCAAGCAGGAGCCGGAGTGTCCGACGAAGGAAAGGAGCGGGTGTAGCTGCATAGAAGACGGTTTCCTCTTTGGTGGTATAGGCATTGACCTCAGCACCGATGTCCTCCAGTCTGTGGATAATCCGGGAAGAGGATTGGGGGACAAGCCGTCCGGCTCTACGGGTGAGCGAACCCTTGAAGACGCAATGTTCTATATAGTGCGCCATACCGTTGATAGCGGGCTGTTCGTCCCGTGTTCCGGCACCGACCATAATGCCGGCATAAGTAACAGGTGATGGGGTGTGGCGATGGACAAGCCGCAGCCCGGACGGAAAAGTATAGTAGAAAAAGGAGGACATAAATTGCATTCAGTTTTTGGCGGAATGAAAAATCGGTTTTACCTTTGCGCGTCAAAAGCGCGGCATTGGCGAAATTGGTAGACGCGCCAGACTTAGGATCTGGTTCGCAAGAGTGTAGGTTCGAGTCCTATATGCCGCACCATAGGGAAGAAAACGGTTATTCTGTCTGTTTGGCTTCCTGCCAGAGTTCTTCCATCTGCTCAAGGCTCATTCCGTTGAGGGACAGACCTTTTTCTTTTGCCCGTTGCTCGATGTGGTTAAAACGGCGGATGAACTTGCGATTGGTTTTCTCAAGCGCGTTATCGGGTTTGAGGTGGTAGAGTCGCGCCATGTTGATGATTGCGAAAAGCAGGTCGCCGAGTTCGCTTTCCATGCGCTGTTTCTGCTCCGTAGTCGGGTCTTCACCTTCTGGTACCTCTGTCCGCGTTTCGGCGTCAAACTCGCTGATTTCCTCTTTCACCTTGTCCCATACGTCCTCTTTCTTCTCCCAGTCAAATCCCACGTTGGCTGCCTTGTCCTGTATGCGGTAGGCTTTGACGAGCGAGGGGAGCGAGTCGGGTATGCCGCCAAGGACGGTGTGGTTACCATCTTTCTCCTTGAGTTTGACCTGTTCCCACAAGCGGGACACCTCTTCGGCATTGGCAGCGGCTTCCTGTCCATAGACGTGCGGATGACGGAAGATGAGTTTGTCGCACAAGCGGTTGCACACATCGGCAATATCAAATTCGCCCGTCTCGGACGCAATCTTGGCATAGAAAACGATGTGGAGCAGTACGTCACCTAGTTCCTTGCTTATTTCGGTCATATCCTTTTGGATAATCGCCGCGCTCAGTTCGTTGGCTTCCTCAATGGTGTTCTGTCGCAGGCTTTCAAAAGTCTGTTTGCGGTCCCACGGGCATTTCTCTCGGAGGTCGTTCATTACAGTGAGCAGGCGGTCGAAAGCCTGCAGTTGTTCCTGTCGTGTATGCATGGATGCAATGAGTTATTTGTCGGTGAATTGTTTCATTTCTATCTGTCCGTCGGTCATCTGCGCGTAGGTAAACTGACGGAAGAAATCTCCAAGGATGACGACTTCGGGGCGATTACTACGCTGTAAGTGCAGGTTAACGTGTCTGTGTCCGAAGATGCAGAGGTCATATTCTGTATGCTCCTCCGCCCAGAGGACGAGTTCCTCGCGGTCGTCGCCTCTGTAAGGGAAAGGATGCTGTATCTCCTTGAGCCGGCTACGTCTCGCCCATTCGTAGCCAAAAGTGTCTCCAAGTGCGGGCGGAAGCAGGCGGTAGAAGAACTGTGGCACAGGATTATGGAAGAAGGCGCGCAGGTGCATGAACTGCCGTATGCGCTTCTGCATATCCTTCGGAAGGTTAGTTATATAGTCCGACGGTACCAGTCCATCCCCGTGTGCAAGAAAGACTTTCCGACCTTGCAGGATGAGGGAGGCGGGCCGGGTGTGGACGATGACCCCTGTATTGCAGCGGAGGTCACCGAAGGTCCAAATGTCGTGGTTGCCGATGAAGTAATGGACTTTGATGCCTTTGTCGGTCAAGCTGCGGAGCGTACGGAGGAACGGTTCAAATGTTCTTTTCGAGCATGGGAGATGCCAGTTGCCCTGACGGTCAATCCACTGATGCCGTTCAAAAAAGTATTCGTACCAGAAATCGAACATATCACCGAGAAGGAAAATCTCTTCGGCATCCTGCGCCATCCTCTCAAGGAGCGCAACAAGCCGTTGCTGGTGCGCTTCAGGGGCGGTGATGACGCGCGAACCGAGGTGTGCATCGCTCAGGAAGTAAGTCATAAGGCGGAGGATTAGAGGAACCCCAGTTCGAGCCGTGCCTCTTCGGACATACGGTCCTTGGTCCATTCGGGTTCGAAGACGATATCGACATTAACCGTGCTGATGCCTTCCACGGAGCCGACTTTCTGCTTTATATCCTCCACGAGGAAATCGGCAGCGGGGCATCCCGGAGCAGTGAGGGTCATCTCTATATTGCAAGTGTCGCCCTGAATATCAATCTTGTAAATCAGTCCGAGGTCATATACATTGACGGGTATCTCGGGGTCATAAACCGTCTTAATCATTCGGAGGACTTCCTCTTCTTTTTCCAAAAACTCGTTCATACCGGTGTGACAGAAAAACGGCGCAAAGGTAGGTGGTTTATTCAGTTTGTGCAAGTTTGAATTGCGGGAGTGTTTTCCAGAGGATGACGGCTGCCGTGACAGCGGAGAGCGCATCGCTAACGGGGAGGCTCCACCATACGCCTGACAGCGGGTCGGCAAAGAGAGCGGGCAGCAGCAGCGAAAGCGGGATAAGATAGAGCACCTGCCGCGTGAGGCTCAGGAAGATGGCTTTGCCCGCCATACCGATGCTGGTGAAGAAGTTGCCTGTCACCATCTGGAACCCGACGAGCCACATCATGCAGCAGAGTATGCGCATCGGCGTGACAGTCGCGGCGATGAGTGCCGCATCGTGTGTGAATACGCGGGTCATCAGCGACGGCGTGCACAGACCGAGAATGAAGACGAGTCCCATTACGACTGAAGCACAGAAAGCGGTCAGCTGGAAGGCGCGCAGCATACGGTGATACTGCCGTGCGCCGTAGTTGAAGCCGACAATAGGCTGCATACCTTGGTTGAGACCCATCACAATCATAGCGAAGACGAATGTGAAGCGGTTGATGATGCCGTAGGCAGCGAGAGCCATATCCCCGCCGAAACGCACCAACTGGCGGTTGATGATAACCACCACGAAGCAGTGGGCGATGTTCATCAGGAAAGGCGACGCGCCGATGGCGAACGAGCGGAGGGTGATCTGCCGGTCAAGACGCCATATACCTTTCTTGAAATGGATTATCTCATGCGGGTTGCAAAAGATGAAGAACTGCCATGCGACAGCAATCATCTGGGAGATGACTGTAGCGAGAGCCGCTCCACGCACGCCCATATCAAGCGCGAAAATAAACACGGGGTCAAGCAGTATATTGACAGAAACGGCGACGATAGTGGCTGCCATACTGGTTTTCGGATGCCCCATCGAGCGAAGCATATTGTTCAATCCGAAATAGATATGGGTGACAATGTTGCCATAGAGAATAATCTCCATATAGTCCCGCGCATAGGGAAGCGTGTCGGCACTACCTCCGAAGGCAAGCAGGATGGGGTCAAGCCATACGAGGGCGACCACCATCACGAGGGTACTCAGGATGATATTAAGAACAATGACATTACCGAGAGTCCGTCCCGCGTTTTCGTAGTTCTTTTCGCCGAGGAAGATAGCGACAAGGGAGGAAGCCCCTACCCCGACAAAACTGCCGAAGGCGGCGCATATATCCATCATCGGTTTGGCAACGGTCAGTCCCGACAGCGCAAGCGGTCCGCAGCCATGGCCGATGAAGATGCTATCCACTATGTTGTACAGCGAACTCGCCGTCATGGCTATGATGGCGGGAAGGGCGTACTTGAAGAGCAGATGGCGTATGGGCTGCGTCCCCAGTTCGGCTGCTTTGAGCGAAGAGGTACGTGTCATCGGTCGGCTATACGGGAGGCTATATCAAGGAAGCAGGCGGCAGCGGGATGACCAACCTGCAAGGCAATCGGTGTTCCGTCGTCCCCGCTCTCGCGGATGGACTGGACGAGCGGTATCTGTCCGAGGAAGGGGACGGACAATTCTGCGGCAAGGTTCTTTCCTCCGTCCTTTCCGAAGATGTAGTATCGGTTCTGCGGCAGTTCGGCGGGCGTGAACCACGACATGTTCTCTATGATGCCGAGTATGGGGACATTGACTTTTGGGTTGAGGAACATCGATACGCCCTTGCGTGCATCGGTGAGCGCCACCGGCTGGGGCGTTGTTACTACGATGGCTCCCGTGAGGGGCAACGTCTGCAGGAGGGTCAAGTGGATGTCCGCCGTTCCGGGCGGCAGGTCGATAAGGAAATAGTCCAGTTCCCCCCAATGGGCATCGTTGATAAGCTGTTTGATAGCGTTGGAAGCCATACCTCCCCGCCATATGAGCCCTTGTGCTGTATCGACGAAGAAGCCGATGCTGAGCATCTTGACCCCGTACTGCTCAATGGGTTCGATGAGTGTCCGTCCGTTCTCCTCAACGGAGTAGGGCTGGCAGTCCTCGGTATGGAACATCTTGGGCAGACTGGGACCATGGATGTCCGCATCGAGTATGCCCACACGGAAGCCTTTCTGAGCCAGTGCGATAGCGAGGTTTGCCGCCACCGTTGATTTCCCTACTCCACCCTTGCCTGAATGAACGGCAATGATATGTCCGGCTTGGAGCGAGCGTTCGGTGGGGTCGGTTGTCTGTATCTGCCGGTACTTGGTATGGATATGCACAGAGGCATTGGCATCCACGTAGGTCTTTACGGCTGTTTCAGCGGCGCGTGTGACGGACTTGATGAACGGGTCGGTGTCCCGGTCGAAGATGAGCGAGAAACTGATGTCGAATCCGCTGATGCGCAGGTCATCCTCAAGCATACCGCTATCAATAAGGTTCTTGCCTGTTCCCGGATAGCGAACGTGCCGTAGTGCGTCTATAATTTGTTGAGGATACATGGTGAGAGGCTTAATAGATGAATTTTGACCAGAGTCCTTTGCGCGACAGCCGTGTCTGCGGGCAGTACTTGACAAGGTAAATCTGTCCGCGCACCAATCCGTTGACAGGCAGTACGAACGTGTTTTCACCTTCCTCCAGCGGCAGCGCGAAGAGGAGTGTGCCGGTAGTATCGAACACACGCAGGAAGCTGTCTTCTTCGGCGTTTTCGGGGAGGTAAGCCGTTACCGTTCCGTTCAGGTTGCGTACAAGGAACTGCCGTGCATTGTTTTCCGGTCCCGGTATGGTGTGTACCCGTATGCTGTTGCCCATATCGCTGACATGCGGTTCGCACCCTTTGTCTTCCGCCGAACGCAAGGCGTAATGATAGTCCGTACCCGGTTGCAAATCCTTGACTATAAAACTGTCAGTCGGCGCTAAAATCGTTTCGACGGTATCAGGGAAGAGATAAACAGGTTGAGCGGACAGGGTGTAGGACAGCGAGGAGAGGGTTGCATAATGACTTCCCGCCAACGTATAGTACGTGCACCGGAACCGGCGGTAGTCCTGCTCAAGGGTGAACGTGTATTGCCGCTGGAGGGTTGAACTGAGCGCACGCACCGGCACGCTGTCCACTCTCTGCCACGTCTGACTGCCTGTGAGCGCATCTATCAGGACGCATCCCCGGAAATCGTTCTTGTCCGAACTGTAGGACTGTGCCACCGACAGGTTGAGGGCGGTGGCTGGGAACAGGGAGTATTCGGTGCTATAGCTCGTGCCTGACTGCGACATCTTCAGATTGGGCTGGAACTTACGGGTCAGCGGTTCCTCTTTCACGGTATAGACGGCAAGCCGGTATTCATCGGCATCGTCCTGCTGCTGCCAGCGGGCGGTGAAGGCATAAGGGGTTATATCGTCCGCTTCGAGCGCTTTTACGGGTGTGATGAGGGTAGCCCGTTTGCTTTCCCCGTAGAGTGTGACCTGTGCGAACTGCTGCCGGTTGGCAGTCTGTGCGTAGAGAATACCCATGTGCGAAGAACAGATGATGGCAGGTTTGTAGCGCACATAGACGGTAGCGCGGCACATGCTGTCAGCCGCAACAGGGATAGTGAGCGTGGAAGTCCCCCATTGGATGCTGTCCAGACTCAGTTCAAAAGAGTTGGTACTGATATAGATATTGACCACCGAGTCCTGAATACCGCTTCCTTCCAGTTGCAGTACATCGACTCCCATTTCCTGTCTCTTGCCATTGAGCAGGGTGCTCTTCATCACAGGAGGCACCTCGGGCGTGAAGTAGAGTCCCGAACCTGTGTTTTCGCCGTGGTGGAAGGCTATCTCAATGCTGTTGAAGACGCGGATATTAGAGAGTACATGCTGACTGAGTATATCCCCGTTCACGCCGGTGGGGGTGAATTGTGTGACGCGGTACTGTCCGGGATAGGTGTCGGTTCCCGTGGTGGTAGAAGGGTTCTGGTACCATGCCTCACAGATGTCAAAGACGAAGGGCTTGGCATTATTAGGCGTGTTGTTGTCCCATCGTTTCTTGTTCCAATATATATGCGATATGAGCAGTCCGGTTCCGGCGAGGCAGCCGTAGGGCTTGTCCCATCCTACCCGTTGCCTGTTTTCAACGAGCCAGTATTCAATGGGGTTGGGATTGGAAGCAGAGAGGTTATGTGTCTTGGAGGCAATGAGGTAGGCACGGTTGGATGTCTCGATAGGTTCAAGCGTGCAGTCCTTCGTTTCGACGAGTTGTTCGGGCGTCATCCATCCGAGGTAGAAACGTTCGAAGGCCGTGAAGGAGGGCGGTGTACGTCCGTCGTTGCAGTAGTTGCCGTAGCACATGATGTCCCATGCCCCGACGGTATAGTTGTCGCTGTTCTGCGTGTCGTAGAGGTCATCCAAGCCGAGAACGTGGCTGAACTCGTGGCAGAAAGTGCCTATGCCGCACATGTTGGTTCCGTATTCACCGCTCAGTTCCGAGGTGCAGGCATAGTCCCAGAGCCAGTAGTCTTTGCCGTCCTTACCTTTATAATAATAGCGGATGGTCTTGCCATCCTTTTCCGTGAAGACGTAGTACCTGTGCGGCCATACCGCATCTTCGGGTCCGCCTTCCGCTTCGTTGTGTCCGGCGAAATAGATGAATATGTTGTCCACCTCTCCGTCGTTGTTCTCGTCATAGAGCGACCAGTCGATATCGTGTTCAAGGATGTCGCAGGCATCAACGACCATCTGTGGTGTCTGGTCATCCGTGCCGCCGTAGTAGGCTCTTGTGTGAGGCAGTGTTACCGGACCATAGACATCGAAGGAGGGACGGAAGACGTTGTTGGAGGACGCGAGGAAATAGTCTCTTGCACTACCAGTACCGCCGTTATCGCTATAGTTCGGCTCATTGAGCATCTTGTAGAATGCCTCCTGCGGGTCGGGAGTAACGAAACTGACATCGGTGAAATTGACCAGAATAACGAGACTCCGCACATCACCCTGTGTAGGGAAAGTGGACTCTATATGGGGCATTCGGCGAAGACCGTGGGACTGGTCCGAGGGAGAACACTTACGTCCGCTCGAATCTTTCCTGTAATGATAGTATTCATCCCCGTACAAACCCGTTCCGGGCTTGGCTACCACAGCGAATAACGGCGAGTGGATAGTCATAAGCAATAACACCGCTACGGATATCTTCCTAATAACTCTTTTCATTGTCTTCTATTCTTGCGCAAAAGCGCGCAAAGGTAACATATATGAGTAAAACGTGCAAATCAGCATAAATAATGATAAAAAAAAGCAACTTTTACTATAGGGATACTATAGGGATACTATAGGGATAGCGATAGGATAGATTGAATATCCCGCAGCCTTTCCTGACCTTTCCGCAGCCGGTAATAACGGCACAGACACCGGCGCCGAACAGCCCGTAAAAACAAAGAAATCAGAAAACTACAATCTCCAGACTTCTTGACCATACGGATGCTGCGGCTGTCCGCTAACCCGTATCAACGTTTTCCGTTGCCGGTGATTTGGGCGGGAGTCGAACCCGCGACCCACAGCTTAGAAGGCTGTTGCTCTATCCAACTGAGCTACCAAACCGAAAAATAGCCTAAAACGGGCTGCAAAGGTAGGGCTATTTTTCGGATTGCAAAAAAAAATTAAGAAAAAGTTTGTATTATTAGAAAAATGTTGTAATTTTGCGGGCTTTTTTCGCAAAAATTCAAGCTTCAAACAGGAATCCTATGCGTCAACTTAAGATTACAAAATCCATAACCAACCGCGAGTCAGCCTCGTTGGACAAGTACTTACAGGAAATCGGCCGAGAGGACTTGATCTCAGTGGAGGACGAGGTTGAACTTGCAGGTCGCATCCGGCAGGGTGACCGTGCAGCGTTAGAAAAGCTGACTAAAGCCAATCTGCGCTTTGTCGTATCTGTAGCCAAGCAGTATCAGAACCAGGGGCTGAGTCTGCCTGACTTGATTAACGAGGGTAATCTGGGTCTGATAAAAGCGGCGGAGAAGTTTGACGAGACCCGCGGTTTCAAGTTCATATCCTATGCCGTATGGTGGATCCGACAGAGCATTCTTCAAGCGTTGGCTGAGCAGGCACGTATTGTTCGTCTGCCGCTGAACCAAGTTGGCTCTATCAACAAGATAAACAAGACTCTCCAGCGCTTTGAGCAGGAGCATGAGCGCCGTCCGTCCATAGAGGAACTGGCGGAAATCTTGGATATGCCTATAGAGAAGATTGCCGAAACGATGAAGATGTCGGGTCGTCACATCAGTATGGACGCACCTTTCGTTGAAGGTGAGGACAACAGCCTGATAGACGTGATGCCGAATGAGGACAGTCCGAACGCTGATAGGGGTTTGATTAACGAGTCGCTGACGAAGGAGATTGACCGTGCTTTGGCGACACTGACTGAACGTGAGGCAAGGATTCTGCGTCAGTTCTTCGGATTAGGTGTTCAGGAAAAGACGTTGGAAGAGATAGGCGAAGAGTTGCATCTGACGCGCGAACGCGTCCGCCAAATCAAGGAAAAGGCCATCAAGAAACTCAAACAGAACTCCCGCAGCCATATCCTGCGCACTTACTTGGGTTAACGGAGTTCCTTATATCCATCCTAATGCATACAGCGGAACATATTGTATATTCCCCGCTTTCTGCATCGGATATTTACACACAACCATCGGTTCTCCCAATGAGGGGTTGGATTCTGCCAATGCATTGTCAAGCGATGTATGATGCATATAATCATTGCCCGACTTGACTTCGATAACACTAATCTTGTTATTCTTCGCAATTAGGAAATCCAATTCTTGGCGGCTCTTATGGTCGTAATAATGAAGAGGATAACCTTTCTTTACCAATTCCGCAGCCACATAATTCTCGGTCAATGCGCCTTCATTGATATCAATCTCACCATTCAGTACCTGCCACTGGATAGAGTCACGCCACATGGCGCACAACAGACCTGTGTCTAACAAAAAAACTTTGTACAGATTGCGCTTTTCATATTGCTCAAAAGGCAACCGCAATTCATGGGTGTTATATGAAAAATATGCAATACCCGCATCAATAAGCCACTGTGCCGCGTTTTCATATTTCTGTGAGGTAGCCTTTTGTTCTATATCCGCGATAATGAACCGTTTCTTCTCTTTACTCAACTCCGACGGGATGGCGTCAAAAAAGAGTTTGGCACGCGCCTTTTCCTTTCCAGCATATTTGGCCATATCATCACGATAACTGTCAATGATAGTACGTTGTATAGATAGTGTACGTGAGAAATCGACTTGCTGAAGATACATGTTCACCACTTCTGGCATTCCGCCTACTATCAGATATTCACGGTAGTATTTCAACAACTGGTCATGCATAAAATCGTCCACCGGTAGGTATGCCCGTAGCGTATCCTTGATTGTCTCAAGGGCTTTCCCTGATACTCCTTTTGCCCAAAGAAACTCCTCAAAATCCAACGGGTACATATTCACATTCTGTTCAAACCCGACCGGATAGGAACTGACATCCGCATAATGCAGTCCGAGCAGAGAGCCTGATTCAATATAGTCAAACCTACCGTCTTCGACCAAGAACTTGATGGCAGTACGTGCGTTCGGACAAGTCTGTATTTCGTCAAAAAAGACCAGCGTCTTGTGTTCCACAAACGGTCCGAAACCCATAATAGACAACTGGGAGATGATTGTTTCAGCATCCAGATTACCTTCAAAAGCCCGCTTGGCAGAAGGATACTTTTCAAATTTTATTTCAACTAAATATTCATACCGCCTTTTAGCAAACTCTCTGACAATAGTTGTTTTCCCAACTTGTCTGGCACCTTTCAGCAGAAGAGCCTTTTTGTGAGGTTCTGAAAACCACTTTTCTAAATCATTGGTTATCTTACGTTCAAGCATGATATTACAACTTTTTGCAGGTAAAACATGGATAAAAATCAAACTTTTTGCAGGTAAAATTGCCGCAAAGGAACAACTTTTTGCACAAAGTACCAAAATATCCGTGTTTTTTCATAACATTGTGCTACTTGGTCAACAAGCAGGCACAAGAAGTACAATACATCTATTGTACAAGAATCGTCAGTCTATCATTATGTCAAAGATCACTTGCAGTTTGGGTACGGTTAGTCTGCTTCCGTCCCGCCGTTCCGCAGCGCTATGTTGCGGCAAGCGTCGTACATAGGTGATGGCACTCTGTTACTCGAACAGAAACAGAAAAAAGAAAACATCCTGTACGATAGATGTCCCTTATCGTCCTTATCCGCCTGTGCACAAGGCGGAGAACACGTCTGACTGCCACTTGTAATACGCCTCACGGCGTGAGCCATTTCCACTGAAATGACGTGCAAAGAATGCAAGTTTTTCTTTAAAAAAATTGCATTTTTTTTGTTTATGAGTTTAGGTGTTTATGAGTTTATGGGTGGTTGAGGTGGTGTAGAGGGTTTATGGGTTTATGATTTATGATTACAGGTTTATGATTGAAACCGTAGAATACAGCAAGTGCGAGGGATGTGAAGGAACAAAAAATCAAAAGTACACAACTTTGTGGACCACAAAGTTGTGTACTTTATTTTAGGCTATGAAGATAACAGACAAGCGGATCTGGGGAGCCGTGTCCGAATATCCACCCATTATACCGCAACCATAAAAGCCCCAGGGCTTTTATGTAGACGCAATGAACGAACAATGCCGATTGACAATCGGCGGAAGGCAAAGAATACAGCAAGCGCTGGAGAAGTAGGATGGTACGCGCTTGGGACGGGATATCGGAATGTCGGGATAGGGGTATATCGAAAATGGACGGTTGCTCGCGGGATGATCCGCGAGAGCAGAACCGACAAACGATGGGAAGTTGTGACTGTTAAAACGTATGCAAAGACAACTCAAAGTCAGCCATATCGAAGAAAAAACCATCGATTTGGCTGAGTTTGAGTATCGAAAATGCGCCAAATCGAAGAAAAAACTGTTGATTTGGCTGAATTTGTTTGCGTGAATCAAAAAAAGCAGTACTTTTGCAACGGATTTCTTAACCAAGAGAACTATGAGTGCTTTATTTGGAAGAGAGCAAGAGAAAGCGCAGTTATCGCAGTTGCTGAACAGCGACAAAGCGGAGTTTATCGCGGTGTATGGTCGTCGCCGAGTAGGAAAAACATTCCTGATCAAGGAACATCTGCGTGACCAAATCACATTTTACGCGTCAGGTGTCCTCAATGAAAAAACGCACACGCAAGTGAAAGCGTTCATGCAAGCGTTGGATTCCTATGGTGCACCGGTTCCACAAGGAAATACATGGATGGATATGTTCTATTCTTTGCGCAAGTTGCTCCAGCCCAAGGCAGAAAGCGGAGAAACGTGCGTCATCTTCATTGATGAAATGCCATGTTTAGACACACCACGTTCAGGTTTCGTTGCTGCCTTGGATTATTTCTGGAACACATGGGCATCCAACTACTCGAATGTCAAACTGATTGTATGCGGTAGTGCGACATCGTGGATGATAAAGAATCTGATTGACAGCCACGGAGGCTTACATGACCGTATCACCAGCACCATTCATCTTCATCCCTTCACACTCAAAGAATGTGAGCAATATCTGAATGAACGCCGCGTGCTGTGGAACAGAAATATGGTATTGCAGTTCTACATGGTCTTTGGCGGAATACCGTTCTATCTGAGTTTGGTTAATCCTAAGGAGAGCCTTCCACAAGCAGTAGATCGGTTGTATTTCCAGAAGGACGCGCCATTGAGCGGAGAGTATAGCCGCATGTTGGCTTCTCTATTCCGGTCGCCCGAACCTTACCGCAAGATCATTGAGGTTCTCTCACAACACAAACACGGCATGACCCGCGACGATATCAGCGATGAGTTGAAGATGAAGACCGGCGGCAATCTAAGCAAACTTCTCAAAGAACTGGAGCAGTGTGACTTTGTTCGGTCGTTCTTCACACGCGAAAAGAAGATTAAGCGAACCGAGAAGGTGTACCAGTTAACGGACATGTTCTGTCTGTTCCATATTCATTTTGCGAAGAAAGGCATTACGGACGGCAATTACTGGCAAAATCATCTCAACACGTCTGATTTAAACACATGGCAGGGTATAGCATACGAACGAGTGGCACTGCACCATATTGAGCAAATCAAGAAAGCACTTGGCATCGACCGAATAGGTGTGGAGTATTACGCTTGGCGCAGTAAGTTCTCAACACCGGCATCACAGATAGATTTGCTATTAGACCGTGCAGACGGTATTGTTAACTTATGCGAGATTAAATACTCACAGGGCGAATATGCCATCTATGAAGACGAAGAGAAGAAGTTAAACACTCGTCAGCGCAATTTCATTTCCGAAACAGAATCCCGCCAAGCTATTCGATTGACGATGATCACGAGCTACGGACTTAAACATAACATTCATTCCTCCGAGGTCGCAGAAGAGTTAACAATGGATGATTTGTATGCATTCTAATTTTTTTAGAATACAGCAAGCGCGGGGGTTGTAACCAACAAAAATTCAAAAGTACACAACTTTGTGGTCCACAAAGTTGTGTACTTTGTTTTGTTCTTGTAATTTTGCGGCGTAAAAAATGAAAGTATTATGAACAAGAGTTTTGTTTACGGGATGTTTGTGGATGGAGACAACTTCACCGACCGGGTAAAAGAGACAAGAAGGCTCAAAATGGATTTTGAGCATGGTATGAATGTGATTCTTATTTCCCCACGTCGTATGGGAAAGACATCCCTGGTGAAGCATGTGCAGGGTTTGGTGGACGAGGAACAGGTGAAAGTTGTTTATATGGATATCTACGATTGCAGGAGTGAGTATGACTTTTACAATCGCTTTGCAGAGACACTGATGAGACAAACGGCATCCCATGCTGATTTGGTTATGAAGAACATCAAAGAGTTTTTGGTACGGCTCTCTCCTAAAATATCCTTTTCGGCCGACCCGCTCAATGAGTATTCCATTTCATTAGGCATAACGCCGAAAGATTACAGTCCCGAAGAGATTTTGTCATTACCTGAAATCATATCAAAGAAAATCGGCAAGCACATTGTAGTGTGTATTGATGAGTTTCAACAAGTCGGCGAATTCCCAGACTCACTGACCGTACAAAAACGTATGCGCGGTGTATGGCAGTTACAGCATAATGTGTCGTATTGTCTGTTTGGCAGTAAGAAACATCTGCTGACAGAAATCTTCCAAAGCAAACGGATGCCGTTTTACCAGTTTGGCGACACTGTTTACTTGGAGCCGATTCCCACAGACGAGTGGGTACCCTTTATCTGTTCGCGCTTTGAGCAGCAGAAAAAACACATAAGTGCGGAGCATGCCACAAAGATCTGTGAGATGGTTCAGAATCATTCTTCATACGTGCAGCAATTGGCGTGGAATGTACTGCTGAACACGGATGCGGAGGTGACAGACGAAGTGCTGTGTGAATCCATGCGGGACATGATAACCCACAATACAGCATTGTTTTTGCAGCAAACAGAAGGACTGACGACTTATCAAATGAATTTTCTGCGTGCAGTAACAAAAGGCGTGCATAAGGATTTCGCTTCCCAAGAAGTATTAGACGAGTACCGTTTAGGATCGAAATCCAATGTTACGCGCCTTGTCAATGTGTTGATGAACAAGGAACTGATAGAACGGCGTGAGGACGGCATCTATATTGCCGATCCCGTTTTAGAGATTTGGCTACGGGAATAACAGACAAGCGGCTCTGGGGAGCCGTGTCAGAATAATATTCAGACGCAATAAACATAGAAGAAAGCGGCTCCAAGCTGCTACAAGAGACGAAAGGGCTGCGAATTAAATTCGCAGGCAATAAAAGAAAAAGACTGAAGGCTATCCGTGGGGGTAGCCTTCTGGTGGGATAGAGGTGCGGATAATATCCGCAAGCAATGAACAAAACCTATATAACGGAGGCGCTGGAGGGTGGATAGTCAAGAAAAGACGGAACGCTGCGCTCTATCGGAGATAGTGAGGTTAGTTCACAATCACTTTCTCTGTGCCGATGGATGTGCAGGTAATGTGGATATTGCGTTACATCACATTATATATTTTCACTTGCCCGCCTCTTTCATAGGAATATGAAACATCAACTCCATGTGAACATCTGTAACACACACCATGAATGCCACCGGCATTGCCTTCTTCAACTGTTATCATAATAGGGTTACCACAATGTTTGCAGGCTACTGAAAAAGTTGTTGACATCGTCTTTGTATATTATTCGTTAAATTTGAATCACTTAATATTTTTGAGACACACTTGGTAATATGTAATTCCTTATGTCAAATCCATATTCCAAGAACATGTTATCTATAAATTGAAAATCCACAGGCTGATGCAATACGCCTGCAATATAGTTAATCAAGCGGTAAGTGTCAATGACTTCCCGGTCAAACAAATCCGGCACATGTCTGGCATAATCCTCTTTTGAATACGGATGTTGCGGAGTGTGGCAAAGTTCAAAGTCTAACAATTCCAATGCCCAAGTGAGGTTTTCAAAAGTCAATGCATTATGCAACACACCATTATCGTGCATGATTTTGAGATTGCGGATAAGCACATTGGCTGCGATGAGATAATCTTCCTGATAGGATTTGTCATTCAGTTTATCCCACTTTTGCACCTCTTTCCAAATCTGTTCCGGTCTCATAAATCCTGCATCTGCAATACGATAAGGACACTCGACATTGTATTGTAGCAAACACGGATTAAGCGTTTCGTTTGTTTGCGGAATATAGATAGGGTAATCCAATTCCAACACACATTCCATTTGATTGGTCTTGATACCCAGTGCTTGCACATCCTGACCACAGTAGAAATCGCGCAAGGCATCCTCTTTTCGCAATAGTCCCCAGACATCTGTCGGCATCTCGGGTGTATAGAGAAAACGGTATTCAGAATATGAGAGACCATTTCCTTTGCTTATGATATATCTGCCATCTTCATATCTGTCAACGATAAAACTACGGCAGTGAATAGGAGAAACACAATACATATCCTTATCTCCTTGTTCATAAATGAGGTAGGGATATACATTTATGCAATGTTTCGTTTTTGAAAGGATTATGTATTCCATATACAATTACAAAATTTGTTGCCCTTGTTTTGGCTTAGATCGTTAAATAAACAATAAGTCATGGAGGAGTACTTTCCCCTCCTCCATGACAACAAACATGCATTAAGGCATACGAGCCATAATACCGCAACCGGCTTGGTCATACTTTGAGCAGCCAGCCATGCTAACAACGTTAGAGATTGCGCTAATTCCAAGTTCTACTTTCATAATAGTAAGAATTTAGATGGTTATAGGTGTACTGACCGGGAGACACCATTTATCCCTTTGTAGAATATAAGCGTTGCAGAGTTACCTTGGCCTTCGGTAAGCGTTGCAATGCCTCTACAAATTGTTCTCGTGTTAGTTCTGTATAGTTATTCATTAGTTTTTGCGCCAAATTATACCTCGCTTTTGCCATATAACAATTGGTTTCGGCAGGTTTACAATAATCGTTGTGTTCAACATAATTACATCCAGAACAAAGACTGCAAAAAGCGCAATATGGAAAATCACCACAGCCAACATACTGTGAAACTTTACTTTGTTTCCATCTTACGCATTCTGAATTATTCAACACTTCCATCAATGTTATTTCACGGAGATTTCCCAATATCAAAGGGAATGCACAACAAGGTTTTACTTCTCCATTAGGTGACATGCAAAAGGAATTCTTCCCTGCTTTACATGCCGTAATGTTTTTGTTAATAGGAACCCCGCCAAAATTTGGAACTTCTTTCCCTACATATAGTGATATGGTCTTATCTCTCAATACGACTTGCAGTTGTCCTTCTGTCAATCTTAATTGTTTGGCGCAAATGTCACCATCGTTGGATTCTGTGATATTGATTTCAAATTGCGGCTGTGCGCCATATTGCTTGGCAAGGTCGGCTACCATATAATATGTATGCAAATTGGGTTGCATCACACAGCATTTTAGATTCATCGGCACTGCGAGTTCGGACAATTCTTTAACTACTTGCATTGACTTTTCCCAAGAACCTTTGACACGGGTAATGGTATCATGGTCTTCCGCCACTCCGCTGTAAATGCTGACTCCAACCAAACGCGGGAAATAGTCTGCCAACCGTTTTATATCTTTGGTTATTCGTTGTCCGTTAGTGAACACATCAAAAGCGATTTCATTTTTGTAGAGATAATCAATTATGTCCCAAGCGTTTTTGTTTGAGAACGGGTCGCCACCTGTGAGACAAACTTTGACAAGCCCCAACTCTATCATCTCATCAATGATACGCTTGTATTCATCAAGTGTCAGTTCCTGAAAGTCTCCACGATGGCTGACTTCTTGGTCATTACGTGTTGCTCCCGGATTGTAGCAATGAATGCACATCTCACTGCAACGATAGGTCAACTCAAACATTACAGAGCAAACCGTGTTTCCGTTATCAACAGCATCAAAATACCGTTGTTCTGCATTTGATGTATCCATTGGCAATTTTTCTACAGTCGGTTTGTCTATCCATGCCTGTTGGGACTTTCTTGCGGCGGACAATTGTCGGCGGAGCTGTATTACTTCATCTTCTGAATAGATATGGTCTGTGAGCAGCCCAATATTACATAATGTGTCAAAGAAAGGTTGCAATGATTCAAGAGCGATGTTTGTTGTTTGCGCAATGTTGTTTATGTCAATTTCTCCATAACGACCTGCTGCAAGAATGTGTCCGACTACATCAGCGGAATAACTCTCCAAGAAGAAACTATAACCTGCCAAGAGGTTGTACATGATAGCGACATGCTTTTCAGCATTGTATCTTCCACAAGTCCAACGAGGACGAAGATATTTTGATTTGCTTTTCATTTATCCCTTTGTATTTGTTTTGTTGCTATATTGGCAAATTTCTTTTGTCGCATTTGCCTTTAGTGTCGTCTCATTAGATTCTGAGTCCAACATATATAAGGAGCGACTATATGTTCGTTTATGTGTTTGTTGCTTGAAATATTCCTACAAAATTACAGAGAATCGGGTCAAATGCCATAAGGCTTTTAGGGGCTTATTTTATCGGGCTTAATTTCAACATGTTACACGACAATAAAAAAGATGTGAACTTCTGCGTTTCTGGTTATATTGTTATATTGGTTCTTTCGGGCTTGGACTCCCATCACTTCCAATATATGCAGAAAGTTCACACCTTACGGTGCAAACATTCGCATTATTTCGGAAAGTGATTTTCAAAGTGTCCAAGTTTGAAAGAATCCTCAATAAGCAAATGCTCGATTTATGTATGTTGTTGCACCGTTTTATGGTGCGGGGTGTTTCATAGGCGGATGATTATTTGTGTTTGTTAGTGTTGTAGAATATTTTTAAGGTCTTTTTTGTACTGCGAGGAAAAGACAATCGTTCTCATTGCACGGCTTTCAGGTATTCCTCAAACGTGTGACATACAACCCCTTTGCCGCTTTGAATCTCTTTGATTACCTTGCGGGTTTTCTTCTCTGCGGCAGACATCGCCGGGGTTGTACTGGTTTTGAACAATCCCAATGACAACAGGAAATCCAACGCCTTCTGCGCTACACTGCTGCGTGCGTCATAAGTCAAAGTGATGGTTGCCATAGTTCTGTCCTCCTTTTGGTTGGTGTATAATAAGTGCTGTTTCGTTTCAAGCGGCAAAGGTAGTTTATATTTTTAGGTTGTACAAATTTATGATTTATGGTTTATGATTTCAAATTGCAAATTTGTTGGGTTGGGGGTTACGGGATTACGGGATGCCGGTATTTCGAGATTTCGTCCTGTCGGGATTTCGGGAGCTTCGTTATTGCGGAGGGTTTTACAGACGGCTCTGAGGAGCCGTGTCAGAATACTATTCCGAAGTAAAAAAAGAAAAACAATTGCATCTACAAGCGGCTATGGAGAGCCGTGTCAGAATAATATTCTGACGCAATTAACATAGATAAAAGCTGCTCCCAGCCGCTACAAGAGACGAAAGGGCTGCGAATTATATTCGCAGGCAATAAAAGAAAAATACAGAAGGCTATCCGTGAGTGTAGCCTTCTGTTGTGATAGAGGTGCGGATAATATCCGCACGCAATGGACGATGCCATATTCTCTACAAGCGACTCTGGGGAACCAATGTCCGAATACTATTCAGACGCAATAAACATAGAAAAACACTTACCGACAACTGGCAGGCAGATTGGACAAATGAGAAGGGGCTGTCTAACAAGAGAATTTGTCAAGTAGTTTCTTGTTGATAACTTGTGCGAATGACTATAATGTGATTTACAATACGCTAATTGTATATCATATCAAAACAAAGAGGCTAACTAACAAAACTTGTCAGATAGCCTCTTTACAGAAAAGGAAGTCAATAAGAATCAATATTTCTTGAGGAGTTTGCCGAGTTTCTCACCCGTGCTTTCCATTCCATCTCCGAAAAGATTGATGAGAGTTCCCATCCGGCCGCCTTTACCCACTACCTGTATGGTACACAACGGCTCGGAATCCTGCATACGGGAAAACACACACGTGGAATACACCGTACCTTTGCTATCTATCTGATTGACATGGATGCACAATTGATATTCTGCATCAGGCTGGTTGCCAACAAGCAGAAACCTATCCTCCATCTCATCCACCAGTCCGTTATAAAAGCACTTCATATAGTAGAGTGAGTCTTTGGCGAAGGCTTTTATCCAGTCGTGAAATTGCACATCGGTGTATCCGAGCATCTGTGTTTCTGAAAAATCGGTGGTCACATGCAATTTGTTGTGTCCTTTCAGGAAGTTCAAATCACCTTGCACCGTCTTTTGTGCTGCTATGTGGCATACGGACAGTGCTAACAGAATAGTCAAAAATATGCGGCTCATTTTTTCGCTTTTGCAAGTTTGAGGAGTTGGTTATAGAAAATCTCTTGATATACATTCATCAGGCGGATATTCTCGCTAGCTCCAGCATCACCTTTCACACGATTCACTTTGATGCGGCACACCTCTGTATTGGTTCTCACATCATTTACTATCATCGTACCTACCATAATGGCTCCGCCAGCCTTGGTTGCAGACTTGCTTAAGCCACCAACCAGCATCCGCGCGGCTGTTCCTCCGCCATTGCCCATATCCAATGTATCCAGTGTCAGTGACACTTTGTATGTAACATCCTTTTCGTCCGCGAAGACATAACCAAAATTCTCCAGTCTTTTCCTTCCTTTTTCGTCCTGCTGCACCGCTTGAGCAGTGGTCGCATCAGCAATGAAACGCAGACCTTTCTTATTCTTCTTGTTGAACATACCAAAATTCGGTGTGAACATCTGCTTTGTCATAACTTCCTGCATTACATTATGCATAGAATCATTCATTTCCATACCGTATTTCTGCAAATCTGATTCTGCTAACTGCTGTGAGAAATTCGGGTTCTCTTTCCGATATTGTTCAAGCGTCCCTAATTCTCTTTCAACCACGTCATTGTCGCCGAACTCAACCACGAAGGTTTTGGAATAATCGGTCTCAAAGACCGCCAGTTTGCCTGCCTCGTTCACAAAATCAAGAGAACCGGACAACACTTCAAGTTTGCCTTGTGCAAACAATACTAACGGGCAGCAAAGGGCTGCGCAAATAAAAGTTTTTTTCATTCTAATAATAAATTAAAAGGTTGTTAAATAAGGTTATTTATACACACAAAGGTGTGTGCTTCTGCTTTTTTGCTTGTTCATGCTTATATCAAGTCTTTCGGACATTTACTTCCATCTCATCCATTGATATGCAGTACGTCTTTTACGGAAAATCTCAAACAGGAGGGCATTTCTTTTGTTTAACAGCAACGGTTGTAGGATGGTTTATAGGACGGCTATAGGACGGGGGATATGAGTATTATCTATTTGGTAGGGGATATCATGTGTTGGAGGAGGGGGAGCCAGGTGGAGTCAGAGGTGGCGTGGAGGAGTTGGAAGCCGAAAGGTCGGGCGGCATCCAAGTTAGCCACAAGGTCGTCAATGTAAAGCGTGTCCTCCGGTTTGATGCCGGTATGGTCAATCACATACTGGAAAGCAGCCGGGTCGGGCTTGGCGATGTGTATCTCATTGGAGAAGAAAATGCCCGAAGCAAGTTGCAGTTCGGGACAGTTATCGCGTGTCCACTGCACATGCGTCTCGTTGATATTACTCAGTATATAGAACGGAATACCATGCTCATGCAACTGTCTCAACAACTGCGCCTTCTCCTGCCGGAAAGGCAAGAGCATAGCAAGCCATGCGTCCAACAACTGCTGCTCAGTCACATCAGGTCTGCACGCCTGCGCAGCCGTATCCAGAAACTGCTCCGTCGTTATCTGTCCGAGCTGATAAAGGTCAATGAGGCGTGAGTTATGCCCTCCAAGCAGTCCTTCCGCCGTAATAAGTTTCTGCGCCTGCTGCTGTGCATCAGGGTCGCTCTTCAATAATCGTGCGAAAGCCTGCAAAGAACGTTTGGGGTCGATGTCTATAAGTACGTGACCGAGGTCGAAGAGAAGATTCATGATAGTTGATAGTTGAAAGTTGAAAGTTGAAAGAAGTTGAGAGTTTAAAGTTGAAAGTTGAGAGAAGTTGAGAGTTGATAGTTTATAGTTTATTGTTGAAAGTTGAGAGAAGTTTATAGTTTATGGTTGATAGTTAGGCAGTGTATTCGTCTTCCCATGTGTTGTGGGTGATGCCGAGCATATTGGTTATCTGCTCACGAGATTCATGAAGCAGTCGCTGCACTTCATCACGACGAGGCTTAGATGTATCAGGAAGAATAGGATCACCTATCTCCACCGTTACAAGAGGTACATCCGCGGAAGCGAAGAGGCGGTAGATGCCTGTTCTCGGGCGGAAGTTAATCGCACACGGAAGTAAAGGCATGTTGTACTTATACGCCATTGAGAAAGCACCTTTGGAAAAGGGTCGTAAGGGTTTGTAATAGTCCCATCTTGCCGCTTCAGGGAAGATGTGAAAGCGGTACTTGCGTTCGTGGAAGGTATCGAAAGCGGCGTTGAACTTCTTCATTGCCTCGAAATTGTCCTCGGGAATAGGCACTCCGCCTACAACGTGCAGGAAGTAACTCACACCCGTAGAGAAATTGGGAGCGAACATCGGTATCTTGGTTGTATGCGGGGCGTGCGTGGCAATCAGTACGGCCGGGCAATCGAGAAAATACACATGGTTGGAAAGTGTGATAAAGCCGTCTTTGAGCAAGGCTTTGTACTTGCGCAACTTGCTTCTGCCATGCACCTTCATTCCCATACGGACATAGAGGTTGAAGCCCAGGGATATATACAAGATAAAGATGTAAGACCAGAAAATCCGCCACCGGTTATGGAACGAGTCATCAAGATACGGATAATGCTCATCAATGACTTCCTCATGGGTACGTTTCAGGGGTTTGAGGCGTGCGTGCGGGTCATCCTGCGGGTAGGTTTTTCCGATTTCCGGCACATAAGTTCCGGGAGTGACTTCCAAAGAGTCGTAACGTATATTAGACATAGCGGTAAAGTTTTGCGGCAAAGGTAGTGTTATTTTCGACAATGTGATGCAAAAAACAAGAAAATGTCCGTGTCGGCATACAGATTGTCTGTTCATCAGACAGCACCCGCGTTCCTCTACCACGGGAAACGGCAGAGAAACGCAGGCGTCCAATCAGTCCGCATGAAGCGGGAAACGTGGGTATGTAAATCCTTTATCAGGCGTTCACCTTAGCCATGTGGGCGATGAGGTTGAGCACTTTGTTGGAGTAACCAATCTCATTGTCGTACCACGAAACGACCTTCACGAAGGTGTCGGTGAGTGCGATACCCGCCTTAGCATCGAAGATAGAAGTGAGGGGGCAACCCAAGAAGTCGGATGAAACAACGTCTTCGTCGGTGTAACCGAGAATACCTTTGAGTTCACCTTCCGAAGCTTTCTTCATAGCAGCACAGATATCGGCATACTTGGCAGGCTTCTTCAGATTAACAGTGAGGTCCACTACGCTGACATCCAGAGTGGGAACGCGGAAGGACATACCGGTGAGTTTACCGTTAAGCTCGGGAATAACTTTACCTACAGCTTTGGCAGCGCCTGTTGACGAAGGAATGATATTACCCGCAGCGGCACGTCCACCACGCCAGTCTTTCAGGCTGGGACCATCCACGGTCTTCTGTGTAGCGGTAGTGGAGTGAACGGTGGTCATCAGACCGTCAGCTATACCCCAGTTGTCGTTGAGGACCTTAGCGATAGGCGCAAGGCAGTTGGTAGTGCAAGAAGCGTTGCTGACGAACTGCGTGCCCTTGACATAAGTTTTCTCGTTGACACCGCAAACGAACATAGGTGTGTCGTCCTTAGAAGGAGCGGACATCACTACGTACTTGGCACCTGCCTGGATATGTGCCTGTGCTTTTTCCTTCGTGAGGAACAAACCGGTGGATTCAACCACGTACTCAGCACCAACCTCGTTCCATTTGAGGTCGGCAGGGTTCTTCTCCGCGGTAACACGGATGGTCTTTCCGTTGACGATGAGTTTGCCACCGTTGGCTTTGCCTTCTGCATCGAGGAAATCTTCCGCCTCAATGGTTCCTTCAAACTGACCGTGCATGGTGTCGTACTTAAGCATGTAAGCCAGATACGTTGCGGGGCAGAGGTCGTTGATGCCTACGATTTCGATGTCATTACGCGTTTGTGCGGCGCGGAAAACGAAGCGCCCAATACGGCCAAAGCCGTTGATACCTACTTTTGTCATAGTATTGATTATTTAGTTGTTAATTGGCGTTTAGCGAAGATATACTCTTCAAAAACGCAGCAAAAATACGGCGAAAAGCAGAGACGAGCAAGAATTTTTGAAAAAATAGGCATCAGATTTCTTTTTTCGTGCTTAGCGACAGGGTTTTTCGAGGTTGGTTGTTCGGTTGGGGTTTTGTGATGGTACGGTGATGGGTGCTTTATCTATCGTATATATATCGTGTATCTATCGTATATCTAACGTATATCTATCGTGTATCTATCGTACCTTCTTACTACGTGTCGGGGACTGCGTGTCGGGGACTACGTGTTGATGAGTGAATGTTGGGGACTGCGTGTCGGGAGGGAGTGTCGGGGGGTATTCGTAAAAAAAAGAGTGGAGTATTGTATAATCATTCGGGAAGCATTACTTTTGCGGCTTTAATTGCAAAGTCTGCCCTCTGAAGGCAGGTCAGAATACGTTTGTATGATTGCAGGAACGTCCTGCGTAATGTGAATTTGATACAGTACTCGCACAAGAGATGAAATCGGATTACATTATTGAAGTGAACCACGTCTCCAAACAGTTTGAAGACGGTCAGTATGCCCTTCGTGACGTAAGTCTGAAAGTGAAGAAGGGTGAGTTTGTAACGATACTGGGGCCTTCGGGTTGCGGCAAGACGACGTTGCTGCGATGTATAGCAGGTTTCCAGGTGGCGTCAGAGGGTGATATCCTGCTAAACGGCGAGGACGTGACGGAGATGCCTCCGCACCTTCGTCCTGTGAACACGGTTTTCCAGAAATACGCGCTGTTCCCCCATCTGAACGTGTATGAGAACGTTGCCTTCGGTTTGACGCTGAAGCACGTGGAGAAGAGCGAAGTGGAACGCAGGGTGAAGCGTGCGCTGAAGATGGTCGCCATGTCGGACTACGAGTTCCGTCATGTGGACAGTCTGTCAGGCGGTCAGCAGCAGCGTGTCGCCATAGCCCGTGCCATCATCAACGAGCCTGAGGTTCTGCTGTTGGACGAGCCTTTGGCGGCATTGGACCTGAAGATGCGCAAAGACATGCAACTCGAACTGAAAGAGATGCATAAGAAACTGGGTATCACGTTCATCTACGTGACCCACGACCAGGAAGAGGCGCTGACACTGAGCGACCGCATCGTGGTGATGCGCGAAGGCAAGATACAGCAGATAGGCACCCCGACAGACATCTACAACGAGCCGCAGAACTGCTTTGTGGCGGACTTCATCGGCGAGAGCAACATATTGAGCGGCCGTATGATACGCGACCGGCGCGTGCGTTTCTGCGACAAGGAGTTCGACTGCATTGACGAGGGCTTCGGCGAGAACACGGCAGTGGACGTGGTCATCCGTCCGGAGGACATCTATATCTGGCGCAAGGGCGACGGCATCACACAGCCCGAAGATGTGGACCCCGACGACCGCGTGCCGAAAGGTAACTTCACGAAGTGGTACGGCGTAGTGGACAGCTGCATCTTCAAGGGCGTGCACTACGAGATGACCATCAAGACAGACAACGGGTTCGAGTTCATGGTGCAAGACTACCACGAGTTCCTTCCGGGTACGGAAGTGGGTATGTTAGTCAAGCCCGAAGACATCCAAATCATGAAGAAAGAGCACTACATCTTCAACTACTTCGAGGGTGAGGTGCTGAAGAACGGCAAGGTGCGTTTCTTAGAGGCAGACTGGGAAGTGAGCGAGGCACAGATTGCTCCGTTCCATGCGGGCGACAAGGTGCAGGTGCGCGTAGCGTTCCGCGACATCGACCTGCAAGACCACGAGAGCGAAGGTGTGCTGTCAGGCGAAGTGCATTTCATCCTCTACAAGGGTAACCACTACAACCTGACAATCCGCACCGACGAGGGATACGATATGTATGTCTATACGAACGACATCTGGGACGACGGCGACCGCGTAGGTATCGTCATCCCGAAAGACAGCATCATACTTGACCAACCCGAAAAGCAGCCGGAGAAATGAACCTGTTTCAGAAAAGAAAGAACTGGGCGTGGCCGTACATCGTGTTCCTTGTGCTGTTAGTGGTGTTGCCGCTGATACTCATCGGCATCTACGCGTTCACGGACATCGAGGGTCACTTCACCATCCGCAACTTCGTGCAGTTCTTCAACAAGACCGAGGCGGTGAACACGTTCATCTACTCGATAGCTATAGCGCTGATAACGACCATCATCTGTCTGCTGTTGGGCTATCCCGCGGCATACGTGATGGCTATGCGCTCGTTCCGCACGCCCGCCGTGATGGCACTGCTGTTCATCCTGCCGATGTGGATTAACTTCCTTCTGCGCACAGTAGCAACGGTAGAGCTGTTCCATATCTTCAACCTGCCTTTGGGTGAAGGCGCGCTGCTGTTCGGCATGAGCTACGACTTCCTGCCGTTCATGATTTATCCTATCTACAACACGCTGCAGAAGATGGACGTGAGCCTGCTGGAGGCCGCCAAAGACCTGGGCGCGACCCGCTGGCAGACGTTCGTCAAAGTGGTGCTGCCGCTGTCGATGCCGGGAATATACTCGGGTATCGTGATGGTGTTCATGCCGACGGTCAGCACATTCGCCATCTCTGAACTGCTGACACACAACAAGATAACGCTGTTCGGTTCGCTCATCCAGCGCAGTTTCGGCGAAGGCGGTATCTTGATGTGGAACTACGGTGCAGCCCTGTCGCTGATAATGCTTGTCATCATAGGCGCCACTTCGTTCTTCGGACAGAATGACACGGAGTTGGACAACCAGAAAGGAGGCCTCGTATGAGCAAGAAAACGAACTCATTGTCTATCGAGAAGCGCGGTCTGTGGTCGCGCCTTGCCGGTCAGGCGTACCTGTGGCTGCTGTTGGTAGTGCTATACGCTCCCATCCTGCTGATTATCATCTTCTCGTTCACCAAGAGCAAGGTGTTGGGCAACTGGACGGGCTTCACGTTCGGTCTGTACGAGAACCTGCTGACAGGCTACGACTACGATGCGCAGGTGCGTGTGGACCCGAACCTGTACCGCGCCATCTTCTACACGGGCGTAGTCGCCGTGATAGCCGCAGCTATCTCTACCCTACTCGGGACACTCGCCGCCATCGGCATCTTCAATATGCGGCAGAAAAGCAGACGGGTAGTGACGGTGATGAACTCCATACCGATGATTAACCCTGATATCCTGACGGGTATCAGCCTGTTCCTTCTGTTCGCGTCGTTGGGCGTGACCCGCGGATTAGGCACGGTGATCGTGGCACACGTGGTGTTCTGCACACCTTACGTGGTGCTGAGCGTGATGCCTCGCCTACAGAAGATGAACCCCAATATCTACGAAGCGGCATTAGACCTCGGCGCTACGCCGCAGCAGGCATTCCGCAAAGTGCTGGTGCCGGAGCTCAAACCCGGCATGATAAGCGGATTCATCCTCAGTCTGACGCTATCGATTGACGACTTCGGCGTGACGTTTTTCACGAAAGGCAGCGGCGGATTGGAGACACTCTCTACGTTCATCTACGCCGACGCACGCAAAGGCGGTCTGACACCCGAGCTGCGGCCGCTGTTCTCGCTGATATTCCTGACCATACTTATCCTGCTCGTCATCAGCAACGTGCGGGCATACAGACAGCAAAACAAAACCAACAAATAACCACTAAACAAATCCATGAAAATGAAAAAAACGGCTTCTTTACTCATTGCACTCCTGTTTGTGTTCACTTCCTATGCCGCTGACCGCGAGCATACGCTGAAGATTTACAACTGGGCGGACTATATCGACATCACGAACGTGTTAGAGAAGTTCCCCGACTGGTACCGCCAACAGACCGGCGAAGAGGTGAACATCATCTACCAGACATTCGACATCAACGAATCGATGCTCACAGAGATAGAAATCGGCAAGGAGGACTATGACGTGGTATGCCCGTCAGAATACATCATCGAGCGTATGCTGCGCAACAACCTGCTGCTGAAGATAGACAAGAACTACGGCGACCTGCCCGACTATACACTGTTAGTGTCTCCGTTCGCGCAGCGCATGTTCCAAGAGATGGCACCCGAAGGGTCGGGAATCAACGTAGCCGACTACGCAGTAGGCTATATGGGCGGCACGACGGGTATCCTGTACAACCCCGCCTACGTCAATGCAGACGATATCCGTTCGCTCGGCGGACTGTTGGATCCGAAGTTCGCAGGAAAGGTGTTTATGAAGGACGCCTTCCGCGATGTCTATTCGGTAGTAGTGCTGTACGTCTATCGCGATGAGATTGCGCGCGGCGAAGTGACCCGCGCCGACCTCGTTGCACACGTGAACGAGGAGCGCATAGCCCGCGTGGAGAAGTTCCTGACGGATATGAAGAACAACATCGCCGGCTGGGAAGTGGATTTCGGCAAAGAGGAGATGACCAAGGGCAAGACATGGATGAACCTGTCGTGGTCGGGCGACGCGCAATGGGCGATTGACGAAGCGGCAGAGGTCGGCGTGCAATTGGAATACCTCGTTCCCGAAGAGGGGTCGAACGTATGGTTCGACGGCTGGGTAATCCCCAAGTACGCGAAGAACACGAAGGCTGCAAGCTACTTCATCAACTATATGTGTATGCCGGAGAACGCCATTCTGAACATGAAGGAGATAGGCTACGTGAGTGTTATCGCTTCGCCAGAGATTCTGGAATGGGCTGACGACGAGGAGGCAAACGAAGAGACAGTCGATCTAAGTTACTTCTTCGGCGAAGGTGCGGAGGCTGTTCACGCCAATCCCGTGCTGTATGCCGACCGTTCGGTCATCGAACGCTGCGCCCTGATGCACGACTGCGGCGACGAGACAGAAGCGATGCTGGCAATGTGGAACCGCGTGAAGGGTGACAACCTGAGCAGCGGAATGGTCATCATCATTGTGGTAGTTGTCCTCGCAATCGTTCTGTTCGCCGTCATCCAGACAATGAACCGCCGCCGCCAGCGCAACATCCATACCAAAAAACACACCAAAAGATGAGACAACGTTTAGGTATTTTTCTGCTCTGTCTGCTGAGTTCGGTCAGCGTCATCGGCAGCCCGATGGAGGATGAGTTTTTCGCCCTCCGTTCGCGCTTTCCGTCACGGGATATGGGGTTGAAGGAAGACCTGCAACAGTACCTGCGCGACTACCCCTACACGACGTACTACCACGACGCGCAGATGATGATCGGCGTCCTGCAGACCGAGAACAAGCAGTACAAGCAGGCTCTCCGCGCATTCAAGAGCGTGGACTGGAAGCAACTGGGGCGTTATGACCAGCCTATGTACTACTTCTATCGCGGCTACGCATTCATGCAGAGCGGCGATGCGGCTGCGGCACAGACCTGCTTCAAAGTTCTCAAGGAAAGCGAGAACCCCTATACGCTGCAGGGCCGGTACTACTACGCTTACTGCCTGTACAAGGACGGACAGTACAACGAGGCACTGCCCGACTTCCTTGTCCTTGAGAAAACGGAGCAATACGGGTCAATCGTGCCCTACTACATCATCCAAATCTACTACGCCAAAGGCAAGTACGACGAGGTATGGGAGCGCGCACAGGAATTATTAGAAGAGAACCCCGACAACGCCAATAACGCAGAGGTGTACCGCATCCTCGGCGAGATGTACTACAACAAGGGCAAGTACGCAAAAGCGACAGAGAATTTCGACAAGTACACCGCTATCCTGAAAAAGAAGAAAAAGAAACTGATGCGCAACGACCTGTACCTGACAGGTATAGCCTACTACAAACAACAGCGCTATGACGATGCTATCCGTGCGCTTAAGCAGGTCAAGCAGGAGAAAGACTCCGTGTCGGAAAGCACATGCCTGCATTTGGGACACGCTTACGTCAAGACCAACCAGTTGGAGAGTGCGCAGTTAGCCTATTCGGCGGCGATGAACTTCGGGCTAAACGACAAGACCCGCGAAGAGGCGATGTACAACTACGCGCTGACAACCTATCAGAAAAACACGGCATTGGGCGAGAGCGTAACCGCCTTCAACAATTTCCTCAAGGAATATCCCAAGACGGACCACGCCACCGAGGTTTATCAGCTTTTAGCTGACGTGTATATGAACACGAAGAACTACCGCGCCGCTTTAGATGCCGTCAATGCCATCCCCAGACAGACGCAGAAGACGGAACAGGTAAGGCAGTTCCTGCGCTACCAGATAGGTGTGGACGCGTTCCTGCAGGGCAATATGCAGGAGACGGAGAAATGGATGACCGAGGTGATAACAAACGACAAGAGCGGGTCATCGTACAAGACAGACGCCTACTACTACCGCGCCGAAGCGCGCTACCGCCTGCATCAGTACGAGGACTGCTACAACGACCTCAAGGTATTCCGTTCGACTCCGGGCAATCATTCGGGCAATCTTGCCAACGTGGATTACCTGATGGGGTATTCGCTATTCAGCATGAAACAGTATTCGGAGGCAGAAGTGGCATTCCGCCGCTACGTCAAGACCACGGACAAGAAACAGAACACCTACGCGGACGCAATGAACCGTATCGGCGACTGCTGCTTCAACCGCCGCGCTTTCAAGGACGCGATAGCCGCCTATCAGCCTGTTGCAGAGATGAAGAGCACGGGTGCCGACTATGCGATGTTCCAGACTGGTTACGCCCAGGGTCTGCTCCGCCATTATGCAGACAAGTCCGCAACGATGGAGCAGTTAGTCGCAGCTTATCCCAAGTCGGACTATGCTGACGACGCGCTCTATGAGATTGCCCGTGCGAACCTGCAGAACGGCGAAGAGGACAAAGCCATCAACGCCTACAACCGCCTAATCAGCGGTTATCCGAACAGCAGTTATGCACGCAAGGCATCGTTAGAGCGAGCGATGGTCTATCGTGACGCCAAGCAATACACGGAGGCGATAGCGGGCTTCAAATCGACTATCGAGCAGTATGCCGGCAGCGAAGAAGCCTATGCCGCATTGGACGCATTGGAACAAATCTATGTGGAGACCAACAACATATCGGAGTACTTAGCATACGCCAAACAGACGGGCAGAATGAAGAGTAGTGCTTCGGCTGAAGAAGATTCGCTAACCTACGTAACCGCCGAACTACAGTATATGCTGGGACATTACAAGGAAGCCGCAGCGGGAATGACCACTTATCTGAGCCGTTTCTGCACAGGCGGAAGATACTGCACAATGGCGACCTACCAAGCGGCAGACTGCTACTACCGTCTCGGCAACCAAGACGAAGCCGTCGAACTCTATACGAGCCTGATGGATACACCGGGTAATCCGTATATGGAAGAGTCCTGCACGCGTTTAGCCGAACTGCTGTACGAGAAGAAGTCCTACGCAGAGGCGCGCAAGTACTTTGTGCAACTGCGCCAACTGACCTCCGAAGAGGAAAAACGGAACACCGCTGACTTGGGCGAGTTGCGCTGCTCGTACTTCCTGAACGATGCAGAGACCACCGTGGAAACGGCGAGCCGTATGTTAGCCAAGACCAATCTGAACGAGAATGTGCGTGACGAGGCTCTTTACAACCGAGCCAAGGTCTATTACGAGCAGGGCGAATACGGCAAAGCTGCGGCTGACTTCGCGCCACTGAGCCAGAACGTGCGTGTCGTGACCGGTGCAGAAGCCGCGTATCTATTGGCAGAATGTTACTACCGCCTCAACGACCTCGACAAGTCGGAGAACGAGATTATGGCGTTTGCAGGCAAGAAGACGCAACACCAGTACTGGTTAGCGAAGAGTCTTATCCTGCTGTCGGACATCAATGTCAGCCGAGGCGACCTGTTCCAAGCCAAACAGTATCTGCTTTCGCTACAGACCAACTACAAAGCGTATAACGATGACATACAGCAGACAATTATTGAACGATTGGATGCCATCCAGAAGCAGGAGGATGCGGAATCTTCCGGCGAAACAACGGTAACGGAAGAAAACAACGATAACGAAGAGGAGTAAACATGATGAAAAAGCAATATTTGTTAGGTGTTCTCTGTCTGATTGCGCCGATAGGGGCTGTCGGGCAGAACGACACGATTGAACGCAATGTGGTTGTGGAACGGGAGTTCCAACCTGTCATCCGTCATGCGGGCAAGTTGAACACCCCCTTACAACAAGTGGAAACAACGATAGAGCCTGTGGAACTGCGGTACAGCGATTACTCGCAGCCGTTGGATGCATCGTTCAACATCAAGCCTTTGGGTGTTTCTACGGTACGTTTCACCCATAGGAAACCGCAGAACGGCCATCTGACCCTGGGAGGCGGCTATCCGCTGTCCACCGCCGATTTCGGCTATCGGATTAACCACAAGAAAGTGTTGCAATTGGATTTGTTCGGTTCGCACCACGGGCAATGGGGCGTTAAAACATGGTCGGACAGCCGGTTGGGACTGAGTCTTCTGTCTAATCTGGAAGGCGGAAGAATAAACTTCCAAGTGGACGGAAACAACCTGTTTTACTCGCGCTACGGACGTTACTATGCAGGCGACAAGCAACTGACCATCAGTAAGTTCAAGCAACTGCAGAAGCAGGACTTGCAGAACCTGTGGACTATCAACGGCGACCTCGGATTCCGCTCCGCTTTCGAGAGTGCGGTGCAAATTCAGATGGAGGCGGGGTATACGGCGTTCATTATGCCGGAAATCGTGACCGAGAGCATCGTCCGCTCGCATCTGTGGTTAGGATGGCAGAACGAGGAACACGCCGCCGCTTTCCACATACGCGGACGCAACGCCTTCTATGCGGTGAACGACAAAGCGGGACTGGCGGAGTCGGACTACAACAACCGCCACAGCATCCGCTTCGAGCCGTACTACGAGTACCGCGCTGACAACTGGAATATCCATGCAGGTGTCAATGTGGATATGAACATCGGTAGCGGCAGACTGCTGTCCGGCAATAACGACCTGAGTTTCGCACCGTCGCCCAACGTAGAAGTTGAGTACCGAATCATCCCGTCGTGGTTGGCCGTTTACGGCACGGCAAAAGGAGCGTTCGGCTACAATCTGCTGCAGGACTTTATGCTGGGCAATACGTATCTTAACCCGTTAGCAGGGCTTAAGAACTCCCACAAGGTGGACATGAAGTATTACAAGACGACCTACCTCGCTGACTATACGCCACTCGATGCCAATGTCGGGTTCAAAATCAAGCCCGTGGACGGTTTCCTGATTGACCTGTACGGCGGATATGCCATAATGAACAACCAGAAGACATTGCTGGCAACAGCCATAAAAGACCAGAGTCTGTATCCGGATTCGTATATCAATTTTATATACAGCGACTACCGCCGCTGGAAAGCAGGTGCCGAAATAACCTACCATTATCAGGACATTGTCCATATTCTGTTAGGCGGCAACTACTACCACTGGCGCGTAGCCAGAACGGAAGTTCCTGATTTCTTTATGGACTTGGGCAAACAGGTATTTGACCGCCCCTCTTGGGATGCCAAACTCCGAGTGGATGTGAATATCAATTCCAAGTGGACTATTTATTCGGACAACACCGCTATCGGACAGCGCAAGGCGTTGCTGTCAGACGAAACGGTGGTGGAACTGAAACCGATTATCGACCTGCGGATTGGTCTAAGGTACAATATGAACCGCTGGCTGTCGTTCTACGGACAACTGAACAACTACCTGCATCGCTTCAACGACATCTACTACGGCTACCAGTCGCAGGGAATCAATGGCGAAATCGGTCTGACGTGGATATTCTGATACTGTCTTTTATGCAGTAAAAGAATCACCGTTCCGGTTTATTCATCCTCATTTCCGGTGCAATTGCCGTCCAAAAAGTAGTTTCAAGCCTTTATTTATCACTTACGGGCGTGTTTCTGACAATTTGAAGTACGCTCGTATTATATCCCGAATCGTTGATGAAGTCTTTAGGAGCGATTCCAAAACCGCTTGCGATGATGGGCAAGCGTAGAGAGGAGGCAAAGATAATATTAGCAAATTATCCCTAATCGCCGTCGGATAGCCTGTGTTTTAGTTACATATTTACAGGCTTGCTTCTAAAAAAAAGCACTCGCGTAACCGATGAATAAAGGGATGAAGGCACTTTGTGAACAGGCAATGAACGACGAATGAAAGACGAATGAACAGGAACAGCGCCTATTTTGACCAAAAAGCACAAAATTCCGTCTGTCCGGCAAGCAGAATAATAGGAAGAAGATTGTTTTAGTGGGTTCTCCTTTATCGGGCTTTTAGCAGGCGGAGAGAAAGGAAAGATGGTATTACCGTTAGATGATTTACAGCAATCCCGTCATATAAACCGGCACAAGCAGGGTATCTCCATCTTTTCGTAAATCCTTCGTATAAACCAAGTACCGATTACTGATTCTTGATGAGTATTTCTTACAAAAAGCATCCAAAGACGCATGAGATTTATAGCCGGATGACTTTACTTCAACAGGACAAATCTTATTTCCTCGTGACAACAGGAAATCAATCTCGTACTGATTGCGTGTTCCATCAAGGAATGTATAATAATACAATTCATTTCCAGCACTACGTATCATTTGGGCTACTACATTCTCATATACATAGCCTAAATTTGCATCCAGTTTATCCGACAACAGCTTTTGATATATGGTGTTATCTGTAAAAGCTTTATCCCAAAATGCAAGTGTCACGAACAAGCCGGTGTCAGCCAAATACATCTTGTACTTCGATTTGTCGGCAGCAAGATGCAACCCGACATGCGGGTCATTGCAATGATATGCCACATTCGCAATCATGCTTTCCCGGATGGCTTCTATCAGTTCTTTGCGTTTCTCGGTGCTTGTGTTTTCAATCACTGTTGTTATTTGATAACGGGAAGCGTTCTTATGTAATTCTTCCGGTATCGCCCAAAAGAGCGCACGCAACTTGTCGGACGAATCGATTTTATGCAAGTCATCGGCGTATAATTGTAATATATTCCTTTTGACTTTATCAACCGCTTGCAGATTATTGGTTGCCAGATACTCATTGACAGCTTGGGGCATTCCTCCGACAAGCATATATAAGCGGAAATCCCTCATTGCCTGACGGTGAGTCGCGTCCCCCAATGCCTGACGCATGTCATATAATTGTTTTAACAAAGGGATAGTAGCAGTATCGCCTAATGCCCACCGGAATTCCTCATAATCCATAGGGAACATTTGTATACGTTCTTCCTCGCTGGGTATAACAATCGACTGTACATTCTGGCGAATACTGATTAGCGAACCCGTTTCTATGTAGTCATAGCGTCCGTCTTTGACGAGATATTTTATAGCTTGCCTCGCAAGAGGTTGCTTTTGCACCTCATCAAATATGATTACTGATTTGCGTTCATATAATTGCACCTTGTATATGTATTGCAAGCGCATGAAGAAGTAATCCAAATCGGAGATACTATTCTCAACTAACTCATTCACTTCCGGTTTGGCATTGGCAAAGTCAATTAAAATGTAACTCTCGTATTCTTGTTTTGCAAACAATTCTACAAGAGTTGACTTGCCGATACGCCGCGCTCCTTCTATCAGCAAAGCTGTCCTACCATTTGACATTGCTTTCCATTGGAGCAATTTGTTATATGCTTTGCGTTTGAAAATAGTTGATTCCATATACTACACTTTCCAAAATCCGCTGCAAAAGTACACCTTTTTCTCGAATTGTGCAAATAAAATTTACTCCGAGCGTCATTTTTTATATTGCATTTTACACACTGAGCGTAAAATTTAATTCACATAAATTCACATTGAGCGTAAAAAGTATGACTATGGATAAGCCTTGTTTCGAGAGGTTGAGGCAATTTTATTCGGCAAGTTGGAGACAAATATATCCTCTGCCTCCAAACATCAAACACATTTTTATGAGCGAATATTTCAGCAAAACCGCATTTTTATGAGCGAATAGACCTGAATGTCACAAAAATCCGCTGGCGGTGACGGGCAAGCGGAAGAAGAGGAAGAAGATTGTTTCATTGGGCTTTCCTTATTAGGCTTTTAGCAAGCGGAGGGAGCAAGGAAGGTAAAAATATATGAAAACAAAATTGCATTTTTTTATGCTAAACCTTGTATGTGTCAAAAAAACGCAACACCTTTGCAGCGCAAAAGTAAACAGATAATGCTTACTTTTGCTATAATATGAATATAAACGAATGGGTTAATAGCAGAGAATTGCACGGGCAAATGACTTTTTCCGTTGAGAAAATCGGTCGTGCTTTTAGCGACAAGTCGTCCAAGAGTATCAAGACGGAACTATCGCGAATGGTGGCTCGCGGACGGGTACAGTCCGTGTACCGCGGTTTTTATGTCATAGTGCCGGTGCAATATCGGTTAAAGGGCATTATTTCGCCAAATTATTATATTGATGAACTGATGCAGTACTTAAAGAAGCCGTATTATATAGGTTTGTTGTCGGCAGCAGCCATGTACGGTGCCGGTCACCAACGAGCCATGCAGACGCAGGTAGTGACCACACCGCCACGATTGAATGTTTCCGGACGTAATGCTTTGCTTGATTGGAACTACCGCCAACAGATACCACAAGAATTATTGGTCACCAAGAATGCGGAAATGGGTGTTATACGCTACTCATCTCCGGAACTGACCGCTGTGGATTTAGTGCAGTATTCAGAGCATGTGGGCGGTTATCAACGGGCTGCAACCGTGCTTGAAGAATTAGTGGATGAAGTTGATATGAGCAAGATGGAGGCTGTAGCACCCTATACCACTATAGCTACTATCCAGCGTCTTGGCTATTTGTTGGAAATAGTGTTGGAAGAGCGGGAAAAGGCGGATGCGTTATTCGGAATCTTGAAGGCGCAGAAGCATTGGAAGAGCATCTTGCTAAATCCGCTGCTGTCCAAAAGAGAAGAGGCCGTCTCCAATCGTTGGCATGTAAACGCAAATACAGACATAGAACTTGACGAATTATGATTGACCGCTCATCAATAATGGCTTGGAACGCCGTTGCCCCGTGGTCGGACATGGCGATGGTGGAGCAAGACCTGGTTATATGTCGTGCTTTGGTGGATATTTTCAGCGATGATTTCTTGCGTAACGAGTTGGCGTTCCGTGGCGGAACGGCCTTGCACAAACTTTATCTGCAACCGCAGCCGCGTTACAGTGAGGACATTGACTTGGTACAAATCAATCCCGGACCGATAAAACCGATACTCTATCGTTTGGGCGAGGTGCTGAACTGGATGCCTGACCGCGTGACCAAACCCAAACGGTATAACAACACAATGCTGTTCCGTATGGAGTCAGAGTTCCCTCCGGTGCAACCGATACGTCTGAAAGTGGAAATCAACTGCTACGAACATTTCAATGTGCTTGGTTTGCAACGCGTGCTGTTTGAAGTGGAGAACAAGTGGTTCAGCGGTAAATGCGAACTGACAACCTACGCCTACGAGGAGTTGTTGGGAACCAAACTGCGTGCGTTGTACCAGCGCAAGAAAGGACGCGATTTGTTTGATTTGCAGGTGGCATTGAGCAAGCGCCCTGCGGACATTGACAAGGTACTGGAGTGTTACAACCGCTATCTGGAATTTGTGGTTGATAAGGCACCGACCTACAAACAATTCATGCAAAATATGGAACTCAAGATGCAAGACCCTGAGTTCTTGGATGATACGGACTTGTTATTGCGTGCAGACGCTCCAAAATTCAATCCCGAACAAGCCTTTGAGTTAGTCAAGACCACTTTCATAGACCGCATGCCCGGACGAAGGGAATAGTATCCGTGTGCGGTCAGCATTGACACAAAATTCCGCTGGGATGACGGGCAAGCGGAATAATAGGAAGAATATTGTTTTTAGAGAGCCTTCCTTATCGGGCTTTTAGCCAGTGGAGGGAGGGGCAAAAATACATATAAACAACTCCCGTATGGGGAACACACGAGAGTTGTTGGCAAGGATTTGTAATGATGCAGCCCTATTTTATGGGTATTTCCGCTGTTTGCTTTTTACTTTCCGAATGTAAGGTGTTGGTTTTTATTTTCTTCTTTTGCCTTTCTTTTTGGCTTTAGGTTGTTCGGGCATAGGGAGTTGTTTGCAATAGACAAACACTTTCTTGCCAGCGGCATCGGTAAAAGTAGAAATTACTTGCATTGTTTGCACATATCCCATAGATCGGGATTCGATGAAATCTTCAATCTCATCATAAGAATAGCCTTGGGAGTTTTCGGTAGTATGAACGATAGTGTTCTGCATACTCATTTCTCCATTGAGATATTTGTTTGCATAACTTAAACCTTTAACCTCGGCTTTTCGGTTAGTGGCATAATCGTTATTGCCGGGTTTTTCGGCTACGACAGTAATGAGGTAGCAGTTATCCACGTTTTCTACCACGCGCGCACCTTCAAAAGGCTCGTTCATATACATACGTTGCACATACTGCCCTAAATCATTGAGGTCTGAGTTGTACGATTGCGCAGATGCTATCATCGTTATAGCGACGATAGCAAAAAATAGAAATTCCCTTTTCATGCTTTATATGATTTTTTGAAAGCAATTAACTTACCAATAATATCCCTTATCCTTTTAATTGATCTATTTTCTTTTATCGGCTGCACTTTTACAATTTCGGATAAAGGGGTATGTACATTCGCGCGGTTTCTATAGCAATACAAATCGAAACTTGGAACTGTAGTCATGTGCCAAAATTCCTTAACCGAATATATGGTGTTCTCAAATCTTCCTTTGTTTGTTTCAAGCGCAATTACGAAATAGTAACTCTCGGGATGGAGTACCGCAAAATTCCATTTCGTTTCACTTACAGCGTTAAATGGAGATTTATTTGATCCCTCTTTATTTTGACGCATTTTGACAACACCAAGATATATAATTTTTTTATCAGGGAATGTTACTTTGACATCATAACCTAATCCCGATTTGTCGGTAGGTTCAACAAGTAGTTTCGGATTTTGGGAAAGTTCCGATACTACATTTGTAACCGCCATTGCATGTTCATCATTTGTAGTCATAGTAATCAAAATTTAATACTTTAACTCAAATCCTTGGAATCTTTCAATCGAATTAGCAGGAATAGCAACTGTGATAGTCATTTTGTCTATAACTTTAGGATTTGTATAAGAAACCGTATAAGTCGGTCCGGTAAACGTTCCTTTTTTTACTTGTTTTTGTTCTTTTTTTGATAATTTTATAGGTGTTCTTACCTCAGTCATAGAAAATGCTGGTAGATAGTTGCTACTACTATTTTCCTTCCGTCCGGGCAATGGATCATAATCTAACGAAAAAGTAAAATCGCAAGTATATCCTCCTCTGCTTATATCTATCAGTTCATCCCATTTTTTTGAATACAACACTCTTCCTTCTTTTTGGGCCTTTTTAATACGCTTATTACCTCCATATCCAATACAAATGGGTAGACATCCATCTTCTATATAACATTTTCTAAATTCATATGAATTTAAGGGATTTCCTATCTCACATATAGAATACCGATATAATGCATTCCTAATAATTTGTTTGATTTTGCCGATATATTGGCTGTATGTTGCGCTTTTCATTGGCAGGATAGACGGACAATACCCTCTTTCTGAGTAATAAATCCCATAATGATCAATGTCTACCATATCAATATCCTCATTTAGACATAAGTAGAACTCTTCTTCCGTTAAACACAAACCTTCAAGCGTGTTGAAATATAGATTAATAAAATTTGTAGATGCGATATTGGAAATGATACTGATATAACAATTAAAAGAATAAACTTTTCCTATATGTTCTACATCGCACAATTTAGGTGCACTTAAACTAATATTAAAATCAAACATATCCTTACTGATTTGCTCTAATTGTTGCGTCATTAGTTTAATGGCTTTTTCTGTAGATTTAGCTTTTAGACGAATTAATTTTGCATTTGCAGCATAAGTTTGTCCTTCGAATTCCGCGCGCGAGCCTTTACTTTTTGCATAAGATATAAGTTTATTGATGGAAACCGTAGCAATTAGAGATACAGAAACTTGTTTATTAGGCAGCGTTGCTACAGCAAGTTTCTTGAATTCTTTTACATTACCATTAGACACACTTACTATCTCATCTTGTACGAGTTTATCGTTTAAAATGGTAGTGTTAGCAGATACAAATGTACCGAATGATTGCTCAATGGCACTTCGTAAGGCTTGTAATGTTGCTTGTTCTTCATTGACTCCTGTTCCAATTACAGTTAACGTTACCTCATCCACTTGGGCGAATGTAGTTGCGGCAAATAGTATTGCGGCAACCAAAGATAATAACTTTTTCATAGTACTGATTATTTTTTATTTTGCCATTTAATAAATCTTATAAAATCTTGCAATCTACGATAGTATTTTTGGCATATTCCTCTATTAATTCTACGAGTTGTATGGGTATAATACTTACAGATTTTTACGAAAGTTTTTTCGTCCACTTGCTCTTTGTTCTTATAGTATTCAACTACAAAATCAAAAAAACGTTCTTCATCAGCAGTATCAGGATTGATACCACCACCAATGTTCATCCATGACTCAAATTTTTGTTGAGATGAACTGCTTTTAAAGCATGTAATGTTTGCACTCATAATTCTTACATTTAAAGTTATTTGATATTTGTTTTGCGACTTCAAGAGCGACTTGGCGGCTGGCTTCAATCATAGCCATATCCCGTTCGTGCTCTTTATTATACTTGTCACGTGAGAACTCAAAGTCTCGTTGTTCACGTGCGACCTCTTCTTTGTGGCGTTCTTCTTCTCGTGCCTGACGGTCTTTGTACTGCTGCACACGGAACTCAAAGTCGCGTTGCTCACGGGCTTTGGCATCGGCATACTGTTGCAACTCAAACTCCCATGCCTTGCACTCATCGTCTTTCACTTTTTCCGTCATCTCCTGCATCAGAGCCTCCACTTCAGATTGGCATGAGGCAAGCAAGTCTATCTTGACAAGGAAGCGTGCCGCCTGTGCCGCTCCGTCCGCATTAGGCGCACCCGCCCATGCTGCCCGTGCCTGTTGCAAAAGATGCAAGCCTGCGGCATCAATCTTTTTCTGATAGATGTCAATAGTGGCCTTGCGGCATTTATCCGTACAATCGATGCATACATCCGGCACTTGGGCTATTTGGTAAAGTGCTTTGTCAAATTGCTCCTGCTGCACAAGAATATAGGCATCGGCAATGATATTGTCGATATTGGTACGATAATACTTGACTATCAGTTCTTTACTATCCTCTATCATCTTCTGCAGGCGCGGGTTGCCGGGTTTGATATTGGCGAAAGCCATAATAAAAGCCTTGTTTTCATTCAAACCGACACCGACAGTGGAAATGGTCGCGTTGCCATACTCTTTGTGGTCGATGATGTCTTTAACATAAAAAGCTATTTCAAGCGTCTGACTGACACGGGCTGGCGAACCGCTGATGATATCCTTCTTTGTTACACTGACGGTGGCGGTAAGTGCAAAGCGTTTGTTGAAAGCATTGTCAGATATACCGCTTGTGGTGATAATCTGGTGCATCTTGTCCTCCAACTGATCCAAAGCTTCTGTAGGAATGGTTTTATTGGCAGGTTGTTGCACATTGATAGACATACGTCCCACATCGTCCAATGTTTGGGCAAATAGTATACCGGCGAATAACAGGTACACCATAATTAAGGGAATCCGTTTCATATGATTATTATTTTTCTCCAAGTACTATAATTGCTTCTCCTAAACCACGTGTCATTACTTTGGAAGTAATCTTACACTCTTTGACGAGGTGCTTGCGTAGTAATGTGGCAAATCCTCTTGCATCAAGCGCATCGCCTTCTTCATCGCGCAACGGGATACGCACCTGCTCAAACTGTGCGAAGTTCTCGTTGGCATCGCTGAGATTGAAAGAGCCATTGACCGTGTTCTTCTTGAGCCACTTCTGAATGACATCAAGTAGTTCGTCACCATCTTCGTTTTCTTTTTCCAGATTGCCGTCCCAGTTAGCCCAACACTTAACTGTAAGCACGACCTCGCGACCGCGTTTGCCGAGGTCGGCATAGTACTTATCCATCTGCTTGTCAAAGTCTTTGATTTTGGACTTCACCGCCTGTTCAAGCATAACGGGGACAATCTCCTGTGACTGCTTGCCTGTGCCGGTGGAAGTTGCGATGCGTTTGCTTGTGTAAGAATCAAAGGCTTCAAGAGTGAAAGTGACGCTGCGGTCGGAGTTGATAGTCCAGTCAATCTGGACAAGTATATCCATCTTCGCACGCTTCTTTATCATGTCAAGCGGGCTTTCAGCGATAGCGGAGCCGGATGTTGTGCTGATGGTCACATTGTCTTCCGCAATGCGGTTGAAGACTGCTTTCGTCTCTTGTTCCGCATCTTTGAGAGAGTAGCCCTCTTTGGTGAGCAACTGACCTATCTTACTGATTACCTGTGTCAGTTCGCGGTCTTGCAGGAAGGCTTTCTGATAATCGGCTGTTTTCGTTTTGACTCCTTGGTTGTCCCAAGTGGTCATGTAAAACCATTGCTCGCACCAATGGTCGCTCGGAAGAATCATCAGTGTGGGTTTCTTTGGGGGTGTCCCCGCAAATGTCCATGCTGAAATGAGCAGCAACAGCATTGATACAAATGTTTTCCTTGCCATGATATAAGATGTGTTTTTGCCTACTCTTTGTTCGGATTTTCGGCATCCTCCGTTGATTGTTTTTCTTTTTTATCTGTCGGTTTTCTCGGTTTCAATGTATTCTGTGTTCGCTCTGCAAACTCGTGTGCTGCACTTAGTTCTTGACATGTACACCGTACATTTGTCGGTGCGAATGTACCGCATCATGCTTGTCGGACTGTAGTGAATTGTCATAGCAGCATCACAAAACGAATGGGGAGACATAACAAAAAATACTGCTTTCACTTTCGGTTCAGCACGGGTGTCTCGCATAACCCAACAGCATCAAAGGCAAAAGCAGCACATACCAATGTATGTACCGACACTTGCCAATCCATGCTGTTTCCTTCGTTTGCGAGACTTCGGCCAAACAGGTTGACTTGTCAGTAAAAAGTAAGAGGAATCCGGGGATTCCACAGATTACACGCCTGTAATCCGCTGCAAAAGTACGGTTTTCCGTCGGAATGACCAAACAGAAACCGATTATTTGCGAAAAAACTTCCCTCATAACGCGCATACCATACATTCTGCGCCGACATACATCAGTATGCAGCCGCCTTTGCCATACAACAATCAATCGGTCATCAGACCGAAACGGATTAAAATGCATCCGCTGTTGCGAGGGCAAAGATATGAGAAAAAGCGGGATGGGCAATAAGGCTTTTAGGGGCTTATTTGACGGAGGGGGGGTGTTATGTGTGAGGTGTTTGCATGATGGGACTGTAGTGTTGTGTGTCGCTTGTTTCAGGAGTGCAGCAGGCACGAAAAAGCGGTAGTCCATTTTGGATTGCGGCATATATGCAAATTTAAGCCGCATTTTTTGCGGTTTATTTTAAGCCCAATCGGTCATTAGAAAGAATATGGGTGGATATATCTATCGTATTTCTATAGTATTCCTACCGTCTCGTTACCGTCTCGTTATCGTCTCGTTACCGTCTAGTTGTCGTCCCGTTGCCGTCTCGTTGCCGTACATTGTCACTGCATGTTAGGGAGTGCTCATATTTATGATTTATGATTTATGGTTTATGATTTCAAATTGCAAATTTATGGTTTAGACGGAGTGGTGGAACGGTTTATCAAGCTCAAATACATATAAGTTACGAGCGTGGTTCTGAGATTAGAAGCACGCTCGTAATGGATTATGGATATGTGTTAACGGATTAACGGATTAGCGGATTATCGGGTTAACGGATTATCGGGTTAACGGATTAACGGGTTAGCGGATTACCTTGTCGGCGGGGGACTTGACGGTGTACTCAAGATAGAGGGTCTGCGATGCGGAGGGCTGAAGGGTGAGGTTGTAGGTCAGGTAGCCCTTGGAGGTGTCGTTGTCCGCGCCTTCGGTCGTCTTGTTGGAGAGCGTGACACGGATATCCTTGTTAGACGAAACGGGGTACTGGTCCTTGACAATCAGACGGACAGGCTCAGCCTTGGTGTTGCGGATAGTGGTCTGCCACGCATAGGTCTGCTCCCTGTTGTTGCCCAGTGTCTTGCTGGACGTGAACTCCTTCGCCTGCTCACGCTTAACCTGAATGGCAGGGTCGGAGCCGAGCGTCAGGCGGATGGTCTCATTGACGGATGAGGCAGAGAGGTAAGTCTGTCCGAAATAGGTGCCGCCGCAGTGAACGGATGCCAGCCCGTCCAAGAGGTTCAGCTTCGCCCAGTTGCGAATCTCCGCCACGAGGAAGACATCGGTGTTGTACTTGGGCACTACCTGGTAAGCATAATCCACATCGGTTATCTGCTCCTCGCCGAGGGCTATGACCTGTTCTTTTCCGTTGCCCTGCACGTCGTAAGGCACGTCGATACGGTACTCGAGCGAGAGGTCCTGCTGCGTAGCGGTGACGACAGATGCAGCCGTGGTGTACTCCTCCTCCACTTCCGCCTCGTCATAGACCATTGCCATCTCTGCTTCGGGCGCCGCCATTTTCGCCATCGCGCGGTTGGATGAACGACCCATAGCCTTGACCTGCGGCTCCTGTATGCGCAGGTACCACGGCGAGAGTTCGGGGACCTGGTTGTTGGACGACGGCTGTGCGGTGGAGAGCGTCAGGCGCACCTGTTTCCAGTTCAGTCCGGTGGTCTGGGTGATGTACGCCTTCTTGACCAAGCGCACGGGCTGGCCTATACGGTCTATGTTCACGTCGTATTTCATCGACCATGAGGCGGCTGTGGTGAAATACTTAATCTTAAGTTCCTGCTTCTGTTCTTTGGGGCTGCTGACAGCGAGTAGCAGCACGCCGCAGCGGTTCTTGCTCTTAGTGGACTGCTCGGAAATCTGCTTTTTCAGTCGCTGTATCTCCTGCTCGGTCTCCTCTATCGCTTTTTCGGTCTGCGCTATTTCTTTCTGTATGCCCGCCGACTTGTTCTGAAAGTACTGGAGGTTGGCGTCGATGGTCGTTGTGGACACCTTGTCAGAAGATATGGATGCCTCGACACCTGACTGGAGCAGCGTGAGGGAAGAGGCGAGAGTCGATTTGGCGGACTGCAGTTTCTTGAGTTCGTCCTGCTTGAGCCGCAACTCTTTCTCGAGGTTGTCCTTTTCCGTAGTGGCTGCGGACAGGTAGTCGGTGATGAACTGCGAGGAGGTGATGACCGTTCCTCCGCCGAGCGTGAGCTGGATGGAGGGGACACTGAGTTTGGGACTGAGTCCTTCGACGCGGATTTCGTTCTGGCCCTTGTGCAAGGTCAGCGTCTCCGTCTGGTTGATTTCGGCCCCGTTAAGGAAAAGCGAAACGGAGGTGATGGCTGTCAAAAGAATGGATAACATAAGGTTTATTGTTTTTGGTTTATTTGCGGAATGAGTAGTATTTCTGGGCGAAGAAACTGACGGCGACAGTTATAAGGGTAATGAGTATCTTGGAGGGTGTCGGGTACCAGCCAAGTAGTTCGACCGTCACTTTCAGTCCCACGTAGTTAATCAGCAAATTCAATGCCACAACGAGAATATAGCGCGTGAGTTGTTTGCGCCCGCGTATAGATGAGCCGGTGAAGGTGACGTTACGATTGAGCCAGAAGCCGGTCAGGAGCGTGATGGGAAAGACGATACACAGAGAGGCTATATGGGGCGTGATACAGAGTGTTCCGTCCGGGAGAACACCGGACAATATGGGCAGAGAGACATAGACCAGGCTGTGGGCTGAATGCGGTCCTGCAGCAAAGAGATAGTTATATACGAGGAAATAGAGAACCCAGTCAAGAACGAGGTTGGCGCCTCCGCATACGGCATAGCGGAAGAGCTGTTCAGGCAAAAAGCGTTGAAAAGGAATGTATAAAAAATGAACCGCTTTTGTGATAATTTGAGCAATTGTTTGCATAAATGACAGAAAGCGTATATTTTTGCGCGCTTTTTGACGGGCAAAAGTACAGCAATTCTGAAAAAACAGCAAAAAAATGGACGACTATCACGAAGAAAATGCAACACGTACGCGCCAAAAAATCTCTTGGTCAGCATTTTTTGCGGGACTTATCGGTCGCCAAGCGCATTGCTGACACCGTTTACGGGGGACCTGTCATGGAAATAGGCCCCGGTACGGGTGTGCTGACACAATTTCTTCTTGAGAACCCGTCTGTCTCCCTTACAGCGGTCGAACTGGACAAAGAGAGCGTACAGTACCTTCAGGAAACGCTGATGAAGGAACACCCCTTCCGCCTGATAGAGGGCGACGTGCTGCGTATGGATTGGGGCGGCATGTTCGAGGGTGAGTTCTCCGTTACGGGCAATTATCCGTACAATATCAGCAGTCAGATTTTCTTCAAGTTATTAGACTACAAGGACCGTGTGCCGGTCTGCTCGGGTATGCTGCAGAAGGAGGTGGCAGAGCGTCTGGCTTCCGGTCCGGGCAAGAAAGCATACGGCATACTGTCAGTGCTACTGCAGGCATGGTACGACATCGAATACCTGTTCACGGTAGACGCACAGTTGTTCAACCCGCCTCCTAAAGTGCAGTCCGCCGTCATACGTCTGACAAGGAACAAACGACGAAGTCTGGGGTGTGACGAGAGTCTGTTCAAGACAGTGGTCAAGACCTCGTTCAACCAACGACGAAAACAGATGCGCAATTCTCTCCGGCAGCTGGCAGGACAGGGCAACCCCGTTCTGGAAAAAGAGATATTCAACATGCGCCCTGAACAGTTGCCGGTGGAAGAATTTGTCGAACTAACCAAACTTTTGCAACCATGTCAGAACTGAAGATATTCTATAAGGACGATAACGAGCGTATCCGTGTAGCACGCTCCATCAACGCACTGAAAGACCTTGACAAGCACGACATCGTGTGGATTGACCTGCTCGATGTCAGCGACAAGACCGAGGACACTTTAGAGGGCTTCCTGAAAATCGACATTCAGGAAGATGAAGAGATGGAAGAAATCGAGATGTCAAGCCGTTACATACAGACCGACGACTCGATAGTGGCGAACTCCAACTTCCTGAAAGAGGACTACTCGGTGGAGCCGGTGAACTTCATCATCAAGAACAACATATTAGTGACGACCCGCGACACCGACTTAGGCAGTTTCAACGAGACGATGAAAAAGATGTTCGTCAACGCCCGCAATTTCCCGAACGGCTACCACGTGATGGTGGCCTTGATGGAAACTCGTGTGGAAAAGGATGCGGACATGATTGAGGATACGACTGACCTTATCACTAATCTTTCGGGCAAGATCAACGCCAAAGAGGAGATGGACGAGAAAGTGCTTATACAAATCAAGGACTTGCAGGAAAAAGTAACGCTCATCCGTCAGAACGTGATGGATAAGCAGCGTGTGATAAGCAATTTTCTCAAATGTGACCTCTTTCCGCCGGAACTGCAGCCCCGTCTGACGATGATAATCAAGGATATTAACTCACTGTTGGACTACACACGTTTCGGTTTCGACCGTCTGGACTACCTGCAGGATACGTTCCTCGGTTTGGTAAACATTGAGCAGAACAACATCATCAAGATATTCACGGTGGTCAATATCGTCTTTCTGCCCCCTACCCTAATTGCGAGCATGTACGGAATGAACTTCGACTTTATGCCGGAGCTACACTGGCAGTTCGGATATGTGTGGGCCATCTGCCTGATGATAGTTTTCACACTCGCTGTGCTGCTGTTTTTCAAACTGAAAAAGTGGTTATGAACGTTATCAACAACGTTTTTATACAGAGTTGTTGATACTATACCATAACTTCGGTTTTTCAAATCCGTCACTGCAAGTTCTTACATTTTTTATCTCTGTAAAGAAAAAGAAACGTTGTGTTTATCGGAATTATTAACATTTTCCACATCCAATTATTTTGTTTGTATTTTCAATCCATATAATAAAAAATAATAATCGGATTTCTACGGTCAGAACAAGGATAATTCGTTTCTGAAGAACGTATGTACAGGACGGAAGGCATAGTATTAGCGGTGCAGAGGAAGAGCGACACAACTTCATTAGTGCATCTCTATACGCGGGAATACGGAAGGGTCCTGTATATGGTGTATGGCGGACGGGGAGGCAGAAAACGTTCAGGCGGCGTCAATATGAACATGCTGACCCCGCTTTCGTGGGTGGATATAGAAGGCAGGGAACTGCCGGGTCAGACGCTCCATTCGCTCGTTTCTGCCCAGTTGCATTATGTTCCTAACCATCTGCCGGTGGATATCAAGCGGCAGTGCCTCGCGATGTTCATGGCAGAGGCGCTGTACAAGACACTTAAACACCCTCTGTCTGACGAGAGGGTGTTTGACTATCTGTGCGGGCAGATTGTGGAACTGGACACGGGCGACTCCATCGAGCATATAGCGGGTCATTTTGTCAGCCGTCTGTCCGAACTGTTAGGTTACGGCGGCGAGCCTTTGGAGGAGTTCAGGAATCTTCATTCTGCCGCTCTGCTCAATATGCTTTCCACTAACTGAGGCACGCCCTCGGTGGCTTTTTTTCTGATGTGCTGTATTCTTGCCCCGTAAGGCGAGAGAGCGGGCTGTCCCGGGTCAATAAGGTAGATTTGCGCTTTATCCGGCGCGTACTGCAGCAATGATGCGGCGGGATAGACGTTCAGACTGGTGCCCACCACAATCATAATGTCTGCCGTGGAGGCTATGTCGCAGGCTAACGTGAAGTACGGCACGCCTTCCCCGAAAAAGACTATGTAGGGTCTGAGCAGCGATCCGTCCGGGTGACGGTCGCCGTAGTGCTGTTCCCATCCGTTGAGCGGCACGGTGGCTGTCTCGTTGATGGACGAGCGCAGTTTGGTTATCTCCCCGTGGAGATGTACTACGTTTTTAGCACCTGCCCGTTCGTGCAGGTCGTCCACGTTCTGGGTGATGATCTGTGTGGAGGGCATAGCCTGCTGCAGTCTGGCTATGGCTATGTGGGCGGCGTTGGGTTGCGCTTTCAGCGCGTCGCGACGGCGGGCGTTGTAAAAGTCCACGAGCAGTTGCGGGTTGCGCTCCCAAGCCTCGTGGGTGCAGATGTCCTCCACGCGGTATTTCTCCCACAGTCCGTCCGAGTCACGGAACGTGCTCAGTCCGCTTTCGGCGCTGATTCCCGCGCCAGTGAATACTACGATTTTTTTCATTGTTGTGAGTATTGGTTGGTTATGTTTATTTCAGTGTATATGCTGTTTATATAATTTTTTTTGGAATGGTACAAAAGATTGTTGTTACAGACAAATCAATACATCAACCCGAATGCCCAAAGAGGAATGATCTGACGGGCGGCGTATTCAATCTCATCCCGCACCACAAAACCGTTCTGGATTTCTGATATCTGTTTTTTACCTTTTTTCTTACCGCCTACCTCAAATGTATAGTCCCCTACGCAGAAATCGCTCACTTGTGAGGATATCACTTCGTGCGTCACATGTAATTGGTTATAAAAGAATGTCTCCCGTACATTGCCGATTTCTGCCTTTTCACCTGCTAAAGCATATTGGATATTTGTGTTATTGAGATACACTTTCTCCACTTTTCCGAGTCCGCGCATTCCGCCTGTGTCATCGCGTAACTGGCCTATCATCTCTGCTTTTTCCATGAATAGCAAGTAAGTAGGTACATCATTCCGGCTGATGTGCAATTCGTTTGCCAACGACTGTGCTTCCGGCTTATATGGTGCATTTTGCGCAATGATGGATAACATCTGCCGCAACTTGCGTCCCGTAGCCGGACTCATCTTCGCATAATGCGGAATGTCTGACTCCATCGTCTGGCGGATTACATTTTGCATACGTTCCTGAAAATCGCCTTCTAACGAGAATGGATAATATCCGTCCCGCAGATATTGCCGGAAAAGCGGTAACGGATGCGGTAATTCTTTTAACTGTGCCTTTCCTGCCAGTATATCTTCCAAACTATACACCGGCACATCGATGTCATGCACCAACTTAAGATACTCACGGAACGACATACCATGCAGATGCCGCATGATGATGCGCCGGCTCAAGTCTGCCTCTCCGTCCAACAGGTCTAAGATAGATGAACCTGTGATGAACACTTTCAAGGCAGGATGGGTATCGTATATCTGTTTTATCTCGCGGCTCCAACCATCGTATTTGTGTATTTCATCTATATAAAGATGACTCCCACCCTCTTTCACAAACTCATCCGCCAACTTTGTCAATGTGTGAAGTGTGAAATAACTGTGATCGGCAGACACATAGAGACTGTGCTCTTCAGGAGTCTCGATAATATGTTGTTTCACCATTGTACTCTTACCTACACCCCGTCCTCCTGTCAGGCATAGGAGACGTTTGTTCCAATCCATTTGGTGGTACAGATACCGCTTGAAATCTACCGATGTCAAATCCAATTGCTCCTTCATGTACTGCAATAACGCTTCGTTTATCATAGCCGCATTTATTTTATTTGCACTTTCTATGGTGCATATTTTTATAGTTTATGCACTTTTCACGGTGCAAAATTATTGCTTTTTTGAGATGTACACAAACTTTTACACAAAAATAGCTGCAATTTTTTTCTCTGCCCAAATATATCTTCCGGCATCTGTCTGTTGGAATTCAAGAAAATGAGGATGAAGTATGTTTCAACAAAAGCAGAGTGTTAAGTTTTCTGGCGGTGGCGGACTTTGGTGACAGATCTTCAATCTACAGAAGTGAAGACGGTGCAGCCAACAGAGGCACACATACCAACGCCAATGTGCCGAGGATGAAGAGGACAAAAACGGATACGGCGGCTATGAGCAGCGCCTTTTTTGTCCTGTGGTTCCTGGTCAGTGCCGTCCAAATGGTGGTCACCATATAAAAACACACCAGCAGCGGCTCGATAACGACAAACAGCAGGACGTTGATGGCGCCATACGACAGCGGTGTGTGCCTGCTCCACCACACCATACAATCAATACAAAAATCGCAAAAACAATTACCTGTGTACATAATTGAAATCGTTTTTTTATTCTTCTTAAAGGATATTTTGAATGATGATCCGCCTGAATGTCAATGTCCAGGGAATCGCAAGAGACAATGCATTGACAACGTATGCGGCTGTTATCAGCAGGGTATGGACAGATTGGGTTATTCTCGCGCTTCCGAACTTCTTTTCCAGAAAAAACAATACCCCGCCATGTGTGCCCAAGACAATAACCGGAAAGACAATAATGCAGCCGGCGAAAGCCAATGTATAGAGAAGCACCATATAAAACGGTTTTTCCCAGGCAAGCGCCGATTCAAACAAACATTCATACACACACATACGCATAAGATACGCATAAAGAAAGTTCCACAATACGGTATGAACAATGAAAATCTTGTTTCCTTTCAGGAAAAGCCAAAAATCCTTCATAATACCACTTTTTATACGGGGACATTAACTGACCATACTGAACGAGACACACAGGATAGGCGCAACAAAGAATATGCCGACACCAAACAGGAGGCTCAGGAAGAAGGAAACCGCCATAATTGGAAAAACGATTCTGCCTTTGGAAGACTTGCCGCCATAGAAAACCGACAGTGTCGTCACGAAAAAGAAAACTATCAGACACAGCGGCAGGACATACATCAGCATCAAGCAGACAGCGCCATACGAAACGCCCAGTTCTTCACTCCACCAATACATACACTCGCAGCACGCCTCCCAAACGATATTATCAGAAAAGGGCATAATCATTACTGTTTAAGATTACGTTTGATACTGAATTTGTTTTTCTTTTCATCAAGGTCGGTGTTTTTATGTCCGTGTTCTCCTGCCAAGCGTCTTAACCAAGCATAAAGCCGCCGACTGCCGTTATAATTACCCTGTCCTACATTGAAATCATAGGTGTCTTCTACTTCATAACCGCCTTTATACAATTTTACTTTATAATCACCAAGAGTCGCTTCAACTTGTTCAAGCGGCGTAAACATTTTTTGGAAAATACCGCTATTGGGAGCGTAAGATCTTCCGTACATCAATGGATATAACGTTGTCGCATCGATACCGAATCTTATCGTGTCATTCGGATGCTTGTCGAAATACTCCTTATAACCTCCTTTTAGCAAAAGACTGTTTGTATAACCTAATCTGAATCTCACCTGCTCATCTATCACTTTAAGTTGGTCGTTTGTCATATTCTGCTCTGTATAAGTAGTGGGTTTAAGGTTATGTTTGTTTCCAGCCACATCACGCATAAAGTAATAAGCGGGAGTATTAGAAAAACAATACAATAGTGGTCCCCAAGGAAAAGTCATCTTGGCCAAAGTGCGTTTACCTATTGAAGCAAGTGATTGCTGAACAGGCAGCGTAGGAGGTAAAACGGTATTAGTACTGGATTTAGAAGCAGGATGCGAAAAATACCAATAATATTCATCATCAATAGATTGTGTACGGTTAGTTATAGGAGTTACGAGGTCATACTGTGGAACATCCGTAAGAGAAAAAGACCCTCCATTTTTTTTGACATCTGAAACAGGTTTTGTCCCATATACACAAAGAGCATCCGCCAGAGATGAAGTCTTACGAAGGTAAGCGTCTTTAAGAGAAATACGATGTTTTTTCATAGTCTGAATAATAAATTTAATAGTACATTTAACACTAATAATAACTTTATTACAAATAAATTATGTATAAGTTTGCCGCAAAGGTATACGGATGAATTGTATATGCAAAATTTTTAGAGCAAAAATAATCACAAACAATCAACTCTATAAGATTTACTGCAAAACTGGAAGGAAATGGTTCAAAAACTAAGGGATAATGTAGCGAGTGCTGCAAGAAATACAAACCATGATATAAAAAGGACGATTGCATTGACAATGTAACCCGCATATATCAACAGCATATAGAGCAATTCGGCTATTTTCCCTTTTTGGAATATATGTTTTAGGAAATACAGAAACCCTCCGTGTACACCCAGTAGAAGCATCGGAACGAAGATAATAAACAATGCAAATGACAATGTGTCCAGAATCCCCTTGAAGGTAATGGGATTCATAGAAGAATACGGACTGATGAACTTGTTGTCAATCAAGCAGAGTACAAAAACCCCGAAAAGAAGAAGCCACAATACGGAATGCACCAAGAAAATCTTGTTCCCTTTTAGAAAAAGGCAAAAGCTCTTCATATTACTGCTCGTTATCGTATAAATCAGTTTTTTGCATACACAATCACTCTCATTTTCTATACATTGAAACAGGTGCGATTTCTCTTTTCCTTGAGATATATGTTTTTATCCTCATTTATTTATTCTCGGTGCTTTAACGATTGTAATGAAGACGTCTTATATATTTGTTTACTTTTGTTTAAGACACCTTGACAGAAACAATGCAGACTCACCTTTTGATTCCAAGTAATTGTAAATACAATCAAAAGTTTGGATAAGCCTAAATTCTCTCGTATTATTTTTAGCGTCTTCAAAATCCATTTCGGAAAATTCACTCATAAGTATATGTGTGAATTTTCGGCACAAGAGAATAATCTGCTGTTTGTATTCTTCGTAAAACCAATCAACTTTAGAATTTTGCTCAAGAAGAATTTTCAAGTTGTCGCTAAACAACGAAATTACCAAAAAGATAACTGTCTTGACAGTGGATTTGTAATCATTGGTACATTTACTTGTATTATTTCTGCCTCCTCTGCAAATTTTCGCATGTAATTGATATATTTGTTCCTCCATGGGATAGTTAATAAGATTTCTATCCCTTCGGAGTATTGCTGATATTCGTACTGCCTTTCGGATTTTATGTTGCTAAAGATTTCATTACATATTTTCGCATATTGTATTGCTTCATCCGTAAGCGTAAAATTCGGGATATTAGTAATACACCAATAAATGTACATTGCATCATTTTCAAGGACATAAGACACTGACTTATTGCGATATTTGCCAAATCCGAGAAGGTCTGACAGATTATATGGCTGCTTTTTCTTCATTGTCTTATGCTTTTATTATTCCGACTTCGGTTGCCCAATCAAGCACAGCTTTTCTGCTTTCAGAAAAATAACAATTATCCAACACCTCGGTTACTTGTTTTTCCACGTCCTCTTTGCTAAAGTCCAACTGTTCTTTCAAACATGCTTGAAAAAAGTATTTGCACAGTTCATCCTTGATGCTTTCCATTGCTGTCTCGCGTGAATAATATGTCCCTTGTGGCAGGACAATATCTGCTATTACTTGCTGTTTCTCACCATATAGCACCACAATCTTGTTCAAGAATGAGCATCCGGTCCCTTCTGCGAACCCTTCAACAATTGTTAATCCGGCGGCTTTACGCATACCAATTTGATAGTTGAAGCCGGAAGTGGCATGAAATGATTGAAGCAAAGTTGTACCTGTAGTTACTGATTTGCCTATCGGTTTGGCCGTATTGACAAGTGTATGTTCCATCGTTCTATGCATTTAATTGCTTTAATGTTCTTTGTATTTCATATATTTGGTTGCCAAAGAAGGCTCTGTTAACAATTTCTGATACCGTCTTTTGCACTTCGATACGGTTCAGTAATTTATGGTCTTTTGCAGCTGTTTGCTCAATCATATTTGTTAGCATCGTAACGGCACATTGCTTTGATGTTACGCGACTATAAAGCTTACAATGAAACCATTTCTCACAGACGAGAGCCTTTGTCTTAATGTCATATATGTGTAAACCATTGAGGAAGGTATGCGCATAACCTTCTCCTATATCTTCTTTGATAAGGAGTCCTTCAGCCATACGTAGCGCGTTGAAATAGGTGTTGCCCGCCATTGAAGTATAGCCGGCACCTACGAGTGCATTAAGATTGTGGGAGAATGTTACAGAAGTGGGAGTCGCCAGACCCAAATTTTTGAAAAGAGTGATTTCTTGTGTCATACACCGTATCTTTTGGTTTTCGGTTGCAAAAGTACGGCGTTAGTGTGCAACCTATTTGCACAATCGGTTAAAATGTTGTTGGAATGACTATCTTTGGCACTTTGAGTTCGAAACCAAGTAGAAATCTATTGAAAATTTCTACACTCTATTACTATTGTTTTTTGCATATTGTAGAATTTCACCAAGTTTTGGATACCCGGTAATAACAGAACGAACATACCTTGCAAGTGTACCTAAAAAGTGGAGATAATAGTAAGTCCTATTTAGCTCAATACGGTCAAAAATAGCTTGTTCCCATTCTGTGAGTTTAGAGCCTCTATGATTCCAATTGCGACATTGGTATATATCATTAAGTGAACTTGTAAATTTATTATAACTTTCATAATCGGAATTTTTGAGCATTGCACTATATTCGAAATAATAAACTATTATACGCATTTTATCGTTTGCAAATTGATTTTGCAATGGTTTTTTAGCTTTTTCTACAGCATAAGGAGTTTTGGTGTCTCTATTCTTTCCGGGAAAAATAAGGTCAGCTATGGAATATTTTTTCTTTTTGACTTTTTCACGAACACTGATTTTGGGAGATATAGCTTGCTTACTAATATCATCATAAATAGATATATACGCAGATTCTTCCCACATATTCCCTACAATTTCATCTAAAGTTCTATTGATACATAGTTGGTTAGTAATCCCTTCAATCTGTTGATAAAGTGCGAGGCAAAAGTCACCAAAGTTATCACGTCGACGGAACATCTCCATACGCACAAAATCATTAACAAGAGAAGGAATTATCTCCCGAATGGGGAATCCAAGATAAAACTGTTCTGCTTGGCAGCGAGCATTTTTCTCTATACAATATTCATAAATCTGCTCTATCTTCTCTGCTCCAATAGGCATAGTTGATAATTCAGATAACAGATAATCCAAAAGTTCCTTCTCTTCTTGTGACTTTAATTGTACCACGAGAGTGTGGAGGCGTTGTTTATATTGTTCTTTATCCATAACTCAAATGTTTTGTGCACTAAACAAATGGGTTGTTATTGTTCTTTTACCTGTTGGCGGAATTAAACTAGCGCATATTTGATTCTCCCAATCGGTTTGTTATTGATAAAGTTAATATATTGTAGGACAGTCATTGCGCTGACT
>CAJOIZ010000019.1:0-43549 GCA_905234835.1 Paludibacteraceae bacterium
CATTGTTTTATTTTGTTCCTTGCGTCTGAATTCTATTCAGACACGGCTCCTTAGAGCCGCCGCGTATAGTATATGGGCTTCGTCCATTGCGTTCAAATATTATTTGAACCGGCTCCCCCGAGCCGCCTGCAAACACAATGCAATTTAATTTGCAATTTGCAACCATAAACCATCAAATGTCAACTATCAACTTTCAACTTTTTAAACCACCCATAAACGCCATAAACTCCTAAACGCCTAAACTCCTAAACTCTCAACTCTCCAACTTCTTTCAACTTTCAACTTTCAACTCTCAACTATAAAAAAACATTTGCCCATCTCACTCCAATGCCCTATCTTTGCCGCGAATTTAAGATGAAAGGGTGAATTATGTATGCTGCAACAGGGACACAGGGTGTTTATTTGAATGTTCCTTCTACGGATTGGATTTTGTTTCAACAGCTCATTAGCCGGTTTGGGTGGCAATTCCAAACTCGGGAGGCGTTATTGGATGAGTTTATACAAACCCGTCCCATTGTTCCCGAATTGACAGAAGAAGACATAATGAATGAAGTCCGCGCGGTGCGTTACGCATGATGAAAATCATTATCGACTGCAATGTGTGGATTTCGTTTCTGTTAGGATTTCAGAAACAGTGGATGCGCGATGTGCTTGAGAATGAGCATATTCATGTGTATGTATGTTCGCAGTTGACAAACGAAATCACGAATGTGGCAGCGCGATCCAAGATTAGCAGCCGTATAGCCGGCGATGACCTTGAGAAACTGTTCCGCATTATAAATGCTTATTGTCATATAGAAAAGATCAGTCAACAGGCTGTTTCTTCTGTTCGCGATAGCAAGGACTTGTATTTGCTTTCCTTTGCAGAAACAATAGAAGCAGATTTTATTGTTACCGGTGATAATGACTTGTTGGTATTAAACATGCATGGCAAGACACGTATTGTGTCTCCGGCTCAATTCAAGCAACTATTCTGATAGCATTACGGACTCTGTCCTTGTTGTCACACGTGTAGTCAAAAAGATAATTTTCTGTTATTTTTTTTTATTTAATCTGCATAGTCGGAACGCACTTAAATCAAGTGCGTTCCGCTTTTCTGTATGCCTGTTCATAATCTTTTGTCTTATGTCTGTTGTCATTTTTTTCTAATTTGACAACAAAAATAGCCTTTCTCTCCCTACTTATGGATACGTGTCTTGAAGATGCCCTGTAAATGATATGCGCTTCGTCCATCGCGTCTACATGAAACCCCTTTGTTCTTTATGGTTGCGGCATATTGGGTGGATATTCCGCCCGCCTCCCCCGACCCGCCTATAGCTGCTTTGTCTTTCTTTTGTTTCGTCTGAATTTAATTCGGACCGTCTCCCCCGACCCGCTTGTATAGAATATGGCTTTGTCCATTGTGTTCAAATACTATTTGAACCGTCTCCTTAGAGCCGCCTGCGAATACAATGCAAACCATAAACCATAAACCATCAACTCTCAACTCTCAACTCCTAAACTAAAAAAATGCAATTTTTTTGAAGAAAAACTTGCATTTCGCCCAAAAATGTATTATCTTTGCACGTCATTTCAGTGGAGATGACCTCACGCCGTGAGGCGTATTACAAGTGGCAAACAGGCGTCCTTATCCGCCATGTGCACAGGCGGATAAGGACGGGAAGGGACATCTATCGTATAGGATGTTTTCTTTTTCTGTTCTGTTCGTGTAACAGAGTGCCATCACCGGTGTACGACGTTTGCCGCAACATTGCGCTGCGGAACGGCGGGGCGGAAGCAGACCAACCGCACCCAAACTGCAAGTGTTCTTTGACGTACGATTTTTACACCCACTGCGCCGGCTTAACCCCCAAGTCGGCCCCCTGCCGCACACCTTCTATCGTCGCGGGTATGATGGAAAGTGCTATCTCACTCTTGCCCCGTTTGCGTTATAGACGGCTCCGTGGTGAAGGATGTACAGCTGTCCACGGATGATGACTTTGCGCGGGCGGTCGGAGCCGTCTGCGGTCTCGTCCATGCCAGTGGGAGTCTCCTTCTCCCGTATGGCTGCAAGGTCGGCTTCCGCCTGCAGGTAAATCTCCACACAAGCAGTGTATATGGCGGAGAGGTTCTCCGAGAAGGACTTGCTGTCATCCCATTGGATGGCATCAACAGCGTCTTTGGCGTTGCTCACGACAAGCAGACATTCCTCGGTGTCGTTATCCTGCAGAAGCTCGTCCAAAGCGGTTTTGTACTCATCCAGAATGTCTTTCAGAGCCGTCTCCTTAGCCGCTTTCTCCAATTCCGCATACTGTTTCTCCGCCTCAGTGAGCGTCTCATAGTTGGTAACGAGCGCCTTGTCCTCGTCGCTAAGCGCGTCGTATGCCTCCCGTGCCAGACGGATATTGACACCGCAAGCGGGGGTGTAGGTCACTTCGCCGATGGCATCGATAAGATGAATGACGGCATATACAGCGGCATTGAGCGTGCGGAAACCGCCCTCGTCCGTATAGATGAGCCTCTCTTCACTGTCGTGAGTCTGCATACGGAAGTAGTACTTGGTGTCGGGTGTCAGTCCGGTGATGGTGTACAGGAACTGCTCCTCCTGTTCACCCTTCGCCGTGCGGCGCGGGGCTTTCGTTGCGGGAATGAATTCTATGAGGTTGCCATTCTTGTCGAAGACATAAGAGCCCAACAGTTCAGTGCGTTCTTCGTCTGCATAGAGGGTGAGCGAGTAGATGTATGCACCTTTGACATCATACCACCGTATTGTCACGGCAGTCACTTCAAAGTTGAACTCCGGCACATCCGGCTCCTTGCCATCTTCTATGAAGACTGCGCGAAGATAGGTGTCGTCCATCAGTTTCAGGTTGTATGTCATATCTTTCATGCCATCGTTCCACTTGACGAACTTGTATCCTGTTTTAGGCACAGCGACAGCCACCATATCGGTGAAGCGCGGATAAACGGGTTCGGTCTGCGGTGTGCTGACAACGCCCCATGCTTCATTGGCGCTCTCCACTTTCCATGCGTATTTCTTCAGTTCGAACACCGCCCCGTAGCTCTCATTCTGTTTGGGAGTCTCCATCAGACGCGGGTTGTCCGTATTGCCGTCGGACCACTGTACGAACTCATAGCCTTCGTCGGGCGTGGCGGTCATGTACGGATAGCAGGAGCTGACAGGCACCTCGATGGTTCCGTGTTCAGACGGAAGGGCGTTAATAGTGTAATAGTTGGAGAACTCCTGGTACTTGAGCAGGTCCGCGTACTGACCCCAAAGGAGTTCGTAATTCTCCAACGCTTTGCAAGGCACATAGACGGCCTTCAGGTTCTCGCAATTCATAAACGCGTTGTCGCCGAGCAGCGGAGTAGTCTCAGCTTTTACAAGGACACCCAACAACTGGTCATTGTCCTTGAAGGCGCATGTGCCGATATTACGTACTCCGGCACCAATCTCCAGCACTTTTATCTTTTTGCAATCCTCAAACGCGTGACTGCCTACAGAGGTAACGCCATCCGGGATGGTCACACTCTCCAACGCACAACCGTAGAACGCATAATCGCCGACAGTGGTGAGCGATTCCGGCAGTTCCATGTCTTTCAACTTGGTACACTTGGCGAAGGCGTAAGGCTTGATTTGTTCCAGTCCCTCGGCGAAAGTGACCTTTGTCAGGCTTTGGCAGCCATAGAACGCGCGGTCGCCGATGGCGGTGACGGCAAAGGATTGCCCTGTCCCTTCAATCATCGCTATCACTGTTTCCGGCACCTCGGCGGTACTGATCTTTGAACTGACCACATCGACCACCTCTGCGGTCTTCTCCCAGAGACAGAGGTCATAGTAAAAGTCACCAACCTGTACATGCCGCAGGATGCCGGTGGTGATGTTCGCGAAGTCTCTCCATTCGGCAGCCCCTTTGTAGGCAGCCACACTCTCGTCAAGAACATAAACGGGAATCTGGTTGTCCACTCCGTAGAACGCGGCGAATTCGGCTTCGGGAGGCGTGGCGGCTTTGCAGGCAATCCAGACGAGGCTGGTCTGGTCGAAGGCAGCCGTAGCGATCTCCTTGAGCGATTCGGGCAACACCATCCATTTGAGGTCGGCGCCAATGAACACGTTATGCTCGATACGCGTTGTGCCCTCCGGCACTTCGTAACCGCCGTAACGGCCCGTAGGATAGACAAGCAGCGTCTTCTTGTCCTTGGAGAAAACAACACCATGGATATCGCAATAGGTGTTGTTGTCGGCAGGGATATTGATGGAAATCAGAGAAGGGTTGCCGATGATGGCATATTCGGCGATGTCGTTGACGGAGGAAGGCAGGGAAATGGATATCAGTTCGTAGCAGCGTGCGAAAGCGTACCTGCCGACGCTGCCGACTTTGTATTTGAAACCGTTGTAGGATACCTCCTGCGGCACGATGATATTGCCTTTGTACTTTCCTTTCGGCAAAGCCACCACTTTGGCGAAATAGGTTGCAGGATTGAGTTCGTAGCAGATACCGTTTATAACGTAGGACGATGTGCGTATATCCGTAAACACATTCCATCCATCCGCCTGCTGATAGGCCGACGGACTCGTCTCAGGTACGTAAACAGGAATATCCTCAATCACCCCTTCAAAGGCATTCTCACCCACTGTCGGAGGAGTGTCGGATTCCATGGTCAGCGATGTTATTCCGTCGCAGTTCTTGAATGCATTGTCACCGATGCCGGTTACAGGATAGTTCCTGCCGAAGTATGTCACTTTCTCAGGGATATAGAGATTCCCTTCGTACTTGCCTTCCGGCAGAGGTAGGACTTGTGCGGTGTTCGTTTGGTAGTCCAAAAGATAGTATACACCGTCAATAAGCGTGTTTTCGCTCAGGAGCGTGAAATACCCGGGACGCTCTTTGCCTCCGTCAGGACGGGCGTAGGTTATATTGGATGGATTGGAATTGTTAAAGGCAGTCCCTTTGCTCCCCTCAAGAGAAACACACCCCTCGAACATATCATCCCCCCTGAGAGTCGCACTTTGACCCCAGTCCTCAGTACAATAAATAGTTTTCAATGCGGAGCAGCCGGAAAACATATCCGATGTGAGTGTCAGTCGGTAAATATCGAATTGGCTGAGGTCAAGCGACTCCAATGAGATACAATGACTAAACATACCAAACATATCCGTTACGTTGGCAGTAGAGAATTTCCCGCCAAAATGAATGGTTTGCAGAGCTGAGCAATAGGAAAACATATATTCCATATCCGTTACGTTGGCGGTATTGATACCGCTGAGGTCCAACGAAGTAAGTTTACAGCAACCCCGGAACATATCTCTCATGTCGGTAACGGCGGAGGTGTTAAGATTCTCTAATCCGGAAATGGAAGTCAGATTCTCCAGATAATAATATACATACTTATCATGCGTTTCATTTAAAGCCGCCATACAAAACAGCTTTCGCATGGAAGTGAGCGGAGCATCCTTCATGGAGGCGTCTATAACCACTTTTTTGACAAGAGTGTTGTAGTCAGTAATGCGGGTATAATAATCACTGCGGTACTCTTCCTTTATACCCGGGCGTTCGAAGTCGTTGTACATCTCGTCGTCGTAGTAATAGGTCAGCGTGCCGGTGTTCCCGTCAAACACGAGATAAACGAACTCGCCTGAGTTCCTTCTTGTGAAATATCCGGGACTTGTGGGACCTCCGTCATATTTGGCGCGATGTTTATTGGTGTTGTATTTGCTATAGACGGTAGTGTTTCCTCCCCTTAAGGAACAACAGTCTTTGAACATATCCTTGCTGTCCGTCAATGTCTTGCTGTTGCTCCAGTCATCATTGCAATAGATAGCGGATAAGTTCGTATCGTAAATGAACATACCTTTCGCATTTTCCAATTCGTCAATGCTGAACGAACTGATATCAAGTGATTTCAAGCTCCTGCAATCTGCAAACATATAACTCATGTCCGTTACATTGGCTGTATTGAATCCGCTTATGTCAAGCGCAACAAGTGACTTGCAGTCATCAAACATATAACTCATGTCAGTTACTTTGCCGGTACGGAAGTTGCTTAAGTCAAGATAGGTAAGAGTATGGCAATCCGTAAACATATCGCTCATGTTTTCCACATTGGAGGTGTTGAAACGGGTCAACTCGAGGTCTGCAAGTGATTCGCATCCGGCGAACATACTACGCATGTTCGTTACGTTGGCGGTATTGAAATGACTGACATCAAGCTCCGTCAGCGACCGGCAGTCTTGAAACATGCCCACCATATCTGTCACATTGTCGGTATTGAGATTCTCCAAACCTTCGATGGACTTCAAAGCTGTCAAGCCTTTTTCCCCATAGCCGATTGAGAACATACGCGCGGTAGAAGTGAGGTTGGCGTCTTTCATCGATGGGTCAATAACCGCCTTCTTTATTTTTGTGTCGTATTCCATAAAATGCTGAAAAACATGCATCTCGTCGGGTTCATACAACTCCTTGATGCCGGGACGGGAGTCCATGAGGTCGTCATAGAAAAAGGTCACTGTGCCGGTGTTCTCATCGAACGCGGTATAAACCTTCTTTTCCGCTTTTGCCTGCAAGCCGGTCAGCATCAGCATTGCAGCAAGAACAAGTTTGATGTGTTTCATACGAAAACAGATTTATTGGTTAATGTCATATTTATCTTGCGAATCAAATGCGCCGCAAAGGTAAAGATTCTTACCGTTTTTGGCAAATAAGTACAAGAATAGAGCAAGAAATAATGAAAAAAAACGAAAAATTTGTAAGAATACGGAAAGTGTGCTACTTTTGCGGCGTGAATGAACAATAAGCGGATGGGGAGACCTCTTCGCTATACAGGAAACCAAATAAGAAAAACTATGTATACATTTGTTACAATTCTGATTGTTATCATCGCCATCCTTCTCGTTTTGCTGGTACTGGTTCAGAACAGCAAAGGCGGTGGATTGGCATCCGGTTTTGCAAGCGGCAACCAGGTTATGGGTGCGCCCCGTACTGCCGACTTCTTGGAAAAAGCAACGTGGACGCTGATTGCCATTGTTGTTGTCTTGAGTATTCTCGCTGTTGGAATCAGCAAGGGAATGCAGGAACAGCGCACAACAGACAGCGCCATTACCGAGCAGGTGGAGGAAGCTGCTTCGGCTCTCCAACCCGCTGCCGTGCCCGCTGCTGAAGAAGACGCTCCTGCCGGCGAAGACTAAAAAAGAAACGTGGCAGAGATAGTCTGTCGCGTCATCACCCTACGGAATCCCTTTCAGAAAGAAGGGGATTCTTTCTGTCCGTTTCTCGCTATGATGCCGCCCGAAAGGCAGACAAGCATATAAAACGGATATAGCAGTTCCAATAGTAGGACAACCAATAGAGAGGAGCCTTTGCGTTGATACTGCTTTTCCCGTTGGCGGATGAGCAGATATTCAAAGGGGAACTTCAGCAGCAGAACCGGCGGACAAAGCAGTTGAAGCAGGTTGGCAGCAACCACTATCATTCCGCATAGACGTATGTCCCTGTCCCGATAAACGGGTGCCTTACCCGCCCAGCGCATACGCTGGCGAAGCAAAGCACGCAGACTCGGCAACGGACGAACTGTCGCCTCGTATACAGGAGACTCGGCAACGGCAATGACTAAACCGCGCCGCTTGAAACTCTCCAACAAAAACATATCGTCGCCGCTGGCTGTCTCAGGATGCAAGTCCGGGTAACTCTCCAACCATCTTTCGCGACGGACTAATAGGTTCGCTCCCGAACACATCACGGCATGTCCTTTTTTGGCGGTTAGTATTGTCAGCGACTGGATGGCGGCGTACTCGGCTGTTTGCAGCCGCTCAATCAGGTTCGGATGTTCATTCTCTGACTCCATTCGTAGCGGCAGAATAACCATATCGGCATCCGTGTCGGGCATAGTTGGAGGTGGCACCACGTCATCGTCCATCAGATGCACGTACTCCGTCTGCGCCTCGCTGATGAGTCGGTGCAGGGCATGTTTCTTGCCCTTCCCCTCATCGTTGATGCCGCGGCGGGCAACTACTATCGTGTAATCGGTAAGCATTGTTTACTCTCCTGTATGCTGCAACTCGCTTAGTTGGCTCACAAACAGCGGATAGGATTTGGCGATACACGCCGTGTCGTCGCAGGGCAGGTCGGCGGCAAGCAAAGCCATTGCCACTCGGTGGTCGTGATGTGTCTCATGCTCTTTGACTGACAGCAGACGGTTGCTCTCTTTCAACGGAAGACGTTCAGTCCCTTGTGCGTCAAGCCGTATGCCCAATTGTTCGCACGTGATGGCTATGGCAGGATAAAAGTCGGGACAGCCGGAAAAATCAACGGAAAGTGTTTTCGGCAGAACGAAAGACGGGTCTTTTGTCAGGAGCACTCCCCGCTGCGGCTTGCATACATACGTTGTCTGTACGCCCAACTGCGCAAAGATGTCCGCTGCACATTGGTCCCCCTGCATAGAGGACGGCTGTAGTCCCTCAAGGAAGATCTCCCCTCCGTGAAGAGCGACATACTCATACCAGAAAGCGGCACTGCTCCAGTCGCGCTCTGTTGCCACGTTCCCGTTGCTCGCTTCGTATTCTCGGATCATCCTCCGCGTCATGGCTATGTAAGGAGACTGCTCCTCTGTTTCCACCTCTATGCCTGTGAGCAGAAGAGCCGAAACGAACTGTGTTGACTGTAGAAACGCCTCGGAATCACTCTCCATTCGTACCACACGTTTCTCCAACTCCCTGCCTTTAATCCGCAGCGGAGGAAAGCCCTCCTTCTCCAAATATGCAATATCCGCCCCTATCTGGCGAAGCGCATTCACTTCCTGTCCGATGGGACGCTCCCGCATACGTTGTTCGCCGTCTAAAACGAAGGTCATCGGCACCTGTGCGCAATAGGCTGTCAGAAAACGCATCGCCGTACCGCAGTTGCCAAGGTCAAGACGCAACATCGAAGGACAGTCCTTGCGGTGGGCGTCGTCTATCGCTTCTAACGCATCGTGAAGCAGCCGCACATCCTCAGGTATAGATGCATCGGAGACCCCCGTTAGCGGGTCTCCGTGCATGGCTTGCAATACCAACAGACGGTTGGCTATGCTCTTCGATACGGGAAGCGAAAAAACGTACATCAGTTCACATCAGGCAGGAACGAGTACTGACGCGAGTAGCGCAGATGCTGTGCCACATACCCCTCTGTATAGTCTATCGTCACGTCGGTCACGTTACCCGATTCGTCCGTAACGAGCGTATAGACGGGATTGACAAAGCCTTTATAAGGAGCAAGGTCCAGCTTCTTGTAACGCGCTAAGATTTCTTGGTGCAGTTCGGGATTGACCTTGACGGCGTACGTCTCTACCAGCTCTTTGGCTGCGGCATAGTCGCCCTCCGAGGTCACGCGCTGGATCTCTTTCAGCAGTTCGCCGAACAGACGGCGCAGACCCTCGTAGTCGTTGATACGCAGGTAGTGCTTGCCGTCGCGTTCAATAATCTCAACCTCTTTGTTCTCCGCGTGCTGATACACCCAGTTGGCAATCAGTTGGCGGTCACGCATATGTGCTTCCTCGATGTCTTTACCTGGCTCGATGCGGACTAATTGTGTCATCAAACCGTTCATCATCTGCTGGTAGTAACCAGCCTTGTAAGCGTCTTGGTTGGGAAGCAGACCTAATTCAACTAATTTTGGGTCGGCGAGATAATACAGTCCGAACAGGTCGGCGCGGGCTTCTTCGATGGTCGAACCGTGTTCCTTCAGGTTCTCTTTCGTCACACCCGGCATCAGTTTGCCCGAACCGTGACCGGCACATTCGTGCAGGTCCGTATGCAGGTCATTGCACAGCGTCCCGTATTGCTCGGCGCGCTTGCGCGTCTCCTCGTCAATAACGAACTCTTCCGCAAAGCCGTTGCCCTTTGCAGCCTCGTCGTAGGCGTGCGACAGATTGTCTATCGAAACGGACTTGCTGCCGTATTCCTTCCTGATCCAGTTAGCGTTCGGCAGGTTGATGCCGATGGGAGTGGCGGGGTAGCAGTCGCCGCCGAGCATAGCCGCGGTTATCACTTTTGCGCTCACGCCTTTCACCTCCTCTTTCTTGTATTTGGCTTCGGTGGGGGAGTTCTCTTCAAACCATTGTGCGTTCTGTGAGATGAGTTCGGTACGATGTGTACTCTCTACGTTCTTGAAGTTGACCATCGCTTCCCACGTACCGGTGATACCTAACGGGTCGGCGTAAGTCTCTGTGAACCCGTTCACGAAGTCCACGCGGCTGTTTAGGTCTTTCACCCACGCGATGCAGTACTTGTTGAACGTGTCGAGGTCGCCTGTTTCGTTGTAGGCAATCAGTTGCTCGATAACCGCCTTCTGCTCATCGGTCTCTGCAAACTCAAGGGCTTTTCTCAGGCTTGCAACCACTTGCTCAAGAGCTGCCGAATAAAGACCGCCTACTCGGTAAACGCGTTCTTCCACTTTGCCGTCAACTTTGACTAATTGCGAGTTAAGCCCTATCCATTTCGGCTCAGCTGAATTGTCCTTGTGCGCGGCGTACCAGGCTTCCGCTTCCGCCTGCGTCATTCCCTCGCCGTAGTAGTTGCCGGCGGACGAGGCAATCAGATCCAGACCGTCAGCTTGCGCCATACGCTTCTGCATCAGTGCAGGGTCGAACATAACGTCTATAACATCTTTGTCAAGCGTATAACCCGCTTCGGCAAGAGCAGCTTCAAACCACTCGCGGCTGAACTCAGGTAGGAACTTGTCCTCACTGTAGTGGTGGTGAATGCCGTTTGAGAACCATACACGTTTGAGGTACTTCTCAAAGAGTTGGTCTTGTGCGTCCTCGGCATTCTCGAGAGTGTACTGGCCGTTTTGGGTCTTGTTCAGATATACCGCTTCTAAAGCGCGCCTGATACGCAGGTTGTAGCGGCAGTTCTGGTCGTACAGGATGTCGCGACCCTGCAACGCTGCCTCACTCAGGTAATAAATCAACTGCTTCTGCTGAAGCGACAGCTGCTCGAAACCTTCCACACGGTAGCGCAGCACCTCCAAATCATAGAACTTGTCCACGTTGTAACTGAATTTGTCGTTCTCGTTTGCCGCTTCGGGATTACCCTTACAGCCTGTCATGAATACGGACGCAATGACTGCCATTGCACCCGCCATAAAAAATCCTTTTCTCATAAATAAACGTTTTGGTCCTTATCTTGTTTTGGTCATTATTATAAGATTGTCTGTTATTCTCGTATTCAGGGAAAGACCATTATCCCTGTGCGCCGCAAAGGTAATATCTTTTCGGACAATAATCCCTATTTCCGGAAAATAAAAAAAGAAAGTGCATCTGTTTTGACACACTTTCTTTCTCTGGCGGAAAAGGGGGGATTCGAACCCCCGGTACAGTTTCCCGTACGACAGTTTAGCAAACTGTTGGTTTAAGCCACTCACCCACCTTTCCGTAAGCGACCGCAAAAATAGGGCGGTTTTTTGACGTGACAAAATGTTTTTTGCATTTTTCTGAAATTTATGAACGATTTTTCTTGTGGGTTCGGTAGAAAGGTTTTACATTTGCGGCTGATTAGCAAAATTATATAAACAAACGATTATAAACTATGAAAAAAGTATTATTCGCAAGTCTGATTGCTGCGCTCACATTGAGCAGTTGTTCCGCCCTCACGGGTACGTCTTCCACCTCCAATGCCGCCTCTTCCGTGGCATCTTCCGTTGCTTCTGCTGCGGCTTCCACCTCCAACGACGGTATGGCGGCAGGACGTGCGCTGAACGCGCTGTACAAGCAGTACAAAGCCGATGGCAAGTTTGACTACACCAACCTGAACAACGCCCTCAACACCATCCAGCTCCTCCAGAGTTGCCAGGGTCTGAAAACCAACGCCAAGAACAGCACCTATTGGAAAAACTTTGCTTCGGGACTCATTCTCGGATCAAACAATCTGGTTACCCAGCAGAACTCGGGCGTTGTGACCAACAGCCTGAGCAATCTGGTGAACAACGTGGACAGCGGAAAACTCCAGTCTGCGCAGACCAACACGGTGGAAGCGTTAGGTGCTGCCAAATCCGCCGCCTCCAGCATCAGCAACATCCTTTCTCTTTTCAAATAACATAATCTCCATTCCTTATGAAATCCAGATTACTTGTTTTGACCCTTATTGCGGCCGCTTTCTCGCAGCTGCTGTTCGCCGTCCCCGCCCGGCGCGGATGGAAAGACTACCGCACCGACAAAGGTGCGAGCGTGACTCTCCAGATGGTCGGTGACGAGTTCGGTCACTGGCTCGAAGATAGTCAGGGTACCGCATATCGGCTGTTGGACGACGGTACGGTCGCCCTGTCCGAAAAAACGGCGGAGCAGTTGAGCGAGCGGCGCAAAGCCTCGCCCCGCTACCGCGCCTCGCGCCCGCAACGCACATCAGGAAACATCAACCTTGCTCCGAGAGGCATCGTCATTTTGGTGAATTACCCGAACCTGTCAATGCAGTCCTCCAATACGCAGGCGGCCTTTAATGACATGATGAACAAAGCGGGATACAACTACCGCAACACCCACAACTCGGTGCGCGAGTATTTCCGCGAGCAGTCGAGAGGGGCGTACGTTCCCGATTTCGATGTGTACGGCCCTGTCACAATCCTGAATAACTATTCCTATTACGGAGCCAACGACTCCAACGGGGATGATATGTACCCGGGCGATATTGTGGTGGAGGCGGTGAAAGCCGTTGATTCACAATACGACGTGGATTTCTCGGTGTACAACAACGACGGCGACGATGAGATAGACTTTGTCTATATTCTCTACGCCGGCAAAGGCGAGGCGGACGGTGGCGCCGCCAACACCATCTGGCCTCACAACTGGAGCGTTTCCAGCGCACGCTCCTACGGTAACTGCACCTATTCGGCAAAACAATCTATGGTGGACGGACTGTATATCAACAACTATGCCATGTCGGGCGAACTGGACGGCTATACCGGCTACCGAAATAGCATCGGAACCATCTGCCACGAGTTCGGCCACGTCCTGGGTCTGCCCGACCTATATGACACCAGTTACGGGAGTAACTATAATGCAAAGGTCACTCCCAACAACTATGACATTATGGACGGTGGCAGTTACAACGGCACTGACAGCAATGGTACGGCCAGTTGCGGAACGTGTCCGCCCAACTACAGCCCGTTCGAACGCATCTACCTCGGATGGGACGCTCCCATCAACCCAGGTACCACTGGCACCAACCTGACCCTCTACCCGTCGGAAAATGCCGGCTACCGCTGCTACCAGATCAACTCGGGCGGTTACCTTCAGGAGGGTACTACCGAAGCCATCAACTACTATATTGAGAACCGGCAGCAGACAGGCTGGGACGCATACCTCCCCGGACACGGAATGCTGGTGTGGAAAGTCAATTATAACGAGACGTATTGGAGTGAGAACAAACCCAACCACTCCGATTACGGAAACCCGCACTGCACGCTAGTGTCCGCCTCCGGCACGCAACTGACTTCGGGTTCCAACACCTACCCCGGTACCGCCTCCATAACCACTTGGTCTTCGCTCTCCAACCGACGCGTCACATCCATCACGGAAACAGGCGGACTCATCCGCGCCGCCTATATGGGAGGCGGGACAAACACCACCATCGATATTCCATGCTCCGACCCCTATGTGGTGCTGACAGCGGGTGAAATCGTCTCCGACGCCCCCTATTGGACCATTAATGTCGGAGGTTTCGGACAGCAGGACAACGCCATCTACCGGCTGAAAGTGGAGATGAACTCGTCCTATATCGAGGGGAACTTCACGCTGGATAACGTAAGAAGTTTCACCAGCGATTATTCGGTAAACAACGCCCAGACCTACAACACAATCACTCCCGTCTCCCTTGCCGCAACCGTCACTTATTCGGGAAACAACACTTACCAGATAGATATCCTTGTGACGGACAACAATGGGATGAGATACCATTACACAATGGCCGCCACCACCACGCTGCCCGCATACAACACACCGCTCGAAAAAACAGTTTGCAAGAGCGAACTGCCTGTTACGTGGGAAGGTGTGACGTTTGACAAAGCCGATACCAAGACCACCTCGCTGACGGCAACCAACCGCTGCGACTCCGTTCTGACACTGACGCTGAACGTCCTACCCTCGTATGCCAACATCACCGACGGCGCGACTATCTGGTCAAGCGAACTGCCGTACACTTGGGAGGGAGAGGTCTTCAATGAGGCCGGTGACCTGACCAAGACACTGAAAACAGTTAACGGCTGCGACTCCGTAGTGACCTTCACGCTGACCGTACAGCCTTCGCCGGATGTCACGGATATCACGGGTGTCAATGCCAACTTTGCGGCACACCCATTCACAGTGGGTGACAACGAGAAACGCGTCGTGTTCTCACAAGGCAACCTGCAGTACCAAGCATCCACCCAGACCTACCGCTTCGCCTATAACCAGTACGATTATATGAGAGCTTCCAACGCGCAAATAGCCACTGACTATACCGGCTGGATTGACCTCTTTGGATGGGGAACAGGAACGAACCCCACGCTCCATTCCTGTACCGATTGCGGCACCCACTTCGATTACGGAGGCAATATGGGTAATGATCCGGACGACCCGGACAACCCGGACTACACGTTCGACGCACCGTCACGCCGTCACACCCCACAGGAGGAGAATGACTATCCCACTTTTGCCGACTGGGGACAGAATGCCGTTGTCAATGGCGGAAACATGGCTGGTATTTGGCGGACCATGACCGCCGACGAGTGGAACTACCTCTTCTATTCGCGTGAGAACGCTTCCGCCAAGTTCGGCTTTGCCACTATAAGCGGTGTGAGAGGTCTGGTCATCCTGCCCGATGACTGGGAGCAGCCCGCTGCCGAATACATCTTCTTGGCGGCTAACGACGCTGGCTGGCAAGCCAACGACTCGCATTTCTCCAATAACGTTGTGAATAGTTTTACTTACAATGCCTACAGTACCTCGCAGTGGGCAGTAATGGAAGCCGCAGGAGCGGTCTTCCTCCCCGCAGCGGGCAACCGTCTGGGTAAAACTTGCGATGCCGCCGGAAAAGAGGGCTACTATTGGTCTGCCACCGCTGATGAGGAAACAACCTCCTTCACCGCTTTCTTCGATAACAGCGTGTTCTATCCGGCTACTGCCCGCGCCCGTGCACAAGGCCACTCGGTACGTCTTGTCAAGGGTTATTCACTCGGCTCATACACAGTTACCTTTATGAACGGTAACGAGGTGCTGCAAAGCACAGAGGTAGAATATGGCGCAACACCCGTCTATGAAGGCGAGACCCCGTCCAAACAGGCCGATACACAATACACTTACGTGTTCGCAGGATGGGAGCCGGAAATCACAGCCGTCGCAGGCGATGTCACCTATCAGGCGGTCTTCACCTCTGAATTGAGGAAATACACTGTCACCTTTATGAACGGCGACGTGGAACTGCAAAGTTCGGAAGTCGAGTACGGCGCAACGCCAGTCTATGAAGGCGCGACACCGTCCAAATCGGCCAATGCACAATACTCCTACGTCTTCGCAGGATGGGATCCGGAAATCACAGCCGTGACAGGCGATGCCACCTATCAGGCAACCTTCACTGCTGAAGTGAGAAAGTACACTGTTACCTTCTACAACTACGACGGCACGACCGTTCTGCAAAGCACAGAGGTAGAATACGGCGCAACGCCCGTCTATGAAGGTGAGACACCCGTCAAGCCTGCCGACAACTACCTTACCTACACTTTCATTGGTTGGGACAAGGACATCGTAACCGTAACAGGTGCTGCCGAATACACGGCTGTATATTCGGAGGAAGAACGCAAGTTCACCGTTACGTGGCAGTACATAGATGAGTTCAATCAGCAGCACGAGGATGCGGAGCAATACTCCTACGGACAGAAGATCGACGAACCGTATGACCCGTATCCGCACCGCTCGGACGGCTACCATTACTATTTTACCCACTGGCTGCTCAACGGCGATGGCGAACCCGTTGTCTTTGACGATAACCTGACCGTGGACGGTGACAAGGTGTTCGTTGCTGCTTATGAAACGGTCCGTATGTACGAGATTACCTTCTATGATAACGACGGCACCACCGTTCTGCAGACCGTATGGTGTGACGAGAACGCCTTGCCTGCCTTTACCAACCCCACACCCTCTCGGGACGGAATGGTCTTCGCCGGTTGGGACAGAACGGTGGTATTGGCAGTAGAAGCCACTTCGTACACTGCCACCTATGCGGAGGCGGAAGCGGCAGGCGACGCCCTGCAGGGAGGCTTCTCTGTCAGCAACGGCAGGAAAGTGCGTTTCGCCAAAGGCAACCTGCAGTACGACCTCGCAGAGGATAGTTGGTCGCTGGCGCGCACTCAGTACGACATCATCGGTTTGCCCAATATCAACCTCGGTGACGAGAACTTCCACGGAACCATCGACATGTTCGCTTATAGTACTGAAAGCACCAACTACGGTGTCAACCCGTCCAATGCCGACGCTGACTACACGGGTGAGTTCCGCGACTGGGGACAGCTCATCGGCGACGGCTGGTTCACCCTGACTAAAGAAGAATGGGTTTACCTCTACAGCCGCAAGGGCGGCAGCCTGTGGGGCAGCGCGATGGTTGTTGACCGCAAGGGTTTGATTCTCCTTCCCGACGAATGGCAACTGCCCGAAGGACTGGAGTTCACGCCCAAGTACCGCGTCGATGATTATGAGATTGAGGACTTAGAGAAGAACAAATACACCCTCGACGAATGGAAACGGATGGAAGCGGCAGGGGCAGTATTCCTTCCCGCCGCAGGCCGCCGCACCGGAGGTATCGGCAACACGATGAACGGTGCAAATGAAGCTACCTTCATCAATCCCGCCACAGGCTTCTACAGCTTTATGGACAACACGGATATCTACGGCTACTATTGGTCATCCACTTCTCGCAACAGCACGCTTGCATACTATTTGATTTTCAATGGCGACTCCTACTACCAGCTTCCCGGCGTATGGTCGTGTGAGAAACGCCGCGGTCAGTCCGTGCGACTGGCGCGCGAGGCTCTCTACACCGTCATCTTTACGGACGGAAACGGCAACATGCTGGGTGGGCCGCAGACCATAGCCTACGGCGGAGCCGCCACGGCTCCCGATGTGGAGGTTCCCGATTGTAGCACGTTCGTTTGGGACAAGGACTTCAGCCGCGTCACTTCCGACCTTACCGTCAATGCAATCTGGACGGTAACGCCCGTACCTGCGTATTACGTAACATCGGAAGACAATACGAAAGGAACGGTGACTGTCACCCATTCGCCGGCATCCTGCCTTGACCTGACCCTCTCGTTCCGCGCCGATGCCAATGACGGGTACGGGTTCGTCCAGTGGTCCGACGGCAGCACCGACAACCCGCGCACCCTCACTCTCACGCAGGATACGGTCATCACCGCCCTCTTCGAGAGCCTCCAGCCCGAACTGCCGATGGACATCATCCTCCAGGAGACCGAGACCAACGCCTATTACGACCAGTTTGCGGACGACTATGAAGGGGTGAAAGTCAATACCGCCACCCTCAACCGTCAGTTCAAACAGGGTGTGTGGTCCACATTCTGTCTGCCGTTCAATGTCGGAAGCGGTCTGATGACGGCGCTGAGTTTGCGCGGCCGCGTCTATGATTTCTATCATGCCGAAGCCGATCTGGAGGAAGGCGGCAAAGTCACCCTCTATTTCAGCCAGGCCAAATCGATGGTCGCTGGCAGGTGTTACATCGTCAATGCTAATGCTAAACTGGCAGCCATAGAGTCGTTTGTATTCAACGCTGTGACCATCGACTTGACCGCAGATAAGGTCAGTGACCTGATGGTTACGGATGCTTACGACGGACTGGACGGTCATAACGACGGAACAGGAACCCTCTCGCTGATAGGGACCCTGCGTAACGGCAAAGTGCTCAGTTCGGAAAAAGGCAGGTACTTCGGATTGAGCAACAACCAGATCCGCGAGGCCAATACGACCACCGGTACCACTCTGCGTGCCTATCGTGGTATTTTCCGCAGCACCATCCCCGTTAATGCCGCACGCGTGCGTATCGTGGTGGAAGGAGAGCCTGTTACAGAACTGGAAATCATACGGGAAGAGACACAGCCGTCCGACGAGGCACAGAAGTTCATCCATAAAGGCGTATTGTACATCGAGCGCAACGGCAAGATCTACAATGCGCAGGGAATGCGGATAGAGTAAACAGGACGATTTGGAAACCGTCATACAGAAACTGGGCGGAGTGCGACACACTTCGCCCGGTTTCGTTTGAAGTCTGAACGCAGTAGTTATGCCTTGATTGCGTTGAGGGTGACAAAGAAGGTTGTGCCCTTTTCGGATGTCTCGAACCGTATGCTACCATCGCAGCCCTCTACGATGTTGCGGGCGATGGCGAGTCCCAGCCCCGTACCGTAGGACTTGGTGGTGAAATTGGGTGTGAAGATGCGGCTACGCATGTCTTCGGGTATGCCGCCACCGTTGTCGGAGAAGGAGATCTCCACCTTGTCATCCGCCTGTCGGAGAACGACAATCACGTCGCCGTCGGTGCGGTCTTCTAATGCCTGCAGGGCGTTGCGTAGAATATTGGTAAAGACTTGTTGTATCTGGTCTTTGTCGGCATATACACATATGCCGTCGTTGGGACCCACGTAGCGGATGGGTATATGCTGCTCGTTGTTGTTCATTAGGGTCAGCACACGCACTAATTTGTCCGCCACATCCACTTCGCTGACGGTCACTTCGGGCATTTTTGCGAATGAGGAGAACGATGAGGCTATGTGGCTGAGATTGTCTATCTGCTCGATGAGCATGTGGGTTGATTTGTCGAAGTACTGCTCAAAGCGTTCTGTCCCCCGTGTGCGCTGCAGTTGCTGGAGCGTCAGTTTCATCGGCGTAAGCGAGTTGTTGATTTCGTGTGCTACTTGTCGTGCCATTGTGCGCCAGGCTCCTTCGCGTTCTGACCGTGCCAGACGGCGGGAGGCGGTTTCAAGGGCAGTTACCATCTCATTGTAGCGGTTCACGAGATCGCCCACCTCGTCGTGGTAGCCGTACTCGATGCGCAGGTTCTGTCTGCCGAGTTCATATTGCTGCATACTCTCGCTTAGATGCTTAATGGGCTTGAGAAGGAGCGATGATGCATATCCCGAGAAAATGAAAGCCAAGAATAGAGCAATTAGGTATGCTGGCAGCAGACGTGCAAGGAATCCGTCCACTTCCATCGCCATCTCGTCTTCCGAAAGAAATGAAGGTACGGCGATATAGCCGATAGACAGTTCACTGCCGTTCACGAACTCCGTATAGGTCGCGAGATATCGCAGGTTGCTGAGCTGTTCGTACCGTGTGCAGGTATGCCTGTCGGCATAGAAGACATCAGGTGCTATATAGGTGGATAGCCAGCCCTGTCGGAAGAGTTGGGGTGTGCTACTTCCTACGAGTTGTCCTTCAAGATTATAGACGTGGATGTCTACTCCGTAAGTGAAAGCGATGTCGCGCAAGTCGGTGTTCAGCGCATCCGACTTGGACGAGTCAAGACTATAGTCCCAATAGTACAAACTTTGTAAAGCCGCACGGATATAACGGCATTTGTTCTGCAAGGTTTCTTGTTGCTGGCGGGCGTAGTGTCGGCGGACGTATTTGACCGACATTGAGAAGATGTAGATGAAGGCGGCAAAAGAAAGGAGAATGAACAGGTATTGGAACTTGGTGTGCAGCCGCATGTTCTTGAATCCGCGCTTGCGGATAATCAACCCGATGCCGAACACAACAAGCCCGAAGAAGAATAGGAGACTGGCGATGTAGAAAATACGTACTCGTAGCCGGGCTTGTGTCCAGCGGTTCTGCTCCGCCTCTCGTTGCTCCATCAGGGGGCGGTAGGAGAAACTTTGCGACAGTGTTTGGTCATCCACTTCGTTCCATTCTTCGGGTACGGCAGCCAGTATGCCCCAGTTGCCCATCCGCCGCCAGCGGCACAGACCTTTGGCGTTGCGGAAATCAGTTCCTGTCCACTGGTCAGTCATCGGGTGCTGCACGTTGTCCACGTTCAGCCGGTTGTCCGACCAATAGACCATCTGCCCTTCGTTGAAAATGTAGAAATATACTCCCTCTGTGCGGGTGGTGATAGGTTGGATAGAGTCCAGCAGGAGCGTGCGTTGAAGGCACTGCTCCAGTTCCTCTAACTGTCGGTCGGCTTGTGCTAAGCGTGCCTCTGTGGTGTGGAGGTTATGCTGGCACGCTATAAGGGAAAGAAGACACAAAGCGGACAATACGATATGACGGTAAGCATCGCGCATAATTACAATGTTCCGAACCGGTAGCCCTCCACCTGCAGGCGGTGTATTAGCCACGGGAGTACTTCTAATGTGTTTTTCGATGCTTTGATGCTGTCGTGCATCAGCAAGATGCTACCGTTGCGTACGTAGCGCATAATGATACGCTCTATTTCCTTCGGCGAATAGCGGCGGTTATAATCGTGTGTCACCAGATCCCAAAGAACGATGGTGTAGCCTTCCGTTTGAAGCCATTGATAGACTTCCCTGCGCATCTTCCCGTAAGGGGGGCGGAAGAGCCGCTTGCCGCTTTCAAAAACGGACGGGACAGTTTCGTGGATAATGGCATCGGCTTTCAGGACGTTGGCTTTGTACTCTTCGGCGGAGACGGACCATCCTGAAAGGTGGTTGTAGGTGTGGTTGCCAATAAGATGACCGCGTTGGACAATTTCCTGGGCGAGGTTCGGATATCTCATCAGGTTTTCGCCTACCCAGAAGAAGGTTGCCTTGATATCAAACGAATCCAGTATATCCAGTACTTGCGGTGTCACTTCGGGTACGGGGCCGTCGTCAAAGGTCAAATAGACCGTCGGAGCGGCATCATCGGGAGTTTCCCGCCATAAAGCGTGAGGATACCAACGCTGCGCCCAATCGGGGAACTGGTATAGGATTCTCAAAGGGAACATGCCTTACTCCCATGCTAGTGCGCTTGCGCCTAACACGGCGGCATCGGATTCCTTGAGGTCGGAGAAGAGAACTTTCACCTTGTTACGCCACAACGGCAGTACGTTCTCGTTCATTGCTTTCACCACGGGATCCATAATCCAGTGTCCTGCCTTCGTCAGACCGCCGAACAGGATGATGGCTTCTGGGGCGGAGAACTGCACGAAATTGGCGAACGATTGACCGAGTATCGTGCCTGTGTAGTCAAAAATCTGTTTCGCTACCTCGTCGCCCTTCTCGGCGGCATCGAACACGTCTTTCGATGTGATGCTGTTCAAATCTAATTGGCGGAGCAGGGTAGGTTGGTCGGTGGTGGAGACAATCTCTTTGGCAGTGCGCGAAACGCCGGTCGCCGAAGCATAAGTCTCTAAACAGCCTTTCTTGCCACAGTTGCACTGGCGCGCCTCTGGACTGCGGTTAACGCAGGTGTGTCCCAACTCGCCCGCAAAACCGTCGTGCCCATAGACCACCTTGCCGTCAATCACGATGCCGCTGCCTACGCCCGTGCCGAGGGTAATCATGATGAAGTTCTTCATTCCTTTGGCGGCGCCGTAGGTCATCTCACCCATTGCTGCGGCGTTAGCGTCGTTGGTGATAGCGCAGGGCAGACCGAACTGCTGCTGCATCATCTCCGCGAAAGGCACGTTCTGCCACGGCAGGTTCATCGCTCCTTCTATCCTGCCCGTGTAGTAATTTCCGTTAGGCACACCCGCACCGATGCCGCGGAACATCTCTATCGAACCGATGGGGCTGATGATTTTCATCGCCTCGTCATAAAGAGTTTGTACATAGACGTTAATGTCCTTGTAGTCCTGTGTCTTGATGCTTGTGCGTCCGAGCACTTGACCGCGTGCATCCACTATGCCCAGTACACTGTTTGTGCCGCCCATATCCAATCCTAATACGTAAGGTTTGTCCATATTGCTGTGTATATTTTATCTTTCTGTATTCACTTTATGTGGCTACCCCGCAGGGCGAACCAGAGTATATACGCTGCGGCGATGAGGGGCACCAAGTAGGACAGGATGAACCCGCATTGGTCCGCCAGATGGCTCTGCAGGAAGGGCAGTACACCGCCGCCGAACACCATCATCATAAACAGTCCGCTCGCCATACTCGTATGCTCACCCAGTCCTTCAACCGACAAGTTAAAGATGCTGCCCCACATGATGCTCGTGCAGAATCCGCACAACACGAAGAACATGGCAGCGATGGGTATCTCATGGAGCGAGAATGAGAAGGTCGTCTTGTCTATTGCGGGGAACAGCACATGCACGCTGTCGCCGAACACCATACCCAAACCAAGCAGCAGGATGCAGACAACCGATACAGTGGTCAGCATTGCCCGCGATGACACGTTGCCGCCAATCGCTCCCCCCGTCAGTCGTCCTACTAACATAAAGAACCAGTACATACCCACTATTGTTCCGCTCACTGAAGCGGCAACACCGATCTCGGACGAGGTGAGGTAGAGATTGGTCACGTTGGCGATGCATACTTCTAATCCTACGTACAGCCATACGCCGATGGCACCGAATACAAAGTGCTTGTATTTAAGCGTCTTCCGTATGGATTCGCCCATCTTCTCCGCAGTATGTTCGCCACGCTCCATTCTGGCTCGTGCCGCTTCTAATTCAGGTTCGGGTATCGGCGCGAAGCACAGGACGATGAATGCGAAGGCAAAAATGCCCATCGCTATATAGAGGGCGGGGTTGGCATCGGCTATCTGGGTGTCTTTAGTCACCGTTCCTATCAAGTAGCCTATCAGTATAGGCACGATGGTCGCGTTCAGGCTGTTGCAGCTGCCGCCCCATTGTACCAGCTGGTGTCCCCGCTTGCCGCCGCCACCGAGTGTGTTCAGCATCGGATTGACGATGGAGTTGAGCAGACACATCGAGAACCCGCTCACGAAAGCACCGGTCAGATACACTCCGAACGACCCCATGCGGCCGCTCATAAATGTAATGCACACGCCCACAAAGCCTATTCCGACCGCCCATAACGAGGTCACTTTGTAACCGTACCGCTTGAGGAGCATACCCGCAGGCAGACCCATACAAGCGTAGGCGATAAAGTTCGCCATATTGCCCAACTGAGACATCGCGTTTGATGCCTTGAATTGGGCGCGGACAATCACTCCGAACGGGTCTTGCATACCCGTTACGAACGAAATCATTCCGAACAGGAAGAAACAGATGATGATGGTGAAGATGTTACTCTGTTGTTGCTTTTGTGTCATAATAGTGGAGCGAAAAAAGGTTATTTCTCCAGATTCTCTTTCAGGAAGTTGATAATGCGTTGGTGAAGGTGCAGGTAGTGACTGCCCTGACGCAGGCTGTGGTTGTCATCGGGGTATATCTGCATGTCGAACTGTTTGCCGGCATTGATGAGGGCTTCGGTTAGCAGCCACGTGTTCTGCACATGTACGTTGTCATCCGCCAGTCCGTGTACCAGCAGTAGCCGTCCTGTCAGTTTGTCCGCCATAGCGGTCAGGTCGGCTTGCTTGTACCCATCTTCATTGACCATCGGCCGCCGCATATACCGTTCGGTGTAGCCTGTGTCATATAGCCGCCAATCCGTGACCGGTGCGATGGCTATGCCGCAACGGATTAGCGGTGCGGTGGCATCCTGTTCACACAGGGTGCGTATGGCCTGGTAGCCTCCGTAACTCCAGCCTGCCATAGCGATGCGCGAGCCGTCCGTATAGGGCAGGCTTTGCATGTATCGCGCCACATCGAGGTGGTCTTCCGCCTCTTTCTGACCGAGGTTCATATATGTCTCGTTCCGCCATTTCCTCCCTCGGCAATCTGTGCCGCGAGGGTCGGCGTTCACGACCACGTACCCCATATCTGCCAGCACATAGGCTATCCTGTGATGCCAGCGGTTGAGTACGCGCTGTGATGCTGGCCCTGAGTACTGGAACATCACCACGGGCCGTTTGTTGCTGTCAGACGCATCGGCAGGGCGCAGAATCCACGCGTCTAATGAGTCACCTCGTTCAGTAGGGATACGCACGAACTCTTTGTGAGGCAGGTTCAGTCCTTTCCATTTGGCGGCGACCACGGCATTGTTCTCTATGCTACGCATTACTTTGATGCCGTTCTTCTGTAGTTGGCAGAGCGTATAGGTGGGCGGCACAAGGTCGCTTTCAAAGCGCAGGATGCACCGATGGAAGTCTTTGGAAGGATAGAGTCGGTAGCAACCGTGGTCGTTGGTTAGGCGGCTGGTCTCGCCTTTCTTCAGCGTCACGGCATAGATTTGCCGTTCGGTTGGTACGGGTGCGGCTTGGTAGTAAACGGTCTGTCCGTCCGTCCCATAGACATCGGTTATGTCCATGCCGTCGGGCGACAGCGCACGCAGGATGGCACCCTGTTCGGAGCACAGGTATAGTCTTCGCCAGCCGTCTTTCTCGCTCAGCACCACGACTTGCCCGTTGTCCATCCATTGCCATTCGTCCCACAGCGAGTAGTCCATAAAGTACTTGTCCGACTGCTCTTCGTAGAACAGGTGCGACACACTCGACTTGGGATTGCACGCATACACCGCCATCTTTGTCTGGTCGCGGTTCAAGGTCAGCACCATCAGTTGGTTGCCCTGTTCTGTAGTGCGCCAGCAGATGCGCGGGATGTAGCGGTCGTTCTCTTCGGGCAGTTTCATCTGTACGAGGCTCTTGTCGTGGATGTCATACACCCATACGGACGGTATGGCGTTCGTACAGCCTGAACGGGGGTATCGGATGGTACGGGAAGCGGGGTAGGAGGGTTGTCCGTCCTCATTCAGAAAGGTCTGCCATGTGAAGGATGGCACGCCTGTTTCCTCTAATCGGATGAACGCTATCTGTTTATTGTCGGGCGAGAAAGTGAACAGGCGCGTGATGCCGAACTCCTCTTCGTACAGCCAGTTGCTCACGCCGTTGAACACATCTGCCTTGCCTCTGCGTGTGACAGCGACTTCGGTATTGAAGTCTGTCTTGTAGAGGTACAGGTCTTGCCCTTTCCCGTACGCGATGTATTTGCCGTCGGAGGATATCTGGGCTTCGCGCAATAGTGTGTCGCTCAGGCTCTTGTCTATGTTCTTTCGGTTGTCATGCAGCGAGTACGATGCGAAGTAGGAGTAGCGGTACTGTTGGACGCGTTTCTTCTCTTTCAGTTCATAGCGTGGCTTGTCCACACCGTTGAGCAGGGAGTCGATCTCCGTGGTGGTCAGATACTTCGGGTCGTATTTCTTGTCAATGAGCAGGTCGGTAAGCAGGTCCGCATGCAGTATCGTGCTGACCGACAAGGCGATGATGAGTAGCAGGTGTTTCATATAGGGATTACCATCGGGTGGGTTTGCGGGTGGGGAATATCAGTATCCACAGGTTGCACAGGGGCAGCAGGATGTCCCATAGTACAAGGTCTGTCAGTGAGATGCCGGCGTGCAGTCCTTTAGGAGAAAAGCCCAGTCGGCGGGCGGAGATGTTCATGACGATGCTCCGCATCAGCAGGCGCAGCAGAAGTAGCATCCCTGCCGTGCCAAGCACTATCGTGCCGTATTGCAGGTCGGTATGTAAGAATGTTGCGCCGCGCACAATCAGTATGACCGCCAATGCGTACCACAATGCACGTGACATAGGTTCGGCTCCGAGGCGCATACGGCTCCACAACGTGTAGTGCGGCGACACGCTCAAGTGGCGCCGTCTCTGGTGCCACCATTCTTGGAATGTCTCTTTGGCAGGCGACCAGGTAAGGCTGTTCGGGCTGGTCACGGTGGCGGTTGTCTTGCCTGTGGCGTAGTGGTTCACTATCAGGTCGTCGTCACCGGCCTGTTCGCCTAAATACGGAGAGAACCCGTTGTGCGACAGGAACCATTCTTTCTTGTAGGCGAGGTTGCGCCCTACGCCCATATACGGGTGGTGGCAGCGCGCGGCGCTCAAGTAGTGCAGGCCGTTGAACAGTGTGTCGTAGCGGATTATCCGGTTGAGCAGGCCTTTGCCTTTGAAGTATGCGCCGAAGCCCAACACCACATCTGTCTCGGGCGACTGGTCAAACCCGTTCATCATCTCCCATATCCAGTATTTCGATGCGGGTCTGCAGTCGGCGTCGGTGAACAGTAGGTAGTCGAACCGTGCCGCTTTGATGCCGAGTGTTAGGGCAAGTTTCTTGCTGCTGATGATGCGGGCTTGTTGTGGCACGAATGTCCGCCGCAGGCGCGGGTAATGCAACATGAATTCGTCAAGAACAGCCCGTGTATTGTCTTCCGAACCGTCATCCACCACGATGATTTCGTACATCGGGTAGTCCTGTTCTAATAGTGTGTGGAGGTAATCTTGCAGGTTGGGTGCCTCGTTCCGTGCGGCCACTATCACTGACACGCCGCGCACGTCGTCGCTGAATAGGTCTAATTGGTCGCCTGCATGTTTGGGGCGTTGCTCTTCGGTTGACGGCGCTGCCTGCTTGGTCTTAGGCAGGCGGATATAGCGCAGATAGAAGTACAACTGGAACAGCAGCACAGCTGCCATTGCTCCTGCCGCGTACAAGTCCCATAGTGCTATGTGCCAGCCGCCGATATCCATACTCCTTATGCCCCTTTGATGATGCCCCGTTCGGACGATTGGATGAACTGCAGGATGGTCTCCCGTTCTGCCGATTCGGGAATCTCGTCCATCACTTTCTGCAGCGCTTGTGTCGTGTTCATCTTCGATAGGAACACTATCCTGTATATCTGTTGGATACGTTCTATCTGTTCTTTGCTGAAGCCCCGGCGGCTCAGTCCGACGTTGTTGATGCCGCAGAACTGGATGGGCTGTCGGGCGGCCAATACGTAGGGCGGGACATCTTTGTTAATCAGGCTGCCGCCCTGTATCATCACGTGGGTGCCGATGTGCGAGAACTGGTGTACCAGTGTGCCGCCGCCTATCACGGCATAGTCGTCCACTACCACTTCCCCGGCTAATTGTGTGGCGTTTGACATGATGACATGGTCGCCCACCACCACATCGTGTGCCACGTGGCAGTAAGCCATTATCAGGCAGTGGTTACCTACTACGGTCTTCCCCTTTGATGCGGTACCGCGATGAACGGTCGAGCATTCGCGAAGAACGGTGTAGTCGCCTATATACGTGTAGGTTAGTTCGCCTTGGAACTTCAGGTCTTGAGGGATGGCGCCTACGATGGCGGTCGGGAAGACGTGGCAGTGCTTGCCGATGCGTGTATGTGCGCAAACGGTCGCGTTCGCGTCAATGACCGTACCTTCCCCTATCTCTACGTCCTCGTCGATAAAGACGAATGGACCTATCTCCACATCCGCGCCTATCTTGGTGTTTGGATGAATTGATGCTAACGGTGAAATCATATACACACTGTTTTTTGTAAAAAGCGCGCAAAGTTAAGGTTTATTTCTGATAAAACGATACTTATGCTGTTTTTTTGTCAAGAAGTTGTCGGCAGCACCATGTATTGAACGCGTGGCCGGGGCGTGTTACGGTCAGTCTCCCGCGTATAGGCATACCCAATAGTGCCATATCTCCTATCACGTCCAACAGCTTGTGTCGTGCCGGTTCGTTCTCATATTTCAGTTCGCTCAGGTAGCCTAATTGCGATGCGTCTATAGGCGGTTGTCCCAACTTGCGCGCAAGGCGGTTCATTGTCCACTGCCACATCCGTTTGTCGTATATGACCAATGCGTTCTGCAGGTCGCCGCCCTTGATGAGTCCCAACTGCAGCAGTGGCTTGATTTCCCGCAGGAAGCAGAATGTCCGTGCGTCGGCTATCTCTTTGTCGAAGTCGTTCAGGTCGTGCAACTCGGCTTCCTGCCTGCCTAATACGGGCGACGCATAGTCCACTGTCACATGCACCTCGTACCGCTCGCACGGCTCAATGACCATTGTGCTTCCCTTGCCGTTGTCCAAGCGTATCGGCTCGCTCACTATGTATTCTTCTTGGCTCTCCTCTTGCTCTGTCACGCCTGCACGGCGGATGGCGTCTGTCCACAGCCTTGCGCTACCGTCCAAGATGGGCACTTCCGGACCGTCCGTTTCTACCGTGCAGTTGGTCACGCCTGCCGCATAGAGTGCTGCCATCAGGTGCTCCACGGTACTCACTTTCCATCCATCCTGTTCCAGTACGGTTCCCCGTGCTGTGCCGCCCACGTGACATGCTAAGGCGCGCACGCTCGGCTGCCCTGCTAAGTCTGTACGGCGGAACACGATGCCCATGTTCGCTGGCGCAGGGCACACGGTCGCGCACAGTTCGGCACCTGTATGCAGACCTTTGCCGCGAAGGCTGAATGGCTCGCTCAGTGTGGCTTGGTGCATCATGGCAACTGTTTGTATATGTCTGGCAGGCGGCGGTAAACGGCTTGTGCACGGCGCCAGCGGTTGGCTTCGATGGCGGGCATACCCATGTACTGCCCTGCCTTGCGGATGGTACCTGCCACGCCCGACTTGGCGCCGAACATGCATCCGTCGGCTATCTCTATATGTCCTGTCACGCCCACTTGGCCTGTCAGCGTGCAGTGGCTGCCTATCTTGGTCGAACCCGCTATGCCTACTTGTGCGCACAGAATGGTGGACTCGCCTATCTGCACGTTGTGTGCTATCTGGCACAGGTTGTCTATTTTTGTGTTCCTGCGGATGCGGGTCTCGCCCATCATGGCGCGGTCAACGGTCGTGTTCGCACCTATCTCCACGTCGTCCTCTATGATGACCGTGCCTATCTGCGGCACTTTGTGATAGACGCCCTTTTCGTCGGGCTCGAAGCCGAAGCCGTCCGAGCCGATGACTGCACCGCTGTGAACGATGCAGTTGTTGCCGATGCAGCAGTTGTGATAGACCTTCACCCCTGCATACAGCACGCTGTGGTCGCCGATGATTGAGCGGTCGCCGATGAACGTCTGCGGATAGATTTGTACCCCTTGACCGAGGTGTACGCCTTGACCGATGTATGCGCCGGCGCCGATGTAGGCGTCCTCAGGCACTTCCACGTCCTCGCTTATGTATGCGCCCTCTTCGATGCCCCGACGGGGTGGGTTCAGCACGCGTGCCACTTCGCCTAATAGCATGGCCATTGCGGCGCGGGCGTTATCCACGCGGATGATGGTTGCCGGTGTCTTGCCATCATAAACGATATGGCGGGACATCAGAACGGCGGACGCACGGGTCGTCGCAAGGTAGTGGAGGTACTTAGGGTCGCCTAAAAAGCACAGGTCGCCTTCTTTGGCGTCCTCTATGCCGGCCACGTTGCGAACTGGGCGGTCGCCGTCACCTTCGACGGTTCCGCTTAGGAACTCGCTGATTTGCTTTGCTGTGAATTGTATCATTATAGGGTTTTATTGTTTATCCGTTACGGGGGTGATACGCATGAAACACGGGGGTATTACTCACGAAATGACGGGGGTGTTACTTATGAAAAACCCGCGAAAGTACGGCTTATTTCTGAACCCTGCAAATATTTCTCAATTATCAATCCTCAACTATCAACTATCAATTATAAATTATCAACTATCAACTATCAACTATCAACTATCCAACTTCTCTCAACTCTCAACTTTCAACTCTCAACTTCTTTCAACTATCAACTCTCAACTATCAACTAACCCAGAGCGGGTGATTAGCGGGTGATTACCGGGTGATTAGCGGGTGATTAGCGGGTGATTAGCGAAACGATACAGAAACCTCACCGTACTTTTCCCGCACAAAACCAACAAATTTGCAGCGTCCTTTGAGGGTACGCACTTGTCCCGAGTGCGGCTCAAACAAAGAGAAAAATAACTTTGTTATATAGAAACTATCAACTCTCAATTATCAATTCTCAATTATCCATACGGCTTCAGCCGATCGCTCGGAGCAAAGCGGAGATAAGAATTATCAATTATCAACTATCAATTATCAACTATCCCGAGCATGGTACCATTAGCGTTAAGGAAACGGGAATTGACCTTTCTGCTGTAGAGGACGGTACGAAACTGTATTTTGTGGCTACGCCTGAAGAGGGTTACGAGTTGGACGCATGGAGCGGATGCGCTGCCGACGGCTCATTGACCGTTTACGAAGCGGTTACTGTCACTTGCACATTCAAAATCAAGACCTTCTTTGTCACCTTTGTTGATTGGGACGATGCCGTACTCAAAACCGCACAGAAAGTAACGTGGGGCGAAGCGGCTGTACCACCTGCTGACCCCACACGCGAAGGGTATGTATTCACAGGTTGGAACACCGATTTCTCTTCCGTCAAAAGCGACCTCACCGTTAAGGCGCAGTACGAAGAGGAGGGCAAAACGGTTTATTACAAAGTTACTTACTATGACTGGGACCTCACATTGCTTGGCTCGGAGAAAGTAGCGGAAGGAGAGGACGCGAAAGGTCTCCCCACCAATCCCACACGCGAAGGATATGACTTCGTTGGCTGGAGCAAACCCTTGACCAACATCACCTCCGACCTTTCCGTTGCCGCCCGGTATGAAAAGAACTCCGCTACCGCCATTGACGAGACGGATATTCGCACTACGGACGACACCCGCAAGTTCATTGAGAACGGCGTACTCTACATCAACCGCAACGGCATCCTCTATGATGCCCACGGCACCCGCCTTGACTAAAAGACAAGAACCCGTCACCTCTGACAATAAGGAAGCACTTACCGGTAACTGTAACAGTTGTCGGTAAGTGCTTTTATTCCTCTTTTAATTTGCACATATCAGAAATAAGCAGCACCTTTGCCGCCGAAAAACGAATCATAATGCGCCACGAAACACTAAAAACACCCTTTCGTGGCGGAATATAAAACAATTATGAGCGCAATTATCGGAAGAGACAAAGAGGTTGACGAGTAAAATATCTACATGATATTTTTTTAATTCAACAAATCTTCGTATCTTTGCGCGAATTATTAATTAAATAATATTCAACTATGAATACTGAAATATGTCGTTCGACCGAAGGAAGAAATGAACTCCCGATTTTTACTACTATCGTGGAGGCCGAACCTTGGCAGAAAGATCACGTGGCACGTATTACTTCTTTACGAGTAGCGCGCAAAGCGTCCTCTAAACCGCGAATTATTGAATCGAGAGTACTGGCATAATGGGAGTGTTAACAAAGAATTATGGTCAGCGCCAAGATGTTATCATAACGGATTGTTTCGTTATGATGCCTGAAGGTGTGACCAATGAGAAAGGCGAACGCCTTTATTGTAGAATTGAAAATGCCGCGTGGGATACAGGTGCAACTAACACTATCATTTCACCGGAAATAGTTAAAGTACTCGGTTTGAAACCAAGTGGGAAATGCCAAATCTCGTCATACGGAACTGATGTGCAGGTTAACACATATATGGTCGACTTGGGATTTCAAAACGGCTACAAGATTACCAATCTGCAAGTAATGAGTGGTGAGGAACACGACAATTTCGACTACGATGTGTTAATCGGTATGGACGTGATAACTAAAGGCGACTTTTGCGTCACGACTATCAAAGATGAGACCTCGTTCTTCTTCAGAATGCCTGCCGAAGGTATCAAACTATAACTCGGCATCGCCGTATAAAAAACTCTACCGTCACTGACTGACGTAAAACAGCGGCATTCCGTCACAGCGCGGGAGGTATAGTTAACAACCGGATTAACCATTTAGAAGTTGCGCCCGGCACGAATTAAGGGTATTCGCGTATGAAAAAGATTTTGTCTATTGCTTTGATGGCTTTGCTCGTTTTTCCTGCAATGGCTGGTAAAACACCGAAAAACTGGGATTTCCAACTGAATGACGAGGGAGAATGTGTCGTAGAGAAGGCATTTACCACATCCAAAGATGCAGTTACGGCCATTAAAGCTGTGAAAGCCGTTATCAACAAACAACCCTTCGAAAACCGCAAACTCGAAACACAAGAAGAGAACAGTTTGGTCTATTCACTCAAGAAAAACACCAAGACACGCTACAACCCGTTTGCCGGTAATTTTAATGAAGCTATGGAGTTCAGGATGACCGTGACTTACGCTGACGGACAAGTGTTGATTACGCTGACCGAGCTTTCTATCGAAAACAGATATCAAGGATATGGACAAAAAGTTCAGAACGAAACATTCTCAGGAAGAATAAGTGACTACGAAGAGGCAGTTCAACGAATTGCTACTGCAAAAGGCAAAGAAAAAAAGGAAGCTGAAAACACGATAGAGCAAGTCAACGACTCTCTCAACACATGTCAGGAGGAACTCGATAATATCTTCACAGCCATCGAAGAATCCCTCTAACCCTTCCTCATATACTCCCTTTTCTGCGGTCGCATTTTTGCGGCCGCTTTTTTATTCCGTATGTCCATCCCCCGGATGTTATCCGGCATCCTCTTTGTTAAGTGCGCGAGTCGTCAGCCTCGCGTTCTTTTTTCTTTGTCTTTTGCCGTTTGTCAATCGGCATTCACTTTGTTCGTCCTTTGCGTCTGAATTGAATTCAGACCGGCTCCCTAGAACTGCTTGTAAAGGATAACTTTTGTCCTATGCTTTCAGGAAGTAGTTCTATTTAGGAAGTAGTTCTTGTCTTTATGCTTTTAGTGTGCTGATGGGTACGACGTACACCCCGTCCGGACGGCGGTAGGCATACGGACTGACCGCTACTAATACCATCATGAAAGCCGGACTCTTCATTTTGGTTGTGAATACTTTATCCAAACTATTCGGGAGTTTGTGGCATTTCCATTCGGGAGTTTGCTGCTCTTTCCTTCCCCCTCCCTTAGTCACTTATTGAGGTTGTTCTTTCTTTTATTGCGTCTGCACAGCGAAGCAGATCGTAAGAATTGAATTCAGACCCGGCTCCCCAGAGCCGCCTGTAAAGAATATGGCATCGTCTATTGCGTCAGAATACTATTCTGACATCGGCTCTGCCGAAATAGCTCTAAAAAATCTGCGGAAACGTTGTGTGTTTGCACAGAAAACCGTATCTTTGCCGCCCTTTTGCATACTTGCTCCTGTTGGGGAGACTGATAAATAAACCGAGTTATGGTACACGATTTGTATATCCTGATGATTACGGCGGGCATAGTCAGCCTGCTGTTCAAACTGTTGAAGCAACCTGTAGTGTTGGGTTACATTGTTGCCGGAGTACTGGTCGGTCCTAACCTGTTTGGTGAGAACCTTGTCAGCCATGAGAACGTGGAGGCATGGGGCAACATCGGCGTGTTGTTCGTGTTGTTCTGTATCGGTCTCGAGTTTCGCCTGAAGAACCTGTTTGAGAGCGGCAAAGTGGCGCTGGTAGGTGCTGCCACCATCATCATCGGTATGTTGATCTTGGGCTACGGCGTGGGGCGTTTCGCCTTGCTTGACAATGTGAACTCGCTCTTCTTGGCGGCTATGCTCTGTATGTCGAGTACCACTATCGTGATGAAGGCGGTGGACGAAGCCGGATTAGGTAAGGCGCGCTTTGTCAAAGGCGCTACCAGCATCCTTATCTTTGAGGACATAGTGGCGGTCGTGCTGCTGGTGCTGCTCTCCAGTATTGCTGTCAAGAACAGTTTCGAGGGCGTCGAACTGCTCAAGAAAGTCGGTGTGCTGGCCGTGACGCTTGTGATATGGTTTGTGGTGGGTATATTGATTATCCCCACCTTGCTCCGCAAAGTGCGTCCGTACCTTAATGACGAGACGCTTATTATCCTTGCGCTCGGTCTGTGCCTCGGTATGGTGCTGACGGCGGAGGAAGCGGGTTTCAGCAGTGCGCTTGGCGCGTTCGTGATGGGTATGGTGCTCGCGGAGACGCTTGAGGCGCACCGCATAGAGCATCTGATGGCTCCGCTCAAGAACGTCTTTGCAGCTATCTTCTTCGTCTCGGTAGGTATGATGATTAACCCAGCGTCGTTAGCGACCTATTGGTCCTCTATACTCTTTGTGTCCGTAGTCATCATTGTGGGTATGATTGTCTTCGGCACGTTGGGTTGCTGGTGGGGAGGCGAGACGTTCAAGGACTCGATGCTGACGGGCTTCTCTTTTGTGCAGATAGGCGAGTTCTCGTTCATCATCGCTGCGTTGGGAAGCAAACTCGGAGTTACTGACCCCGCTATTTATCCTATTATCGTTGCCGCCAGTGTGCTTACTACCTTCCTCACACCGTATATCATGAAGGCAACGGTCCCTTGTTATGATTTCCTGTACAAGCACGCCTCGCCGCGTCTGCGCGACAAGATTGACCGCCGCGAACAGGAGGTGGAGCAGGCGGAACAGGCAGCGCTGACTGCTACAGATACCGGCGCACCGTCCACTGCCGACAAGGTACGTCACGCTGTGCGCAAGACAGTTGTTACCAAGCATGTCGTCAATCTCTTCCTGCAGAACATGAGCGAGAACGACAAGCATTAACGGCATGATATGCCAGAAAGAACACTATGAAAGATTTGGAAAAGATAAAGAAACACCTTCGCGACATCTTCGCAGAATCGCTGCAAGAGATGGCTTCTGAAGAAGGGGACAAAGACGCTCCCCGTGAACAAGAGGCGGTCCCTGTCGAAGAGAAGGCTGTTGTGCCCGATGAAGACACGGACGACGGCAATGCGCCCGGCTATGAGAAAGGCGCTTTGGCTTTCCTTCGTGAGGTCGGCAAACGCAACCAGTTCAAACTTCACATGCTGCATAAGTCGGATGACGACGCACTGTGCACCTTCAAGTACCAGGGCGGCTACTTCGTTGTACGGGTCAATCTCAAGGAGCCGCTGGTATTCTTGCAGTTCGTACGGTTTGCCGTACTGCCTTATACAAAGGACAATTACATTCGTGCACTGCAGATTTGCCACCGGTGCAACTCATGCTATTGCTACGCCAAGTTTACCTTCACCTTCGAGGAGGATACCAATAACCTTCTCTTCAACATCGCCATCGAAACCATTGAGCCTTCGGAACGCGTCTTCCTGTCTTACCTCGGTATGTGTATGCGGATGGCGAACGAAACGCGTGACTATATATCCGGCTCCAAGCAGGGAAGACTTCCTTCGGTCAATCCGATGCCCGAAGACGATGAAGACTTTATCAACCTTAGGCGTGACCTATACCGGTTGGCGCAGGCGGAAATGACGCAGGAGGACAAGAGCATACGCAAGCGCAAACCCAAAGCCAAACGGCCGCAGGCAGACTCGCTTGCCGAGTATCTTACTTATCTCTTCGACGGCGAACAGCAGGAAGACCTGCTTTCGCTTACAGTCCAGTCTTCCGCAGGAGTACGCGAACTGACAGACTCGGAACAGATTGCAGGGTTCAAACTCTTGGAGACGGTAATCAAAGGCACAGGAAGAAAGGCATCGTTTGTCAGCACATCGCCTGTTGTCATTACGGTGGATGCTACGGCTAACCATTACATCTTCACCCTTCATCCCTTGTTGGACGAAAAGGACTTCCTCTCTGTGCGTATGACTGCTGTCCGTACGCCGCATGAGTTCTTGCAGAACTATACCCCTGCTGCTGTCTATACGCCGCAGGCGTTCTCTCTCAAGCTCTGTTACCCCAAGAAGGCAAAGAAGGCTGCGGCTGCAAGCAAAAAGGATGCCGATAAGCAGGAATCGCTCGTGCCGGGCAGGACAGAGATGTATGTGGACCTCTTCCACCATGCGCACGAACTGGTGCAGAACGAGTTTTACATGCAGGCGATTGTCTTTCTACAACCCGTTTACGAGGCGCTCAAAATGAAATACTGGGAACTGCGGGGACATGACCGTGACCTCTTCTTCGCGGTATGCTACGACCTCGGATTCTGCTACACCGAGTTGCGCCTCTTCGAGAAAGCCTATTTCTACCTGGATATCACGCGCAACAGCAACCGCTACGACTGTGAGCAGATGTATTTCAACTCGCTCGCTGAAGGGCGCGACGTGCGGATATTCGAGGACCTGCAGAGCGAGATAGAGGAGATACGTCATTCTATTCACAATCTGCGTGCGGAGGATTCCGACCCGGACGGAGTGGACGATGAGAACGACGATTTCTATGGCGGTGACATCGGACAGGTGGGACTCAACCGTATGATTGAGTACTATGCCTTCCTCCAACGCCGCTTGGGTTATTCGCAAATCAACTTCGGATACTTGGATGCCGCCGAAGAGACCTTCCGGCAACTACTCAAGCACGACGGTAGTCGCGACTATGCGGAACAGGAACTTAAGCGGATTGCCCGTTTGAGGACCAGCGAACAGCACCGTAAGTTGCATTGACGCACCAGAACACGTATTGTGCCACCATGCAGTACGACTCTGCCTGCCACCACATCACTACGTACAGCAGGTCAATGAACAGCCAGATGAACCACTGTTCTCTGTATGCCATGACCAACAGTATCTGTGCAGCAAAAGCGGGAACAGTGGTCAAGGCGTCTAAATACGGCTGCGTGTCATTCGTGTAATGCCCTAATACCCATCCTGTCAACAGGGACAGTGCCAACAGACCGGCACATAGCACGGCAAATGCTGTCGGACGCATACGGCGGAAAGGGATAACGTCACGCGTCTTCTTGCCTTCGTCACCTTCCTTCAGCAGTTTGCGCCAGTTGTAGATGCCGTATATCTGTGAACAGAAATAGAAGACGTTGATGGCGATGCCGCCGTAGAAACGCTCCAACACGCATAGGTAGGTATAGGTCAGTATCTGCCCGAAGCCGAAGAAGAAAGTCAGCCACTTGCCTTGGGCGCACAGCACTACAGAACAGACGCCGAACAATGCGCTGATTAGTGCCCAGATGTTGTCGGGAGCGATTAGATACGTTACTGCCTGCACGGCGATGCCTGCTGACAGCAGGATAACCGTAGTCCGCTTATTTTGGTCTGCTGTTCTCATCCTGCCAGCGGAATGTCTCCTCGAAATCCCAGTTGTCACGTATCTTCAGTTGCTTGGGGAAGTAGTACATCGGTTCAGGTTGGCGTTTCTGTATATAGTCGCCGGTCGTCCATATACTGTCGCCGTTCAGGTCTTGGTAAACACGGAGCATATACGTGCCTGCCTTGAGTTTGTCAAATAGTACATCGCCTCCTTCCCCTATAGGCTTTGTGGCTGTCAGCTCGTCCTTGCCCGTAAGAAGTTCGGCAAACAGATTCGGCATGGCGGGAACAACTATCACGTGTAGCGATGCTGTTGCGGAGGAATCCTTTTTCGCGGCTGCCACTTTGACGGAATCCCGACGCAGACTGTCTGTCATCAGGCTGTCCCGTTGCAGGCTGTCAGTCACCAGACTGTCTTGCGGCAAGGCTTTCTTCATAGTGTCTCGGGGTAAGATGCAGTTGAACAGACGCAGCGTCACACCCGAGTCAGGTACAGTGATAGGTTGCTCTTCAAAGGCGATTGGCTCGTTCGGCTCGTAGGTATAGGTGCGGTTGCTGTCCGACAAGGCATAAAGACGGTACGTCCCTGCCGCGATATGACGTATCACGAAGTGACCTGTTGTGTCTGTGCGTGCAATACGGAGAAAAGGTTTCTTATAGACTATGCTGTCCTCTGCCTCTGCCGGATGGATGCCTACTATTGTCCCGCCTGCGGGCTTCAGCGTCTTGGCATAAATGACATTCCCTGACAGACTTAGCGAATCAATCTGGTCGCCAGTAGAGAACGACAGCGTATAGTCTTGCAGAGCGTTCTTCTCGTTGTTGTCTTGGATAGCCTGGCCGAAATGGATGGTGTAGGTTGTGTTGGGAAGAAGCGAGTCGTTCAGTGTCACGGATACTTTCTTGCCGACGGCTTTGATAATCGGTTGGGTCTGCCCAGGAGGGGAAATCAGCACTTGTTCGGTGGCGCGGTCTAATTTGACGTATTCATCAAACCGTATCTGTATCTCTTGCGACTGTACATGTGTGGCACCGTCTGCAGGAACGGATGACAGCACCCGTGGAGGAATGGAATCCACCGGTCCGCCTTGTGGTCCTGCACCACGGCTGGCGCAACCTGTCAGCAGACCCGCCGTCCCGAAGATAAGACACAACGATATATATCTTCCCGCCGCCATAACACAAAAGCTCTCAACTTTCAACCTTCAACTCCCTGACTTCTTTCAACTTTCAACTATCAACTATCAACTCTCAATTATCAACTATCAACTCCATCGCTTTCCTCAGCGCCTTGTCCTCACGGAGCATAAACTCGACACGTCCTCTTTGGAAGTAGTATCGTTCTACGATGTCTGCCCCTAACAGTTCTTTGACCTCGTCTTTGTGCCGCAGGATAGCCTCTCGGAATGACGGACACAGACGGGTGCGCAGAGCCTTCATCTCCTGCAATGCCGTGGAGTCGATATCTTCTTTCTCGCCCATCTCTATCAGTTCGTCCATGTAACGTGATGTCTCGGTCTTATACACAACCCCCTTGCTCTCAAGGTAGTTCATGAAGTCGTCCAGGTCTTCGTCTGTTACCTCGAACTGGTTGGGACGCACGATGGCGTTGTGCGTCTGGCGATAATGGTTGGCGTAGTCGAAGAAACGGTGTTCCTTGGCGAGCGTATAGCATATATCCACTTTCTGCGAGTCGGTCAGCACAATATCGGGCTGGATGCCCCCTGCCGTATCGCGTTTTAGTTTCTCCCCGCGTTGCTGGGCGGCATAGTTGATGGCCTGTATGCATCGGCCCGAAGGCAGGTAGTAGTGCGCCGTTGTCACTTTCAGGTTACCCCCGTAGGCGATAGGGCGGATGGATTGCACTAACCCCTTCCCGAATGTACGTTCGCCGATTAGTGTGGCGCGGTTCAGTTCCTGAAGACTGCCTGACACGATCTCTGCAGCCGATGCTGTGCCGCCGTTAACGAGGAAGATTAGCGGAAGCGTCGGATAGACGGGTGATGAGGAGGTTGTGTACGAGCGGTTGGCGGTGTGCGTCTTGCCTTTGGTGGTCACCACTTCTGTCCCTTTGTCCACGAACAGGCTGACTGTCCGTATCGCTTCGTCAACGAGTCCGCCACCGTTACCTCGCAGGTCGATTACCAATCCGCTCAGCGGGTGTTCTTTCTCCATCTGTTGCACGGCTTCGTACAATGCTGCCGCACTGCCCGATGTGAACTCCGAGAACAGAACGTACCCGATGCTGTCCTGATAGCGGTTGTAGTATGTCACGGCGGGAAGGTGAATCTCTTGTCTTGTTATCTCGCGCTCAAGGAGTTTCTTCTCGCCCTCGCGCTCAATGACTATCTTGACTGTTGTACCTGCCTCGCCGCGAAGACGGTTGCTCACCTCTTTGGTCGGCTGACCGTCACAGCGGAAACCGTCCACTTTCACCAAGCGGTCGCCGGCACGTATGTCGTTCACCTGTGCAGGCATATCTTCGTAGGGCTCAGCGATATAAATCATGCTGTCGCGGGTCATAATCATCGCACCGATACCGCCGTACTGCCCTGTCGTCATGATACGCAGATCCGTGTCGTGCTCCTTCGGGATATAGATGGTGTAGGGGTCCACCTGGCGGAGCATCATGCGGATACCTTCCTCCGTCATGCGGTCGTAGTTGAGCGTGTCAAAATAGTTCATGTCCAACTGACGCATTACATCGGTCAGTATCGTCATCGACTTGTCGATACGGGATGTCGGCTCTTGCGCTGTAGCGGTCAGCGGTAACAATAAAACAAGTAAGGGTAATATGCGTTTCATAATGGTTGTGTGAATAAGCTTATGGAAGGGGGTAGGGGACAAACGGACGGATATCCTTGTGATAACCGTATAGTTCGCGCACTAACGATGAGGATATGTAGGCGTGTTCGGGACGGGCATAAAGCACCACTGTCTCTATCCCGTCTAACTGTCGGTTGGCTTCTGCCATCGTCTGTTCGTATTCAAAGTCTTGCACCGACCTAACGCCCCGCAGCAGAAAGTGTGCGCCGTGACGGCGGGCGAAATCGACGGTCAGACCGTCAAACACCTCTACCGTTATGCGGTCTTCTTGTTGGAACAGGTCGCGTAGCGACTGCTCGCGGAAGGACAATGGGAACATCTCGCTCTTTTGGCTGTTCTTCCCTATTCCTATCACCACGCGGTCAAAGAGTTCCAGTCCTCTTTGTACCAAGTCTAAATGGCCGACCGTGAACGGGTCAAAGCTGCCGGGGAAAATCGCTGTACGCATATATGTTAGTCGGTTCTTTGTTTGGCGGCTTCATAGTTGAGGACGGGGTTGCGGTACATCTCCCGCAGCTTGTCCGTCAGAAAAGCCTCGTCTTTGTTTGGTATGTCTATCAGGGCAAGTCGTTCCTGCAGATACTGCTCGAAGGCTTCGCCTCTGTCATAGATTTCGTATCCTATATGTATCTGATAGTCTATCCGTTTCGCCACGGCTTGCACTTGCTCGTTGCGCGTCATAGCCTCCAACTCCTCTTTGTGTGCATCCATCCAGTGGTTCAGGCTCGGCGTGATGCGATAGACCACGCGCCCTTTCTTGCCGAAGATGCCTGTTTTCATCGACAGCTCGTCCTCACCTTTGCGCTTGTGCCAGTGCGGATTGTCGCGCCGTTGCTGCATCTCTGCTGCCTTCAGGTAGTCGCATGGGTCTAATTCGTAGCTGATGCTCACAGGGCAGATGTTCAGCTCGCGCACTGCCGACAGGAAATCGTCACACCCCATCGTCAGCATCTTCAGCACTGCGGGCTGTGTCACATCATTGCCGTCTTTGGCTCGGCCTTCGCGCTGGGCCAACCAGATACTCTCCCCCTTATGCCGCAGATAGTGTATGTACGCACTCAGGTGTTGCGCATTCTTGATGGCATCTTTCGCTCCCCCGTTGCGAATCACCACGTAACAGCGGTTGTAACGCACTAACCACTCGATCCACCGTTTGCTCAGCAGGTTGTTGCCGATGCCCATATACGGGCGGATGAAGTAACGCATACGGAGCAGGTAACTCAGCCACGCTGCATCCATGATGATGTCGCGGTGGTTGGTCAGAAAGGTCGCCCCGTGACCGATGTCCTCGCGGATAGCTTTCTTGTCGGCTTTGCTCTGCCACGGACTGCCGCCGCCACCGGGTTCCATCCGCAACGAAGTGGCTTTCCTGCGGCGGATCACTTCAAGGAAAGGAAAGACGAACAGAAAATCGGTTGCCGTTAGTAGCGGTCCGACCCGGTATGCTTGTATGTCCTTGTATGCGTTCATTTGATGTTGCTTAAAGCATCTTTGGCAGCCTCGCGGTAGGCTACCGTCAGACCGCCTGTTCCTAATAGTGTCCCGCCGAAGTAACGGACCACCACTACTAATATATTGTCTCTCTTTTGGGCATCTATGGAGCGCAGGATAGGCAGCCCGGCTGTGCCGTGAGGCTCGCCGTCATCCTTCGTGCGCCATAAGTTCGCACCAAGACGGTACGCATAGCACACGTGACGGGCATCGTGGTATTGCTTCTTGTACTTGGCAATCAGTTCCTTCGCCTCATCCTCCGAGCCTATCCCCTCGGCGAATGCGAGAAACTTCGAACCCTTGCTCTTGTATAGTCCTTCACCTAATAGCATATAACCCTTCACCTAATAGCATATAGTCCATTACCTGACACCATATAGTCTTCGCCTAATAACATATAGCATATCGCATATAGCCTTTCACTTGATATCGTATAGCCTTTCACCTGATAGCATACAGTCTTTCACTTGATATCGCGCTTGGGAAAACACATTAGTGCAACTTGGCGGCAAAGGTACGCCCAAACCTGCAATTATACAAACAAAACATATATTTCTCTCGCTGACCCCTTCAACTCCCCCCTCAACTCCCCCCTCAACACCCCCATAATACTCCCCGTCATCCTCCATAAATCTCCCCGTCATCCTCCTGCATCCAACTCTCAAACATAGCCCGTCTTTCTCCCTATCTTTTCCAAAGGTCGCCCAAAGGTCGCCCATAGGTCACCCAAAGGTCGCCCATAGGTCGCGCATAAGTCAAACATATGTCACCCGCAGGTCAAAGCAACTTCGCCCGTACTCGCATCGTACTCATGTCGTACTCGCACCGTACTAAATATCCTACGAATATCCTTTCGCTCTCGGTTTGTTGTTAATTATGACCAAAGCGTCGTTCATTGTCCCGCATACCATGCTGGTTTGGATTGTGCTTTTCGTTGTATTGTCCCGTCTGAGAGACGGGTTCTGTTGTAAAATCCCTGCCTCCTTTTTCAGAATACCGAAGAAGATATTCGCTATCCCGAACTCCCGACAGAACGAAATACCGACCGAACGGTATCCCGCAATCCCGGTATTCCGTAATCCCATAACGCCTAACCCGACAAATTTGCAATTTGAAACTTGAAATCATAAATCATAAACCATAAACCATAAATTCGAAACTCTAAACTCTCCACTCCCAAACTTCTCTCAACTTTCAACTCTCAACTTTCAACTAAAATATTTGCATATATCCCCATTTCTTTCGTACCTTTGCCGCCGTTAATCATCCCGTCCCTCTCCATGACATTAAACAGGAGAAAGTATTGACACTATTGGTCGCTCAAAAACAATTTTGAACCAGTCAAAATTACCGCTTATGGGCAAACTCAAGTCGGACATATTGCATGTACAAGGTATAGACGTGGGTATTTATACCGAGGATTACCGCAATGAATACATCTCTTTGACGGATATTGCCCGTTTCCGTAATAGCGATGACCCGCGTTTTGCCATTCAGAACTGGATGCGAAACCGCAATACGATTGAGTTTCTCGGGCTTTGGGAGAGTTTGCACAACCCGGATTTTAACCGTGTGCAATTCGACACGTTTAGAACGGAATCCGGCCTCAACCGTTTTGTCATGACTCCTTCCAAATGGATTGAAATGACAGGTGCTATCGGTATTGCGACCAAGGCCGGACGGTATAACGGCGGTACGTACGCGCATAGTGATATCGCGATGGAATTCGCTTCTTGGATTTCTGCGGAGTTCAAACTCTATCTGATGAAAGATTACCGGCGTCTCAAGTTTGACGAGAACTCAAGGTTGTCTTTGTCTTGGAACTTGAACAGGGAGATTTCCAAACTCAACTACAGGGTACACACGGACGCTATTCAGCAGAATTTATTGCCGCCGGATTTGACAAAAGAGCAACAGTCCTATGTCTATGCTGATGAAGCCGATGTTCTCAATGTGGCTTTGTTTGGTATGACAGCAGCGCAATGGAGAAAACTTAATGCCGGCAAGAAAGGCAATATCCGCGATTACGCGACATTACAACAATTGCTTGTATTAGCGAATATGGAATCGTACAATGCATTGCTCATTGAGCAAAAGCAACCGCAGACAGTTCGTTTGCAGGCACTTCGCGCTATGGCGGTCAAGCAACTGCAAACGCTTTCAACCTTGGATATTACAGGTCTTCCTCAGTTACCTGATAGCCAACTGATGGCATAAATAAATAGCCGTCCCCTCTCCATGACGTTAAACCTAAGAGCGTTGAGGCTGGCAACGTAAAAAAGCAGTTACAGCAAAGGCGTTTGTTGAATGTTGTTTGCGTCCGGCAAATCGCCCATTTAACGAAGAACGACACCCCAACCGCCTGATAAAGACAGAAAAATCACATCCCGATTTGCATATATCCTCATTTCTTTCGTACCTTTGCCGCCGTTAATCATCCCGCTTGGGATTTCCGTGCAGATTTAACAAATCACTAACCGACAGGAGGAAACAATATGAGTACAGTTGCTATGC
>CAJOIZ010000019.1:43609-54900 GCA_905234835.1 Paludibacteraceae bacterium
GAGGAGCGAATAGAGCCTTACACGTTGGCTGAAATTGATACCATGCTGGCGGAGTCGGAAGCCGATTTTGCTGCGGGCAGGTACAAGACTAATGACCAGGTCTTTCATCATATTTGAGGTATGAAGGTGCTTTGGTCAAATCGTGCGGAAAGGGGGCTGCGCGAAGTTGAAGAATATATTCTCAACGATTTTGGTGAAGACACCCGCTCAAAGTTTATGTCCGAGGTGGAACATATCTCCTATTTGTTGGAGACATCCCCCGAGATAGGCAATCTTGATTCATTATTCGCACGACATCAGATTGCATACAGGAGTATTGTTATTCATCGTTTAAGCAAGTTAGTCTATTACATAAAGGGCGATAGCATCCATATTGCTGCTTTCTGGGACACTCGCCGCGAACCGAAAAAACAAGCCGGCAAATTAAAGTAACCAATATCTGATAACACACTGTCCCCTCTCCATGACGTTAAACTCGAGAGCGTTGAGGCTGGCAACGTAAAAAAGCAGTTACAGCAAAGGCGTTTATTGACGCTTCTTTGCGACAGGCAGAACTCTCAACTTCACTCAACACTCAACTATCAACTTTCAACTCTCAACTTTCAACTAATAAAATTTGCGTATGTCGTTTTTTTGCCGCACTTTTGCGCAGTTTTATCAACATTAGGCATAATAGGAGGACACAATTATGGCAACAGCAATCAGAGCGATTCCTACACTTTATGGGCAAACAGCCCTGCGTTTTGAGAATGCCGCCGCACTGACGGAAGCCAATCCCGGTATTCAGGATTATTGTCACGAAGCGCAAGTTGTCAGGAACTACCTTAAAACGACTGATGTGCTATGACGATAGACCGGTTGCTTGAAACGTGCGACATCTTTCAGGCTACTGCCCAGAAACTTGCAGAGTGCAATCCGTTTACTTGCGGGGATGATGACCTTGACGAGTTTTTTGCCAAGGATTCGTTGTCGTATCGCAGTAGATTGCTTGGTAAAACCTATTTGTTTTGTTTGAAAGACAATCCCAAAACAATCGTTTCTGCTTTTTCTCTTTCAAACGACAGTATTCGCATTACCAATCGTCTGACAGATGAATATAAGGAGCAGTTTCTTGAAGATACGGAGTTGCGCGATAAAACAATGAAACGTTTTCCCGGGGTTCTGATAGGACGTCTCGGTACAAGTACTGATTTTACAGGCAGGGGGTATGGTTCGGCAGTAATGGATTTTATCAAGGTGCTGTTCCGCACTAATAACCGTACAGGTTGTCGTTTTCTCATTGTAGATGCAAAAAACAATCCTGACACTCTGCATTATTATGAGAAGAATGGCTTTAAGTACCTTATAGATGACGAAAGATTAGAAGCTAAATATGTCGGAATAGGAGTAGGACACTTACCTCTCAACACCCGCCTTATGTATTTCGACCTTCTGAACCTCAAAGTGGATAACGAAGAATAACCGACATAACCGAAAACAATCATAGCCAAAATATCCGATAAAACTTTTCTGCCTATGGAACATCACGCATAATTAGTTACGCAACGACATACATAAAAACAAGCGTTTGCTTTATTTGAGGAGTCTTTCAATCATCCACAATTTGAAATCTCATTCCAAAGATAAATGCAAATGTTCACACGTGGGGTGTGGACATTTCTGCATATATTGGATGAGATGGGAGTGGATGCCCGAAAGACCCAATATAGAACTCAATAAACAAGCAGAAATCGGTCCGCACTTTTTCTATGTTATGTCATAATTAGCGTTTCCGAATGTGTAAATACGTATGTTTGCACAATGTAAGATAACGGACTTGTATGGAGAAAGCCGAAAATCCAAATAAAGAGTAAGCACAACAAAAAAAACATCACGATGAAAAAAATTCTTTTATGTGTATTAACATCTCTAATGGTGGTTAATTTGCATGGAGCATATGTTTATGACTTCAAAGTATCAAACCTATACTTCAAATATGTTACTGGTGGAGTTGAAGTTTGTGAAGCACCACACACATACGATTATTATGGTGCAATCACAATACCTAGTTCTGTGACATATGGAGGCTACACATATAACGTCATTGGCATTTATGAATATGCGTTTGAAGAATCTGATATTTCTTCTATTTCTTTACCCAATAGTATTAAAAGAATTGGTGCAAACGCATTTGAAAATAGTTCTTCGTTAGTAAAAATAAATATTCCCGCTAATGTAACAGCAATAGAAGAAGAAACCTTTCTTAATTGTGAACAATTAGCATCTATCACATTACCCGAAAATATTCAATATATTGGTAATAGTGCTTTTTATGGATGCAGTGCTTTAACACAAATTACAATTCCGAAGAAATGTACGAGCATTAGTAAAGATGCATTTTATGGTTGCCATCTCAATAAAATCGTATGGAATGCCATTTCATGTGAAACAAATTCTTCTTTTTATCAAAACGAAACAGTTTCAAGTATTATTTTTGGTAATGACGTTACATATATTCCTAATGGATTGTGTAAAAATTTTGGGGCTCTACGACAAGTGATTATCCCAAATCAAGTTAAAGACATAGGAGCTGAAACGTTTTATAACTGTAAAAGTTTAATCAATGTAGTATTCGGACAAAATGTTATGTCTATTGGACAAAATGCTTTTGCCAATACTGCGATTACATCCATTGATTTATCAGGACAAATATCCGAAATAATGAATGGGGCATTTGATGGGTGTAAAAATTTGGAAGAGATTATTATCGGTAAGAATGTTATAAGTATAGGCTCTAACGCATTTCGCTCTTGTAGTATTTCAACAATTTATTCAGAGAGTGAAATACCGGTAATAATTGATAATAGCGTGTTTTCAGGAATAGAGAATCTGCACGATATTACATTGTATGTAAATCGTTCGGCTATAGATCAGTATTCGAAAACTAATGTATGGAAAGAAATGAATATACAGGCAATCGAAGGCGAACAGCAAACCTATACCGTCACAGCTGTTTCATCGGATGAAAGCAAAGGAACTACCCTTGGCAGCGGTACATATGAATCGGGTACAACAGCAACGATAGTTGCTGTCGCCAAAGAGGGATACGCCTTCTCGGAATGGAGCGACGGAAATAAAGACAACCCGAGAAGAGTACAAGTGACTACTTCTACAACGTACACTGCCCAATTTGTGCCAGTCGGAGCAGTTAATACAAAATACACGCTGACAGTACTATCCACCAATGAAGCACAAGGCTCCGCATTCGGAACTGGCACTTACGAGGAAGGAATGGAACTGCTGATTGCCGCCTTCGCCAACGAAGGTTATCATTTCACGCAGTGGCACGACGGTAACACCGACAACCCGCGAATAATCAGTATCACATCCAATACGTACTATCTCGCCTCTTTTGCACAGGATGAGGGCATTCCAGAACCTGCACAGGTTTATATGGTAAGCATCAACGGTGAGAACTGCTCGCTGAACATCAACAACCAATACCCCGAAGGCACGGTCATCACCATAGAAGCCATAGCGGATGAGTGCTTTGAGTTCCAGCAGTGGTCAGACGGCAACAAGGACAACCCGCGCACCGTCACCGTCACAAAAGATATGAACCTCACGGCGGAGTTCAACAAACTGCGTTACACCATTACAGGGGAAGAGGATTCTTCCAAAGGCGGCAAGGTGCAGATTATTAAGAAATGATGTGGGACGCAGAAAAACAAACGACTATGAAACGTATATCATTTATATTGTTCCTCCTGCTGCCAGTGTTTGCCTTTGCGCAGACCGCCACGCAGTTGGAGATGGACTGCGGCGACACGTATGAGGTGCTTGCCGTTGCCGACGAAGGCTGGCAATTCGTCCGCTGGTCGGACGGCGAGACAGCCAATCCCCGTACCGTAACAGCTACTGCCAACGCTGCCTATACTGCTGTCTTTGCCGTAAAGAGTTATGCAGTCACGTTTGTGAACTACGATGGCACAGAACTGCAAGCACAATGCCGCAATACAACGGCAATATCCCCACCAAACCTGCTGATGCGCAATACACTTTCACCTTCGCAGGTTGGGACAAGGATATAGTAGCGGTAACTGCTGACGCGACCTACACCGCAACCTATACCAATACACTCAACCAATACACCGTCACCTTTATGGACGGCAACACGGTATTAGGCGAACCGCAGACGATAGAGTACGGGCAAACTGCTACCGCTCCCGAAGTGGAGATTCCGCAGTGTCTCTCCCTCTCATGGGACAATGACTTCTCCTATATCACTGGCAACCTCACTGTCAAAGCCGTATGGACGGGAACAATCATGCCCGCTTACTCCATATCAGCAAGCGATGAGACACAGGGAACGGTGACAGTCACCCAAGAACCGACCTGTGCGGACAGAACACTCGCATTCCGTGCCGATGCGGCAGAAGGCTATGAGTTTGTCCGTTGGTCAGATGGTAACACCGACAACCCGCGAACATTGACACTTACGCAGGATATTGTCCTTTCCGCCGTCTTTGAACAGGTCATCGTATGCGGCACCATCGAAACAACCGACGGGACCACCATTGACGAAAAAGACCTGCCCTACACATGGGAAGACAAGACCTTCACCGAAGCGGGAACACAAACCACCACCTTGAAGAGTATGGACGGTTGCGACTCCATTGTTACCTACACGCTCCGTGTACGCCAACAGAACATCGTCTTACAGGAGAACGAGAGCAGCGAGTACTACGACAACTTCGCAGAGGACTACAACGGTCACACCGTCACTACCGCCACGCTCAACCGCCGTTTCACACAAGGCAAGTGGGCAACGCTTTGTCTGCCGTTCAATGTCAGCAAAGGAATGATGATGGCTCTCGGTCTGAACGCCCGCGTCTATGAGTTCCGTTATGCGGAAACGGCAGATGCTTTGACCGTCATACATTTCGCTGTAGCGCAGTCCATCGAAGCAGGCAAAGGCTATATTGTCAATGCGAATGCCAAGTTGGCGCAAAAGACCTCTTTTGTTTTCCCGAACGTAACCATCGACACCGATGCCGACAACGAGGACATCACCGCCCTGACAGGTTACAACGACAATTCGGGTCGCGGCAGTATTTACTTGGTCGGCACATTGCGCACGGGCAAGTTGATAGGTTCAACAAACGGGAATACGTATCTCGGTCTGAAGGACAACATGCTCTATTACCCGAACACGGTTACAGGAACGAATATCCGCGCTTATCGCGGTTTCTTCCGCAGTGAAGTACCCCTGAACGCCCAACGTATCCGCATCGTTACCGACGGCGAGGAGGGTGAAACCGTTACCGAACTCGAAGTTGTCAACGGTGAGTTGCAGGAGAACCGGTATATCCAGGATAACCGGGATGTCCGTAAGTACATAGACAACGGCATTCTCTACATCTACCGCAACGGTATCCGCTACACCGCCCAAGGCCAGCGCCTCGACTAAGAGATAAGAACCTGTCATCTCCGTCAATTACGTTCAAATTGTATTTGAACACGGCTTCCCAGAGCCGCTTTTAGAGGATATGGGCTTTGTTCATTGCGTGTGGATATTATTCCGCACTCCTATCTCGACAGAAGGCTACCCGCACGGATAGCCTTCTGTTTGTTTCTTATTGCCTTCTGTCTTTTTCTTTTATTGCCTGCGAATTTAATTCGCATCCCTTTCGTCTCTTGTAGCGGCTGGGAGCCGCTTTTTTCTTTGTATTTTGCCGTGAAGCGAATCAGGCGCACCGAGAATGTCCGGTGGATATTCGAGGGAGTAAGTGCGCCGCGCGAGTTTCGGAGAAACATGAGATAAGAATTCCTTAAAGCGTTAGTAATCGGCATTGTTCGTCATTTGCGTCAACATGAAAGCCCGGTGGGCTTTTATGGTTGCGGCATGTTGGGCGGATGATTCAGACACGGCTCCCCCAGAGCCGCCTGTAAAAGACCCGCCGTCCTCTTTAGAATAACGGAGATACCGACATCCCGAAAGTACGGTATCCCGAAATTCCGACAGGACGATATCCTGCCTCTAAATTTGCAATTTGCAATTTGAAATCATAAATCAAAAACCATCCTCATTTTCTGTCGTTTACAAAGAAAATGCAAAAAAAGTAAAAAAAGTTGCCTTTTAGGTGATAGATTTCGGCACTATTTTGCCTTATATATGGAGGGGTATATTATTCCGCTATGAAAGATAATTTTTTGAATCATTTTTGATCATTTTGGACCAAAAAGAAAGATGCGTAAGCATCATTTGTTCAATTCGTTTAATTTGTGAACAAAAGAAGAAAGAACAATTTTTGAATCATTTTGATAAATCACAAACATGCAATCATCAACCATAAATCATAAACCTATAAACTCTCAACTCTCCAACTTCTCTCAACATTCAACTCTATACTCTCAACTATAAAAACTTTACTTTTCTTAAGATAGGACAACTTTTTTATGCCCTTTTTCCTAATAAAGTCGCAAAAAGAGTTTACTTTTCTTAAGAAGGTATTGCATTTTGCCCAAAAATGTATTATCTTTGCACGTCTTTTCAGTGGAAATGGCTCACGCCGTGAGGCGTATTACAAGTGGCAGTCAGACGTATTATCCGCCTTGTGCACAGGCGGATAAGGGCGGGAAGGGACATCTATCGTACAGGATGTTTTCTTTTTTCTGTTTCTGTTCGTGTAACAGAGTGCCATCACCTATGTACGACGTTTGCCGCAACATATCGGCCCTTATAAAAATTTGCAATAGAAAACTTGAAATCATAAATTTGCAATTTGAAACTTGAAATCATAAATCATAAACCATAAATCATCAACATGAACTCATCAACATGCAATCTTGACGTTTATCCGACATATTGTGAAAAAAATTTGGAAGATTAACTATCTTGACTTACCTTTGCGCGCTGCAAAGTGATAGAAAAATATGAAAAAAGTTGTTCTTTTGGCACTTGTATGCCTGTCTGCTGTTACGGGATTTGTCAATGCACAGTCTTATGGTATCTTAATTAACGGCAGTAAATATTATGCCGGTACGATTAACCCGACTCCTATGGATCCTTCTTTTGCCGAATACCAGTGTCTCGGTATTCCTGTCAAAAGCGGCGATTATCTTCAGTTGTATGACCTTAATAATAAGACTGCATGGACGGTTGACTTGGATTCGTATAGCGTGAAGGGTATCGAAAGGCAGGGAGACAAGTACACTTGCTCTGCCGACGGATGCTACGATTTCTATATTAAACTCAAGTATGAGCAGGACCAACTCTACATCGGGCAATCCGCTTCGCAGGACTGTCAGGAGTGGGGCGATGACGATTATAAAGACAAGAACGGAAGTGCCGTTCCCTCGCAGTGTACGGATGTGATGATGCAGGGATTCTATTTCAACTCCTACGAGATAAAAGATACCACGGGCGTAAAGGAGAACCCTGATAAATACGAGAACGGAACCAACTTCTACGGCGACACGCGCTGGAAGACGCTCTATGCCCAGTCAGGTGAAATAGGTGCATATTTTGACCTTATATGGTTGCCGCCATCGGCTATGGCAAGCGGTACAGGTTATCACCCGCGTCAGTATTCCAATCAGAACTCCGATTGGGGATCGCGGACCGAACTGCAGCAACTCATCGCCTCTTTCCATAACTCGGGAACCAAAGTGGTGGCGGATATGGTTCTCAACCACGGAGAGGCAATGGCTTCATGGTGTGATTTCGCACACCTCAACTTCGGTGAATACGGAGAATTCCAGCCTGATGGCAGTTTTATCTGCAAGACAGATGAGATGAACGACCCTGCCAACAACAATGAGGAGATGGCAGGTCCATGCTGGGGATCGGCTACAGGTCCTAACGATGACGGTACGAACTACGCTGCTGCGCGTGACTGGGCGCATGACAGTGAAACCGTACGTGAGATGTTCCGCGCTTATGCCAAATGGATGCGCAACGTCATAGGATACGACGGCTTCCGTTACGATGAGTGCAAAGGCTACCACATGAGCCACGTCAATGATTATAACTCGGCGGCGGATGCTTACATATCCTTTATGGAACTGTGGGATGGCAACGACCGCATCTGGCAAGGCATTCAGGACGCTAACTACAACACGATGGCACTTGACTTCCAGACCAAGTACTCCACCTTCGATGCTATCGGACACTTTGACTATTCCAAGTGCTTCCTCAACGGAGGAAACGGAGGACTCATTGGTAGCGGAAGAGCCAAGTATGCTGTAACCTTCGTGGATAGTCACGACTGGTTCTATCGCGGTAACGGGCAGGAGTTCGGATGCTCCTCCGGTAACTGCTATGATGGCATTTCAATGTCTGACGAAATAAAAGACCGCCTCTTGCAGGCAATTGCTTATCAGCTCTCTATGCCGGGCATACCCTGTGTCTTCTACCCCCATTGGAACAAGTACAAGGATGCTATCAAGGATATGATTAACGCCCGTCACGTGGCAGGTGTTCATTCGGAAAGCCCCGTGGGAGAAGAAGAAGGGGATGGTGGCGGCTACAAAGCCACTATCGAAGGCAAGAACGGCAAACTCATACTGATGCTTGGCAACAAGACGGTACATGAACCGACGGGCGCAAACTCGTGGCTTGCTACCTACAATTACAAGTTGATGGCTGCCGGTCCCGGATACGCTATGTGGGTACTGGCTACCAATGACTATGCGCCGAGACTGATTGTTACGCCCGAAACATTCTTCGAAGATAATGTCAATGGATTGAACGTCACCGTCCAACCTGTAGGAGGCTCGTCTGATACCAAGACCGTTTATTACACCACTGACGGTACTGACCCCACCACGGCAAGTCAGTCCTTCACAGGTAATAAGACCTTTAACTTTAAGCAGACGACTACGCTCAAAGTGATGGGCGTATGCGGAACTGCCCAATCCAAAGTACAAACCTATACGTACACGTACCGTGAACCGCTCAAACGCGGCATACAAGTCCATTTCAACAAACCTGCAGAGTGGGAGAAAGTCTATTTTTACGCATGGATACCCGGCACAGACGAACAGGGTAATCCCACTTCAGTCAATATGATGGGTGCTTATCCCGGACAGCGTATCTACGAGGATGCCGAAGGGTGGTATAGTTATGAGTTTGACCTTAGTTTCGATTCCATTAACTTCTGTATCTCTTCAGGCAACGAGTGCGGTCTGCTCAATGTCCGCTCTAATGACCTTGTGGCAGACTATGACGTTTGGTATGGATGGGAAGAAGGCTTCGAAGCGGAAAGCAACTACGAAAAGAAACTGGACGGAAAGATAGACCTCAACCCCGCTTTCGACCTTGTTATCTCACCGGAAAGCGGTAACTTCCGTGACCTGCAGGAGGGTGAGAACGTAACTATAACTGTTGTAGGCAAAACAGGCGCGATGATTTACTATTCTATCAACGGCGTAGAACAAGAGCCTGTCGAGAATACAGTCAGTTTCAAGATTACCAACACCTCTACCGTCACGGCGTATGCCTATGACGTCAATACAAAGGAGAAGACCGCTACCTATACAGGTGTCTATACCTACAAAGCCCCGCAGCAGGGAGTTATTACTGTCCGATTTGCCAAACCGGGTAATTGGGAGGACCTTTACCTATACGCTTTCACACGTGTCAAAGTCGGCACCAAATACAGTGATACTCCTTATGCACTCGTAGCAGGACAGTCAGCTAAGTGGCCCGGAACGCACTGGACATCCATTGACCATTCCGTGGCAGGCGACTCCACCTACATCTGGACAATGCGCGAGGAGGTGAAGGACAAAGACCTCTACATCATCTTCAACGAAGGACTCAACAAACGCCAGTCGCAAGATATCTACCTGACTGAGAATACTTGTTATGTATGGAACACAAGTTGCTGGCAGGCGGTTGTTGATGAAGACTGCGATGGAATGGCAGACGCTGTTGAACAGGTGGAGGACGAAACACCCTACCAACTCGATATGACCCGCCCGATGTTCAATATCCTCGGTATGCAGGTGGACGCGGACTATAAAGGAATTGTTATTCAAAACGGACGAAAGTTCATACTCAAATAAATTAACCTTAAAAACATTAACACTATGAAGAAATTTCTTTTTTCTTTGGTTTGCGCACTCGGTATGTCACTGATGGTGAATGCCGAAACAGCAACTACGGTGTATTATGCCATCCCTGATGCACAGGTTGGCACCTATACACTCAAACTCAACGTCTGCCTTCAGTGGAATGGCAAGGACGATGCCTCGAATATTTGGCAGCAGTATGTAATGGAAAAGACAACGGAAACGTTTAACTCCAATCCTATCTACAAAGCCACTTTCACAGACAAGTGGGACGGTGCCAACACCATGCAGTTCCAACTCTATGATGGTGAGGAATGGAAATCCCAGGAAGTTGCCTTTGATGGCTCTTCTGATGGCAAATGGACCACGGTCAATAACTACAACGGAAAGATGTGGGTCTATGGCGAAACAGGCTGGAAAGCTTATCAGACGGACGGCGGCGGTTCACCCGATCCTGACCCCGAGACGGTGACTCTCTACTATGTGAACACGAACAAGTGGGAGACTGTGAAAGCTTATGTATGGTACGCCGAAGGCGAGACCAACCATCCGTTGAAAGAATGGTCGGGTGAAGCTATGACGAAGACCGGCGACCAAGTGAACGGTTATGACATCTACAGTTACACGTTTGCTACAGAATATGTGAACGTCATCTTCAACAACGGCGACAAGGATCAAACCGCTGACCTCGTATGGAATGCCGCTACTCCTTACTACTACGACGGCAAATGGTATGCAGAGACAAAAGACATTCCTGCTCCTGCCAAGACTGTAACACTTTACTACGTGAACACGACCAAGTGGGAGACTGTAAAGGCTTATGTATGGTACAAAGAGGGTGAGACGGATCATCCGTTGAACGAATGGTCAGGTGAAGCAATGACTAAGACGGGCGACCAAGTGAACGGTTATGACATCTATAGTTACACGTTTGCTACAGAGTATGTGAACGTTATCTTCAACAACGGCGACAAGGGTCAGACTTCTGATCTCGTATGGGATGCCGCTACTCCTTACTACTACGACGGTAAATGGTATGCAGAGACAAAAGACATCCCTGCTCCTGCCAAGACTGTAACTCTTTACTACGTGAACACGACCAAGTGGGAGATTGTAAAGGCTTACGTATGGTACAAAGAGGGTGAGACGGATCATCCGTTGAACGAATGGTCTGGTGAAGCAATGACGAAGACCGGTGACCAAGTGAATGGTTATGACATCTACAGCTACACGTT
>CAJOIZ010000020.1 GCA_905234835.1 Paludibacteraceae bacterium
AGAGCGTCGCCCACTTGCCTTGTGTGAAACGGCGGTTGAGTGTGGCGGTGTTGACAGTGTGACCGTTGTAGTCCTCTGCGAAATTGTCGTAGTACTCGCCGCTCTCGTTCTCTTGCAAGACGATGTTCGGATAGCGTACACGGAGCGTGAAGGTGACAACGGAGTCGCAGCCATCCACAGTCTTCAGAGTGGTGGTCTGCGTTCCCGCTTCGGTGAAGGTCTTGTCTTCCCATGTGTAGGGCAGATCCTTTTCGTCAATGGTGGTCCCGTCGGTTGTTTCGATGGTACCGCATACGATGACCTGTTCAAAGACGGCGGTAAGGACAATATCCTGCGTGAGTGTCAAGGTTCGCGGGTTGTCGCTGTTGCCGTCAGACCAACGGACAAACTCATAGCCTTCTGTAGCATCGGCGCGGAATGCGAGTGTTCTGTTCTCGCAGGTCGGTTCTTGGGTGACAATTACCGTTCCCTGTGTCTCGTCGTTGGCTGATACGGAATAGGTTGGCATGATTGTTCCCGTCCATACCGCTTTGACGGTGAGGTTGCCAGTGATATAGGAGAAGTCATTGTCCCACGAGAGGGAGAGACACTGCGGAATCTCCACTTCGGGAGCAACAGCCGCGCTGCCATAGTCAACCGTCTGCGGTGTCCCCAATACGGTCGTGCCGTCCTCGTCATAGAACGTGACGGTGTACTGATTAAGCGTATTGGTGTAGGTGGCGGTATAAACAGCCTCACCTGTAACTGCAACCACTTCAGGAGTCCAGCCCGCAAACGTGTAGGTGTATTGCGCATCAGCTGGCTTGGTCGGGATATTGCCGTTGTATTGCGGCATAGAGCCATACGTCACTTCCCCGTTTTGCAGTTCTGTGCCATCGTAGTTCACAAACGTGACTGCATAACTCTTTACGGCAAAGACAGCAGTATAGGCAGCGTTGGCAGTAGCTGTTACGTGGCTGTCTCGCCGTCCGACCAACGGACGAACTGCCAGCCTTCGTCGGCAACGGCAAGCACCTCATAGGTGTCGCCGCAATCCATCTCTAACTGCGTGGCGGTCTGCGCAACGGCAAACATTGGCAGCAGGAGGAACAATATAAATGATATACGTTTCATAGTCGTTTGTTTTCTGCGTCCGACATCATTTTTTAATAATCTGCACCTTGCCGCCAGTACCCGCCTCTGTTTGCCCTGTGACGGTGTAACGCAGTTTATTGAACTCCGCCGTGAGGTTCATATCCTTTGTGACGGTGACGGTGCGCGGGTTGGCTGTCTCGCCATCACTCCACTGTTGGAACTCGAAGCACTCGTCCGCTACTGCCTCTATGGTGATGACCGTGCCTTCGGGGTACTGGTTGTTGATATTCAGCGAGCAGTTCTCACCGTTGATGTTTACGGTATAAACCTTTTCTTCCGCATGTGCCTGCGGGATGAAGTAGGTTGTGTATTTTGTATTTTCAGTTGCGGGTTTGATATTCGGCAACCAGCCAACAAAATCATAGCCCTCTTTAGTTGGGGTTGGGCCTGTAAATTCTGGTGTCAGTCCGTAACCGACCTCATCGGTCCTTATCACATTACCGCTCTCATCCTGCCAAGTGATGGTGTAGGTGTTCAATGTCTCTTCAAACATCGCCGTATAGGTTGCATCACCTGTGACGGCAACTATTTCGGGAGTCCAGCCTGAGAAGGCGTAAGTGTATTGCGCATCAGCGGGCCGTGTCGGTGTTGCGCCGTTGTATTCGGGCATCGTACCACTTTCTACTTCGCCGCTTTGCAACTCGCTTCCGTCGTAATTAACAAAGTTGATATTGTATATTTCAGGTGTGCTATAGGGTATCGGCTGGATATTTTTAAAGTTTTTCCACACAAAGGCATTTGTGTAGTCATATAAGGATTGAGTTGGAACATAGAGACTAATCGTTCTGTCCACGTTATCAAAAACAGCGCAATGATAGGCATCTCCATAATATGATACCCCCAAAGAGGGAGGAGTAATGGCTTCACACGTAATAGAGGTTAAGCCACTACAACCAGAAAAAGCATAGTCACCGATGTATGTTACGCTGTTGGGGATAGTGACTGATGTCAGACTGCTACAATTCTCGAAAACTGACCGCTCAATGTTTGTCACGCTATTGGGGATGGTGACTGAAATTAGTCCATTACAGTTATTGAAAGTTTTAATGTCGATGCTTGTCACTCCATTGGGAATAGTGACAGCGGTTAGACTACTGCAATATGAGAAAGCGCCATATCCAATGCTTGTGACACTGTTGGGAATTTCTACGGAGGTCAGACCACTGCTACCATAGAAAGCATAGTTTCCAATGCTTGTCACGCTGTTGGGGATGGTGATAGAGGTTAGACTGCTACAACCAGAAAAAGCATAGTCTCCGATATTTGTCATGCTGTTGGGGATATTAACAGCGGTTATAGAGGTACGATATGCATACCAAGGGGAAGAACTACTTGAGTAATTTAACATTTCACCGTTTCCACTGATAACCAAGACGCCATCATCCGTCGTTAGAGTCCATGTCAAAGATGTACCACAAGCACCACCATAGGTTTCGGCAAAGGTCATTCCTGCGCCTGCTATAAGAGCAAGCAGGAGAGTAAGGATTTTTTGTTTCATAGTTGTTTGAAATTAGGTTAATTATTTGGTTAGTTTGGTTTATGTCTATGCATATACAAAATTAAAAGCGTGAATGTTATCCACGCTTATTCTCTATTACGGGGTTCGACCAAAAACCTTTGTCCAAGAACAAACAATAACGTCCACGCTGATATGCACGACACGCGCACTATCAGCGCGGAAGAATACATACCTATGAACGTTTATCGTACTATCTTGTTCCGGGGACTGAAATTTGGTCGATTTCGTAATACCAAAACAAGCGTCAATAAACGCCTTTTTATGTAACTGCTTTTTTACGTTGCCAGCCTCAACGCTCTCAGTTTAACGTCATGGAGAGGGGACGGTATGATTAACGGCGGCAAAGGTAGTTTATATTTTTAGGTTGTACAAATTTATGATTTATGGTTTATGATTTCAAATTGCAAATATCAAATATCAAATTTAAGGGGGATGGGGTGGTGTTACGGCTTCAAGCAGCCGACAGGGACGACATATACGCCATCGGTGCGGCGATAAGCGTACTGACCGCCGGTGAGAACCATCAGCACATCCGGAAGACGAATCGACATTTGTTTTTCGGTTCGGTTATGCTGCTCAATCAAGTTCTTCAGTTCCAGCAAATGTTTGGCGCCATCGTCTATCTCACGGCTTCCGAGCTTACATTCAATCAGCGCGTACCGTTCATCGCCCAAATGCAGCACGATGTCTGCCTCCAGACCATAACGGTCGTGGTAATAGGACAGATGAGCCGAGTATCTATTCTGCGTGAAAGCGCGCAAGTCACGGATACAGAGTTGTTCAAAGATAAAGCCAAATGTCTTGAGCTGCATTTGCAAAGCGTCCGGCGTAAGACCCAATGCCGCCACAGCCACAGACGGGTCACAGAAACACCGCTTGGGTGAACTGCGGATAACCGTCTTGCTGCGTATAGCCGGACACCAAGCGTCTAAATCGTAACGCCGCAAAAGTACATAAAATCATTGATATATGCAAGTGTTTTGCCGACTTTTTTCGGTTCGTTGTGAAGAATTGAGGTATTTTGTTGCGAAGTTTTGAGGTATTTTATTGCGAAGAATTGAGGTGAATTGGGGATTTATGGTTTATGATTTATGGTTTATGATTTCAAATTTAGAGGGGGTCGTGCTTTCGGGATGTCGTGCTTTCGGGATACCGGGTCTTCGTTATTCTAAAGAGGACAGCGGGCGTTTACAAACGGCTCCCGGGAGCCGGTCGGAATATCCTCCCAATATGCCGCAACCATAAAAGCTCACCGGGCTTTCATGCCGACGCAATTGACGAAGTGAATGCCGGATAAAATCCGGGGTAATGGACATACGTTTTGAACCCGAATCAGATTCGGGGGTAATAGAAGAAAAAGCGGCTACCAGCCGCTGCATGAGACGAAAGGGCTGCGAATCCGATTCACAGGCAATAAATAAAAAGACAGAAGTCAATAAGAAACAAACAGAAGGCAATTAAAGCAAAGGCAGAAGGCTATTCGTGCGGGTACGGGGGGAGTGCGATGTCAATACGATGCGAGTACGGGCGAAGGCGCATTGACCTACGGGTGACCTATGCGTGACATCTGCTCCACCTATGGGCGACCTATGGGTGACCTATGGGTGACCTTTGGGCGACTTTTGTAGTTGAGAGTTGATAATTGATAATTGATAGTTGATGATTTATGGTTTATTGTTTATGGCTTATGATTTCAAATCCGCCTATTAGTCCGCAACAATAAAAGCCCACAGGGGGGCTTTCATGTGGTCACGGCATGTTTGGGACTACGTGTTTGGGACTACGTGTTTGGGACTGCGTGTTGGGGATTGCGTGCTTGGGACTGCGTGTTGGGCAGATGCGCCGGTGGTCGGTTAGTTCATCTAAGTCATCTCCGGTTGGTTAATCTAATTCTTCTCCGGAAGGAAGCGCATCGACTATACCCCGGTTAAGCTGTTTGGTCCGTTTCTTGGTGCTCTTTACTCCAAGTTCTTTAAGCCCTTCCGTTTGACGGAGAAGGTTTCCTTTACCTTCGCTGAGTTGTCCCATCGCTTCACTATAGGTTTTTGTCGCCACCGTGAGTTGATTCCCCAGCGTGGTAAAACTATCCACAACAGTCATCATCTTATCATACATCTTGCCTGCTTGCTCAATGATGGCTTTACAGTTATCTTCCTGACGAGTCTGCTGCCATGCGATGAGTACAAGGTGCAATGTGAGCATCAAGTTGGTCGGGTTGACAATAATCACGCCCTTGTTGTAAGCGTACTGCATGATAGACGGGTCCTGGTTGAGCGCCATCATGTATGCACCCTCGTTAGGGATAAACATCAAGGCGTACTGCATGGCGTTGTCAACGTATGTTTGGTAGTCTTTCTTTGCCAGTTCGTCCACATGCGCCTTTACAGACTTAAAGTGGAGTTTCGCCTTTTCTTCGCGCTCAATGTCGGTATCAGCTCCAAGCGCCTCGGAATAAGCCGTGATAGAGGTCTTGGCATCGATGATGATATGTTTTCCGTCCGGACAATTGATCGTCACATCGGGTCGCAAGTTTGCATTGCCTTCGTCTTTGACATTGTTTTGGACGCTGAATTCGATACCTTCGCGCAAACCGCTGTCCTCTAAAATGCTTTCCAATACGTGTTCCCCCCAGTCGCCATGTACCTTGCCACGGTTCTTCAGTGCATCCGCCAGTGTATTTGCGCTCTCTGCAGTCAAACTGGTCTGCTTGAGAAGTTCCCCGATGCGCGTTTCCATGGATGTCTGCAGCGCAATCTGTTTCTCCTTGTTCTCTGTTACACTCTTCTGCATACTTTCCAAATCACGCTTGAGCGGGTCCAATATCTGCGCAAGATGCTCTCCGCTGGAATGTGCGAACTCCTCTTGACGTTTTTTGAGCGTCTCTTCCGTGGTGCTCTTCATGGATTCCTTCATTTCGTCAATCGTCTTATCGAACAATTTGCGTTGGCCCTCTAACGCTTCCCGTTGTGCTTCGCGTTGCTGATCAAGCATTTGGCGATATTGCTCTTGCAGTTGCTCGCGCTGCGTTTTCATGTGTTGTTCATTCGCTTGTTGCTCTTCTTGTATGCGCGCTTGCGCCTGTTCCTTTGTGGTGCGTAACTCGTTCTGCGCGTGCTCCAAATCCTTTTGAAGTGCGACCAATTCGGGTGTCTGCTTACGCATTTTAACAATCAACCACGCGATAACTGCGGCTGCGGCTACTAAAACCAATACGATAATAATTGATGTGTCCATGTTCTTAATTTGTGTTTTTTTACTCGGGTAATTCCGACTGCAAAGGTATGGCAAAGATTTGGTTCGTGCAAGAGACCAAATTTTAGTGCTGCGGATTATGCCGAGGGGAAGATACAAAACAGCGGGGGTCTCACGTGATTGTGAGACTCCCGCTTTGGTCGAGAAGACGTGACTCGAACACGCGACCCCTACGTCCCGAACGTAGTGCGCTACCAACTGCGCCACTTCTCGATTATATCAACCAACTGTCAATTATCAATTATCCATTATCAACTGTTCCTGTACTCTCTCGGTGTCATTTTGGCGTGCGTACGGAAGTACCTATTGAAGAACGCCACATTGTCAAATCCCAATGACAGAGCAATCGTCTTGACCTGCGCGTTGCTCATCTTGAGCTGCGCCTTCGCATCCGTGAGGATGGCATCATCAATGATGTCCCGTGCGCTCTTGTTGCTGACTTGCCGGACGGTGCTGCTCAAATGAGGAATGGAAACGCGCATTGCCTTGGCGTAGTCATTGACGTGATGCCATTCCTTATAGTGCGCCATAACCATCTTGACATACTCCTGATACAATTCTTCCTTGCGGTCAACGGGTCTGGCAAAGTAACTGTCGTCCTGTCGGATGAGACTGAGGTAGGTGGACTGCAGGAAGTTGAATATATGCACAATGTTGTCGGAGTTGAGCATAGACGGCCGCGTGTTGCACGCTTTCGTCATTATATCTGCAAATTCCTTGAGCACCTTCGCTTTTTCCTCGCTTATGCCGACGATGTTGGTACGCAGTTGGAGCGAATTGCGCATAAACCTGTCGTTGGAGGCATGTTTATCCAAGAAAGCCGATGAGAACAATATGTAATAGACCAATGCGTCTTCGGAGAACTCGTGTATGAGCAGAAAACTGTCCGGGTCGAGAATGGCAACGTCGTTCTTGCGAATGGTGTACTTTGTGATATTGATGGTAGCAGAGGCCGTGCCTTCCACCATCAGAATAAACACACCGCACTTAATCTTACAAGGGAAGCGGCAGTACTCATTCATTATCTTGCCGGTAGCATCCCCTATCAGGTAATCAACGGGGCAATCAATCAGCGGAATGGCGTTGTCTTGCTTATCCATAGTAAGTAACTAATTGCTCGCAGTTGCGCAGCCTGTCTTCTCCAAAGGCGGGCGCAAAAGTACGGTGTTTTTCGGATGTGCGCAAATCTTTGTTGTATTTTGTCTGCATCTTGCTGATACTCAGCAAGACGAGTCTGTGCCGGTAAGCGCTATTTCTGCCAGTTGTCCTTCAGGGATGCCGTCCGATTGAGGACAATGTGACGGTCATCGGTGTCGGGGTCAATGACAAAGAATCCCTGCTTGAGCAGCTGGTAGTGGTTCACCTGCGCTATGCCGTCCACCACTTCGGGGCGGTGCATCTCGCTACGCAAGGACTGCTCGGCTTTGCAGGTTACGACCTTGAGGCTGTCTGGGTTGAGCAGGTCGCGGAAGTCACCTTCTTCGGCAGAGGGGTTCTCCACTGCGAAGAGGCGGTCGTAGAGGCGTGCCTCCACATCCACACAACTCTGACACTCCACCCAGTTGATAGTCGCTTTCGTCTTGCGGTTGCCGCCTTCCGTACCCGATTTGGACAGTGGGTCGTAGGTGGCATAGACGGTCGTCAGATTGCCGTCGGCATCATGCTCGCAGCCTGTAGCCTGTATGATATAGGCGTTCTTGAGACGTACTTCGCGTCCGCCCGGGCTGAGACGGTAGAAGTTCTTGTCCGCCTGCTCGAGGAAGTCGCCGCGTTCGATGTACAGTTCGCGTGCAAAGGGTATCTGCCGTGTGCCGAGTTCGGGATTGCCGTCAATGTTCTCCGCCACGATGGTTTCGCCGTCGCCTTCGTAGTTGGTGATAACGAGCCGGACAGGGTCAAAGATAGCGCAGATACGCGGTGCGGTGTTCTTCAGCGATTCGCGGATAGTATGTTCGAGCAAGCCGAGGTCAATCATCCCCTCCACTTTGGTGTATCCTATCTTGCGTATGAATTCGCGTATGGCTTCGGCTGTATATCCTCGCCTGCGGAGTCCGCAGACAGTCGGCATACGCGGGTCGTCCCATCCTGCCACCAGTCCTTCCTTGACCAGTTGGAGCATCTTGCGTTTGGACATCACCGTGTAGGTTATGTTCAGGCGGTTGAACTCGTACTGACGAGGGCGGTAGTCGCTACCCGTTTTCCAGTCCGCCGCATTGGACGGCACCTGTCCTACGAACTGGTCAATAAACCAGTCGTATAGCGGGCGGTGAACGACAAACTCAAGTGTGCAGATGCTGTGCGTCACGCCCTCAAAGTAGTCGCTCTGTCCGTGTGCGAAGTCGTACATGGGATAGACATTCCATTTGCGTCCCGTGCGGTGGTGCGGGTGCGTGGTGATGATACGGTAGATGATCGGGTCGCGGAAGTGCATGTTGGGGTTCGCCATATCAATCTTAGCGCGGAGCACCATCTTTCCGTCCTCTATCTCGCCGCGCTGCATCGCTTCGAAGAGCCGCAGGTTCTCCTCTACGGGGCGGTCGCGATAGGGTGAGGGTGTGCCGGGTTCGGTGGGCGTACCTTTCTGCTCGGCTATCTGCTCGGCGGTCTGTTCATCCACGTAGGCTTTTCCCTCCTTGATAAAGCGTATAGCCAGGTCGTAGAGCTGGTCGAAATAGTCGCTGGCGTAAAAGACATTGCCCCAGTGGAAACCGAGCCAGCGTATGTCCTGCTGTATGCTGTCCACGTATTCGGTATCTTCCTTGACAGGGTTGGTATCGTCAAAGCGCAGGTTGCAAACACCGTTGTATCGTTCGGCGATGCCGAAGTCCATGCAGATGGCTTTGACGTGTCCTATATGCAGGTAGCCGTTGGGTTCCGGCGGGAAACGTGTCTGTATGCGTCGGTCGTTCTTACCTTCCTGCAGGTCGTTCTCTACGATTTGCTCGATGAAATTGAGGCTTTTGTCTTCTTCCATATTGAATCAAGTATTTGAGTCTTGTTGTGTATTGTTCACCCGAGTGCAGCGTGCTGCCTCAAGTGCGGCGGCAAAGGTAATGCAAATTTGCATTATACCAAAAAGAGAGCGTGGCAACTATCATAATTCTGCGCCTTGGGCGGTGTAGGTTATGCCGTTACGTTCGATAAGGAGGTTGCCGTTCTTGATGAACTTACGGGCAGGGTGAGGGTTCGGAGCGTCCAGCAACTGACCGTTCACTACTTGCAGTTCGGTAACCGTATCGCCATCGGCGACGATGCGTACGCGCTGGGCATTGATAGGAACGGTGATGCGGAAGATGCCGCGATAGGCACGGATGGCGCTGCCTGAAGACGAATTCGGATACCAAATCTTGTTATCTTTCAGTCCCATATACGTATGCCCAGCCAACGAACCTGTCAAGGTTCCCGGTCGCAAGGTTCCGACCAGTTCGATGTCCCCGCCCGTTCTGTCGCCGTCCAGCCCGTCGTATGCCCCCGGCACGGTCAGGTCAGGCACCTTATCCGCCGTCAGGTCAATGGTCACATTGCTAAAGACAAACGACTCTTTGGCAGCCATCTTGGTATTGGCATTCACGATATAACATTTGCCCGCCTGTATGGACGTAGCCTGTGAGAAATACAAAGTCACTCCGCAGTCCTCGCACTGGTCCGCATTGCCAGTAGCATAGCGGAACTCATAGACCCGTCCGCGCATACTCAGCGCCGTCATCATCCCCGTGCTCACATTGAACGGCAGACAGAGTGTGCTCCACATCCCCGCCTTGAAGCGCCGGTTAAGGGTAGCAGTAGTGACAGTGCGGTTGTGGTAGGCGTCCGCGAAACTGTCGTAGTACGCATTGTCCCCATCCTCCCTCAGCACAATGTCCGGGGACGGTATGGTTACCTCTACCCGGCTCGCATTGACACTCAAGGCTTCTATGTATGCCTCTTTGGTGCCTTCGGGCACATAGAACGTGCAGTTGTTGCCTCCTCCAAAAGGATAGCTTCCGAACACGGGAACCGCACCTTTGAACGTGGCAGCGGTCATAGCGGTGCAACCATAGAAAGCATACTTGCCTACGCCGGTAACGCCTTTGGGAACAGTGACCGAAGCCAGTGTGCTGCAATTCTGGAAGGCGCTCTCGCCTATGGCCGTGACAGCCGGAGGAATAGCCACCTCTTTGAGTGCATTGCAGTTGAAGAACGTGGCATCTGCAATCTCGGTGATGCGGCTGCTCAAGGTAACCGAGACGAGGCTGTTGCACTTGTAGAACGCCTTTGCGCCAAGTGCAGTCACATTATTGCTCATCGTCACGGCGGTCAGTGCGGTGCATCCGGAGAACGCCTGCTCACCGATGGAAGTAACGCTGCCGGGGAGGTTGGCAATAGTAAGGCTGCGGCATCCATAGAACGCCTGATAACGAATCTCTGCGATGCTCTCTCCGAAAGTGACGGAGGTCAGCGCCGTACAGTTGAAGAACGCGAGGTCGCCGATATACAGGGCGCTATTCGGGATAACGACCGATGTCAGGCTGCTACAGCCGAAGAAAGTCTGTTTGCCCACCGCCGCGACGCCCTCGGGAAGGTCAATGGATGTCAGCGCCGCGCAGTTCTTGAAGGCGTATTCGCCTATGGCGGTAATGCCGCTGCCCATCGAGACCGAAACGAGGTTGGTGCACCCGTTGAAGGCATGGTAGCCGATGCTTGTGACGCCGGAGGATATATTCACAGCGGTGATGTCGGCACGATACGCATACCACGGCGCACTACCGGCAGTGTAATTAGCCATCTTGCCTTCGCCGCTGACAGTCAATAGACCGCTCTCCGTCGTCAGGGTATAAGTCAATGCTGTGCCGCACGCACCAGAATAGGTGTCGGCAGAGAGCATTCCTGCGATGGTCATCACAGCAAGAAGAAGGGCTATCAGTCTTTGTTTCATTGTGTTACGCGAGTGTATGCGGGTTGTTTTGCTATGGTCAACAGATGACGCAAACATAAAGCGCGCAAAGTTACTGCATGCTTCCGAAAAATGCAATAAAGCGGTGCGATTTTTCATTTTTTGTGCGAAGGTTCTTCATGCTCGGGCATACGCGGAGGATACGGTAGAGCATGCACTATCCTACGGCTATCCTTCGGTTATCCTACGGTTATCCTTCGGTTATCTATCGGTTATCTATCGGTTATCCTACGGTGTTGCTTGCTGCGCTGTTAATTGATAATTGACAATTGATAGTTGATAATTGACTACGGCTGTTGGGGACGTTAGCCTTCCTCGCCATTGTCCGCAACCATAAAAGTCCACCGGACTTTCATGTGGTAACTGCGTGTTGGTGACTGCGTGTTGGGCAGCTACGTTGTTGGTAACTGCGTGTTGGTGACTTCGTGTTAGTGACGGAGTGTTGGGCAGCCTTCGGCTGTAGGTCACTGCGTGTTGGGGAGGGGGATTAGTCGGAGAGGGAGGGGTGGCTTTTGTCGAGGATGAAGGCGGCGCGGAGAGGGAGATGGTCGGATGCCGTGGTAGAGACAGTGCGGCAGTCGGTAGGATGCAGCTGCTCCGAATGGAGGATATAGTCAATGCGTATGCCGAACCGTCCTTTCCTGAACGTGCTGCCCAGCCGCAGTGACGAACACCGCAGGAAAGCGTCCCTCAACCGGCACCGCAACAGAAGGTATGCGGGCGAGACGGGCGTTGAATTGAGGTCGCCAACGAGTATGACAGGGTAGGGGGATGCATCCACCGAGTCGGCTACGATACGCGCCTGACGGAAGCGGCTGCGGCTGGCAGACATAGCCTTGCGACGTATAACCGTGTCTGCCTGAAAGGGATGCGCCACCACCGAGTCCAGTTCGCTCTCGGTGAAACGATAGGACTCGAGATGGTTGGTGAAGAGGCGAATCGTGTCCCGTCCAAAGAGGACATCGCAACAGCTGCTGATGTTCGCCCGCGAGGGATAGCGAATCGTGTGCTTGTTGATAAGCGGGTACTTGGAGAAGACGGCGTTGCCGAACTGATGGCGGCTGTTATAGACCTTGAAGTCGAAATAGGTGTATGGGTACCGGTCAAGGGCGCTCTTCAGTTCGCTGAGGGTCAGGTGGCGGTCGCTCTTATAGACATCGACCTCCTGCAGGCAGAGGATGTCGGCATCGGTCTGACGGAGGAAACGTATGACGTTGTTATCAGGCGTCTTGCGCGCCTGCCCCATGCTATGGGTGTTGAAGGTGAGGATAGTCAGTGAGTCGGCTGCGGTATGGCTGCCAGACGGGTAAAGGAAGCCGTGCGACACCAGGAGCAGTCCCACCCCGATGAGCAGGACAAGCAACAGGATAAACAGTATTCTAAAGAAGCGGCGCACAGTTATTTGGGCGAAAGAGTGATGAGGGGAATGAGCATCTCTTCCATCGATATGCCTCCGTGCTGGAAGGTGTTGCGGTAGATTTGCGCGTAGTAGTTGAAGTTGTTGGGATAGCCGAAGAAGTCGTTGCCCGTGCAGAAGACATACGAGGTGCTGACGTTGGGACACGGGAGCCCGATTTTGAGGGGTTGCTTGACTTCATAGACGTTCTTGGACTGGCATGCGAGCGCCTTGCCTTCCTTGTATCGGAGGTTGGTGTTGGTGTTGCGGTCGCCGATGATGGGTATGGGATTGGTGACGCGCACAGTGCCGTGGTCGGTGGTGAGCAGAACCTTATAGCCGAGTCGTGCAATCCTTGCGAGGAAAGCGCGTGTAGGCGAATGCTTGAACCACGAGAGCGTGAGCGACCGGTAGGCGCTTTCGTTGTTGCAGAGTTCGCGCATCATCTTGGAGTCGGTACGTGCGTGCGAGAGCATGTCAATGAAGTTGATGACAGCGACATTGAGAGGTGTCTGCAATCCGCCTATCTGCTTGGTTATCTTTTCGCAGAAGTCGCTTTCGTTAATCTTGTAATAGGTGAAGCCATAGCGCTTGCGGAATCGGTTCAGCTGGTCCTGAATGAGTTCTTTCTCGTTGAGGTTCTTCCCCTCTTCGTCCTCCTCAGCGACCCATAGGTCGGGGTGCATCTGGCGTATCTGCTCGGGCATCAGACCTGAGAAGATGGCGTTGCGTGCGTACTGCGTTGCCGTGGGGAGTATGGAGCAGCAGACCTGCTCCTCGTCGAGGTTGTAATACTCGTTGAGCAGCGGCTGAATGGTCTTCCACTGGTCGTAGCGGAAATTGTCGATGACGATGACAAAGACTCGCTCGCCGCTATCCAGCAGGGGGAAGACCTTGCGCTTGAAGATGTCGGGGGAGAGCAATGGCCGCTGGTCGCTGCCGCTGAACCATGACTCGTAGTTGCGTATGACCCATTTCGCCCATGCGTTGTTCGCCTGTTCGCGCTGCTGGAGGAGCAGGTCGCGCATGGAGGACTGTACATCATGCAACTGTATGTCCCATCGGTTGAGCGCTTTGTGGATGCTGACGAACTCGTCGAAGGTTCGCGCCGTGTCAATCATATAGGCTATGTCGGCGAACTCCTCCTGATAGGAACGGTTGGTCTGCTCGGCCACCAGTTGGCGGCTCTGGATGTGCTTCTTGAGACAGAGGAGAATCTGGTTGGGGTTGACGGGCTTGATGAGATAGTCGGCAATCTGCTGTCCGATAGCCTGTTCCATGATGTTCTCCTCCTCGCTCTTGGTAATCATGACTACGGGCGTCTCGGGGTGCATCCGCTTCATCTCCTGCAGGGTCTCAATGCCGCTCATGCCGGGCATCTGCTCGTCGAGGAAGACGATGTCGTAGGTGTTTTCCTGAAAGAGGTCGATGGCATCCTGTCCGCTGCAAGCGGGTGTCACTTCGTAGCCTTTTTCGCGGAGGAAAAGGATATAGGGCTGCAGGAGCTGTATCTCGTCGTCAGCCCAGAGAATCTGTCTGAGTTGTGTTTCCATAGTTGCGCCATTTGTTGAGTAGGTTGGACATGTCTTCGGGCAAACAGCTGTCAAACGACAGGCGTTCGCCCGTCCGGGGGTGTGTGAAGCCAAGCGTCTTGGCGTGCAATGCCTGCCTCGGGCAGAGGTCGAAGCAGTTGTGGATGAACTGCCTGTATTTCTGCGTAGGCAGCCCTTTGAGAATCTCCGTGCCGCCGTATTTCTCGTCGTTGAAGAGGGGGTGTCCGAGGCTCTGCATGTGGACACGTATCTGGTGTGTGCGTCCCGTCTCGAGCCGACACTCGATGAGCGTGACATAGGGGAACGTCTCGACGACCTGCCAATGAGTGATTGCGGGTTTGGCTTCGGGGTTGTCCTCGAGGGACCAGATGCGGTATTTGGTTCTGTCGCTGTTGTCGCGTGCGAGTGCGCCAGTGACGGTGCCCTGCTGCTCGCGGAACGTGCCCCATACGAGCGCCTGGTAAGTCCGCTCGGAGGTGTGGTCGAAGAACTGCTGTCCGAGACGGGTCTTGGCGTCGGGTGTCTTGGCAATCAGGAGCAGACCGGAGGTGTCCTTGTCGATGCGGTGGACGAGGCCTATGTCGGGGTTGTTGATGTCCAACGGGCTGCCTTTCTGCTGGAAATAGTAGGCGAGCGCGTGCAAGAGGGTGTGCTCGTAGTTGCCATGTCCCGGATGGACGACCAGTCCTGCCTGCTTGTTGATGACCAGCACGTCGTCGTCCTCATACACGATGTCGAGAGGGATGTTCTCGGGGGTTATCGTGGTGTCAATGGGTTCGTGGTCGAGCAGGACGCGTATGACATCCAGCGGCTTGACCTTGTAGTTGGAGCGGACAGGCAGGTCGTTGACGGTGATGTGACCGCAGTCGGCAGCGGTCTGGATACGGTTGCGCGAAGTGCCTGCCATGTGTTCGCTCAGGTACTTGTCAATGCGCACGGGGGTCTGCCCCTTGTCCACTTCAATATGGAATCTTTCCCACGTTTCGTCCATAGTCAGTGTTTAGAAGAAGTCCTCTTCGTCGTCATCGGCGGGTTTGACGGTTGCGGCTTTCTCCTTGTCGGTGGAGAGGAGGATGCTGACCGTTTCGCCTTCCAGCAAGCGGCTTCCAGCGGCTGGTCTCTGGTCATAGACGAGGTAGAGGCTACGGTTCTCGTCGGTCGGCTCGACGTCGTATTCGGTCGTGCCGAGCGTGAGGTGCGCGGCAAGGAGTAGCGAGCGGCAGTCCTGCAGGTTAAGTCCCTTCAGGTCGGGCGTGATGACCTGCGCCGTGCCTAATCCCTGCCCGACAACCAATATGACGGGTGTGTATTCGGTGAGGAGCGTTCCTGCGGGTATGGACACACTGTCTTCGCTGAGGATGTCGAGGACGAGGTCGCGGTAGGCGGATGGCTGATAGACCAGTCCTGCAGGGGTCAGTCCGACCTGCCTGAGGGTGCTTTCCGCCTGCCTGTAGGGGACATCGGCGAGTTGCGGAAGAGCGACCTGCCGTTTCTGCCGCGCGTTCATCACGACATAGACGGTTCGCCCACGTTTGACGTGGCTGACGGGTGCAGGCGACTGCTCGACGATGGTGCCGAGGGGCACTTTCGACGAATAAGTGGAGTCGATGACTTCGATCCGGAGCGTCTCGCCCTGCAGCAGGATTTCCGCCTCTTCAACGGTCAAACCGGTTATCTGCGGCACTTCGACTTCGACACCGTGTTCGGTGTATTTGTTGAGCCAGAGCTTGAGCGCGATGAGCAGGAGAACGGTAATAATCAGCATGATGGCGAGGTTGACGAGGATGAACTTCCAGATGCTCATACCTTTGTCACCGGTCTTATTGTTTAGTTTGGCATTCATTTAAGCGGTAGTGTTTAGGGATAAATGTGTTTCAGAATCAAAAATTCGGGCAAAAATACATTTTTTTTTGTACACTATAAAAAAAGGCGTACTTTTGCGCGGTTTTTTGAGCACATACTTGAAAAACAATATAATTAACCAACCAAAAAAACTAACAAATTTATGAAGAAATTGTTATTCGTTGCAGCTGTAGCAATGTGCGTTATGAGCTGCGGTAAGAAAGCCGAGAACACAGAGGCTGAAAACCAGGAAGCCGTTCAGGTAGAAGAAGTTGCCGTTCCCGTTGAGGAAGAGGTAGTCGTTGAAGACGAGAACGCTGTTGTCAACGCCGTTGAAGAAGTTCAGGAGGCAGTTGAAGCAGTTCAGGAGGTTGTAAAGTAATCTCTTTGTTACTATGACCAAAGAAGTGATTGCTTACGGGCAATCCTTCTTTTTGGAAAGATGGCGGAGTGGTCGATCGCGGCGGTCTTGAAAACCGTTGACCCGCAAGGGTTCGGGGGTTCGAATCCCTCTCTTTCCGCCAAGTGATTCGCCCGAAAAAGGCAATAGTTATACCGAATCACTGACCAAACAAACGAGGATGTACCTAAAATTGTACATCCTCGTTTATGTTATCCTCCGGCGGTGATTCCGCTACCCTTGCGCTACCCTTGCGCTACCCTTGCAAACTGCAAAACGGCACATAACGCATCACTCACCGCCTATGTCGTAGTGAAGAGATTGATTTTTCCTCTCGTCTTCCTATTGATGGATTTACGGGCTGTTTCTTGCAGCCAAAGCGTGTATTTGACCCTCAAACTCATTACGGTTTCCAAGGGCATTGTTCTTAATCTTGACGCGGTAGTTGCTGATGGTGTTGGGGCTGTAGCAAAGCAGTTCCGCTATTTTTGCGCTGCTGTCGATGCCGAGCAGAATGAGAGCGAAAATCCTCATTTCCACCGTCATCCGTTCTCCGGGCTTGGGTGTGAGTCGGGCTTCGGGCTTGAGCAGCGCATTGAAATCTTCCACGAATGTGCCGTAGAGTGAGAGGAACGTATCGTCGAACGAGCGGTAGAAGTTCTCCATTTCGCGGTTCATAAACGCCGTCGTGTCTTTCTCTCCCGCCTTGCGCGCCATCGTTGTCAGCCGGCGGATGTAGTCGCTATATACTTCTAAATAGCGGCAGAGATACTGCTCCTTGACCTGATTGGCGACTGTCAGTTGGGCGTTGATAGCCGACAACTGACGGTTGAGAACGGACAGCCTGCGGTTCTGATGAAGTGAATAGACGACTAACAGGATGAGAACAAACAGCATGATGGCTAACGCAGTGAGTGCAATGACAAGATTGCTGTTGCTCTGCAGGAGGTTATGCTCGTATTTTTCGCCGATGGTGTGTCCCAATGCATAGGTCTGGACGTAGCGTGTGGGCGCATTGAAGAACGACGCATTGGTCAGTGTATAATTGCTAATCCTGTAAGCGTGCTTGATATCCCCGTTCTCGTAGCAGTACTTGGCTATCAGCCATGAAGAGCCGTTGTCGGTTATACCGCACCGCACGTCTGTGATAGCCGACCGTATCAGCCATTCCGTACGCTTTTCCTGATTGCCTGCCTTCTCATAGAGCATGGCTTGACCGTATGCTAAAATAGCCCAGAGATTCTCATCGGGTGTAGTGCGGTTGAGGAGGAGATGGTTATATTGAATAGCTGTTTCCCAATCCGCGCGGTCTTGCGCCCGATATTGCTCTAACCAGAGACGGCTCTCCACGGAGTGTGAAGCATCCTTCTCCAATGCCATCTCGAGGGAGTCATAGTACTGGATGGCTGTATGTTCCCATTTCTTTTGTCCGAATTGCGGTGTCAGAGTTGTGTTCGCCGCCTCCTGATACAGGAGCCAGATGGCTTTATACCCGTCCACGCTGCTGATAGACGGACGTTCGGGGTTATCCAACAGTTCGAACGCAATTGCATAGTGCCCCGAGTAGGTCAGTAACTGCAGCAAACCGATAAAAGCCTGCGAACGTACAGGTTCTTCCGCTTCACTCAGTGTTAGATAATAGGCACGCGAGGAGTCGGACTGGAAATGTTGGTACTCGCGCGCAATACGGAGCCGCAGTATGTCGGTAAGAGGTTGTAGCGCTTTCAGCGAGTCAATGCGCGCCTGACGTTGGGCTGTATAGACCTTTGCACGGGCAATCTCCTTGTCATACACGCTCAGCAGCGAGTCGTTGGTTGAGAGTCGTGCATAGAGTGCTATACAGCTGACTGCGGACAGAACAAACAGTAGCAATCGTTTCATAGTGAGGTGTATTGAATTACAGAACGGCGTGCAGATTCGTTTCCAATTGTTTCACGCTGCTTGCTCCTACTAATACGGACGTAACGCCCTCTTGGGCAAGAATCCATGCGAGAGCCTCTTGCGCAATGGTCTTTCCGTGCGCTGAAGCTTGTGCTTGCAGTTCGTGCAAGTAACCGAGCAGTTTGTCGGTACGGTTATATGGGTGCAGGAACTTGTCTTTCGCCATGCGGCTGTCCGCAGGAATACCTTCTAAATAGCGTTCGGTCAGCAGTCCTTGGGCAAGAGGCGAATAAGCAATAAATCCTATTCCTTGTTCCTTACAGAAAGCGAGGATACCCTCTTCTATCGGATTCTGATGTAGCATATTGAGCCGTCCTTGATAGATAAGCAGCGGTGCATCGTGTTCGCGTAGATAAGTTACGGCTTGTTTCAGAGGCTCCAAAGGCCAGTTGGATATTCCTAAATAGAGTGCTTTGCCCGCACGTACGATGTCCACCATCGCTTGCAACGTCTCTTCTATGGGAGTATCGGGGTCGAAACGGTGGGAATAGAACAAGTCCACATAGTCTAACTTCATTCGTTTGAGCGACTGGTCAAGGCTTGCTATCAAATACTTGCGGCTTCCGTGGTCGCCATAGGGACCCTCCCACATATCATATCCCGCTTTGGTGGAGATGAACAGTTCGTCCCGATACGGACGGAAATCATCTTCCATCAGCCTGCCGAACGTATCTTCAGCACTGCCGTAGGGAGGACCATAGTTGTTGGCCAAATCAAAATGGGTGATGCCGTGGTCGAAAGCATAGTGGGTCATCGCCCTGCTGCGCTCGTACGGGTCAACACCGCCAAAGTTATGCCAGAAGCCTAAACTCACTTTCGGTAACATCACTCCGCTATGTCCGCAGCGGGCATATAGTTGCTCCGACTGAGCGTAACGCGATGCCGAAGCCATGTAAATTCCTTTCAAATCCATAGTTCAATATATTTGTTATGAAAATGCGACAAAAGTATCGTATTTATTTGAGTTATGCACCATTTTTCTGCAAAAAATTGTAAACCTCAGTTAGCAAAATAGGTACAAAAGCCGTACTTTTTTTGCTAAAAGTATTTTACAATAGGCTGTTTATCAGTATAAATTATCATACTATACGTACTTTTGGCATATATACGCCCGCGAGGAGGGTGTACGCGTGAAAGATAGATGCTAACTTTGCCACAAATTTTATACGGAAAAATACTATCACATAAATTTTACCAACATGAAAAAAACTCTTCTTCTTTTCTTTTCGTTGAGCATAGCCCTGACGGGTTTTGCCAAGCAGTACTGCAACGAACCGATTACCTCCCGTGACGGTCATACTGCTACTGTAACAATGAGCCTTGTGAGCGGGAACATCTATGAGTTCTCCATTACGACAAGCGACAATATCGTTTCGTTCAACGCGGCAGGGTCGAACCTCTACTGCGAAAAAGACGGTGTTGGCGGCTACCACATGTCCGAATATCTTGTTCAGAACGGCAACACGCTCAGTATGCAGTTCACATCAAGTGTTACGCCACGCATCTATGCAGATGCTCTTTTCATTGTCTTGGAAGGCCATGGAGAGGACTTGTTCTCCATTCCTATGGATGCCGATTGGTCTGCTTGTGTGGTGGATGCAACCGAATATGCCATTACCGTCATCCAGCCGGCAGAGGGTGGTTCTATCGCAGCAGACGCTGCTACGGCAACGTACGGCACGGTGGTTACCCTGACAGCAACGCCTGACGAGGGTAAACAATTGGACAAATGGAGCGTGAAAGATGCGTCAAACAATGCCATAGCAGTTACTAAGGCAGGGACATTCGTTATGCCTGCGAGCCAAGTTACTGTTACTGCCACTTTCAAGGACAAGTCGGACATCACCCCTGCCACTTTCACCGGTACGACTACCGAAGAGGTGGCTGCGTTTGAGTGGAGCATTACTCGCAACGCAGACCAAACGCTCACTTTCGCCATCAGTTGGGATAATCCCTTGGAAGGGGTCGCTCCGCAGGTAAGTGTAGGAGACAAACTGTTCCTCCAGATGGATCTTGACGGCAATTCTGCCACTTATACGACCGAAGATACATACGAAGACGGCGAAACACCGGCTATTTTCTTCTACATAGCCTATACGGGTGCTGCCGTACGGATAGATGTGGACTATACGGTAGGCGCGGGCGAGACGACTCCCGGTCCTACTGCGGTGGAGGATATCCGCCGCAGCGAGGAGCAGCGCGTGCGCAAGGTGATAGAGAACGGCGTGCCCTATTTTATTCGCAATGGCGTACGCTACAATATGCTCGGAACAATAATTAATTATTAACCCAAAACAATAAACACTATGAAAAACAAACTAACTTTACTCTTTGCGCTCCTCTGCGCAAGTATGATGAGCTGGGCTGTTCAGTACTGCGAATTCCCAACCGGACATCTTGGTAATGCCGATTTTGGTGATCCCAGCGGTCGGATTCTTTTAACTATCGAAAAAGGTGAAGGAAACAATGTCGTTGTGAAAATCAAAAACAATACCGAAAACGGTAACCCTCAAACGGGTCTGAACTATATGTGGGTAAATGCTACGGGTGCTACAAATAACAATGCTACCTATGGCTCACACGACGCAGCCAATGCAGAAGAAATAAGTGTGATTGTGGAGTTCAGTGCCGATCAGGATTCCTATACTTTTAATAACATCCATTGGGCTTATGCCGGCTGGGGTGGAGAATGGGCTATTGACGGATTAACGGTAACTGCTGCCGAATTGTGTAGTACCGGTGGCGGTTCGGGCTTGACCAATCCGGAGTTAAGTATCAATTCTGCCCCAGAGACATTGGATGCTACCAATAGTGAAACGTTCCAAATCGTTGCAACTCAAGCGGGCGACGGTGCTGTCTCTTACGAAAGCAGCAATGCCGGTGTGGCATCTGTGGATAATACAGGTTTGGTAACAGCAGTAGGTCGCGGCACGGCAACCATTACTATCAGTACGGCAGAAACCGCTACTTACGCAGCAAGCAGCAAAACGCTCACCGTTACCGTTACTGGTCCGATAAACTGGGATGCTGTAAGCTGGCTGGAAGGCAGCAATAGTAAATACAAGGCCGTAGTAGATCCTGCTGGTCCCAACATTATCAATGTACAAACTCGAGGTGAAAAAGGTATATATGTAGGTTTTCCGAGTGCTGATTTGGGAGACTGCTCACTGGACGCATCTGCTTATACTACAGAAGGTGCAGGACGTTGGTATTTCCTTTCTGCTTTTACGGGACAAGTGAATACATTTACTCAAGTCTGTCAAGGAGTTACCTATACCTTTGATGTGTATTATGCCGATGGTGAACCGGCTGATTTGACAGGTTGGAATCTTGCCAAGGGCAAAGCAGCCTATGCCGGTCATGTGGCAGAAGCCGGAATAGCTGCTGCCAATGATGGCGATAAGGGAACGCGTTGGGGGTCTAATGGTGCATCCCACTATGCCGCTGTAGGCGAGAGTGCAGGCGACTGGTGGTACGTGGACTTGGGCGGTACCTACCGCATTGACAAAGTGAAGATTCTGTTTGAGGCTGCTGCTCCGACAGATTATGATTTGCTCGTTTCTAACAACGCTGTTTCGTGGACGGTTATCGGTACATATACCACACAACCCAACACAGGTAATACAGATGCAAATTACAACGAATACAATTTCACGAACAAAGTAGGACGTTACGTAAAGATTTTTGCCCGCGATGCTACTTTCGATATGGCATACGGCTTCTCTATGTATGAGTTTGAGGTGTATGGTGACCGTGCCAGCATATCGGATGTTAATCCACCAGTTATGGGGACGGCAAGCCTGAGCGGAACGCCTTCGTATGACAGAGTGAACATCGCCGTTGCCGGAACCGACGAGGAAGACGGCGCAGTTACCCAATTCCATGTAGTGGATGCTACCCACGGTGTGAATCAGTCACAGACAGCCGAGGCCGGCGTTATCACCGTTACGGGTCTGACCGCCGAGACAAGTTATACGTTCACTATCACCGCTTTGGATGCTGCCGGCAATGAGTCGGCAAACAGCGTCAATGTAGCTGCTACGACCACACAGGACACTTCCATTCCTTTGGTTGCCGCTCCTGTTCCTAACGCAACCGGCAAAGAGATAGTACCTATTTATAGTGACGCCTTTGCCTCTATTCTTGAGCACGAATTTGACAAGGACGGTTTCGCAGGCGTTACACTGATGATGGAGCAAAACATCGGCGGCGACCATAGCCTCGTATATAATGTGGCAGGTGCCAATGAGGTTACATGGGGTATGTATGATGACGGTGCCAATGCCATCATAGCCCAATCGGAATATCGCGGTTTAGGTATGGGTGTGGACGCATCAGCAATGGAGTATCTGCACATTGATATATGGTCGCAGCAAGCAGGAACGAATGTTATCAACATCAACGTCAACGATGCCGCTTTGACATCCTTGCGTCTGTCCCACAGCGGAAATGGATGGCAGAGCTATGATATCGCTATGTCCGATTTCGGATTCAACTCGGAGAATCCTGCATACAGTAGTGATAATGTGCGCTGGATGAAATTCAACGGTATCGGCTTCATTAGCGGCAAGATGGCTTTGGACAACGTCTATTTCTGGAAGACGGCTACAGGATTGCATGCTGTATCGGCTGCTGCCAATAACGCTTCGTTCGGAACAGCATCCGTAGTGGTTACCGAAACAGGTCTGGCTCCTGAAGGAGGAACGGTGGCTGACGGAACGGAAGTTACTTTCACTGCTACGGCTAACGACGGGTATATCTTCGTTGACTGGTCGAATGGCAACACCAATGCCACTTTCAATGCTACTGTTGACGCAACAATGAACCTCACTGCCAACTTCCGCGCATTGGGTACTACTTACTGCAATACGGAAATGACAGCCGGTGGTCATACCGTTTATGTTACTATGAAACGCTCGAATGTAAATGAATACACGCTGACCGTTCGCTCGGCAGATGAAATGAGTGACTTTGGTGGTACGGTATTCTATCGTCCTGAAAACATACTTGTCAAAGATGTCCGCGACGAAGGCGTTCTTTCGGACGGCAACCATACGTTGTCCGTAACAATGGATTCGGAAGGCGAACCGTATTTCGGTACTCCGTTGTACGTAGTATTTGCCGGTACGGGCGAAGTAACCTACAATCAAACGCAGAATGTCCGTCCCGAATATGCAGTTGCTTGTGATGATGCCGTATTGGTAACGTCTATCTCCTTGAGCCAAACATCGGCTAACCTGCTGGTAGGAAAGACTCTGACTCTTACTCCGACCTTCACACCCGCTTACGCCACTGACCAGGCCCTGACGTGGGAAACCTCTGATGCTTCTGTTGCCACCGTAGCAGGAGGTGTCGTAACAGCCGTAACAGCAGGCACAGCCACTATTACTGCCAAACTGACATCGGACAACTCTGTATATGCCACCTGTGCTATCACCGTAGTGGATGCACTCACCGAGGCTACATGGCACGGCTATGATGTGGCTACTCCTCCTACCGAGAGCAATATCCTGCTGACCTACTCCGTTACCCGTGACGTCGATCAACACCTCACGTTCTCTCTGACCACCGACAAAGACCTGCTTGGCTTTGTAGCGTTCATTAACATTGCAGGTGAAGCCCACGCACTAACCGGTTACGGCGCAGGTCATACAGCTACTTATACCACAGAAGACACCTACGAGGATAACGTATTGCTCAACTGCATGTGGGACGTAAGAGGTGCCGGATATGGTCAAAACTTCTACTTCACCTATATGATAGGTTCGGAGAATCAAGAGCCGAATGTAATGGCAGTTTATGAGGCGCAAGACAACACTTCCGCTCTTGCTGCACATAACAATGAGTTGATGGCAGCAGTTAGTGTCAACCGTTCGTTCACAGCCGACAACCTCTACACTCTTGTATTGCCGTTCGATGTGGATGAAACGACGATGGCGGAGAAACTGCCCGGTACACTGACCCAACTGAATAACACCTACGTCAAGGACAACGGCGACCTCCGCCTCAACTTTGTGAATGCTTTGTCCATCGAAGCGGGTGTACCGTATCTATATGCTCCGGCTGCTGACGTGAAGAATCCTATCTTCACCGATGTAACTATCAGCAATGTACTCCGTCCCATTGTGCCCGCAGACAACTATGCCGCATACTATGGAATCTATGCTCCGCGCGCCGGAGAGAGTCTGCTGAATATCACCAACGGCTATGTGCTGGGTAGCGACCGCTATCTCTATCGCACGGCTGACCTGCCTGCTGAGCAGACTATGAACGCCCTGCGCGGCTACTTCGTGCTCAACTTCCCGCCCGCCGCTCCGGGTCTGGCTCCGCGTGCACGCGTTGTCTTCAATGAGGAAGAGATTGAGACTCCTACCGATGCCGAACAGGTGCTGAACGGCGAAACAAGAAGCAGCAAGGTCCTGCGTAACGGCGTATTGTATATCCTTCGCGAAGGAAAGACTTACAATGCACAGGGACAAATGGTAGAAAGCAACGAGTAACCTTAAAAACAATTACAGCGATGAAAACATATTTCAGACCGGTTACACAAGTAACAGATTGCCAAGCTTCCTATATGCTTATGGCAGATGTCAGTAACGGCGGCTCACTGCTGGGTGTAAAGGACCTTTCATACGAACCTCCGTTCAATCCCATCGAAATCTATTGATAATCTTCGTTCACTCCGCTCATCGGTTGCCTTCATAGGGACTGATGGGCGGAGGTTCGTCTATAGCCTTTACTATATAACGAACAGAAACTCCATTATGAAACAAAGAATCTTATTGTTAGCCGTCGTGCTGTTGTGCGCCTCGGGTCTGTATGCCCAGAGCATTACGGTGACGGGCGTTGTGATGGCGGCAGACGAGCCTGATCCGGTTATCGGTGCCAGCGTGATGGTTAAAGGCACGACGGTAGGTACCATCTCGGATTTCGACGGCAATTTCTCCGTCGAGGCGCAGGTGGGTAGTGTGCTGCAAATCTCCTATATAGGCTATAAAACGCAGGAGATAAAGGTAAGCGGGACGCAACCGCTTAAAATTACCTTGCAGCCCGACAATGTGCAGCTGCAAGAAGTGGTAGCCATCGGTTACGGCACCATGAAGAAGAGCGATTTGACGGGAGCCGTATCTTCTGTGAAAGCGGAAGACCTGCAAAAGACCCCTCTTGCCACCGTTGATCAGGCTCTGCAAGGAAAAGCAGCCGGTGTGACGGTGAATGCCAACTCCGGTCAACCGGGCGCAGCAGCCGAGATACGCATCCGCGGTATCGGCTCCGTGAAATCCGAATCAACGCCTATTTACGTAGTGGATGGTGTGGTGCTGAAGGACATCAACTTCCTGACCCCCTCGGATATCGAGTCCATGGAAATCATGAAGGATGCTTCCTCAACCGCCATTTATGGTAGTCAGGCGGCTAACGGTGTTATTCTTATCACCACCAAATCCGGTCACAAGGACCGCAAAGCGGCTATCAGTTTCAATGCTTACTGGGGGTTGCAGAACAGATGGCGCAAACTGGATGTGATGAATGCCATGGATCAGGCAGAGACGGAAGTACTGATGGCAGGCGGAGCCAAAGCCATCGGAAACTGGAAGAAGGGTTTTGCCACATGGTGGACCAAAACCAACAACGCCAGCGGCACCAACCCCTATTATCCTGTCAATTTCGACTATGCATCTTACGCAGCAGGAGGCGGCACAGACTGGCAGGACGAGGTCTTCCGCAAGAACGCGCTGGTGCATAACTACAGCCTCTCCGTGGATGGTGGCGGAGAATGGGGTTCCTACCTGTTCAGCGCCAGTTATTTCAACCAGAATGGAACCTTGCTCGGCAGTAACTATGACCGTTTGACCCTCCGCGTGAACACCAAATTTAATGTGCGCAAATGGTTGCGTATCGGTGAGAACCTGACTTTCGCAACGAGCCGTTCCCGCAATGCGATGAACAACAATGCTTCTCCGCAGGCATCTGTTCTCTCCGCTGCTTTGGCTATGGCACCGTGGGACCCGGTCTATTATCCGGAGAACGCGGTGAACGGTCTGGGAGAGAAAATCGGCGGCCAGCCATCCGCTGCTTCCAACTTCACCAATGTGGTCAACCCCATGTCCATGATTTATAACACCGAGCCAAATAATCGGGTGCAACGCTGGGTAGGTGACATCTTCATCGAGATAACTCCCATAAAGGGTCTGACCATCCGTCCGTCGCTGAGCATGGATTTGAGCAATAACATGGACCGCACATTCAATTATGCCTACCGTTATTCTAATGCCGACTACCGTGAGCACAACTCGGTAGGTGCCGGGATGGCACGGTACATGACCCTGACGAACGACAATGTCATCACCTATGCGCGTGACATAGAGAAGCATAGTTTCTCTGTCATGGCAGGTGAGACGATGCAGCAATACGACTACTACAGCGTCAGCGCCGGAGGTCAGGATATCGTGAATATAGACCCCAAGAACTGGTATATCTTCAACACGAAGAACGACTCCACACGTACAGAAGGCGATGCTGTCGCACGCACAAGACGTCTGTCTTTCTTCACGCGTCTGCACTATAGCTACGACAACCGCTATATCGCTACATTCAACTTCCGCGCAGATGCATCTTCGCGGTTCAAGAAGAGCGAGAAAGGTGTATGGGGCTATTTCCCGTCCATGGCATTGGCATGGCGAATCAACCAAGAGTCCTTCTTGGAGGATGCCACCTATATTGACAACCTGAAACTGCGTTTCGGCTGGGGACAAGTCGGCAACGACCAAGTCAGCGAGTCCGCCTTTGTGCAGTCCATTGAGACTCCGGGACCCTATTTCGTCGGCTATATTCTGGGAGACAATCTGGTGCCGGGTGCCGCCGTGCTGACACTCGTCAACGAGAACGGACGATGGGAGACCAACGAGCAATGGAACCTCGGTCTGGACTTCGGCTTCTGGAACGGCAAGTTAAGCGGTACGCTGGAGGGATATATCCGCGACACCAAAGACGCCATCCTGTCTGTAAACGCTCCTGCGCATGTGGGTAACCACTGGGCGATGTCCGCCAACCTCGGTACCGTCCGCAATATGGGTATCGAGTTGACCTTGGGACACATGAACAGAGTCGGAGATTTCGAGTACGGCATCAACGGAAACATCTCTTTTGCCAAGAACAAAGTGACCCACATGAACGGCGGTAGCGCCGATTACGGCGACCGGACGAAGACCGACGAGGGCCTGCCGGTACGCTCCTTCTGGGGATACAAATATTTAGGCATCTACGCATCCGACGAAGAAGCCGCTGCCCATCTGCCTAACTCCACCAACGTGGTCAACGAGGGTGACTCCAAATACGAGGATGTCAACGAGGACGGCAAGATAGACGAGAATGACTGCATGGTCATCGGTAATCCGTTCCCGTGGCTGACCGGTGCGCTGACCTTCAACTTGGGCTGGAAAGGCATTGATTTCAGCATCAATTTCCAAGGAGTTTACGGCAACCAGATTTACAACGCTCTCCGCGAGCGTCTGGAAGGTACCGGTCAGACAGCAACATTGAGCACCGCGATGAAGGATGTACATATCTATTATAACTCCGACAAACGCGAGGCAATGACCGATGCCGGCATCGACTGGCAAAGCTATATGAACCAATATGCCGGCTCTATTCCTAATCCTCACGGCAACTCGCTGAATGCAGCCAACTCATCCCGTTTCATCGAGAGCGGTGCTTACCTGCGTCTGAAAGACCTGACTTTAGGCTATACCCTGCCCAAGAAATACAGCCAGAAAGCATATATCGACCGTATCCGTGTCTATTTCACGGCAAGCAACCTGCTGACGCTGACCGGCTATACAGGCTATGACCCTGAAGTAGGCGGAGGCGTGGACTACGGAAACTATCCGCAGAGCCGTACCTTCATGTTCGGTATCAACTGTGATTTTTAATTAGGAGGACAAGAAAATGAAAAAAACAACGTATATACTTTTGGCACTTTGCCTGCTTGGTTTCTCTTCCTGTGACTGGGTATCGGAACCCACGCCGGGTGTAACCCAGTTGTCCGATTATTTCGTGTCCGGTCAGGCGTGTATCTATAATGTCAACGCCAACTACGTGCCACTGGCTTGGGAGTTCAACAACACCTATTACAGCGAGTGGTTCATCGGCGACGTTATGTCTGATGACGCCTTGAAAGGAGGCCAAAACATCTCCGATATGTCGGCTGCTTACGAGCTGGAGAATTTCAAATCCAACGCGGACAACGAGATAGCCGAAGAGTTCTTCAAAGCCCAATACGAAGGTATCGCGCGCTGCAACTCGTCGCTGACCTATATTCCCACCGTTGCCTGTGACTCCGACATGAATGAGTCTCTCAAGCAGCGGCTGTTAGGCGAGTGCTATTTCCTGAGAGCGTACTATTATTTCCGTCTGGTCCGCACGTACGGTGGTGTTCCTCTGACGCTGGCGATAGAGAACAGCGACGAGCACTGGAACCGTGCCCGCTCCGGCGCAGAGACCATCTATGCACAGATTATCTCAGACTTGGAGAATGCAGAGTCCCGTTTGTGGAACAAAAGCGAGACCGGCGGAGCCGACATGGGTCGCGCCACCAAAGGAGCCGCACAGGCTATGCTGGTAAAGGTGTATATGTACATGCATGACTATGCCAAGGCAAAAGAATGGGGAGACAAGTTCCTCACCGACCAAGCCGCACAATACAACCTGACACCCGTATTTGCAGATAATTTCACACTGGCAGGAGAGAACAACGAGGAGTCTATCTTCGAGATTCAATACGCCAATGAAGCCACCTCCGACTACAACCCGGGCAATGGTGCAACGAGAGGTACGTTTACGCAGGTTCTGACACGTTCGCGCTCCACCAATATGGGTGACGAGGGTTGGGGTTTCAACAAGCCTACCCATAACCTGTATGACGAATACGAGCCGACCGATCCGCGCAGGGATGCCACCATCATTCTGCTGGATGCAGACCATCTGGGCGACCAAGACACCTATCTGGGGACCTCGTACCTGAACCGCAAATCCGGCTTGTATAACGCCGAGGGAACCGGCTACACCTACAAGAACACACACAATACCCGTGGTGTGCTGAATAACAAACAATTCCGTTTGGCAGACCTTTATCTGCTGTACGCAGAGGCATGTATGGAGACCGGCGACGCAGGAACAGCAACCACGTATCTTAATAAGGTGCGCGCACGCGTAGGGCTTCCCTCTTATCCGGGCTATTCGTTCAAGGTGAATGGAGAAGAGCTTACCTCCCCTACACTGCAGGAAGCTCTCCGCCATGAGCGCCGCATGGAATTGGCGATGGAGGGTCACCGCTGGTTCGACCTCTGCCGCTGGGGCGTGGCATATGAGGTAATGACTGCTTATATGGCGCAGGAGGATCCGGAGGCAAAAGCTGAGATGCAGCCGTTTATCAAGGGTGTGCATGAGTTGCTCCCGATTCCTAACAAACAACGTCAATTAAATAGTTTATTGGATCAAAATCCGGGATATTAAAAACAAACAAACAAGCAAGTGTTTGTCTTAAATCAACTTTTTATTAACTAAATTCATTTACAACATGAAAAAACTTTTTATTATTGCAATGGCTGCACTGGCAATGGTAGCCTGCAACAAAAAAGATGAGCCGCAACCAACCAAGCTGACTCTCAATGAATCTGAGATCTCCGTAGCTGTTGCAGCTACCTTCCAGTTGACCGCCAACATGGAAGTAACATGGGCATCGTCGAATGACGCTATTGCCGGTGTTAGCTCTACGGGTCTTGTACAGGGTATCACCCAAGGTGAAGCAACCGTTACCGCTACGAGCGAAGACGGCCAGAAGGCAACCTGCAAAGTAACGGTTACAGCCGGTGGTGTAACTCCTCCTCCCGCAGGTGATACTTATGCAGACTTCGCTCAACTGCAAGGCTCGGCATACTATGTATTATTCCTGCAGGAAGGTGCTATGAAGTATCTGGGTAACAAGGTGCTTTATTACTTTGGCCCGAATGATCACATGGATGAGGCTGCAGGTAAAAATCAAGGTTCCCGTTGGCTCTACATCTGGAATCATCCGGCAGAGTCAGGCGGAACAGCTGTAGGTACCGATCCGTTCGATATGGCAGAAGGTTGGACTTGCATCAAACAAGTTGAGGGCTGGTGCGCCGGAGGTTTATGTATCGGTATTACCGGTGATAATAACGTATCCGGAGAAGGCGCTGCAGAGGATCTGGCAGCACTCAGCGACATCCAGAACCACATTACGAATTATGATGAGTGGTATTTGGCAATTGCTTTGAAGAACACTGTTCAAGGTGCAGCTTACGATTTCGAAATTATCGGTAGTAACGTGGACAACGTAGAGTCCGGTAAGGGCAAATTCAATATTGCTCCGGCAGCAACAGGTGAGTGGGTTTACAAAGAGTACAAACTCTCTGAAATCCAAGGATTGGAGTTCGGTAATTTCAATCACAATGGCTCGAACCTCTTCACTTTCTCGGCTAATCCATTCCTTGCAAACACGCAGTTGGATCTGGGCTACGTATTCATTTATAAGAAATAAGTAATCCGTTCTTTTGGGTCGGTGGGGTTGAGTCTCCCACCGGCTCTCTATTTAAAATAAATGACAAGAATGAAAAATTTATCAGTATTCAGTATTCAGTGTTCAGTATTTAGTATTTTATTAGGATTGTCCCTTACGGCATGTGACCCTAATAATCCCGATGATGAGCAGATTGTGGACTCCAATGAGTATGCCTATATCCAAGGTAAGAGTGCCAAGCGCGGCGTAAGTTTCAGTTGGCAGATGGATGCCGATTTTGATCTCCTCGGTCCGGCAGTTTCCTGGAGCTATAACTGGGCCAATACTTATGCTTCTTCTCAGGAGGCTAAGTACCAGCAATATGGGATTCAATATGTCCCGATGTGTTGGAATAATAATTATTCTACAACGAATATCGCGGCGTATTTCTCCGCTCATGCCAACCAGCAGAACTATCTGTTGGGCTACAACGAACCGAATCTCGTTGACCAAGCCAATATGACTCCGACTCAGGCTGCGGAGAAATGGGCAGACGTAGTGGCTTTGGCGAAAAACAGCAATGCGCGTCTTATCTCTCCGGCGATGAACTGGGGCACTTTAGCCGGCTGGAGCAACGGCGTACAGTGGCTGCAGGAGTTCTTCAAACTGGTCAATCCAGATGATATAGACGGTGTGGCTGTTCATATTTATATGAATTCCGCCAAGGCTGCATTAGGCGATTTAAAAAGATACAAAGTCTTCGGCAAGCCATTATGGCTGACAGAGTTCTGTTCGTGGGACGGAACCTCCAGTTCAGCCGCACAGTGCCAGTTCATGTGCCAATGTATCAATGCGCTGGAGCAAGATCCTGACCTTGAGCGTTACGCATGGTTCATTCCACGTTGGAACCAAGCTACCGAATCGGCTCCGTATATGCAGTTGATTACCAAATCCAAACCCTACGCTCTGACCGAACGAGGCAAACTATTCGTCAACATGTCTTCCTTTGACAAAAAGGCGGTCTATCCCTGCGGCAAACGTATTCCTGCGGAGCACTACAGAGCTTGCAGCGTGGACGAGAACTTCTCTTCACCGCTGATTGCCCTCTGCACGGATGTAAACGGCATATTACAGATTGACGGCTTGGCTCTCAACCAGTGGATGGACTACCAGATTAACGTTCTCAGTGGTGTAAAACATATCCAAATCCGCTATGCCGCCACCCGTGATTCGGAGATTACGGTCTATAGGCTGGACGAGGAGGGCAACGAGAGCGCCCTGCAGACGATAGAACTGCCCGTCACGGGCTCCAAGACAGCATGGACCACTCTCACCGCCGATTTCACACCGGAAGCAGGCACACAGGTGCTCCGGCTCAAATGCACGAAGGGATTACCCCGTATCAACTGGTTTAAACTCAATTAACAGCGATGAAGAAGATATTTTTTGTACTCTGTGTCTTATGTGCTGCAATGATGCAGGCGCAGGAGTACAGCCTTGTGTGGAATGAGGACTTTACCGACGGTTCGCTTGACTGCAACGTGTGGAACATAGAGGTCAACGGCGACGGAGGAGGCAACAACGAACTCCAGTACTACTGCGAGAAGGGCGTGTCGCTTGGCGTTGAACCTTCCACCGGCAAACAATGTCTTATTCTGACCGCTACCCAAGAAAATTATCAAGGCAAACAATGTACTTCCGGCAGAGTGAATACCAAGCACAATCTGCACTATACGTACGGCAAGATAGAGGCGCGAATCAAGTTCCCTAAAACGGCTAATGGTCTATGGCCTGCTTTTTGGCAGTTAGGTGAGAACATCGATGATGTCGGCTGGCCCCGCTGCGGCGAAACGGATATCATTGAGATGGGGCATAAAGACGGCTATAACGGGCGGCAAGACCGCTACTTCAACGGTGCTTTGCATCTCGGTTCGGCGTGGAACACGGTGTGGCAGGACGCACAGGCGCACGAATGGTCTTATTCGCTGCAAGACACCTTCCATATCGTTACGATGATTTGGACCCCGACCTCGGTCGATATGTATATGGACAAGGATGCACATCCTGAGAATAGTCCTTATTTTCATGCAGACCTTGAACCGAATGACGATGACAATTACAATAGGCAACTTGTATTTGGCAAAACCAATTTCATCATTGCCAACCTCGCCGTAGGCGGCAATTTCCCGCAGATATGGGACATCAAAAATGTCACGGCATTGGAAAGTGGTTCGCGCTCTATGTATATTGACTGGATTCGTATCTACCAGCGAGGGGACACCAATCAGTCATTCCATTGCGCCTCGCCATCCGATGAGATAGAACCCGATAACGGTACCGTGGGTATTGAGCAGACTGACATAGACAAGGTAGAAAGCGGCAAACTGCTTCACAATGGCAGATTGCTTATTCGCCGCAATGATAATCTGTACGATGCCACAGGGCGGATTATCCCGATACCATAGTCAATCACACCTTACTGACTCTATCAAATTAAAACAATGAAAAAAACGATATTTTTTCTGCTTTCAATCGCAATCGGCTTGTCGTCCTGCACCAAGAGCGAATGGCAACTTGTCTGGTCCGATGAGTTCAACGATTCAGCCCTGAACACCGCCTATTGGAACGTGGAAGACAACGCACGCGGCGGAGGCAATGCCGAGTTGCAGTATTATAGCCCGAACAATGTAAGTATAGAAAAACATCCGCTTTCGGGCGAGAGTTGTCTGGTGCTGACCGCCCGAAGGGAGGATTATAAGAACCGTCCCTGCACGTCTGCCCGTCTCAATACGCAGGACAAAATGACCGTCTGCTACGGCAAGGTGGAAGCCCGCATAGCGTTCCCGCATACAGCAGACGGACTATGGCCCGCTTTTTGGATGCTCGGCAATAATCTTGCCACCAATCTCGGCGACAACGATGACGTGGACCGTCGGCTTACCGAGTTGGCGAAAGAAGGACGCGTGGTTTGGCCCAAGTGCGGCGAGATAGACATCTGCGAGATGGGACATCATACGGGTATCGAGAACGGTACGCAAGACCGCTACTTCAACGGGGCAGCCCATTGGGGCGAGTCATTCAACAACGGCGCTTATCCCAACGTGGGCGGATTCTATACTGCCGACTATCCCGTGCAAGGCGACTTCCACCTCTTCACTCTCATCTGGACGGAAGACTCAATTGCTATGTATTTAGACAAAGATAAATATCCGAATACAGCCCCCTATTTCCAACTCTCTCTTCGGAACAAGGACATCAATGAGCCGGGGCACTACTTCAACCATCCCTTCTACCTCGTCCTCAACCTGTCGGTGGGCGGTTTCTTCCCCGGTATGCCGGCGGCTGAGAAGTATCCTGCTCTTATCACGGCTGACGACCCGTCTTTCCAAAGCGTTACAGCATTGCCCGCTGACGGTTCGCCCGTCAAAATGTATGTGGATTACATCCGAGTTTATAGACCGCTTCACTGAAAGATAAAAGATCGTTTCACTGAAAGATAAAAGCCTGATTACTATGGTTGTTCATAACTTTAGAGAGTTGATTGCTTGGCAAAAATCAATGGCACTTGCAAAATATATCTATACAGTCTCAAGTCATTTCCCGCAAAGTGAGCAATATGCATTAACATCTCAAGTACAGCGTGCAGCCACTTCAATCCCATCTAATATAGCTGAGGGGGCAGGCAGAACAACACAAAAGGAGTTGGTTCATTTCTTGTCTTTTGCTCTAGGGTCTTCGTATGAATTGGAGACAGAAATCTCTTTAGCAAAAGAATTTATATATATTGATAATGAGACATATACAGATCTGAATAATAAGATTGTTGAAGTACAGAAACTGATTTACTCATTAATGAAAAAATATAACGATAGTCATTAACTTAATCGAAAGTAAGAATCCTCAATTACTAATGAGGCTTTCGACTTTCGACTTTTTTTCTTTCGACTAAAAATATGAAACTGTCTGTAAAAGAGAAATTAGGTTACTCGCTTGGCGACACCGCTTCCCATTTTGTGTGGGATCTGGTCAATTTCTGGTTGATTTTCTATTACACCGACGTTCTTGGTATTAGTCCCGCCTGGTCCACCGCGATCGCTATTTTAGGCACTATTATGGACGCGGTGATGGATCCGATAGTGGGTATTTGGGCAGACCGTACTAACACGCGTTGGGGCAAGTTCCGTCCCTTCCTGCTCTTTGGTTGTGTACCGTTTGCGCTGTTTGCCTTCTTGGCTTTCTTCGGACCGGCATTGCAGGGGAATGCCCTGATAGCCTATATCCTACCGATGTTCATCGGTCTGCGCATCGTCTATGCCATCGTCAATATCCCCTATTCTTCGCTCGGGGCTGTGATGACCGATGATTCGATAGAACGTGCCGGATTGAATTCCTACCGTTTTGTGGCTGCCAATATCGGACAGTTGCTCGTTTCAGGTTTTGCACTCTATATCGTGTATTTCCTCGGCTCGCACGCTACTGGTATGGACTATTCTGTGATGGCGGACGATGGCGCACGCAAACTCTTTATGGAAGAGACAGCCGCGAATAGCCTTCTTGTACGCTCTTCTTATATCATCGGTTTCCGCTATTTAGTGGCTATTTTCGGGTGCGTAGGAGTGATTCTCTTTCTGATTACGTTCTTCACCACCCGTGAGCGTGTCGCACCGCCCCAACGGCAGGATGCGCATCTTGGCAGGGATTTCAAGTACCTGTTCAAGAATCGCCCGTGGGTCGTGCTGACGTTAGTCGGTATCGTTTCGTTCATTATGTTTGCCGTTCAAAATATATCGGCTACCTATTATTTCAAATACTTCTTGGGGGCCGAGTCCAAAAGCCAGATATTCAATATCCTCGGTACGATAGCCCTCATCATCGCCATTCCAACTACCAAGCCGTTGGTGAAACGATTCGGGGCGAAACAACTCTATATCGTTTGCTCTCTGTTGTCGGGTTTGTTCTTCTGTATGCTATTCTTTGCGGGCAAGAATTTCGTTCTTATCAATATCTTCAACTGCTTGGGCAAGGTTGCCTACGCACCGGCTATCTCGTTACTATGGACGATGTTAGCCGATGCCGCCGATTACGGCGAGTGGAAGTTCAGCCGCCGCACAACCGGACTATGCCTTTCTGCCGCCGTCTTTGCGCAGAAAATAGGCTGGTCGATAGGGGCTGCGCTGTTTGGAGTGGTGATGTCAGCGATAGGGTATAATGCCGACCTGCTGACCATCGACCAGATCCAGCATACACCGCTTATTATGAATACGTTCCACTGGATGTTCGGTATCGTGCCGGGTGTCCTCTATGCCTCGTGTGCTATTTTCTTGGCGTTCTATAATCTGGATAATGCCACTATGGAGCAGATGAAAAGCGAATTGGAACAAAGAAGACAAGACTAAAATGAATATTAACCGATAACGACAACCTTTTATAGTATGGACAAGAAAGTAAAAGGACAGTTTATAACAATTTGTGGTGAGCGTTTTTATGAGATTACCGACTACGACAAGATGCAACCTTTCTTCATCTCGTTGGCATCCGATACCGACCTGTGGATGTACCTCTCTTCCACGGGCGGACTGACAGCCGGAAGACGTTCACCCGATGAGGCACTCTTCCCCTATTATACAGACGACAAGATTACCGAGTCCAATGAGTTTACCGGTCCTTTTACCCGTATCAACGACTGGATTCCTTTCTCCCGCCGTCAGCAGCCGGTCTATTCGCTGTCCCGCAAGATTGCCAAGTCCGCAGTGGGCAACCAAATCGTTTTTTGCGAGGAGAATCATACGCTTGGGTTGCGTTTCTCCTATCTATGGGCACCGGCAGGCAAGCACGGCTGGGTACGCAGAGCCACATTAGAGAACCTCTCCGACCAACCCGTGGAGATCCGTCTTACAGATGGTTTGCAGAATGTTCTTCCCGCAGGTGTGGAGCGCAAGACGCAAAACGAGTTATCTACGCTTGTGGACGGCTATAAACGCACAGAACATATCCGCGACACCTCCCTTGTCCTTTTCCGTATGGAGGCTATCCTTGTGGATAGAGCCGAACCCTCGGAAAGCCTGACTTGTAATACGGTTTATGCCCTCGGTCTGCCCGACACAACGGACTACTCCGCCTCGGAATCGAAAGGTGTGCGCGGTTCGTTCATAGCGCAAACCGCATTCTCGTTAAGCCCGCATGGCAGCCGCACGTGGTACAACGTCTGCGATGTGAGTCAGGATGCCGTGCAAGTCAGACAACTGATGCATTTCATTGCCGCCCCCGATGCCATCCCGCAGATTGAATCCGCTATCCGGGCTTCTACCGATACCCTCCGCCGTATCGTTGCTCTCAACGACGGCATCCAGCAGACAGGCGATGAAGCCAATGATGCCCGCCATTTTGCCAACGTCCTCTTCAATACGATGCGCGGTGGCTATTACCTGACCTATCCGCCGAAAAAAGTTGAAAGTGAAAAGTTGAAAGTCGATAGCGATGAATTGAGGCATTATTACGAACACCTGCCGCTCACTTTCGGGCGACGGCACGGCGACCCTTCGCGCCCGTGGAATCTCTTTTCCATACGTGTGCAGGACGAACAAGGCAACCCCGTTGTAGCCTACCAGGGCAATTGGCGCGACATCTTTCAGAACTGGGAAGCCCTGTCCGTATCCTATCCGCTCTATATCAACCATATAATAGCCAAGTTCCTCAATGCCACCACCGCTGACGGCTATAACCCCTACCGTATCTCCAACGAAGGCATTGACTGGGAGGTCATTAACCCCGATAACCCGTGGTCGAACATCGGTTACTGGGGCGACCATCAGATTATCTACCTGCTCAAACTGCTCGAAATCAGTTACGACCACAACCCCGTCGAACTGCAGTCCTTGCTCCATCAGCGTATTTTCGCTTTTGCCAATGTCCCCTATCGGATAAAGTCATACGCGGAGATTGTGGCTGATCCGAAGAACTCTATCCTGTTTGATACCGAACTGCATAACCGTATTATGGCGGCAGTGGCTATCGAAGGGGCGGATGCTAAACTCCTGCACGACTGCAATGGTCAGGTACTCCATACCACGATGGCGGACAAACTGCTCATTACGCTCCTTGCCAAACTGACCAATTTCATTCCGAAAGCAGGTATTTGGATGAACACCCTCCGACCCGAATGGAACGATGCTAACAACGCCCTTGTAGGGTACGGTGCTTCGATGGTAACGCTTTGTTATATGCGTCGTTATGTAGTCTTTTTGCAACGACTCATTACTTCGGACATTACCATCGCCTGCGAGACAATCGAACTGCTAAACGCCATTCACCAGGCCCTGCAGACTTGTGATACGCCCCTCTCGTTCATCAATGCAGTCGGTACGGCAGGCGAACGCTATCGCGAGAAAGTCTATTCAGATTTAAGTAATCAGTCGGTTACGCTCACCGTTTCTCTACTCCACACTTTCTTAAGCGACACGCTGGCACGTATAGACGATTCCATCCGCGCCAACCGACGTGCCGATGGGCTGTACGAAGCCTACAACCTCATTCGCTTCACCGACCGTGACATCGAAATCACCCGTCTCTATGCGATGTTGGAAGGGCAAGTGGCTGTACTCTCCTCCGGCATATTGTCTGCCGAAGAAGCCGCCGACTTGTTGGATGCCCTGCGCGCATCCGCTCTCTATCGCGAAGACCAACGATCCTATATGCTCTATCCCGACAGACAGCGCAAGAGTTTCTTGGAACTCAATAACATCCCCGAAAAGGCAAAACATCTGCCTGCTGTGCAGAAATACTTAGGTTCGGTTCTTCATCAAGACTGCGACGGCGACATCCATTTCGATGCCCGTTACCGCAATGCGAATGAACTGCCCGACGAACTCAAAGACCTATACGAACAGGTCTTCAACCACCACGCCTTCACCGGTCGCAGCGGCACCTTCTATAAGTACGAAGGATTAGGTTGTATCTACTGGCACATGGTCAGCAAGTTGCTACTTGCCGTAGGAGAGAATATAGCAGCCTACGCCCGACAAAAGGAACTTCAGTCGCTTCCGTCCGACCCGACATTCCTGCGTCTCTCTGACCATTACCGAGCCATTCGGGAGGGTATCGGTTCGCATAAGAGTCCCGATGAATACGGCTCGTTCCCCTTCGACCCTTATTCGCATACGCCTTCTATGGCAGGGGTGCAGCAACCCGGTATGACCGGTCAGGTCAAAGAGGATATCCTCAACCGCTTCTTTGAGTTAGGCGTTTCGGTACACAACGGACAAATCACGTTCGCACCGCAGATGCTGACCGAATCGGATTTTCTGGATAATGAACTGCATTTCACCTATTGCGGCACGGAGATTATCTATCGCTGCAAATCAAACGCTGCCGACAGAAAACCGATTACCCTCTCAAGAGAGCAGAGTGAACATATCTTTGCCCGAGACGGCGAAATCAAACAACTAATTATTGAACTATGAAACGTTTTACCATCTGTTCATTTATTTTATTTCTTTTAGTCGCTTTGTCTTCCTGCACGCGTAGTGTTCGTTCTACTCAAGTATGGCTCACCGACGAGGCGGGCGACAAGTGCGCGGAAAAAGAAGCCGTAGTGTTCCGTCAGGGAACGATAGCCGATGCCGTTACGATTAACACCTCCGACCGTAAACAGACGATCGACGGTTTCGGCAACTCCATTACCGAGTCTTCGGTTTTCGTCTTGGCTTGTCTCACGCCCGAGCAGCGGCACGCCGTTTTAACCGAGATGTACGGGGAGAGTGGTGCCAATTTCTCTGCCTCGCGTACCGTGGTAGGCGCGTCGGACTTCACCCTGAAAGGTCATTACTCATTCGATGACGTAGAAGGCGATACGGCTTTAGTCCATTTCTCAATGGCGGTACACCAAGACGGATTCTCGCGTAGCGAATATCCGCAGATACGGGATGAAAACTACGATGTATGGCAGTGCCTGCACGAGATTGCCGACATCAAGGCAGGACAATCGGACAGCGAATGGCGCATTGTCGCCTCGCCGTGGACTGCACCCGCGTGGATGAAAGACAACAAGCAGTTCTTCGACCGTCAAAACCGTTACGGTGGGACGCTCTTGCCCGAATACTACGATGTCTTTGCCCGTTACTATGTACGCTTTTTGGATGCCTATCGGCAGTCGGGAATCCGTTTCTGGGCTATCACGCCCGAAAATGAACCGATGGGCAACGATGGCAGTTGGGAGTCAATGCACCTCTCGCCTGCCGCCGAGGCGGAACTTATCGGCAAACACCTCGGTCCGGCACTGCTCGCCAACGGATTGGAGGACGTGAAAATCCTCTGTTTTGACCAAAACACCTTCGAGGCGGCACCTTATACCGCAGCCGTCTATGGTGACTCGCTTGCTAATCGCTATACCGATGGAGCGGCTCTCCACTGGTACGGCTCTACCGTCAGTTGCTTTCCCGATGTACTCGATTCGCTCCACGCTGCCCATCCTGATAAAAGACTTATTCATACCGAAGGCTGCGTGGACAACCTCGGTCGCGACGGTTGGCCCGGTGTTTCTGACTACGAGGGATATAAGGAGTGCTGCTGGTTCAACAACGACTCTTTCTGGTGGAATGCAAACGCAACGGACTGGGCATACTCCACGCCGTGGTGGCCAGACTGGCATCCCAAATATGCGGTGGTTCACCGTTACGCATCGTATATCATCGAAGGGCTCAACCACCATCTGACCGGCTACATCGACTGGAACGCCGTCTTGGACTCCATCGGCGGACCAACTCATGTTCTGAACCATTGCGGCGCGATGCTGATGGTGGATTATCAGAACGACATCCTCTACTTCACCCCCTATTACTACGTCCTCAAGCAGTTCTCCCGCTCGATGCGCCCGGGCGATGTAGTATTGGGATGTCAGCCGTCCGTTGTCAGCAATCAAATCTATGTCTGTGCAACGCAGAACGCCGCCGGACAAATAGCGGTCAATATCCTCAATATAGGTCAAGCCATCTCATTCCCGCTGCAAATAGATGATTATGCGGCTACTGTGGATATGCCCGCCAACTCGGTTAAAACCATTATTGTGAAATTCTGACAGTATGAGAAACAATGCTATCTTTCGCATCATAGTTCTGTCTGTGATGCTGCCTGTTTTTTGGTCGTGTACGCCCCGAAGCGAGGAAGACCGGTTTATTGATGACCTCCTATCGCGTATGACCTTGGAGGAGAAAATCGGTCAGATGAACCAACTCGACCCCTCTTGGGACACAGAAGTCAAGGAGCAACTGATTCGCGAGGGAAGGGTAGGGTCTGTTTTCAATATCGTTGGAGCAAAACAGGTCAATCGTCTCCAGCGCATAGCTGTTGAGCAGACGCGCTTGGGCATACCCCTTGTGGCGGCACGCGATGTCATTCACGGTTTTCGTACCATCTATCCCATTCCGTTAGGGCAAGCCGCTTCGTGGAATCCCGGCTTGGTGGAGCAGGCTGCCCGACTGACCGCCGAGGAGGCTGCCGCCGAAGGCATACGGTGGACGTTCTCGCCGATGGTGGACGTGGCGCGCGACCCGCGATGGGGACGCATAGCCGAAGGCTACGGCGAAGATACCTACCTCGCTTCTTCCTTTGCTGCGGCTGCCACGCGCGGGTATCAACCTACCATAGCCGCTTGCGTCAAGCATTTCGCAGGCTATTCAGCCTCCGAAGGCGGACGCGACTACAACACCACTTGGATTCCCGAAACGCAACTTCGTGATGTCTATCTGCCGCCGTTCAAGGCTGCAATCGATGCCGGAGCGATGTCCCTAATGTGTTCATTCAACGACCTCAACGGACTGCCCTCTTCGGCTAATCATCATCTTAATGTGGATATACTGCGCCACGAATGGCAATCCGATGCCCTGCTTGTCAGCGACTGGGGATCAGGCTCCGACCTCGTACCCCACGGATTGTGTGCCGACAAGAAAGAGGCTGCCCTACGCTGTATCAATGCGCGTATGGAGATGGATATGCAAGGCAATATCTATACCGACTACCTCGCAGAGCTTGTCCGTGAAAAGAAAGTGAGTGAAAAGCAAATAGACGACTGCGTGCGCTCTATTCTGCGTATGAAGTATCGTCTCGGTCTCTTCGACCATCCCTACGTATCGGAGGACACTTCCGCCCCCTATTCCGAAGAAGCCCTCGCTACGGCTACGCAATTAGCGGAGCAGTCGGCTATCCTTCTCAAGAACAACGGCATTTTGCCCCTGCAAGGAAATAACCTGCGCATTCTTATCTGCGGACCGATGGCTGACCAACGCAAAGAGCAACTCGGTACGTGGGTCTTTGACGGCGAACCCGACCGATCCGTTACGCCCTTTGACGCTTTCCTCCAAGCAGCAGACGGTCGGTTTGCCGACATCCGAATGTTGCCCGGTCTATCCTATTCGCGCGACAAGAACACCTCCCGTTTCAAGGAACTGGAGCAAGCGGCGCAACAAGCCGATGTCATCCTCTTTTTCTGCGGCGAAGAAGCTATCCTTTCGGGCGAAGCACGCTGCCGCGCCGACCTTAACCTGCCCGGCGCACAAGCCCAAATGATGGACCGTCTTGCCGCTACCGGCAAACCCGTCGTGATGGTAGTAATGGCAGGCAGACCGCTTACCATCGGACGGCAAGTGGAGCAAGCAGATGCCGTCCTCTATACCTTCCACGGAGGAACAATGGCGGGACCTGCTATCTATAATCTCCTGACAGGCAAAACCGTACCATCAGGCAAGACCCCCGTCACTTTCCCCAAGATGGTCGGACAAGTGCCGCTTTACTACAACCGCCACAACACAGGGCGACCTTCCTACGACCCGCCTATGCTCATTGACTCTATCCCCATCGGGTGCCCGCAGTTCTCCATCGGTCAGTCCTCCTATTGGCTGGAAACGCCCACCGAACCGCTCTTCCCCTTCGGTTACGGACTATCCTATACCGCTTTCGATTACGGAAAAACAGAGGTTACGCCCGTCGACGGACAAAAAAACAACTACCTCGTATCCTGCACCGTCACCAACATAGGTGCGTGTGACGCATACGAAGTAGTTCAGTTATATACCCGCCAACTCAGCGGCGACCTTGTTCGTCCTATCCGCGAGCTCAAAGGATTTGAAAGAGTGTTCATCCCCGCAGGCGAAACTCGAACCGTCCGTTTCCCGCTCGCGCCTGAGCAGTTAGCCTATTGGCACGAGCGGAAAGACAACTGCGAGTCACGCGTTTGGCTGGCCACCGATACGGCTCTTTTTCAGGTATGGATTGCTCCCGATTCCCGATGCGCCACAAAGGCTGACACGCTATGTATCCGGTAGTTATTATCCTGTCTTAGGAAAGACTATTCATCTCGCAACAGACCGTAAAGAATCTCTATCGGATGTCTGGCGCGTATGCCCGTTCCGTCATAAATCTGCGTCCGGCAGGATGTCCCGGGGGCGGCGACCAGCACAGGCATATCGCCGCTTTCTTTCACTGCATTTCTGACAGCGGGGAACAGAATCATCTCTCCGATAGCGATGGAGATTCTGTAGTGCGCTTTCTCATAGCCGAACGATCCAGCCATACCGCAGCAGCCGGACGGGATGACATGCACATCTGTCCCTCGGGGCAGACTCAACAGTGCGGCGGTTTTCTCCACCCCGACCAACGCTTTTTGATGGCAGTGACCGTGCAGCCATATCTGCGCGGGTATATCGCTGAACTGTTCAGCCGTGATGTGTCCTGCTTCCACCTCCCGCATCATAAACTCGTCAAACAGAAGGCAGTTTTGTGCCAACCGTAAAGTTTCTTCCCTATGCTCCGCCTTCACCAAATCGGGGTACTCATCACGGAAAGTGAGAATGGTGGACGGCTCGATGCCGACTAACGGTGTATCTTCGCTCACAATGTCTTTCAGCAGTCTGACATTCTCCTCCGCATAGCGTTTTGCAAGCCGCAGCATCCCTTTGGAGACAGCTGCTCTGCCGCTCTCCACATGCCTGGGTATCACCACCTTGTACCCTAACCGCTCCATCAGACGGATGAAGGTCAGTGCCAGTTCCGGCTCCTGATAGCGAGTGAACTCGTCTAAGAACAGATACACCGTCCTCCCGCTTGTGCCTCGGTACTTGCGCAGTGCCGCTTGCTGTGTTCCGATGCGTGGAATAGACCGTTCCTGCGCGAACCCAACGACACGTTTGAGCAGAGAAGAGGTCAGCCTGTTGGTAGCAAAGAAGTTGTACAGATGCGGAAACACACTCCCAAGCCTTTGTATATCTGCGTTATGCGCTACAAGCCATGTCCGCATCGGTGTGCCTTCTCGGTCGTACAGCTGTTGCAGCACTTCCGCCCGCAGACGCGTCATATCCACGCCCGACGGACACTCTTTCCTGCATCCCTTGCAGGCAAGGCAGGTGGAAAGCACTTCCCGCACATCGCGGCTGTCAGCCGCCCGTCCAGCCCGCAAAAATTCCCTCAAAACATTAGCCCGCGCACGGGTGGTTTGCAGTTCATCGCGGCTGACCTTGTAGGCGGGGCACATCGTCCCTCCGATGAGGTTCGACTTGCGGCAGTCGCCCGCACCGTTGCACTGCTCTACGCTGCACAGCAGGGCGTTATCCTGCGGACACTCTCCGGCCTTCCCCACTCGCAGATACTCGTCCATCGGCGGCGCGTCCACTATCTTGCGCGGGTTGAATATCCCGTCCGCATCCCAGCAGCGTTTGACATCACGCATCAGCAGCCATGCCTCTTCGCCGTACTGCAACGGGATGAACTCCCCGCGCAGCCGTCCGTCGCCGTGTTCGCCGCTGATGGTGCCGCGGTGTCTGCGCACAAGCAGCGCGGTCTCTCTCGCCACCTCGCGGAACAGGCGTCTGCCCTCCTCTGTCTTGAGGTTGAGGATAGGGCGCAGGTGCAGTTCGCCGGTGCTGATATGCCCGTAGAACACGCACGACAGCCCCATGCGCCGCAGCATCTCGCGGAAGTCGCGCATATAGGCGGGCAGCCGTGCGGGCGCGACGGCGGTGTCCTCAATCACGCCCGTCGGTTTGGCGTCGCCTTTCATCCGGCTCAGGATGCCGAGTCCCGCCTTTCTCAGGTTCCACACCTTGCCCACATCCCCGCCATAGACGCGGGTGCAGACTGTCACCATCCCGCTCTCTCTCAACGCTTGCTCCAACCGGTCCGCCTGCCCGTCCAAGTCCTGTTCGCTGTCGCTCCTGAGTTCGGAGATGAGCAGTGCCGGCGGGTCGCCCTCCACGAAGAACCGCTCCACATTGGTGCTTTGCTTGCTTAGTTCCAATATCTCCCCGTCCATCAGTTCCACCGCCGTCGGCCGGTGCTGCAATGCGATGAGGTTCGCCTCGAAAGCAGCTTCCAATGTCACGCAATGCGCACACACAACCATCACATGTTTTGGCGGCAGCGGGTCAAGCGACACTTTGATACGGTACAGGAACGCCAATGTCCCCTCGCTGCCTGTCAGCAGTTTGCAGAGGTTGATTTTCCTCTCCTCCCATTGTTTGCTCTCGTCGCACAGCCCCTCGATAACCTCGTCAATGGCGTAGCCGCAACTGCGTCGGGCAAGCGACTTGTCGGGGTACGACTCCGTTATCAGCCGTCGGGTCTTTTCGTCCGCTGCGAAGCGGAACAGCTGGGCGTAAATCCTCTGTATCAGCGGGTCGGACGGGCAGTCATGCTGCCAGAACCCGTTGCCGAACCGCTCTTCTAATTCCCTGACACTGTATTCGCCGAAATGCTCCTCTGTACCATCGGCAAGTATGCCGTCCGCTTCGAGGATATGCTGTCGTGTGCTGCCATAGATGAGCGAGTGTGTCCCGCATGAGTTGTTGCCTGTCATACCGCCTATGCAACACCGGTTGGAGGTCGATGTCTCGGGGCTGAAGAAAAGCCCGTGTTCTTTGCAGGCAAGGTTCAACTCGTCCCGCACCACTCCGGGCTCCACCCATGCGTAACGCCCTGCGGTGTTAATCTCCGGAATGTTGTTCATATACCTGCTGATGTCCGCCACGATGCCGTTGCCCACCACCTGTCCGGCTATGGATGTGCCGCCTGCGCGGGGGATGATGTTTGTCTCACGCCGCCGTGCCTCGCCAATGAGCCATCGTATATCTTCCGCCGAGCGCGGATAGACGACCCCGTAAGGCATCTCTCTATAGACGCTCGCGTCCGTCGCGTAAGCCGTCCTGTGCAGCCTGTCTGTCAGTATATCCATCATATATCAATTCTCAACTATCAATTCTCAACTCTCAATTATCAATTACTCTCCTTCCGCTTGCAAAGGTACGGCTTTTATTTTCATCTCTGCAACACTGCGCAAAATAAAACGTCCTGTACCCATCATTCAGTTGAAATCATAAACCATAAACCATAAACCATAAACCATAAATCATAAATCATAAATCATAAATCATAAATCATAAATCATCAACTATCAACTATCAACTGTCAATTATCAACTATCAACTATCAACTATAATTTGTGCTATCTTTCCCAAAGGTCGCCCATAGGTCGCCCATAGGTCACCCAAAGGTCGCCCATAGGTGGAGCAGATGTCAAGCATAGGTCACCCGAAGGTCAAAGCACCTCCACCCGTACTTGCATCATCCTCCCATCCTTCCGCCCCCGTTTTTTTCCCTTGTGTGCAGATACCATCCGCACAAAGCCCCACCTTTCCTCTCCCCAACCCATCTTCTTCCTATTCTACCGCCTGCCGGTCGGCATAGTGTTTTCTTCCGTTATGCCGGATACAATCCGGCGTCCCATGCGAAAAAAACAGGAAAATGTTTGCACATTGAAAAAACAGCCGTACCTTTGCCCCCGCAAATACAGCAATAACTGCCTGCCGTCGCTTGCCGACGTAAAACAGCAAGGACATATTGAGTTATCGCGTTTGCGATTTATTTGGCTACTCCAGAATGTAGGAAGTTCAATGAGTAACACCGAATAAATAAGTCCGCAAGCGTCCATTGTGTAAGATGGGCGTGACTTATCGGTGTTATGGGCATTTCCTACAGCCTTGGAGTAGATAAGGAATGCTCATTTTTTATATCCCATTGAGCATAAAGATTGAGATTCCCTGATAGATTGCAAGCGGCAGTATAAAAGAGCCGCACTTTTCAAACGGGGCAAGACCTGCAAAGCCATTAGAGCAGGGCAAAACAAATTTTATTCAATCAATTAAAACCGATGCTCGATGGGATATAAGTGAGCACTTACAACTATGGGAGTTGCACAAGTAATTGAAAAAGACAACCAAATCACAATCATTACAGACAAAGGAAATGTCGCTACCGGTTCTTATACAGGTGGCGAGTGTGCACGTGCCGATTGTATGGAAGAAACTACAAAACGCGCATTAGACAAAGATTAACATTTTACTTATCAGTGTAAAAAACTAAAACCGACGAGGGCGATGGGATATAACCGCCCACAATAAATATGAAAACTAAAATATTATGTTTAATCGCGTTAATTATGTTAAGTGGTGCTATATATTCGCAATCAGCATATATTGTTCCTCATTTTACACGCGAAAATCCAAATGAGAGGAATAGTTCTTCGTCAGATGAAGAAGTTGAATATCTTGATAATATTTCAGTGACATTCGGTGTCCACGGAGAATGGTCATTTGTTTTATATTCTGACGGAACTTTCAAAAGTAGAGATTGGTATGGATATCATGGACATTACGACACTAAGTATATGAAAGACATAACAATCTCAAGCGGAACTTATTATATCACACAAGAAGGTGACGCAAGGATTGTGCATTTCAGATTTCGAAACGGAAAAGAAAAAAATGGTTTCTTATACTATTATAATCGTGGTGCCGAATTATCATATGATAGAATAAGACACAAAGAAATAGAAGATAACTAAATCCAGATTTAATGACATAGTTGATAGTGTTATGTCCTTATTTCAATAATAAGGATATATAAATTTCCAAGCGCGAAACTTCCTGTGTGCGACGCTTGGAAATTTCATTTTCTCAAATCGTCCATTAAAAAATATCTCATAAATTGCCTTTACTATATATTATTGATATGCTAATGATTATATGTTATGTTTTCTTATGACCGTCATTAGAAAAATATATTTAAATAAAACTGAATTACAGTTTATTATAAAGAAGACAACGGATTTTTTTGATGTCTAATGACCAATTTTGGGGTAAAGGCATTGTTTTTTGTCCCTTGCGTGCAGATACCATCCGCACAAAGCCCCGCCTTTCCCCTCCCCAACCCCTCTTCTTCGTATTCTACCGCCTGCCGGTCGGCACAGGTTTTTCTTCCGTTATGCCGGATACAATCCTGCGCTCTTCCCGCGAAAAACAGAAAAACATTTGCGCATATACAAATACCGCCGTATCTTTGCCCCTGCAAAGGTTTGTCAACCCCTTTCCGTCCCCTGCCGACGTAAAACAGCAGCACCGCTGGCGATGCAGCAACAGACATAGTAACTTTAAATACATAACATAATATGAGACACACAATCCTTACCCTCCTGCTTGCTGTTACAGTAGCTACAGGAACGATGTTTGCCGACAACGGTATCGGTGCGTTCTCTGTCGGCGCGAAGCGGAAGGTGACCTTCTCCCCTGGTAACCTGCAGTTCAACGCCGCGCAGGGAACACATCAATGCGCCGATGGTTCAACCCTACAAGGCACGTGGCGTTTCGCGCCTAACCAGTGGGACATAGTCGGTATGGGCTACGGTCTGACCAACACAAGCGACTTTTACAGATGTGACATCGGTGGCACGGTGGAGGACGGCGACAACCGTAAGATAAGCAGCACGTACGACGGATGGATTGACCTGTTCGGCTGGGGAACAAGCGGATGGAACAGTGGCGCGGTCGCTTACCAGCCGTGGTCCACAAGCCAAAACAATGCAGACTACTACCCGGGCGGCAGTTCTGATAACACATTGACGGGCGACTATGCCTATGCCGACTGGGGCGTTTATAACCAGATTGGAGACGATGCCCCGGGCACTTGGCGCACGCTGACATACGATGAATGGGCATACCTCATTTACAAACGCCCCAATGCCGCCAGCAAGTACGGCGCGGCGAAGGTGAACGGCATAACGGGTTTGGTTATTCTGCCCGATAAATGAACCCTGCCAAGCGGCTGTGGGTTCACGGCAGGGATGACATCTGCGAACAGCGGGTATGACTGGAGTTATGTCGCTACGACCAATATCTACCCGTTGGAGCAGTGGCAGCTGATGGAGGATGCGGGTGCTGTCTTTCTTCCTTGTGTCGGCTTCCGTGGTGGCAAGTCAGTTAGCTACGTAGGCACGCTCGGCAACAGTTGGTCATCTTCCGCCTACAGCATCTCCAACTCCCACTATCTGGACTTCAAGTCCAACACCATGAGCGCTCAGGGCAGCAACGGCCGTTTCCGCGGACGTTCCGTCAGGTTGGTTGCTGAACTTCCCGAAACAGTATGCGGCACCATCGAAACAACCGACGGCACAACCATCTGGGAGGATGACCTGCCCTACTCGTGGGAAGACAAGACCTTCACCGAAGCAGGTACACAGACTACCACCTTGAAGAATATGGACGGCTGCGACTCCGTTGTCACCTTCACGCTCCGTGTTCGTTACCACAACATCGTTCTGCAGGAGAACGAAAGCAGCGAGTACTATGACTTCTTCGCAGAGGACTACAACGGTTATACTCTCACTACCGCCACGCTCAACCGCCAGTTCACACAGGGCAGATGGGCAACACTCTGCCTGCCGTTCAATGTTAGCAAAGGACAGATGATAGCGCTCAATCTGAACAGCCGCGTCTATGAGTTCCGCTATGCGGAAACGACAGACAATGTATTGACCGTTTATTTCGCTATGGCGCAGTCCATCGTGGCAGGAAAGGGCTACATTGTCAATGCCAATGCCAAACTGGCAAAGCGCGAATCGTTCGTCTTCTCGAACGTGACCATCAACACCGACGAGGATAGCGGCGACATCAGCACCTTGACGGGTTATAACGACGGTTCGGGTCGCGGCAGCATCTACTTGGTAGGGGCATTGCGCACAGGTCTGTTGTTAGGTACCATCAACGACAACATCTATCTCGGTCTGAAGGACAACACGATTTATTACCCGAACCTGAACACAGGAACGTCCATCCGTGCTTATCGCGGCGTTTTCCGCAGTGATGAACCCCTGAACGCCCAACGTATCCGCATCATCGCAGACGGCGAAGAGCGTGGAGAGTTGACAATTGATAATGGAGAATTGATAATTGACAATTCCCCTGCCCGCAAGTATATAGAGAACGGCAATCTCTACATCAACCGCAACGGCAACACCTACACCACCCACGGCCAGCGCCTCGACTAAAGAGGTAGAGAAAGTTCCTGCAACTGCCCCAATTAGAAAGTTAAATATTAACAATATAAATGTCTGTTAACCATGTTTATTGAACAATTGGTATATGCGAGTGAGATATTACGCGGCAATCCTGCCGCAGTTTCGCTCCGCACGGGCGGAACTGGGTACTCACATTCAGAATCACAATCAGTACGCATGAAAAGGATTATGATGTTTTTCGTACTCAGTCTGTTAGTGGTATTCCCATCCAATGCCGAAAAGGAGGTTTCGCTTGACGATTACTATACAGTCAGCGAAATATATCAGATATATACGGATCTGGCTCTGGAAAGCGGCGCGACATCCACACAGTCATACACGGTGCGCGGCTATGTTACCAAGTGGGAAAGCGGCTATCCGGATTTTCAGAACGGACAATTCTATATAGATGACGATGCCGATGGTTCCACCTCTAAAATGTGTTGCTTCAGGCTGAAAGCGGATAACGATGATGACAAGCATGCCTTGAATACGGGCGACTATATTGAGGCAACTGCCATGTTGAAGAATTACAATGGCAAGGCGGAACTGGTAAACGGCACGTATCATGTGGTTGCGCCCCCGACCGTCACCTACACGTTGCAGATAATGGCGGATGAAGGAGGCACTGTCAACTCTTCGGTCAACGGGACATACGAGTCAGGAGAACAAGTGACCGTTTCTGCCACACCGGATGTGGGGTATGTTTTCACCGGCTGGAGTGACGGGAATACGGACAATCCGCGTGTCATCACCATGACAGGAGACATCAGTCTGGTGGCATTTTTTGAGAAGGCACAGCAGGACGATTGCACCTATTCGTCGTTGGAGGGGTTGAAGAGTAAGGCATTGCTGTCTTCTTTACATTCGCTGATTGCCGACCATACTGTCCTGTCTTATGATGATGTGCGCGGCGACCGTGCAAATGTGGACATTAACGCCGACGGTAATATCTGGGACATCTATTCCGATTGTTCTTTTTCTCCCAAGGGATATTGCCGTGGCAGCGACGGTTTTGCAGAGTGTGAGTGCTACAACCGCGAACACGCCTTGCCCAAGTCGTGGTGGGGAGGCAGTGATACCGAACCCATGTACACCGACTTGTATCATATCTTCCCTACCGATTTCGAGGCCAACAGCAACCGCTCGGCATGGCCCTACGGCGAGGTGACAGGCACTGTGGAATGGAGCAACAGCCTCGGCAGCAAAGTGGGGTACGGCACGTTCGGCAGTTCGGGAAACAACTATGTATTTGAGCCTGCGGACGAGTATAAGGGCGACCTTGCCCGTGTCTATTTCTATATGATAACCTGTTACAATGACAAGAATTTCACAGCAGGAGGCAAGGGCTACCAGATGTTTACCTATTCCGGCAATACGGCGGGCTTCACCTCCAAAGCATTGACCCTGCTGCTCAAATGGCATCGACAGGACCCTGTGTCAAAGAAAGAGACCGAAAGGAGCAATGCCGTATCACTCAAACAGCATAATACCAACCCGTTTGTTGAAGACCCGAATCTGGTGGAGTTTATCTGGGGCAAGTGGAAGAATGAGGCATATACGTGCAACGCATCAGGGACGGATGTGCGCCCTGTTCAGGAGGAGAATATACGGATAAGTGTTGTCGGAGGGCGCTTGAATATCCGCTTTGACCGTTATATGGATATTCGTATTTACGATATCACAGGTCGTGAGATGAGGTCTGTGTCCGCTGACGGTCAGGCAGACATCTCCCTGCCGACCGGCTTGTACCTCGTCTGTGTCAACAATCTCGTTCAGAAGGTAATGATACCCTCGTTCTGCTTGATGAATTAGCGGAAATAGCTACACCCCACGGATAGCCTTCTGCCTGTTCTTTTATAGCCTTCTGTTTGTTTCTTATAGCCTTCTGCCTTTTTCTTTTATTGCCTGCGAATTTAATTCGCAGCCCTTTCGTCTCTTGCAGCGGCTGGTAGCCGCTTTCTTCTATGTTTATTGCGTCTGTACAGCGAAGCAGATCGTTAGAATATTATTCAGACATCGGCTCCCAGAGCCGCTTTTCACTTCGTCAATTCCCCCCGAAATAATCGTGCCCTTGCGGCTAAGAATCTGATTCGGGTTCAAAACGTATGTCCATTTCGCGGCAATTGTATTGCCGCAGAGCCTTCTTCGTATTCCGCCAATTGTCAATCCGCATAGCTTCGTCCATTTTGCCGAATAGTATTCGGCGTTTTGCTTCTTCTTTGTAGGCTGTCAGCCTGCACTTGTATATTCAGCATCCAACACTCAGTCATCAACATTCACTCACCAACACGCAATTATCAACTATCAATTGTCAATTATCAATTAACAGCGCAGCAAGCAACACCGTAGGATAACCGAAGGATAGCCGTATGATAGTGCTTATCTTAAGCTGTTCTACCCGTTGACTAAACCTTGACTGTCATCCGACTTATGATAGAAAACAGCTTCGCTCAATCACAATAAGCAGAGCACCAAAACAGTATTATTTTAAGGCAGTATCCCGAGCATGGAACTTTCATTAAAAAAAGTTTCACTTTTTCTTGCATCTGCCGTATTTTTGTCGTATATTTGCACGCCGTTTTATATATAGCAAAATATGCGGGGAAGAAAAACGTAAACGGGAACCGCGAACTCATAAAAGTAATATGAGGAATTGAACGAAACGCAATATAAGAAAGCAAATACAATCAACGATATGCCTAAAGCAGAACAACACAAGGGAGTCATCTACATTTTGACAAACCCCTCTTTCAAAGAGTACGTTAAAATCGGTTACGCGCACGACGTGGAAAAGCGGATACAACAGCTGAACCGCAGTGAGACCGTTCCGTTTGCTTTCCGCGCCTATGCGACGTATGAGGTGGATAGCGAACTTACCGATAAGGAACTGCACAACCTCATCGACAAGCTCAATCCCGACTTGCGGACCATTGATAACTTTGATGGCAAAAGGCGTGTCAAGGAGTTTTATGAGATGTCGAAAGAAGATGCCTATGCCATTTTGGAGAGTATTGCAAAAATCAGCGGCACGTTAGACCGTCTCAAACGCTGTACGCCTACGGGCAAACAACTGAAAGAGGAACAGCGAGCCGAAGAAGCCAGGGAAAACGCGCGCAGGGGTGCTTTCCGTTTCTCGCAAGCGGGTATTGCTCCGGGTGAGCGTGTCGTTTTTATAGAGAATGAAAGCATACAGCCGATAGTCGTAGATGACCGTCATATCGAATACGACGGACAAACAACCTCTCTGTCGGCATTGGCACAACAGTTGAAAGGTTTTCACCATCCCGTGCAAGGTACGCTGTGGTTTACTTATAAGGGAGTGAAACTAACCGACCTCCGTGACAAAATGGAGAAAAAGTAGTAATAAATAGTGCTGTAACATTGGCAATAACAATAAAAGAAGCTGAATAAAAAGAAAGATATGGCTAATAATTCAAAATACGATAGTTTATCAAGAGAACAACTGATTGAGAAAATCCAGAAACTGGAGAAGGAACGGTATGGACTTGTGTGGGAGGACAAGGAGGAAGAAGTCGCAAAACGATGTGATTCAGAACTACCATTATTGAAGGAAGATTGTTCACGTGAGATTGTTAGCGACCCAACGTTGCCATATAACATTATTATCGAAGGCGATAATTACCACTCTTTGTATGCGTTGAGTTTTACCCATAAAAAGAGCATAGATGTTATATACATAGATCCTCCATATAATACGGGGAAAAAATATGAATGGAAATATAACGATGCTTGGGTAGATGAAAATGACCAGTATAAACATAGTAAGTGGCTGTCATTTATGGGTAAAAGATTGCGCCTAGCAAAAAATCTATTAACTTATGATGGCGTGATTTTTATATCTATTGACGAACATGAATTAGCACAATTAAAACTTTTATGTGATAAGATCTTTGGAGAAAAGAACTATATTGCAACATTACCAAGACTAACAAAGAAAGCAGGAAAAACAACAAATGTAGTAGCAAATAACAATGATTTTGTGTTAATCTATTGTAGAAATAAAGGTAGAGTATTTAATACATTGGAATTTGTAGATAAGGAATATAAACATAAGGACGAATATGTAGCAAGTCGTGGAAAGTACAAATTAAGTCAAACATTAGACTATAGCTCAATACAGTATTCTGCATCATTGGATTATGAAATAGAGTTAGATGGAGAGATTTTTAGACCAGGTGGCGTCTCTCATGAGGAAATGATTAAAAGACAGCAACGTAACCCTTCAAGTGATTTCTGTTGGAGATGGTCAAAGGATTTATATGATTTTGGATTGGCAAATGATTTTATCGTCATCAAACGAACAAAAAAGGGATCACGTATATATACCAAAACATATCAAAATGTAATTATTTACCTGTTGGCGGAATTAAACTAGCGCATATTTGATTCTCCCAATCGGTTTGTTATTGATAAAGTTAATATATTGTAGGACAGTCATTGCGCTGA
>CAJOIZ010000021.1 GCA_905234835.1 Paludibacteraceae bacterium
AGGGCTTACACTTGCCGCCACGGTGTAGTTGTTCGTGGAGCGTGTGAAGTTGGCGGTGACGGTGAGGTTGCCTGTGACGGTGGCAGAGCCGTTGCCCCAGCTGTCAAAGGTGTAGGTGTACTGTGCGTCATCGGCAGCGGGCGTAGCGGTTACGGTCGTGCCGTTGATGTTCACGGTGTTGGAAGAGTTGGTGATGTTCGTGCCGTATGGTACGGAAGTCACGGTTGCATGGTCCACTGTGCCATAGCCTGCGGGAGCGACGGCAACGCTGACGGTGTAGGTATTGGTGCTTTGGCTGAAATGGGCGTAGTAGGTCGCATTCGCTGTAGCGGCGGGAGTGGAGCCATTGTTATAGACCTTCGCTCCGTTAGCGGATGTCGCCCAGCCATCAAAGGTGTAGTTGTATTGGGCGGTGGATGCTTTGGTCGGTGTGGCAGCGTCAAACGAGGTCGCTGTGCCGGAAGCGAGGTCGGCATCCGTTTCCAACGTGGTCAGTCCGTCCTCCGATTTCCATGTGACGGTGTAGGTCGGTGGTGCATCAAGACGGAAATGGGCATAGATGGTTGTGCCTTGATATACATAGGACGTATTACCTGTCGTCAATCCCATTTGTTTTGATCCCCACGTCGCATTGGTATTGGTTCTATCCACCAAATTAGAACCGTTGTGGTATTGATAACTCCAATGATCGAACACATACCCGTCGGCAGCTTTAGCTTGCACTGTCATTGTTCTCGAACTGGTATAAAGTATTGTCCTTGTCGCTTTTACGGTTGTGTTGTACACATACTGTTGTGTGTTGGCAGCATCGTAATAGAGCCATGTTATGTCCCCTTGTCCGCTTCCGATATCCACAGACACAGAATAGGTATCAGCATAAATGGTTAAGCCGACACTCTGCATAATTATAAGCAGCAAAGAGCATAACAGTTTCGCACGATGCGATGAATGATTTGTTTTCATGTTGTTAGGATTTTTTGTATGTGCCTACTCACTTATGGCGTTTCGGCATCCTCCGTTCAGCACCGGATGATTTGAGAGAACGGCACATAAAAACAGCGTGGTGCTAATTCGCTTTCAATTCGGGTTCTTAGGATTCTGGACTACCTGTATATACCAAATCTACTGAACAACGCCCACGCCTCTATGTGGAAACAACGTTTCCACAAGCATGAACATTTCGGCTTGTTCCTTGGTATATACGATTCTTAAAGTGTCCAGTTTCAAGAACCCAAGTTGTAAGCTAAAACGCTATTTTATGTATGTTGCCTTTTTGTCTTTATTCCATAGGCAATTAGTTAGTTTTTATAGTTTGTCATATTGTCCCTAAAGGGTTTGAGGTCAAAGTACATCAGACGGGTAGAGTCGAAAGTGTCCAATGTGGTGAAATAGTCAAAGTCGTTCTTGCGATAGAAATCGGTGGCATCCGCATAAGCATCAACAGTAAGGAAACGGCAGCCCGCACGATTGCCTTCGGCGTACAGCTTTTTTACAAATGTCAGAATTCCTGTTCCCAAGCCCGACTTGGCATAATCTTCCCCTACTGCAAGACGACCGATTTTAACAGACGGATAGCTGCGTCGGCGTTTGTTGTTGCTGATATGCCTGTTTATGCGATTCCAAATGCCTTTGGATTGCGGGTCATAAGCCACCTTGTCATTCAACAGGCTGAAGTATGCGGCTATTTGCCTTTTGTCCCTGTCAATGAGCAGATATGTCACCGCCATCAAGTCGTTCAGATAGTTTTTTGCATCATCCGTCAGGAAATGATTCAAGTCGTCATCCGCACAACGAAAAGGCATCAACTGCATATCCGCAGTCAATCTCACAAAGTCAAATTCGGACAAATCTACCATCCTAAATCAAATTTAGCGATAGACTTAAACTGTTCATAGACTATGTTTGCCCGTTGTATGTCTTCCGAAGAAACAGGTTTCGGGTGTTCTACAGCGTAGGCAAAACGGCGTGCGTCTTCACCATAAAGGGTCGGTGTTTCTTTAATCGGTCGTGCCATAACGGTGTCCTCCTTTTGGTTAAGTGTATAATGCAGCTATTTAGTTTCAGCGGGCAAAGGTAAGGTGTTTAGTCGAATTGGGCAAGGGGGAGAGTGTTTTTGTGTTATTTTTGTTGTTTGCGAGGGGGGCGTGTTCCTTCGGTTCTGGTTCGGTGAGGTCTGCTTAATGTATCGTATATGTATCGTATATGTATCGTATATCTATCGTGTATCTATCGTATATCTATCGTACTTGCTTGCTGACAGACCGCTACGCTGACAGACCGCTACGCTGACGGACCGCTTCGCTGTTGGTTACTGCGTGTTGATAAGTGACTGTTGGTGTCATTCTGTCATTTTGCAAGGGTTGCTTATCCTTACGGCACGGGTAGCGCGAGGGTAGCACACGGGTAGCGCAGGGGTAGCGGAGAGTAAACATCATGGGACGGCGACAATATGCAAGCATAATAGCAGTTTTAGCTGCTATGTGTCATGATGTATGGGTATGTAGAGTGTAGGGATTATTGCGCGGTGCTGCTGATTACTTTGTGTGCAGCGGAGAGCCACTCCTCGTCTATGCCGAGGGTCTCGGCTATGCGCAATGCCTCGTGCGGCACCTCGCCTTCGCGGGCTTCTATGAGCGAGTAGTCCATTCTGCCATCTTGCAGACCTTTCACGCGCAGACAAGGACAGCCGTGTGCGTCTATTGTGTAGTGGGTGACTATCAGCACGCTTCTTCCTATGCGGCGCAGCACCTCAATGAGTGACGAAACCAGTGCCGTTCCCTCTATCGGATTGGTCGTCCGTGCAGGTTCGTCAATCAAAGCCAGCAGGTTCTCGCCCCTGCGGCACGCTTCCACGATGGCGTTCAAACTTCTTATTTCGGCTGCAAACGAACTAAGTCCTTCTGTAACCGACTGTTCGTCACTCATTGTGCAGCATATCTTCTCGCGGACCGGTAGTACCGCTTTGCGGGCAGGGATGCCGAATCCGAACAGAAACAGCATCTGACACAAACCGACCGTACGAAGGACAATGGTCTTGCCGCCCATATTGGAGCCGGTCAGGATGGTCGGTTCTTCGCCCAGCGATATTGAATTGCGCTGATATTCCTTATGCCGTTCGCGCAGACTGTCCGCCACTTCGGGATTCCACATGTCTGTGAGTGTCAGTCTGCCGTCGCGGCTCACTTCGGGCAGGCACAGTTCCCAGTCCTTGGTCTGTACCGCCTGCGCAAGCATCACATCCGCGTCCGCCAGTTCCAGCAGACCGCGTTGCAGGTCAACGGCATACAGACGCAATGAACGGCTGAGTTCCGCACGGATGCGCAGTTCCTCTTCCTGCACGGCAACAAACACCTGCTCGTCCGACGGGTTCTGCTCCAACTGTTTGCGAAGGGAACGCAGATGCTCGCTGTAGGAGTCATACACATAGAACGTCCCGATGCGCAGCCCGTCCGGATCAAGGATGCCGATTACCTCTGCCATTCGCAAGTGTTCCAGCGGCAGTGACAACTCCTTCATCTGCTTCTCTACCTCCTCGTAGAGCATCGCAAGGTGCTTTACCTCAAACAGTTCGATGTCGTCCAGTGTTGCGCCGCCTGCCAGATGCTCCAGCGTGGTGCGTATATCCTTGAGTCCTTGCAGCCGGAACTGGAGGTTGCGCCGCGCCACATCGTTCGCCACCTGACGGATGGCATCCAAGTAGGTGTGCAATCGGGCATAATGCGCCTCTATCGCCGTAGCATCCTGCATCGATTCACGCTCCAGCAACATACGCCTTGCCACACCCGACTGTACGGGCAGTTCGTCCACTACATACCGCAGACATACAGGCATCAGTATCGCTTCATTCAGTTGCATATAATCTCAATTTTTCATCAGGTCCACAGCGGGCAGTCCTGTCGCTTCGTTCAGACGGCGGCACAGTACATCCGAATCCAGTATCATTCCGTTCGGTGCGGTCGGATTGACAGTCAGTCCCAACAATCGGCTTCGTTGCCGCACTACCACGGGGTGCTGCTGCTCAAAGCGGTTCCACACCATCTGGTCGGCAAAAACCTTTGTAAAATCCGGTATCAGCAGCCGCTTGCCCTTCTGCTCCTTGTCGTTCAGTATCTTTTCCAGTACCCTGTCGGTCACGGCTCCTGTCACGCTGATGCAGTCCTCTTCATTGCCGTCCCACAGAGGCAGGTCAATCAGGTGTACTATATACGCCGTCTTGCGGACTAATGTGTCGATGTTGGCAGAGTAGGCGGCACCGGTCGCCAGAATCATTCCTTCGCTCACGGTAGGCGAGGCAAGGCTCATACGGCTCAGCGCACCATCCACCAGTATCAGGTCCACTTCTTTCTCCACCGCCCGCATCCAGCGTTTGAGCATCTCCGTACTGCCCGAGCCGGCTATAATCACCTTGCCTTCCGTTATGACACGTGCCGTTACCAGACGGCCTAATGCTGTACGAATCTCGTCGCTCACGTCCAGCAGTTCCGACACCATTTTCCGCTGCCGGTAATGCTTCTCCGTTGTACCGAAGACGGTTCCTTTGCGTAGGGTTATTTCGGGCTTTTCCGTTCCGACAACCTGGTCACGTGTCTCTCCGTCCAACCCTATCGAGGTTACAGCCACACGGCAGTCCGCAGGCAGGTGGCTGAGCAGATAGTTCAGCGTCACTGTCTTGCCGGTGTTCTTCTCCAATCCGACCAAAGAGCAGCTCCTAACCTCCAGCAATCCGTCTATCAGGTGCATATTATTTATCTCCTTTGCCGACCAGCAGTCGGAAAGCGTCTGCGACACGCTTTACAGGAATCACTTCAATGGTCAGCCCTTTGGAGTGGTACTGTTGTCCGGCAGGAATGAAGATACGTGAGAAGCCGAGTTTCTGTGCCTCGTGGATACGCTGGTCCAGCCGGTTGACGGGACGTATCTCGCCTGCAAGTCCCACCTCGCCCGCAAGACAGATTCCGTGGTCCAAGGGGATGTCCATATTGGAAGACAGCACCGCCGCCATCACGGCAAGGTCTGTCGCGGGGTCGTTGATACGGATGCCGCCGGCGATGTTGAGAAAGACATCCTTTTGCATCAGTTTGAATCCGACCCTTTTCTCAAGGACGGCGAGCAGCATATTGAGCCGGCGCACATCGAAGCCTGTGGATGAGCGTTGCGGTGTACCATAGGCGGCAGACGAGACGAGCGCCTGCACCTCAATGAGCAGAGGACGTATGCCTTCAACCGCCGCTGCCACGGCTATGCCGCTGAGTCCGTCCACCGAAGAGGAGAGCAGCAGTTCGCTCGGGTTGGTCACTTCGCGCAGACCGTCCTCGCGCATCTCGAAGATGCCCAGTTCGCTGGTGCTGCCGAAGCGGTTCTTCTGTGCACGGAGAATACGATACATATAATGCTGGTCGCCCTCAAATTGAAGAACGGTATCCACTATGTGTTCGAGCACTTTCGGTCCGGCGAGCGAGCCTTCCTTGTTGATATGTCCTACGATGAGGAAAGGTATATTCTGTTCTTTGGCGAATAGGAGAATGCGGTTGGCGCATTCGCGTACCTGAGAGAGCGAACCGATGGTGGATTCGGCGGCTTCAGTGGCGATGGTCTGTATGGAGTCGATGACCACTATGTCGGGTTGCAGGTCGCGCACGTGTTGCAAGATGGCTTCGAGCGATGTCTCTGCCAGCAGATAGAGGTTGTCCGGCTGCCCTGCAAGGCGTTCGGAACGCAGTTTGAGCTGGTTGAGACTTTCCTCTCCGCTGGCGTAGAGCGTCTTGCGTTCGCCCATCTGCATCAGAACCTGCAAGGCAAGCGTCGATTTGCCTATGCCGGGTTCTCCTCCCAAGAGTACCAGACTGCCTGGGACGAGTCCGCCGCCGAGTACACGGTTGAGTTCGGACGAGCGCATATCAATGCGCGGTTCGTGTTGCGCAGATATGTCCTGCAGCCGTTGGGGAGCCTGTCCTCCGCGTAGCGAGCGTGCGGCCTGGGCGTTTTTGGCAGGGGCTTGGACTGTTTCTTCAACGATAGTTCCCCATTCGCCGCAGACGGGGCAGCGTCCCAACATCTGCGGCACTTTGGCACCGCAGGCGTTGCACGTATATTCGATTCTGGCTTTCATCGCTGACAGATAATGACGTGAAGCATAGGAATGCCTCACTATTAAGGGAGTACATACATTTCGCGCTCCACTCCGAGTATAGTGTCAGGGAAGACCTCCTGCGCCTCCTGCAGGAAGAGCGAATGGTTGCTGACGCGGGAGGAGTAGTGACCTATAATGAGCTGGCGGGCATGTGCCTTGAGGGCGATGGTAGCAGCCTGCTGTGCAGTGGAGTGCATAGTCGTCTTGCATCGGAATGCGTCCTGCTCGATGTAGGTGGACTCGTGGAAGAGCGTATCGACCCCTTCTATCTGGGGAACGATGGATTCCTTGTACTGCGTGTCCGAGCAGTAGGCGTAACGTTTGCGTGTCTCGTAGTAGAACTCGCGGGTATCCTCGTTGAAACGGCGGTGATGCTCGTAGAAGAGGAAACCGCAGGTGGGGACTTTGTGCTTGAGAGGTATGGTCTCAACTGTGACGGTGCGGTCGGAGAAGATGACTGCTTTGCGTCGCGGGTTAATCGGATGGAAGACGACCTCGTACTTCATATCGCGGAGGTGGTAGTCCATCTGCGGATGGAGCAGTTTTTCAAGGTCAGGATGCGCATAGATATGCAGAGGCTGGGTCCGTCCGAGCATATCGAAGGTGGTGAGCAGACCGAGCAGACCAAAGCAGTGGTCGCCGTGGAGGTGGGATATGAAGACGGAATACAGGCGCGATGTCTTGAGGTTCATCTGCCGCATCGTCAGCTGGATGCCTTCGCCGCAGTCGATAAGGAACTGCTTGTCGCACAACTCAAGTATCTGTCCGGACGGCGAGTTCTGAAAAGTAGGCAACGCGCTTCCCGTACCCAATATGGTGAGGTGTGCTTCCACTTACTTCTTCCCCCGCAGCAGATTGACAGTGCCTTTCTTCTTGTATTTCACGCCGTCTGTACCGACTGCTTCCACAATGTAGATGTATGCGCTTTCGGCGGCGGGTCGTCCGTTAATCGTCCCGTTCCAACCGCGTGAAGGGTCGTTGGACGAATAGACCTGGTGCTGCCAGCGGTCGAATACTGCCATCGAGAAGGTACGTATAGAGCGGTAAGCGACGCGGAACTCGTCGTTGATGCCGTCGCCATTGGGCGTAAAGACGTTGGGCACGGCAAGGAGCGACTCTTTGGCTTCTATATGGAAAGTCGTGTCACATTCGCAACCGTAGTCGTTGGTGAGGTGGAGTTTGACCTCGTAGTTACCCGACTGCTCAAACTCATAGCGCGTTTCGGGTTCGGTGCGAGACGTGAGTACCTGTGACGAGCGCATTACTTCCCAAAGGAAGACGGTGACAAGGGGTGAAGCATTGGCTTTGAAGAGGATGTTAAGGGGGGCCGAGCCTTTGAGGTTGGTTTCCTCGATGACACGTTCCACCTCGTTCTCACGTTCGCTGCCCCGCAAGAGGGTGTAGGAACGCGGGATGAAGTCAATGGCTACTGCTTGTACAGAGTCCTGCTCAATGCGCAGAAGGTCGGGAGTGCCGTAGAAATGTTCGGCAAACTGGTCGCCTTCGAGGTCAATCTGCGTAGGTGCGAGCAGTTTGTGTCCGAGGTCGATGGCTCGCGGCTGACGGATAGTCATTGTGACTTCCTTGTCGTCGGGTGTCCACGAAACGGAGTCTTTCTCGTAGTGTGTATATCTGAGGGTTATATTGCGTTCAAGGGTATGGGGCTGACCTAAAAGGTCGTTGTACATCATCTCGTCCGCATCAAGAACGAGCGTAGATGATTCGCAGGTGAGCAATGCGCGGAAGGGTTTCCCTGCCAAGCGGTACGGCGCGTAACCGAGTACGGCGACAGTGTCGCATTGCGTTCCCATCTTGACGAGGTAGGTAGTCGCGTTGTCGGGGTAGATGGCAGTCATCCCCGATGCAACAGGTGTCGAGAGGTCGGGATAGGCGTACCAGTCTGCCATAGCGGGTGCGATGAGTTGTGCATCGGCTATGTTCTCGAAGACAAAAACGCGGTTCACACCTTCCGCCGGAGTGACCGCAAAGGGTTGCTTTGTGGCGGACGGGGTGACAAAGCTCTCCGCACCCGCCGTAAGGGCGAAGGTGCAGAGAGTTGTAAAGAGCAGTATGAATGCTTTGTTTTTCACGTTATGAGCGCGGACTGAATCCGCGTACCTGATTTATTTGTTTACTTGGAAACGTGTGTTCCCGTTCACGAAGAAGTCCACTATCTGGTTGGCGGCAGCGATACCGGCGTTGATGTTCGCCTCGGCTGTCTGCGCACCCATCTTTTTTGGAGTGGCGAAATAGCGTCCCGCGAAGAGTTCGTTCATCTTCTCGTTGGCAGCGGGCATGATGTCGGTCACGTAGCGGAAATCGGCACGGTCCTGCATCAGGCGAATCAGTTCGTCCTCGTTGATGACCTCTTTGCGAGCCGTATTGACGAGCAATGCGGGTTGGGGCATCTGTGAGAGTAGGGCGTAGTTGATCGACTGCTTGGTCTCAGCGGTAGCAGGGATATGCAGGCTGATAACATTGCAGGTGCGATACAACTCTTCCGCACTGTGGAGAGGAGTCACTTTGGCATCAATCATAGCCTGGTCGGGGCAGTATGCATCATAGGCATAGACTTCCATTCCGAAGCCCTGTGCGATACGTGCCACGTTGCGGCCCACGTTACCGAAGGCGTGGATACCCAGTTTCTTGCCCTTAAGTTCGGTGCCGCTGGTACCGTTGTAGAGGTTGCGGACGGCATACACCATCAGACCGAGAGCCAGTTCAGCCACGGCGTTGGAGTTCTGTCCGGGGGTGTTCATAGCCACCACTTTGTGGGCGGTAGCCGCCTCAAGGTCGATATTGTCGAAACCTGCGCCGGCACGAACAACTATCTTGAGCTGTTTGGCAGCGTCAAGCACTTCGTTGTCCACAATGTCGGAACGGATGATGAGCGCATCAGCGTCAGCCACCGCTTCCAGCAGTTGTTTCTTGTCCGTGTATTTCTCCAGCAGAGCCAGTTCGTAGCCGGCTTTTTCCACTACTTGACGAATGCCGTCCACCGCTACTTTGGCGAACGGTTTTTCTGTTGCAACAAGAACTTTCATAGTCTTTATCAGTGTTGTAAATTCGATACTTTTGTTTTTTGTATGATTCACAGGATGACCTACAGGTATAAGATAGGAGAATCCCATTCTTAATGCATCTTCTCAAATTCGTGGATGCAGTCAACGAGAGCCTGTACTCCTTCGACGTCCATAGCGTTGTAGCAGGAAGCGCGGAAGCCACCTACGAGACGGTGTCCCTTGATACCTACCATACCCTTGGCGGTAGCGAACTTGAAGAACTCGTCAAAGAGACCTTCGTATTCGGGTTTGAGGACGAAGCAGATGTTCATGCGGCTGCGGTCTTCTTTCTCCATAATAGTGGGAGTGAAGATCTTGCTGTTGTCGAGGCAGTTGTAGAGGAGGTCAGCCTTCTTCTGGTTGCGCTCGTCCATCCACTTGATGCCTCCGTGCTCTTTGAGCCAGCGCATATTCAAGAGAGCGGTGTAGATAGGCAGTACGGGAGGCGTGTTGAACATAGAGCCGCCCTCGATATGGGTGCGATAGTCCAACATAGTCGGGATATAACGATCCACGTGACCGAGAGCCTCTTCCTTGATAATAACGAAGGTAACGCCGGCAGGGGCGATGTTCTTCTGAGCACCACCGTAGATGATGTCGTACTTGCTAACGTCCACGGGACGGCTCAGGATGTCGGACGACATATCGGCTACAAGGCGTACATTACCTTTCTTGCGGTAGATTTCTTCAAGTTTGCGGTTGGAGATTTCAGTACCGAAGATGGTGTTGTTAGTCGTGATGTGCATATAGTCCGCATCTTGGGGTACTTCAAAGTCCATCGGGATGGAGTTGGTGGAAGCAGCCAGTTCAACGGCTTCTGCGCCGAAGACGCCTGCCAAACCTTTCGCCTCTTTCAATGCTTTCTTGGACCAAACGCCCGTGTTGAGATAAGCGGCTTTCTTGCCCATCATGTTATAGGGAACCATACAGAACTGCAGGCTGGCACCGCCACCAAGGAAAATCACGCGATAGCCTTCGGGTACACCGAGCAACTCTTTCATCAGAGCCTCTGCCTCGTCCACTACAGGTTGGAAATACTTCGCACGGTGCGAAATCTCCAAAATCGACAAACCTTCACCTTGGAAATCCAGAACGGCATCAGCGGTTTGCTTAATCACTTCTTGCGGCAGGATACTCGGTCCTGCATTGAAATTGTACTTTTTCATAACACAATTTGTTTGTTGGTTAATTGTTTATATGTTTGGTTGTTCTTTTTTATTGCTGCTATCGTCGCTCCGAACCTCTAAAAGATGCCAATACCTTGTCCGTGGCGGTTCCAAGCGGTGGCGTGGCGACGGATGACGGGTGTGAAAGCGGGGCGTGCGAAATAGAGTTGGAGGGCAGTGGCCACAGCCGCCATATCGTCATCGCCCTTTGGCAACAACTCTTGCGGAATGGGTTTACCGGCTTTGCGCATCCGCTCGATGAGGTCTTGACGGAACTGCTCTTTTGCCTGACCTGACTTATACTCGCGGTACTGCTTCTCGTGCATAGCAAACTCAAAGAGTTCCTCATCGTCCTGTCCGCGTTCCCAGCCGTTCTCCTGCATCTCTTTCTCGAAGCGCGGGAGCTCATCGGGATAGAGAGCCTGCGGGTCGCCCGTGTAGAACTCGAAGCCTTTCTGCTCGGCGAGTTTGACTATTTCGGGAGCCAGTTCGCCCGGCAGTTTGCCCGACTTGCCGAGGATCATTCCCCACATGGCAGGGTCCATACGTGTGAAGGGCGCTTCGTCCATCGACTTGCTGTAGAGGTTCATCAGGGCGGCGTTCTTCACGTACTGCGAGAACGGCGTTACCAGGCACGGCGTACCCAGCATCGGCCATATACGCTGCACTTCGTCAAACAGTTCGACGAGCAGTTCGTCCTCGCTCAGTTCCTTCTCGCCTTTCTTCTTGAGGTTGGCGTTGATGGCGGCGTGCATTCCCTTGAGGTCAGCCATCAGCGAGCCCATCATACCGCCGGGCAGACCGCAACCGACGAGGAGCGAGGTCATCAGGGCGTTCTTCGGGTCAATCCAGTAGCCGAGGAAGTCGTCTATGAAGCTCTGTGTCAGGCTGCGAGCCTCCATATAGGCTTTCATGTTGATATCCTTTACGAGGAAGCCTGCGTCGCGCAGCATCGCCTGAATGGTAATCACATCGGGATGCACCTTGCCCCACGACAGCGGCTCCATCGCCACGTCCAACACGTCGCAACCCGCCTTGGCTATCTCAAGCATCGATGCCACCGAGAAACCCGGACCTGTGTGACCGTGGTATTGGATAATGATGTGAGGGTATTTCTCCTTGATATAGGCCACTATCTTGCCGAGCATGGCGGGACGGCCGATACCTGCCATATCCTTGAGGCAGATCTCCTGTGCGCCGCCTGCGATAAGCTGCTCAGCGAGGTTGCAATAGTACTCTACGGTATGCACCTTCGAGTAGGTGATACACATCGTCGCCTGTGCGGTCATGCCTGCCTCTTTCGCCCATTTGATGGAGGGGATGATGTTACGCGGGTCGTTCAGTCCGCAGAAGATGCGGGTGATGTCCGTACCCTGCGCGTGTTTCACTTTGTACATCAGCCGACGCACGTCAGCCGGAACGGGGTTCATACGCAGCGCGTTCAAGCCGCGGTCCAGCATGTGGGTCTTGATACCCGCCTCGCGGAAAGGCTTGGTAAATGTGCGTACTGCCAGATTGGGGTTTTCACCATAAAGGAGGTTCACTTGTTCCGACGCTCCGCCATTCGTCTCTACCCTGTCGAAACAGCCCATGTCAATAATCACGGGGGCTATTTTAGCTAATTGGTCACGTCTCGGCACGTATTTGCCGCTTGACTGCCACATATCCCTGTACACCAACGAGAATTGTACTTCTCGTTTGCCTTCGATTGTTTTGGACATATATTTTATTGATTTATATTTAGTCTAAAAGCGAATTGTCAGTTCGGAAAGTTCTGTCCGGACTCTATAGAATCCCATAACGCGGCAAAGGTACAGCCTTTTTCTTATCAAAAAAAAACTTTTCTCAAATTATTTATGACATTACAATGCGGGTAGTACTTATTTTCCGAGTTACGCAAATGTTTATCCCATCTCATTAATTACAATTTTACTAAAATCTATGTTTCACGGCTTGGGATACTTGTCTTTTTAACGTCTTTTGGCAGAAAATATAGAACCCGAATGAAAAAAGAGGGCGAGAGTTGCCTCCCACCCTAAATGTTTACACATCGGAATAATCCTTATTGTGTATGTCATTCAAAAAAGTGGCGCAAAGGTACTGCTTTTTTATGAAGTTGCAAGCCTTTTACATAAATTTATTTGATATATTTGTATTTTTATGTAATTTTGTCACGAAATGGATACTCGATTCAGCGAATATAGGATTATGTGGGTTTTGGTATTGTTTGATCTTCCTACGGATACCAAGAAAGACCGCAAGGAATACGCCTCTTTCCGCAAGAAGCTTTTGATGGACGGTTTTAGTATGTTTCAGTTTTCTATCTATCTGCGTCATTGTCCAAGTGCGGAGAATGCAGATGTGCATATAGAACGTGTTAAACGATGGTTACCTCCGTTCGGGAAAATCGGTATTCTCCGTATTACAGACAGGCAATTTGGAGACATGCAGATTTTCGACTGCTGCAAAGCCATTCAGGTTGACCAACCCGTACAGCAGTTAGAGTTATTTTAGAAGCGAAAAAAAGGTATATAAAACGAAAAAGCAGTACTTAAACGTGCTGCTTTTTCCGGTTCTAAAACAAGCAATAATTTGTTATGTTTCTAACAGTTACGTACGGTCTATTGTTTTAGACCTTATCGTTTACTTTTTTTGAATGACATACACAACATCTGACGAAGAGAAATATCGTCTGCAAGGATTGTTTTAGACCTTATCGTTTACTTTTTTTGAATGACATACACAACGAAGCGACTTCGTAAGATTTATCCCGACGTATTGTTTTAGACCTTATCGTTTACTTTTTTTGAATGACATACACAACTGTTGACGAAGTTGAAGGTGAAAGCCTAACATTGTTTTAGACCTTATCGTTTACTTTTTTTGAATGACATACACAACCAAATACTTAGTGCAATATGTAATGCTTGCATTGTTTTAGACCTTATCGTTTACTTTTTTTGAATGACATACACAACACACTACAACAGAGGTGAGAATGGCGGTAGATTGTTTTAGACCTTATCGTTTACTTTTTTTGAATGACATACACAACGAGGAGTGCCGGAGAGAGAGAGGAACGAACATTGTTTTAGACCTTATCGTTTACTTTTTTTGAATGACATACACAACTTACAATCGCGCTAGAGCTTTACTCATTGCATTGTTTTAGACCTTATCGTTTACTTTTTTTGAATGACATACACAACGAAAACCTTACTGCCCTTCTAAGGGTCAGCATTGTTTTAGACCTTATCGTTTACTTTTTTTGAATGACATACACAACGACAGTGAGCGGCTAACGCTGTACGAAACTATTGTTTTAGACCTTATCGTTTACTTTTTTTGAATGACATACACAACTGCGCTCCGATGACAGGTACGCGCCGCGTTATTGTTTTAGACCTTATCGTTTACTTTTTTTGAATGACATACACAACGAGGGCAGCGATCTGTTGTTGCGCGTCATCATTGTTTTAGACCTTATCGTTTACTTTTTTTGAATGACATACACAACTTGACATAGCGTTCTACAATAATAAGGAAATTGTTTTAGACCTTATCGTTTACTTTTTTTGAATGACATACACAACAAGCAGGTGTACCATATTCGCGCTTCTTGTATTGTTTTAGACCTTATCGTTTACTTTTTTTGAATGACATACACAACTAGTGGTAGGCTTCTTGACAATCTCACCGGATTGTTTTAGACCTTATCGTTTACTTTTTTTGAATGACATACACAACAGAGGCGATGCAGTTGTTTTGAGACTGCAAATTGTTTTAGACCTTATCGTTTACTTTTTTTGAATGACATACACAACAAAGCAAAGATACTATAAAACACCACGCGGATTGTTTTAGACCTTATCGTTTACTTTTTTTGAATGACATACACAACTGCTATGAAAGGTTTGCTCCCACTGACAAGATTGTTTTAGACCTTATCGTTTACTTTTTTTGAATGACATACACAACCCTGCGCTGTCAGGTTCTTGTATTGGACGGATTGTTTTAGACCTTATCGTTTACTTTTTTTGAATGACATACACAACGAAGGAGAGCGTTATGCTACTTGCGTCGTAATTGTTTTAGACCTTATCGTTTACTTTTTTTGAATGACATACACAACCATAGTTGAAGTTGAAGTGTTTAAGGGTTGATTGTTTTAGACCTTATCGTTTACTTTTTTTGAATGACATACACAACCATAGTTGTAAGTGTTTAAGGGTTGTTGATATTGTTTTAGACCTTATCGTTTACTTTTTTTGAATGACATACACAACAGAGGATGTGGAGAACCAGGGGGCGCGGGCATTGTTTTAGACCTTATCGTTTACTTTTTTTGAATGACATACACAACGGCGAGGCGCACAGCGGCAGGCAGACGACCATTGTTTTAGACCTTATCGTTTACTTTTTTTGAATGACATACACAACCCCATCTGGACAGGTCCTTGATATACCTTTATTGTTTTAGACCTTATCGTTTACTTTTTTTGAATGACATACACAACAATGTTAAAGCTTCTGATCAGAGCATAAATATTGTTTTAGACCTTATCGTTTACTTTTTTTGAATGACATACACAACTAAAAATACTCATAATTTATCATGTTTAGATTGTTTTAGACCTTATCGTTTACTTTTTTTGAATGACATACACAACGTAAAGTCAAGGGTTACCGCCCACGCAAGATTGTTTTAGACCTTATCGTTTACTTTTTTTGAATGACATACACAACCAGATGGAAGTTGGAACAGTATAAAAATAGATTGTTTTAGACCTTATCGTTTACTTTTTTTGAATGACATACACAACTTCCTGCAACCACGTGCAATTTATCCCACAATTGTTTTAGACCTTATCGTTTACTTTTTTTGAATGACATACACAACCCCAAAACGACAGAGGGTTGATATATCGTATTGTTTTAGACCTTATCGTTTACTTTTTTTGAATGACATACACAACACCAAGCGTGTGGGGGAAAATGACTACTATATTGTTTTAGACCTTATCGTTTACTTTTTTTGAATGACATACACAACTGGGTTAGCAATGTACAATAGCAATGTGCAATTGTTTTAGACCTTATCGTTTACTTTTTTTGAATGACATACACAACCAACATGCTGAAAGACCTCGCCGCCGCTACATTGTTTTAGACCTTATCGTTTACTTTTTTTGAATGACATACACAACATCAGAAGAGTCCAGAACTTATGTTTTGGATTGTTTTAGACCTTATCGTTTACTTTTTTTGAATGACATACACAACCTCCTCGTTTAAGTTATATATCTGAAGCATATTGTTTTAGACCTTATCGTTTACTTTTTTTGAATGACATACACAACTAGGTGGACTTTGCTACTTGCGCCCACTTGATTGTTTTAGACCTTATCGTTTACTTTTTTTGAATGACATACACAACCATTTTTTGACATTTTTTTTAACCAATTTGATTGTTTTAGACCTTATCGTTTACTTTTTTTGAATGACATACACAACATTTATCACGAAATAGTCGAGGAAGTCGCGATTGTTTTAGACCTTATCGTTTACTTTTTTTGAATGACATACACAACAGGCGTCAGGCACTGCATATTAACCGTACTATTGTTTTAGACCTTATCGTTTACTTTTTTTGAATGACATACACAACTCTTGCTTTTGATTTTGTTTTTGAGCAGCCATTGTTTTAGACCTTATCGTTTACTTTTTTTGAATGACATACACAACTTGAATGAATTACACCACAGCCATGAATGACATACAAAATAAAATAACAAAATTACCAATCAGGATATATGATTTTTCTTGCTTCTCCCGAATAACATTTTTGTACACTTTGTGCGGTAGTATGGATAGCCAACATCATAGGGCTGCGATGACCGGAAATGTTAACATCCATAGTAGTTACACCTAATAGTTCGCGTTTGTGTTCAGAAGAAATGTCGTTCGTTATACCTCCTTTCTTCCACATTTCCAGCACTTTTATATCCACAAACGGGCGATAAGGCTCCATAATATCATCTGCCAGACAGTAAGCATCATACCTGCTATGATGATGTATTCCCAACGTGGGCAATAAACCAGCTCCTACCAATGCTCTCGCCATCATGGCACGCACTATACTATAACCATAATTGAGCAAACTGTTTGGCGGCAAACCTTCCGAATCACGGACAAACTCATCGTTCTCGAACACGTTGCGCCAATAGTATGCAGCAGCGCGTGCCTCCAAATTATCCGTATCCCCCGAACGGACTTCTTTCGCCCATTTCAGCATATTGCTATGCTCAATATGCTGGATACCTAATACATGTGCCTGACCAAGAATCTTGGCAACAACCGTTTGTTGCCACATCTGTTTTTTGAGTGGCTCAGAGGCATCTATTTGTTCACGGAAACGCTCGCTCTGCAAGTTGTGTCCGTCTAAAGGAAGCATCAGACCGACAGGAAGATGTTTGTCGTTGCTGGTAATGATAGCCACATTATTAGCCAGCAGCGCATCAATGAGCGCATGAGTAATCGTGATTTGCTTATTGTCAAGAATGACTACGCCTATATCTTCAATGGGCACAGTGCGGGTTACATCTTGCAACTCGACCACCATCTGCGCTAACTTGAGACTCAACCGCGCAGGATTCTCAATACATAAGACGCGTTTTATCATTGTGCAACGATATTTCCCAAACGATCAACTTTAATAGGAATACAAATTTCTTTTATAAGTGATTCTTCCGCACAAATACGGGATATCTTATTCAATTGAGTGTATTCTACTTTATTGATAATAGGAGATGCAACTGCAACAGGAATAAAATATGCATCCGTATCACTTGACGAAACAAACTTATATATCCTTGATCTCTCCATTTCAGATGTATTATCTGCTTTGGGCACATAAACCAAGTCTCCCGGAGAAAGGATGAAATTTAATTTTGCATCCTCGGCTACAAGATTTTCGTCATGTATCCATTTGTCTAACCATGTGCGCCATTCTTTCTTCCCTTGTTTCTGACAATCCACAGCAGTTTTGAACGGTATAGTAACAAAAGAGCGTTTTTCTGAACCATCTTCCATCTTTGTAGAATAAACAGCGAAGAACAGGTTGGTTCCCTTATCTGCCTCAACGAACTTTTTGCTCTTTGCACCTATTTGACCAACAGCAAATTTCTCTGCTTTCTCGTACGTGCGCACCTTAAATATGGGTTTATGGGGTACACCGTTATTGAGAGCCTGAATGTCTGCATTCATTTTCTCAATACCATCCGGAGAGAACGCTAATTTCGAGTCGTTATTGCAACGCTCTAAATGTGCCAAGAGAATCTTCTGGATAGCTTCCGAAGTTACTTTATTACGGATGTAATCTTCTGTAAAGGAATCATCCAAGGCCGTTCTTACCGCATAGTAATGGTCGTTTGTATCCTTGGTATAATAGTAAACTTCAATACGTTTTAGATTCACATCTGCCCAAACATCCGGCTCAGAGGCAAAGTATTGTTTGATTTGCTTTTCGTTTTTGCCTTCCTGCAACAATTCCTTCAGTTTTGCACGCAAATCTTTCTCTACAATATCTTCTACGTGCTGTAGCGCGTATGTTAGATTTACATATTTCTTTTTACGCAGGTTGACTTCTCCAAAAACAGTTGCTTTGTGTAATGACTTACGAATTGACCAGTTTTCGCCTTTCTTTTGTGGATCTCTTTTCTTTTTAAGTTTGCCGGTTTCTTCATCTTTTACAAAATGAACGAAATGGTTATTGCTCTTATTGATAACACGCAGATTTTGTTTGAAGCTGACCACTATATTTTCCAGCGTTTCTTGCACATCCTTCTGGAAACCGTCATAAGGAGCGATAAAATCTGTAAATTTATAATGCTCTTTACCATCTGCGCTTCTCCATACTTCACGTTTGCGCAGTAATGTTTGCAGGTCATAACGTGCTTTTTCATCTTTATCTAAGGCGGATTCGTTACTCAATAATGCAACATGATTGCGCGTAGTAAAGGCAATAACTATAGCATCCATAGCATGGTGGCGATGATCAATACGTTTTTTCTCAAATCCTTGTTTGAGTTCTAAAGGAACATTCGGGATAATATGGCCGTTTGCCGTTTTGGCAGTAAAAACCGTAGTGTTTTGTATCTGATTCAGTCTCTCAAAACGCGGAAGAATTATCTTATTCCACACATCATTTATACCCCAGTCTTTCTTCAGACGCGTAGTTGTCGTTCCGTTGCAAACAATCAGATTTTTGCTAACTGCTTCCGGCTCATATTCCGTATTGCTAATTTTCTCGCGAACAATATTGCTGAGTAACTGCATCATCAGTCGGCTAATGTAGCGGCTATCATTCATTTGTCGAGCGACAAACTTCTCAGGAATTTCATCCAACATCAGTTTTTCTTGCTTGCGAGGATCTCCGGCAAAATTCTTTTTTATAGTATCTTCATACGCTTGTAGAGACAAAATTTGTACCACTTTTCCTCCTGACAAAGTGATTTTCTCCCCACCACATTGAGTAATAAACTCATGTCCCAACATTCGATCTTTACGTGCATTTACTTCTGCCTCACAAATAACCTTGTTGGACATCGAATCGTCAAAGAAGCGCGATTGAGGAATGACATGCTCAATCTGGTATGCCGGAGTAAAGAGTTTAGCTAATGGAATAATTTCACCTGTGTATGGTGAAACATACTTCTGATCAAGCCACAAACGGTATTTCTTAATATCCTGTAACGATGGCTGTTTGAGAGACGATAACTCATTGATAATACGCTGTGTATCATCATCCGGTTTATTAGCAGACAAAACACCATCTTCATAGATGCGGAATAGTTCTTGCTGGCTCGGAGAATAAGCATGAACTCCTTCTACATCCATCTCTGGATTCATAAATTCCTGCAAAAGTAATTTAGCACGCAAATTTGCTTTCTCATTCTCCTGCTGGCGTAGCATGGTTTTCTTACGTTGCTCTGCATTTTGCTTAAGGTCACGACCTAATTCAATATGTATTTCATCAATTTGACCTTCTTGTTTCCAAATATCACGAACCGTTCTTAGGCTTTCCATGACGACTTGCTCCACAATGGGGTTATTGAGCGAGTGTAAACGGAATGATTGAAGATACTTGTCAATATCTTCCGGCTTCTCCCATTTGGTATCGTTCTTGCGCACATCGTAAACCACATACTCTGCAAGCCACAATGGAAGTCCTTGAAAATCTTTTACATCATTCATTGTGTCTAATTTCTCGCGAACACGCTCACTAACCGAATCATCCACTTCTCCCGTTAAAATATGCTCAATACGAGATTTTGTTTGAGCATCTATCGCTTCTTCGCTCCAATACTCTCCGCAACGCATTAAGTTCAGCAGTTTGCGCGTAGCCTTTTCGCTATAGGCTCCGTAGTCGGCGGCAAAAGGTTTCTGTTTGCCCAATTTCTCTACAATCACATCAGACAGAAGGTTTGTCTCTGCATAATGTTTGAGAGCCGCAAGCAGTTGAGACTTGTCAGAAACAGAGTACAATATATGCCATATATGTTCTATTTCGGAAGTTGAGACTTCTCCACCTGCCTCTTTTAGAACGGCTGTTATAGTGGATGTTACAGGGGCTGCCGGATATTTCTTATCATTTTCAGATACATAATTCCATGACAAGCCTTTAATCTTATTTTTACCGACTAATTGCGTTAAAAGAGATTTTTCTGAAACCTCTTTTTGTGTTAGCAGCCAAGAGATTAAATCCGCTTTGTTAGCAATAAGTTCTGCGGTACAATCTTCTTTGCCTATTCCGTTGGCAGCCTCTCTATAGATATGTAAGTTTTCAACAAACTGCCATAAACGGAACTCTTCATAAATAGGATGAGATTTTGAGATACACTTCAAGTATTGTCTTTGCCATTTACCATCTTCATCCTTATATACATGATACTCGTATGGACATTCGTTAATTAATGACTTTTTACTTTTAAGCGGGCGTTGGTAGAAGATAATATCATTTAGCAGCAAATACGTAAAATCCTTGCCTGCAATACTATTCCTATAAGCTTCATTCTGCGGATAAAGCGCATGAATACACTCATCATACAAATCTCCATTTTGCAATTCGGGAATAAACTGCTTTTGAGTATCAAGGATGCGTTTTAACTCGTCCTTATAGTATTTTCGATCAACGACACGTACTAACTGACCGATAATCTTTTGATCCGGATTTTGTAGCAATGCATCGTAGATAAATTCTCCGACGGTTTTGTGGCTTGCATCAATATCGTGTTGGGTCTTTAGTTTTAAAAGTCCCCAATCATCATCTGCCGGTGCTCTAAATGTTCTTCTGATTTTACCATCTTTATATATTGCATCTGTTCCATCGGAATTAAGAGTGGTTGAAACAATGAAGTTTTTAGTTTTACCTTCCCAATCTAAAGGATATTTGCTTTCTTTGGTAAAAATCCATCCATTTTCAAGACATACTTCATATACCGATTTTCCTTTTGACTTTTCGCCGGTATCGCGAACAGAAATAACTTTTTGTGTTATGAATTCTTGACGTTTATTCTCTTTCTGCTCTTCTTCCTCTCCGCGGGCTTGATTATAACCGCGTTTTTGATTAAATTGGTGAAGAATCCAGGCTAATTCCTGCTTACTAATAGGCTGAGTTAATGCTTTTTTACGCAGATAATAAATCGTCCAATCGTATGCAATCCTCTTTCCGTTTTCTAACAATTCCGGATGAATAGCATTAAAATCAGTTACCATTTCTGAAAATGCCTTGAAAAACAAGAACACATACTTTCCCCCATCAATTTTCCATGCCAGTTTAGGCTCTGCTCCCTTATTCAATTGTCCGTATCGGTTTAATTCTGACACGTAATGCATTGGAAGAAAACCAAGAATAGACAAAACTCGGTTTAAGCGTTCTCTTCTCAGTGCATGACGTTCATACAAACGTCTTGCACCTCGAGCAGCAGTACGAGTTGCCGTTTGAGAGATGGAATTACCGCTTTCAAAATCTCCCATCAACTTTGCGTCCATAGGGATAATGCGACTACCTGCATGTGAAATGTTTTTTCGATTGTTTTCTTTATTCACTACAGCCCAACCAATACTATTGGTACCCAAATCCAAACCGAGAATTTTCTTTTTCATGACACTATCTCTTTATTTTTCTAAATACACACTTTATTTTCGACCCGAAAAGACGGCTACAAAGATACTGCTTTTTTTGCATTAATGCAAATAACTGAGAAGAAAAATGCAAAATTTGTTTGTTTGGTGGCATATCAACATATATAATGTCTGAATTTCTATTGTTCACTTCAATTATTAGCAGGACTTTTGCTGCGGATTTGTTTCTATTGTGTGATAATTTTATCACATTACAGAAATAAAACGAACATATATGACCTACCAATCGTTTTATATTCAGTGGCATCATTTGGCTTGTTTTTCTACAACCCGGACGAGGCGGACGCTTACGTCTATTGCAGACGACTATGCAACCGGCGTATCCAGGGCTTACCGTCAATTCTGTACAACCCGCACAAGGCGAACACTGCGACCGAGGTAACGGCAACTACCGTACTGCGGACCGAGGCGTGACGTGTGAAAGTAGAGTTTGTACGTTCGGTCTGAGCCGTCCTGCGTGGAAGACCAATATGTGCCGTACGAACCATCATCGCCCGTCCGATAGCCCGCAGCGGGCAGGAACACCGCGCCGGCATCCTCCATCTTCTGCCACTGCTCTTCCGTATAGGTGTTGTCCGAGAAACGGTCACATTCGCTGCACGTGCAATACAGTGAGGGGATTGTGTGGGGACAGTGAGGGGATTGTGAGGGTACAGTGTGGGTATTGTGCGGGTACAGTGAGGGTACAGTGAGGGTATTGTGTGGTTTGCTTACGAACATAATAAAAGCTGTATAAAGTCTGTATAAAAACTTAGTGAAAACATAATAATCACATAATAATAACATAATAATCACATAATAATTTCATAATAATTTCATAATCTCTCTTGCTTGTTGCCGGCTACATACAAAAGAGCGCAAAAGATTGACCCTTTGCGCTCTAATTGCTTTTGAAAGATGCGTTATTCTTACGCTGCTACCTATGCCGCTACTTACGCTGCCTTATGCTGCTACTTATGCTGCCTTATGCTGCTACTTATGCTTTTGCAGCGAGAGGTGACGGCGTGGTATAGACACGGGCTGCAAGTTCCTGGTCCAAAATATAGAGACCGTAGCCATTACCGTCTAACATCTTGAGCTTGTTGATAATCTCTACAGCATTCTCCTCTTCTTCCACCTGCTCGTCGATGAACCATTGGAGACGGCTCTGGGCTGCATAATCCTTCTCCTCAACAGCAATGTGCATAAGGTTGTTGATAAGCGACGTAACGTGCTGTTCGTGCTCATAGGTATGCTCGAAAGCCGCTAACGGTGAAGCCCATTCGGTTTCCACTGCGTCAATAGCCTTGAGCAGTACACGTCCGCCCCTGCTGATGAGATAATTGTAGAAAATCTGCGCGTGGTCCTGCTCCTCTTTGAACTGGATAGCGAACCAGTTAGCCATACCGGCATAACCTTTGTCCTGACAATAAGCGGACATACTGAGATAGAGATATGCCGACCACATCTCGGCATTGATTTGGGCGTTAATAGCGTCCTCTAAACGTTTGGAAATCATAATTGTTTGTTTTAGGTTTGTTTACAAACTCAACGGCACAAAAGTATTGATTATTTGCAAATCATGCAAATAATATGCAATAATTAGTGCTTGGGGACAAGTTTGATAACTTCTTCGGCGATACGGCGAGCCGAGTCGGGCTGGGCGAGAGTGAGGATGTTCTTCCTCAATGCGGCGCACTGGTCTTTGTTCTCCAGCAGGCGCAGGGCAGTGGGTACCAGCCGTAAGGGTGCGTCCGCGTCCTTGACCAGTAAGGCGGCATTCTGACTGACAAGCGCCATTGCGTTGTGGGTCTGGTGGTCCTCCGCCACATTAGGCGACGGAACCAAGACAGAGGCCTTACCCAAGAGGCACAGTTCGGATATGGACGAAGCACCGGCACGCGAGATGACCACATCGGCAAGAGCGTAGGCATCGGGCATGTTGTTCAGGAAAGCCGTCACGACTAAACGGCTATGTATGGCTGCATCTGCGTTCTGACCGGACGCGAGACTGCGTGCTTGTTCGGCACACTTGTCGTAATAGGTCTTGCCCGTCTGCCAGACAATCTGTATGCCGGCATCAAGAAGCCGAGGGAGTTCCTGCAAGATGCTCTCGTTGATAGTTCTTGCTCCGAGGCTGCCGCCGATAATGAGCAGAGTGGGGCGGTCAGTTGTGAAGCTGACTCCGAACTTATCGTTGAAGAACGTGCATGCGGCTTCGGGCGAACCCTGCGTGAGGTTGGCACGGACGGGGTTGCCGGTGAGGATAATCTTGTCCTCCGGGAAGAAACGCTCCATGTGCGGATAGGCGACACAGATCTTGGCGGCATCGTTGCGCAGGAGTTTGTTGGTAACCCCTGCAAAGCCGTTCTGCTCCTGCAAGAGGACAGGTATATGCGCCCACGCTGCGGCTTTCATAGCCGCTCCGCTGGCATAGCCGCCCACGCCAATAGCGACATCGGGACGGAACTCGCGCACAATCTTCTTTGCCTGCCGGAGTGAGCGTGCGAGGTCAATAAGGACCGAGACGTTCTTCCACGGCTGCGAGCGGTTGAATCCGCGTATGGGCAGACCGACAATCTTGTACCCCGCTTCGGGTACGCGCTCCATTTCCATACGTCCAAGAGCTCCGACAAAGAGGATGTCGGCATCCTTGTCCAGTTCACACAAAGCGTTGGCTATACTGACTGCGGGGAAGATGTGTCCGCCTGTTCCGCCGCCGGAAATGAGATATTTCATAGTTGAGAGTTGATAATTGATAATTAGTTTGGAGTTGAAAGTTGATAGTTGAGAGAAGTTTATAGTTTATAGTTGAGGGTTTATAGTTGAGAGTTTAGAGAAGTTGAGAGTTGATAGTTTATCGTTGATAGTTTATAGTTTAGACGGTTGGGTCGGGGGAGAGGTTGATTTCGGGGGCATCCTGTTCGCTTTCGACCGCCGAGAGGTGCTCGCGGGCGCGCATCTCCTCCTGCTCACGGCTGACTCCCATCATAATACCGAAATAGAGGCTGGTGACAATAGCACTCGTTCCACCATGTGAGACAAGCGGCAGCGGCTGACCCGTCACAGGTCCCAGACCGACAGAAACAGCCATCGAGACAAACGCCTGACAAGTAATCATCAGCGCAAGCCCCATCACGGTGAGCATTGCCCGCCCATCGCCATAGAACTTGGTGGAGGCATAACAGGCACGGAAGAGTATGGCAAGGTAGATGAAAATGAGGAAGACAGCCCCTATAATCCCATACTCCTCCACGAAGATGGCAAAGATATAGTCCTCATAAGCAAGGGGCAGGTAGTCGCGCTCCTGACTATTGCCGGGACCTACCCCGAGAGGCGTTTTTCTGCCGCGCATGACCGCCACTTTCGCCAGTACGCGCTGACGGTTGGTGTCGTTAAGTTTGACCTCCGTTCCGCGGGGCTGTTTCTTTTCCTCCGCGAAGTCATCCACACGCTTGCACCAGACCGTGATACGCTCCATCAGTCCGGAGGCTTTTCTGCCGGGACGGACATAGATGAACTCGCCGAACAAGTAACCGGCAATACCGGTGGAGACAGCAATAGCCGCCACGATGAGAATCTTCTTCCACGGCACGCGGGCAAGAATCCACATCAGGAAGACAATACCCGCCAACAAAACAGCAGTGGACATGTTGCTGACCATAATGGGGAAACAGGTCGCAACCGTCAGTCCGATAGTCCAGAGGAAGTACTTGTGCTTTTCCTCTTCGATCTGCCCTTTGGTGAGCAGGTCCGCCACCACGATGAGCAGACCCAGTTTGGCAAGTTCAGCGGGCTGGAACGTGACACCTATCCTAATCCACCGTGCCGCACCATGAGCGGAAACCGCCAATGGGTTGCCTTTCCATAGGAGTGAATAGACGAGCAGCAATGAAACGCCGAAGATGAGATAGCCGATTGCGGTGACAAGCCGATTGGGAACGAACTGCGTGAGGTACGCCAATACGCAGCCCGCAAGCAGAAAACATACCTGCCTGCCCAACGGCCCGATGATGGATTTGTTGTCTTCGTCAAACACGAGGTCGCTCGTTGCGGAAAAGAGAGCCAGTGCCGCCACGCCAATCAGCATGAAAAAGAGTACCCAGAACGTGCGGTCGATATAAGGCCGTTTTTTTAATATCTCAGAATAAAGCTGCATAATTCGCGATACATTAACAGGTTAGAGATGACGAACAGCGTTCATGAACTGGTCTCCCCGGTCCTCATAGGATGTGAAGAGGTCGAAGCTGGCGCAGCATGGCGAGAGGAGCACCGTGTCGCCCTGCTGCGCCGAGTCAGCACAAGCCATAACAGCATCTTGGAGGCTGTGGGTGCTGAAGTACTTCCGTTCCGCCTGCGGGGCTGTATTCCCGTCGGCATAACCGAGAGCGGCGAAATGCTCTATGAGTTTCTCGTTGTGGAGTCCCATAAAGACGAGCGTGTGGCATTTCAGCCTTACGAGTTCGTCAATTTCGCTGTAGTCGTTGCCTTTGTCCTTTCCGCCGAGGATAAGGACGGTGGGTGTGGTCATTGCCTCGAGGGCGTACCAGCAGGAATTGACGTTGGTCGCCTTGCTGTCGTTGATATAGCGGACACCGCGCACGGAAGCCACGTACTGCAGGCGGTGAGGCACACCCGCGAAACAGCGTAGGGACTCGCGGATAGTGTCGTTCTTTATATCCAACAGTTGTGCGGCTATGGATGCCGCCATTGAGTTGAGTTGGTTGTGCTTACCCTGCAACGCCAGTTGCTCCAACGGTATGTCAAGAGGCTCGACCTCCTTCTTGGCAGCGACCACAAGGTGGCTTCCGTCGGTGTAAGCGACATTGTGCTTCTCGCTGCTGCCGAAGGGATACAAGGTCGCACAAGGCTGAATACGCTCTATCTCGCGGTCGATGACGGGGTCTTCGCTCCAATAGATGAACGCGTCCCGCGCCGTCTGGTTGCGGGTGATGCGGAACTTAGCGTTCACGTAGTTTTGGAACTCGAAGTTGTATCGGTCGAGGTGGTCAGGTGTGATATTGAGAAGGATGGCTATGTCGGCGCGGAAGTCGTACATATTGTCCAACTGGAACGAGGACAGTTCGATGACGTAGTACGCGCGGTCTTGCCGAGCGACTTGAAGAGCCAATGAGTTGCCTATGTTGCCTGCCAGTCCGACATCCAATCCTGCGCGGAGCAGCATGTCATAGACCAGGCTTGTGGTCGTTGTCTTGCCGTTGGAGCCGGTGATGCAGATCATCTTGGCGCTGGTGTAACGCGCCGCGAACTCAATCTCGGAGATGACAGGTATGCCCTTTTCGCGCAGTTGCACGATGAGCGGTGCCGTCTCGGGAATGCCCGGACTCTTGATGACCTCATCGGCAGAGAGAATCTTCTCCGCCGTATGGCCGTTCTCCTCCCACGCTATGCCGTTGGCATCTAATAGGGCTTTGTAAGCGGGCTTGATGCTACCCGAATCGGACACCAGCACGTCCAATCCTTTCTCCCGAGCGAGTATGGCGGCTCCCGTGCCGCTCTCGCCCGCACCCAGTACGGCAATCATTCCGGTTTTCATAGTTATCTGATTTTGAGTGTTAGAATGGCGAATGCCGCCAAGATTAGAGTTACGATGCAGAAGCGGAGCACAATCTTCGTCTCGTGGTGCAGATCCTTTGAGCCGCGCAGGCAGATGTGGCAGGTCGGGTCAATCCGTATGACCTGGTCAATGGACGTGCGGAAGTGGTCGTGGAGCGGTGTGCGTTTCCATACACGGACGTGTCTGCCGCGCTTCTTGTAGAACTTATACACCCGCGTCTGTACGATGACGCTGACGCTCTCCATCAGGAACACGCCGCAGATAATAGGCAGCAGCAACTCTTTGTGCATAATAACCGCCGCCACGCCGATGATACCGCCAATGGTCAGGCTGCCCGTGTCGCCCATAAAGACCTGCGCGGGAAATCCGTTCCACCAGAGGAAGCCGACCAGTGCCCCCACAAAAGCGCCGAGGAACACCACCAGCTCCTCGCTGCCGGGGATGTACATCACGTCAAAATAGTCGGCGAAGACGTAGTTGCCGCTGACATAAGCCAGCACGATAAGCGCGACTCCTATCAACGCCGAGTTGCCCGCACACATGCCGTCCATACCGTCGTTGAGGTTGGCGCCATTGCTCACTGCAGCCACTACTAAGACGGTTAGCAGCACAAAGAATATCCAGCCTGCGCGGTACTTGTTCTCTTCGCCGAGCCACTTGAACATATCCGCATAGTTGAGGTTGTGTGCCTTCACGAACGGGATAGTGGTACGGGTGGACTTGACATCGGGTGTCTTCTGGACATAGGTGGTGTTGTTCTCAATGCGGGTTGTCACCGTCTCGTTCATCACAGCTGCAGGTGCATAACGAAGGGTCAGACCGACAATGAGTCCGAGAATGACCTGTCCGGCAATCTTGACCCAGCCGTTCAGCCCGTCTTTGTTCTTCTTGAACGTCTTGATATAGTCGTCAGCGAAGCCTAATGCGCCGAGGATGACCGTCGTGATAATCATCAGCAGCATGTAGATGTTGGTCAGTCTGCCGAGGAGCAGCGCCGCCACCAGTATGCCTGCGAGGATAACCAGTCCGCCCATAGTCGGCACACCTTTCTTGCCGACGTTGAACGGGTCGAGTTTCTCGTCACGCTGCGTCTCGGTGATGTTCCTACGGCGCATCATAGCGATGAAATACTTGCCGAACCAGAGGCTGGTCACCAACCCGATGACGCCCGCCGTGATGGCGCGGAACGAGATGTACTGCCACAGACCAAATCCGGGGATGTGGCCATATGCACTCTGCAGATATTCAAAAAAATGGTAAAGCATGGTGTGTTATTGCGGTTTAATTGGTTGCTTGTTAGTTGGGTTTCTAAAGATTGACGAGAAGTTCTACATTCTTTCTAATAGTTCTGTAGTTGTTTGCTCCATGCGGCTGAATGCGAACCATTTCTTGCCTAAGTCTTTGAGTGACGCACCGATATGATAAACGGTCTCATCAATGCACAAGAATCGATCGTGCGAGCGGTCAAACTGCTCTACTTCAATAGGCTCGTATTGCGCGTTGTGCTTATCGAAGTCAAGCGACAACTGCGGCGTGAAACACTTGGTATAAACTTTGGCAGTAACTCCTTTCGCACGCTTATCCAACATCTTCAATACGCTGTCATCCACATAATTGTCAATCAGCACAATGCGTTCTGTTGCCGCACGTATCAAATCGTTTACGAATGTATATGCATCGAAGATTTGTCCGTCATAGAAGATGCCTTCCACGGGAGGTAAAGACGTACGCACAAAGAAGTCAATCTTCTCCTCAACAGCCTCTAATCTGCGTTCGTGTGCCGTCAATCTCTTGTCAACATGTTCTTCTACAGCCAACAAGCGTTGATTAACGGCGTAGCCGCGCAATAAGTATTCCTTCAAAACTTTGTTAGCCCATCTGCGGAACAATGTCGCGTTCTTGCTATTCACGCGATAACCAACTGACAATATAGCATCTAAATTATAGAACTGAGTGCTATAAACCTTACCGTCAGCGGCAGTATGTTCCAAAATGGAACTAACTGAATCCGGGTCTAATTCTCCCTCTTGGAAGATATTGCGAAGATGCTTTGTGACAGCCGGTCTTTGGACTCCAAACAAGGCTGCTATTTGCGGTTGTGTGAGCCAAACAGTCTCATCCTTCAACTGGACTTCCAATTGGATTTGCTCGTTTGGTTGATATAAAACTATCTCGTCTTTCATCGTTTTATCAGGAGTAGTTCTTGTTGTGTGCAAAATTTGCACAGTCTGTATATTATTCTATCTATTGCCTGTCTCACTCAACAGGAAATCCTGTAATGTCTTTGTGTCAGGCAGTGAAAGCATGTAGGTGGAGACAAAAAGGCTGTTGTCCATTCCTGCGAGCGCGTACTCAACCATCTTTTCCCCTTTGCGCGTGCACAGCAGAATTCCCACAGGCGGATTATCACCCGCGTTCATCTCATTTTCCTTGAAATAAGACACATACGCATTCAACTGGCTCAAATCCGAGTGCTTGAACTCGTCGTCTTTCAATTCGATAATCACATTGCAATGCAGCACGCGGTTGTAGAAAACGAGGTCTGCAAAATAGTACTCGTCATCTATAATCATGCGCTTCTGGCGCGCCTCGAAACAAAAGCCCTTGCCCATTTCAAGCAAAAACTCCTGCAAATGAGTAATCAGCGCGTTCTCCAAATCGTTCTCCGTAATGGCTTCAGGTCGCAAATCAAGGAACTCAAATGAAAACGGGTCTTTGATTGTGAACACAGGTGTGGCATTTGTCTCCGTTTGCTGCAACAACAGCTCCGGCTTCTTGCTTATGCCTGCACGGAAATACAGATTAGTTGATATCTGTCGCCGCAATTCCTTTACACTCCAACAGCATTTGATACATTCCGTTTCATAGAAGAAACGTGCAAGCGGATCGTCTATCGTTATTATCTCCACAATATGGGAGAACGAGAGATGAGAAATGAGTTTTTCTGCCGGAGTTCTGAATTTCTCCGATGCTGTCGGAGAAATCTCCGCGAATTTCTCCGACAGCATCGGAGAAATCTCAAATTTATTCGACGTTGTCGCAGAAATCAATTGGTGCAACGCTGTCGCACTTTTCCCATCTCCGAATTCGTCCGACATTGTCGGACTTTTTTCTTCCAAGTAAGATTTTATTTGTGGGTATATCGAATAGAACTTGCGACAATTAGTAAGCAGTGTCTCATTGATACCTCGTTTGTTCACTTTCTCGGCAAGCCGTTTCAGCAACTTTTCCCCATATTTGGCGCGGTCGCTTCCATGCTGCTCGTATTCGACAATATAATAGCCGATAACATAGTTACGCACCGTTGCAAAACGATTGATTGCTTTGACGGACGCAGAATAAGCAGAGGTGTGAACCTGCTCGACAAGGCTCGTCAAATGGTCAAATGAGAAAGCCGTTTCCTCATTCCATTTCTCCGGCAGATGATACTGCACCGCTATCTGCATATTTGATTTGCTATCAACCATTATATCATTATTCTCGTCCATAGTACTAATTATTTGTTTGCGACAACCAGTCAAGGTAATTGTTGTTATTTGATAAGTTCAAATTTTATGGATTATGTTCCATAAAAAAGGCTTTTTTTATCCCATACGCTGCCCCTTCATCGTTTGATGTCGGACAGCCATTGCACATAATCGTTAGCAGCTGTCATCCCGTCTCTATGTATAAATTCCGGTTTCATGTTTTCTTTCTTGAATTACCAAGCAATCTTCGGTAGTTGCAATCTATTATTATGTTTCATTTCTCAATTTGAATTATCTTAAATTTTCAAATAGTTGCTCTGCACACTTTTTCTATTCTTTCATCAAACTATCTGAGAATTCCGAATGATTGCATATCAGCATGTATGTTTTAATCGTTTCCATAATGAGAGAGAATCAGATATGTTCAAAGTGCTTTAAAGATAAAACGAGCACCTAATTCCTCAATAAACTCGCCTAACTCTTTAATCGATGCATTGTATTCTACACTTTTACCTACAACCATGACGAACATGTTACCATTATAGCGCCTTTTGTTATAATAAACAACTTGTCCCAAAAGACGTTCTACGTTTGTCGCGCTCTTTATTAGTTGTTCTGCCACTTTCAACTCGATGCCGAATGTGCCATTAAACATATCAACATCTATTGCCATTTTCCAATGTCCACCAATTGCGTATTCAGTTGTAATATTATCCTTTCCGTATTGGGCTATCAACTGCTTGAACAAACTTTTTTGAACACGTTTCTCCTTGCTTTCGCCTGAATACTGGGTTGAACGCAATATGGAAGGAGAGAAAATAATGCCTTCTTCTAAGAATTGTTTCAAAGTATCTAATGTGGGTTTTTCCATAAACATATTATTTAATTTGTAGTTTACATCCACTATCTGGAAGCAAGTTAGTCGTGTTGATTAGAGAGTTTGGCGATGACGAAACCACGAAGGGTGGTGTAGCGTTTGTCACGGATGACGGCAGGAGAGCCGGGACCGAAGAACTGAGTGTTCGCCTTCTTTAAACTCCTGTCGGCAAAGCGTTGGTATTGGTCGTACTGCTCCTGCCAATAGGCAAGGCGAGACGGGTCGGAAAGTTCGAGTTTCGCCTGCTTGGAGACCTGAGCGAAGGCGGAACTGTTGGCTTTCTGCTGCGCAGAGATGACCTTCGGGTTCTTGTGCTTCGGGTAGTTGCTGATGACCGTGCGACCATGACGGTGCATGGCATAAAACTTACTGTCACCGCTAAGGCGGCCTTGCAGTTTGCTCAACAATATGTCTAAATCTACTTTTGCCATAGTTTTTATTAGGTTTTTATAAGGTGATGGTTCGGTTCGTTATCGTGTCGTTATCGACTCGTTATCGTGTCGTTGTCGTGTCGTTATCGACTCGTTATCGTGTTTGGTAGCGAATTATTCCGAAAACTTATATACAATGTCGTTCAACACAACCGTACTGTCTTCGGGATTATAATAACCGGTGTACACCACCTTCCCTCTAACCGATTCGAGTGTCGACGAATTGTCATTCTTAATTGTTATATTGTTTCCTTCCACACTCCACAACATATCACTGAAGCGATTACTTTCATCGCCCTGATATATATTATGCGTGACGTAAAGCATCGTGAAATTGCCTTTAACATGGAACTCTGCATAAGATATGAGATATCCATAATCCGTATCTGTATAATGGGCATACGTATGACCCGCTATCGGATGGTCAATGTCCGCCTTTTCCTTGCAGCCCGTGAACACAACAGCCATAAGAAGGGAAACAAATATGTAATAAAGCTTGTTCATGTGATACTTTAATTTGCATATATTAAATATGTGCCGTACTTTTGCGGTCGGAATTCCCGGTAGTCCCTGACGCAAGTCAAACTATCGGGTGTCGTTTTTATAGTTCCTCTTCTTTGTTTTCTTGCTCCATCAACCGCTTGACTTCTTTGTCGAAGTCGGAGATGATGGGCTGGGTGCGGTTGAAGATGTCGTATTCGGCTTCGGCTCTGGTGTCCGCCTGCGCTTTGGAGATACGGCCCTTGTCCGGCAGGATGTTGTAGCGGCGGAAAGAAAGGAACTCGTTCACGCTCGCCGCGAACTGCTCCATACTGAAGGTGTTCTCGCGCTCAATGAGGTCTTCTATATAATCGAAATAGCCTGTCACTGCACGTTCCAATCGGCGAATCTGTTTCTCGTCCAAGTAATTCTTGGCAACCGTGACATCCGATTTCAGGATGCGTCCGTCTGGCGAGTTCCTCCACGTCTTAAGTCCCATGTGTTCTTGCGTATGGTCGGCGTGGGTGTAGATAATCTCCGCCGCCGTCTGACCCGTGATGGCATAGTGGAAACGGTTCTGCACCATGGCATAGAACTCGCGTGTTGTAATGGCTTTCGGGTCGTAATCGATACTACATTCCGCATATATGTCCGTTATCTGCTGCCAGATACGCCGCTCACTGGCACGGATGGAACGCACACGCTCCAGAAGCTCGCGGAAATAGTCCCTGCCAAAGACAGCCTTGCCCTGCTTGAGACGCTCATCGTCCAGAACGAAGCCCTTGCGGATGTACTCGTTCAGAATCTTGGTCGCCCACTGGCGGAAACGGGTCGCACGCGCGGAATTGACACGGTAGCCGACAGAGATAATGGCGTCAAGGTTGTAGAAGTCTATTTCCTCTGTCACCTCCCCACGGAAGCCACGGTTTACGACTATTTCCATTTTGGAAACAGTCGTGGTTTCATTGAGTTCTCCGCTCTCAAAGATATTTTTGAGATGCTTGCTGATGGCAGGGACATTGACATCAAAAAGCATAGCCATCGCTTTCTGTGTCATCCAGATGGTCTCGTCGCGCACAACAACCTGCACCTGCGCCGTGTTGTCAGGCGTGTCATACAGCAGGAACGCTATTTGTCTGTCAGCCGGTATCATAGTTTATATATACTTCTTTACTTCCTCGTGGTCGTCGAAGTGGTGCTTTACGCCCTTGACAATCTGGTAGTCCTCGTGTCCCTTGCCCGCGATAAGTATCACGTCCTTGTCCTGCGCAAGGGTGCAGGCGGTCTGTATGGCAGAGGCGCGGTCCTCAATGATGAGTGTCTGACGCAGTTCGTCCTCGGTCAGTCCTGCCGCCATGTCCTTCAATATATCAAGCGGTTCTTCGTCACGCGGGTTGTCGGAGGTGAGGATGAGCTGGTCGCTGCCGCGCTTGGCAATCTGCGCCATCATCGGGCGTTTGCCCTTGTCGCGGTTGCCTCCGCAGCCGACCACGGTGATGAGCCGCCCCTTGCGTATCTCGTTGATGGTGTTGATGACGTTCTCCACCGCGTCGGGCGTATGGGCGTAATCGACCACCGCCGTCCAGCCTTTCGGGCTGTGGATGGTCTCGAAGCGTCCGTTGACGGGCCGCAGGAGCGAGAGGATGCGCAGGGTCTCGTCGCGGTCGAAGCCGAGACAGATAGCCGCGCCGCAGATGCAGAGCAGGTTCTGCAGATTGAAACGTCCCACGAGCCGCACCATTACCTCCTTGTTGTTGATCATCAGCAGCATACCGTCCAAGCCCTCTTCGAGAATGAGTCCCTTGAAGTCGGCAAGTGAGCGCGTGGAATAGGTAAAGACACGCGCCTTGGTGTTCTGCACCATCACCATCCCGTTCTTGTCGTCCTTGTTGGTGAGGGCGAACGCGTCTTTCTTGAGGCTGTCAAACAGGCGTTTCTTGGTGTCGCGGTAGTTGTCGAAGGTCTTGTGGTAGTCGAGGTGGTCGCGTGTGAGGTTGGTGAAGAGCGCGCCGTCGAAGTCCAGTCCGGCGATGCGATCCTGCGCGATGGAATGGCTGCTGACCTCCATAAAGGCGTACTCGCAGCCGGCATCCACCATCCGCGCCAAGAGACGGTTGAGTTCGAGCGCGTCGGGTGTGGTATGGGTGGCGGGAATCGCCTCGTCCTCAATGTAGTTGCAGACGGTGGAGAGCAGTCCCGCCTTGTGGTTCATCTGCCGCGTCAGCCGGTAGAGCAGTGTGGCGATGGTGGTCTTGCCGTTGGTGCCTGTCACCCCCACGAGCCTGAGTTTGCGGCTCGGGCAGCCGTACCAGCGGGATGCCAGCAGCCCCAACGCGCGGTCAGAACTCTTAACCTGGATGACGGTGGCATCGCCCGCCTCGAACCCGTCGGTGCGCTCGCAGACGACGGCGGCAGCACCTTTGTCAATGCAGGACTGGATAAATTGGTGTCCGTCCACGGTTGTGCCGCACTGTGCAACAAAGAGGTTGCCCGGTTGGATCTTGCGGGAGTCGAACTCAATGCCCGTTATCTCCCTGTCGGTCGGACCTGTCACCTGCATGGGGCGCAGGTCCTGTATCAATTCGCTTATATTCATGGTTATCTGGTTTTAGTCCATACTTTCTTTCCGTCTTTGATGACATACACTCCGGCGTAAGCCATCGTCTTCTCGGCTATCTCTCGCACCACGCGCCCGCAGTCCCAGCCCGCGTCGTAGGCTTTGTAGTTGTGAGGGTGGTTGATCATGCAGATGCAGGTGTACTCGGGCTTTTCTTCGGGGAAGTAGCCGACGAAGGTGATACGGTGTTTGCCGCTGGTATATTGCCCGTTGAGGAAGAGCTGCGCCGTACCTGTCTTGCCTGCTATGTGCACGAGGTCGCTCTGCGCCTTGTAGCCTATTATATTTCCAGCCCATTTGCGCACGGATGCTGTCCCGAGGTCGTTGTCCCAGACGACATCGTGGAGGGCGGTGCGCACCTCTTTGAGCGCCGTCTCGCTGCAGACGTGTGAGTGCATGGTCTCGGTCTTGAACTGCTTCTCGACGACGCCGTTGCGTTCGATTCGTTTGATGAGCATCGGCTTGACCATCCGTCCGTTGTTGGCGATGGCGTTGTAGAAGGTGACGAGCTGCAGGGGGCTGAGCTCAACCGAGTAGCCGTAAGCCATCTTGCTGATTGTCACGCGGTCGTCAGGCACATCAATGCGCGGCACCTCAATGCCGGGGATCTCTGTCTTGAGCGAGTCGCACACGCCCATCTTGCGCAGTTTGGCGACGAAATCTGCCGCATTGTGGTTAAACCCACTGGTCACCATCTTGGCGAAAGCGATGTTGCTCGATACGGCGAGTGCGCTGCGGAGCGTATAGACGGTGTCCTTCGGGTGTGAGTCCGAATGCTTGACGCTGTAGTATTCCCACGGTTTGCTGCTGACCTTGATGGTGTCATAGAGATCCATACGGCTGTCATCCAGCACCGCCATCAGCGACAGCGTCTTGAATGTCGAGCCGGGTTCGACGCGGCGGACGGCGTGGTTCTCCTTCTCCACATACTTGCCGTCCGTTGTGCGGTCGAGGTTGCAGATGGCCTTGAGCTCGCCTGTGGCAGTCTCCATCATGATGCAGCAGCCCCAGTCCGCTTCGGTGATGCTGAGGCGTTCCTTGAGCGCCGTCTCGCAGATGTCCATCAGTTCGGCGTCGAGCGTGGTCACGATGTCGTATCCGTTCACGGCTTCGGTGACGGGTATGTCATCTATGTGACCCGCCACCATCTGTCTGCGTGAGAGGCCCTCCTTGCCGTGGAGGTACTGCTCCATACTTTTCTCCAGCCCGGCGTAGCCTTCGCCGCTCTCCTGGTAGATGTTGCCGATAGTGCGGCTGCCGAGGCTGCCGTAGGGCTTGCTCCGCAGGTGCTGGTTGACATACTGGAAGCCGCTTTTGTAGTAGCCTCTGCGGACCAGCGGCAACTGCTCGATCTGCTTCTTCTCGATGTAGTTGACGCGGCGCGGGACGACCTTCACAAGCCGGTTCTTGGCATCTTTGGCATAGAAAGCGCGCCACATCCGGTCGCGGTAGAACTGCGGGGTCGTGTCCTTGAGGATGCTGCTCAGTCCGGCGGCAATCGAGTCCACATACGTTGTGAACAGCGAGTCGCCCTTGAGATGGAGAGCCTCCACACGCGTGTCCATATACACGTAGTACTGCGGCACGCTGCTTGCCAGGATGTTGCCGTGGACATCAAGTATGTTCCCTCGGTCGGGGCGTATGACGATATCCGTCTTAATCTGCGACTTCTCTATGCGCTGCCAGTTTTCCACCTCGTCTTTTGAGTTTTGCAGGAAGAGGATCTGGTACACCACGCAGCTGAAACCGATGACGATAAGCAGGAAAATCGCCGCGAAGCGCAGAATCATGTGGGTTTGTTGCTCTGACATGGTGTATGTGTTTTAGGGTTGAATGCGGATGGCTGGGGTCTTGTTGGTCTGTAGGCGGCTGCCTCGTTTAGCGAGTTCGGCTTCTACGGACGACTGGCGAGTCAGGTCGGTCAGCTCACCTTGCAGCGTGAGCAGCTCGTATTGTGCGTCGCGCAGTTCGTCCTGTAGGTCGCCGAGGCGCTTGTGCTGTTTCTCTGACTGGTAGCCGAGATAGACGTAGAACATAATCAGGAAGAGTATCAGCCCGATAAGTTTGTACTGCTTCTTGAGCCATGCGCTCGAGAAGATGTTGCCGTTGAGTATGTCCTGTAGTTTCATAGTCTTGATGGGATTACAGTTTTTCTGCCACGCGCAGTTTGGCGCTTCTCGCCCTCGGGTTCCGCTCCACCTCCTCTTCGCTGGCGATCAGCCCTTTCTCCACAAGGCGGAAGGGGGTGAGGATGTTGCCGTAGAAATCCTTCTGCACTTTCCCCTCGCAGTTGCCAGAGCGCATAAAGTTCTTCACTAACCGATCCTCTAACGAATGATAGGTCAAGATAGCCAGTCTGCCGCCGGGTGCGAGCAGTCCGAGAGCCGCCTGTAGCATCTCGCGCAGCGCGCCCAACTCGTCGTTCACTTCAATGCGCAACGCCTGGAAGACGAGGGTCAGCTGCTTTTTCTGCATTATGTTCAGCGAGTCAGCATCCGCCGCTCGACCCAGAACCGCCTGTGCGAGCTGTCCTGTGGTCTGTATGGGGGCGTGCTCACGGGCTTTCACGATGTGACGCGCCACCTGGCGGGAGTTCTTCAGCTCGCCGTACATATACAGCACATCAGCGAGGTTCTCCTCTGTGTAGCCGTTGACGATGCCCGCTGCCGTCCTGCCGCCGTTGCGGTTCATGCGCATGTCTAACGGACCGTCGAAGCGGAACGAGAAGCCCCGCTCCGCCGTGTCGAAATGGTGGAAACTGACCCCGAGGTCCGCTAATAGGCCGTCTATCCGCTCCACGCCGTTGTAGTCCATCCACTGGCCGAGGTAGCGGAAGTCGCTGTGGATGAAGGTGAACCGCTTGTCATTCTCTGCAAAGCTCGCGTTCTCATACGCCTCGATATCGCGGTCGAAGGCGAAGAGTCGTCCTCTGGAACCGAGACGGTCGAATATCTCCCTGCTGTGTCCGCCGCCGCCGAACGTCACGTCCGCATACGTCCCGTCCGGACGTATGGCAAGACTCCTGATTGTCTCGTTAAGCAGTGCCGGTATGTGATAGGGTTCACTCATGGTTGTTCTTTGCGGCTTGCATACGTTCCCTTATCTTGTCCGCGAGGGCTTTCTGTCCCATGCTCTTCTGCGCATAGGTCTCGGGTGCCCAGAGCGCGAAGCGGTCCAGCATACCCACGAACAGCACATTCTGCTTCGCGTCTATTAGCTGGAGGTTCTGTTTGGTCAGCAGTACACGCCCCTGCGCGTCTGTCTCGAGTATCTCTGCGTCGGACATGAACTGCATCAGCAGCATCTGGTCCTCGGCGTTCCACTCGTCTAACACGCTGCGCAGGTCATTCACTTTCTTGTTCCACACGGGCTCTGGGTAGAAGATCAGGCACTCGTTGTCCGTGTCGCGGCGCATGATAATACGCTGCGACCCCATCTCTTTGAGTACGCGACGGTAAGCCGACGGAACGAAGATGCGGCCCTTCTCGTCGGTCTTGCTCTGCACCTGCCCTATGAATGTATTGTTCAATAGCATATCGGATAACACTTTGCGTAAACGTTTGTTCTTAAAAACGCCGCAAAGGTAATACAACTTTTTTAGAACTTCCCCACATTTCCCCACAAAAAATTTTTATACATTGTTTTCAACGCTTTATATACAACTATTAGAAATACTATTTGATTATATTCTAATTTGTTACACTAATTATCAACAAAGTGGTGTAAGGTGGGGCAAAAGTTCTGCATAGGAGTAAAAAAAGGCTGTCTTGCGCTACTGCAAAAAAAATGCTGTACTTTTGCGAGGTATTAACCGACTAAAACCAAACCAACTACCGTGAAACTCCTTTTTATTCTTTCTTGGATTCTTGGTCTCCAGCCGCTTCACGAGGCGGGCTACAGAGGCGAAGGCATGACGATTGCCGTGATTGACTGCGGCTTTTTTGGAGCGGATTCCGCCGCGTTCTTCCCGCAGGAGCATATTGCGGGCATTTATGACCTGATAGAGGATAAATACCGCACCTACGACATCACTAAAGATGAGACGGACAATCACGGCACGCTCTGCCTGTCCACCATGTTGTATGACGGACCGGAGTTTACGGGTACGGCGCCCGATGCGCGATATATCCTCATCCGCACCGAGGAGTTGGATAATGAGCATCGCCGCGAAGTGGACCGTCTGGCGAAAGGCATACGCTTGGCGGAAGAATTGGGAGCGGACATCATCACCATCTCATTGGGTTACAGTCGGTTTGATGACCCTTCAACCACCTACCGCTACGACGAACTGGACGGTTCTAACCCTGCCGCACGAGCAGCCACCGAAGCAGCACGTCACAACCGGCTCGTTTGCATCGCGGCGGGCAACGAGGGCAACAAGTCGGACTACAACCGCATCACCGTGCCGGGCGATGCCGACTCGGTCCTGACTGTTGGTTCGGTGAACGAAGATTCTTTGCCCTCGTCATTCACGAGTTATGGTCCGATAGCCGTACCTCGTCAGAAGCCCGAAATAGCGGCGATTGGCACGAAAGTGATGGTTCTTGACCCCGTCATCGGCGGTACGCGCACAGGCAACGGAACCTCTTTTGCTACCCCCCGTGTGGCGGGTATGGCGGCATGTCTGTGGCAGGCGCTGCCTCACCTGACGGCGATGCAGCTGCGCGAGCGGATTATCCAGTCGGGACACCTCTACGGCGGCGAGCCGGATATCCGCATAGGCTACGGCATCCCCAACGCTTGGGCGGTCTATCAAGCCGAACGGACTGAAACCGGGACGGATGAACTGCCGGATATCCACCAGCACGAGAAAGTGCTGATTAACGGCCGGTTGTATATCATTATTGACGGCGTAAGATACCTCCCGACGGGTCAGAAGGTCCGCTGAACGGGCACGAAAAAAGGGTAAGCGGACTATATCGCACCGCTACAACCTCGTACCCTTGCTTCGGTCAAGACCTGGGGGATTCGGAGGGAGCTGGTCGTATAGGACTTACCCTAATGCGCCGCAAAAGTATGGCAATCGTTTGACACAACCAAATAAAAATGGTGGAAAAGTTCATTTACGACCAAATACACTCTTTCTTACCCTTCGTTCCCAACGCTGACCAGCAGGTCCTTTTGAGGCAGTTGGCGCAGTTTATCTTGTCGAACGACAGCCGCAAAGCCTTCTTGTTGAAGGGCTATGCCGGCACGGGCAAGACCTCCGTCATTGCGGCTCTGGTCAGGGCGATGCAGGCGATGAAGAGGCCGTGTGTGTTGCTTGCCCCCACAGGTCGTGCTGCGAAGGTCATGTCTCACTATGCAGGTCTTCCCGCTTTCACTATCCACCGTTGGATCTACCGTGCCAACTCTTCTGTTGATCCGATGGGGGCGCGGTTCAGTGTGGCGGATAACAAACTGACAGACACGCTGTTCATCGTGGATGAGGCGGGTATGATTGGTCAGGGGAGAGACAACGGCATGTTCGGCACAGGCAGCCTGTTGGACGACCTTGTGCGGTTTGTCTATACCCCGCAGGACAACACCATGACCAACCGCAACGCCCTTCTGTTGCTCGGCGACAGTGCCCAGCTTCCGCCGGTAGGGCAGGACTTCTCACCTGCGTTGGAACCCTCTGTGCTGCAAGGGTATAACCTCTCGCTTACGACCGCATCGCTCACGCAAGTCGCACGGCAGGCATTGGACAGCACGGTCCTGCAGAACGCCACCAACATACGCCGCACCAACCAAATCACCCTTACCGAGGGCAATGACCTGCATTTCCTGCGTCCGGCTGCTCTGCAGGAGACGCTCGAGCAGGCGTATAGGGAGACGGGCATGGCGGAGACGATTATCCTGACGCGCAGCAACCGACGCACCAACCTATATAATAAAGGGGTACGCGGGTCTATTCTCTTCCGCGAGGACATGCTCAGCGCGGGCGACAGGCTGATGATCAGCCGCAACAACTATTTCTGGGCGAACGACTACGAGGACATTCCTTTCCTTGCCAACGGCGACACGATGGAGGTGACGCGCCTGCGTAACGAGCGAGAGATGTACGGCTTCCGTTTCGTGGACGCTTCGCTGCACCTGTTGGATTATGAGTACGACTTGGATGCCACCGTATGGCTCGACACGCTCACCACGGACACGCCCGAGGCTAATCTGACCTTGCAGCGCACGCTCTATCAGCGCATTGCCGAGGACTACCCCGAGGTGAAGAACAAGCGTGAACTCAGCGAACTCATACGCCAGTCGCCTTATTATCAGGCTTTGCAGGTGCGTTTCGCCTATGCCGTTACGTGCCACAAGGCGCAGGGTGGGCAGTGGGACACCGTCTTTATTGACGCTGGGCATCCGTTGGATGAGGTGGCTGCTGACCCGTCTTTCCTGCGTTGGACCTACACGGCGCTGACCCGTGCCAAAAAGACCGTCTGGTGGCTGCACTATACCACGGACTGACACAATATCTTCCTCTTATACATACGACGGACACCTTCAACTCCCTGTGTGCCGACAAACACTCGCAGGCATACTGGAGCAGTAACGCCTTTCAGTACGGCTTATGATTAGCGTTGAACTTCTAATCAAGAGCGGGTGATTAGCGGGTGGTTAGCGGGTGATTACCGGGTGATTAGCGGGTGATTAGCCTGACGATACAATAGAAATGCAACAGGAACGCGACAGAAATCAACCACTGATTGCCCCAGAAGCGAACACCCATACCCTTGAAGCCGCTCCCCGCGAACTCCTCCGTAACGGCACTCTCCTTATCGACCGTAACGGCATCCTCTACACTCTCCCCGGCGCACGCATTGATTAAAGGCATGAAAGCCCTGCGGGGGCCTTTATGCTTACAGGATACTGGGCGGATATTCAGACACGGCTCCTCAGAGCCGCCTGTAAAGGATATAGCCTCACAAACAAAACCAATCCCAAGCAGTTACTCTCTGCTTGGGATTGATTCTGCTACGGCTGTACGCATGTCTC
>CAJOIZ010000022.1 GCA_905234835.1 Paludibacteraceae bacterium
TTTTTCAGAAGCGACATAGTCGCATTATATACCCCTCCATAATATAGCAAAAAAATGGCCTAAATCTATCACCTAAAAAGCAACTTTTTTTCAAAAAAATGCATTTTCTTTGTAAGTGCCTTATTTTCTTCTCTGTTTCGGATTCAGCGAATGGCTGTATCATTCATTTCTGCCAGTCTATGCCACGCAGACAAGCAGGCAGTTTGGTGCCGGCGGCTTTGTGATGCGCGACACAGGCGCAGCAATGTCCGTGCCGAGGACAGTCTTTCGTACAAGGGCAGTCGATATTGTTATGTGGACAAGACATAGTATATATCAGTTATTACGGATATTATTTCATTCTAATGTTTTGAATACGGTACGGCTCAATGTTCCGGAGAACGTTCCTGTCGCATCCATCTTGACAACAATAATCGTACAGGCAGATCCTTGTGACAGTTGTTTCAATGTACCTTCTTGTGTCCCGCTCTTCAGAAAATAGTCGTATCCGGTCACCTTGGGATCATACATGATAAGCAGATCATATCCGTTTTTCATATCTGCCTTGATCTGCTCGTCAGTCATGGAAGCCGCATCTTTATAAATAATATGTATTACAAATGTAGCCTCCATATCCGTTGGTACAATCTTGTAATCCGCGGTTGTTTGGGTTATGTTGCTTACGTTAACATCAAAATCCCCTTTTTTCTCAGGTTCAGCAGGGTTACATGACGAAAGTGTCAACGCGCCTGCAGCCATTACAACCGCAGCGACGATGAGAACTAACTTTTTCTCTGCCACAAAGGCGCGATTCATTACATTTTTCATAGTGCTATTATGTATTTTTAATTGATACCATGCGCCTAATCAAAGCCATTTCCGATGAGAACTAATCTATTCATGCTACATAGATATATCTTCATCTATTTCGGGGTGGACAAGAGGTTGTGATTATTTGCTCGGTGGAAACGGATATTATTCTCTTTATCTATCCCCTTTCATAATATATAGAGGGACTAAAGAGGAAAAATCTATCACCTAAAAAGCAACTTTTTTCAAAAAAATGCATTTTCTTTGTAAGTGCCTTATTCTCTTATCTGTTTCGGATTCAAGGCAAGTTTTGTTTCCTTAGCACTTACTATAAACGGCGGTGTGGGCATGTACTTTTTCTACTTAGTGGAAAGGGGGGTTATCTCAACACTCAGAATATTCGTCTCTCGTTCCTTCCTTTAATGGCTTCAAGAAACCGAGATTCACATAATCAGGAAACATATCAGTTTGATAATATTTGTGTGCCAATATGGTCAAATATCCAAACTGTGTTTTTTCAGTTCTAAGATCTATAGAATCATATCGTTTGACAAAAGTCTTTTTAAACTCATCCAATGTCTCTGGTAATTGGATATTTGTCTCTACGCACATTTCATTCATTAGCCTATGTTCAAACATCTTCACCTCCAATTCATCATCGGGAATCGGATATGCCACTTGCAAATTCACCTTGGCTTTCAATATCTCTTCGCGCAACAACTTATACCACTCCTCATATCCCAACCACGCAATTATTTCCATCAGCACTACCAGCAGTAGCGACGAAGCATCTACATACTCATCCGACTTTTCATACAAACTTTTTGCACATGCCTTTCGATTCCCGTATAACTCAGGAAACATATTATTATGCCGCTTCCGTCGCATTAAATTCGTTAACACCTTATTTATATAACGCACGAATTTCTCTGTATTCTCTTCACTGCAATTATTTACAAAGAGGAAACGCACTAACATCAGCAATGGAATTGATTGTGTATCTAACAGCAACACATCAAAACCCGAATTCATTTCTATCACGCGCATCATTTCGTCTTGCATGATTTGCACCATTTTCCTACTCTGCCATCTACGAACTGCATTATAGTAATAGAGTATATCGGCTAAATAATCATAACATCGAATAGGATACATCACCTTCTCTATCTCTCCTTCGCGCATATACAAGCCTTTGTATGTTCTGGCTATTCGTCTAAGCTTATCCAAATATTCTTGGTATATTGTTAAATGCAAATCTACCAATCCGTCAAACGTCTCAATCACATACTTCTTTCCATCCAAATAATTCTTTAATATCCAGCCCCAAGTTAATAATACCATCGCTTCCGATGCTCTTTTAGCCGGTAATAGATTCTTTGCCTCATGACATACCTCATATATCATAGATAATATCAGTTTCAATCCAGCTAATGTACTAATCACTTGTCGCTTATTATCCACATTACATTGTCCACATAGTTGTTTTGTCAAAGTCCGCACATCGTCTTCCTTCCATCCTGGAGCATCACACATTAGCAGTATTTTCTTCAGCATCTTGTATGAAGAATCATCACTCATCATGCACTCATCAAACAAATGCGTTGCAAATAGCCCCACCAATTTATCAATATCCCATCGTTCAAACTCATCTTCTCCAAAGTTCGCTTGTATAAACTGTTCATATTGCACTTTTGCATTCTCATGAAGAATCCCATTATGCACAAATACTATCTTATGTGGCAGTTTATTAAAGGAAGGTATCGCACTATCGATATAGGGCACATCTTTTGCTGCAAGCAGAGATTCCCTCACACCATCTGCCATATTAAATGTACTATTCGTAATATCCTTTGCTGCGTTCCCTTTAAGTTCAAAATACCAACGATATATCTTTCCATCTTCTCCTCTACCTACAGCCACAACATCCTTTCCGTATTGATCACACCCCTTACTATTCTGTGGGGTTGTCACGATACGGAAGTTCATCGCCTCAAGTAAAGTTGGAAATATGGCATCCAACTCTTTATCCTCTTTCAGCGACTCCAAGTATTCTCGTATAATCTTACTCTTGTTCATTCTCTGCTCCTAATTGCGACCAATTTTTGAACATATACTGCGTATATTCAAACTCCTCTAGTGGGGTTTGAGAACTCAAATAGATTGGATATGGTGCTGAATAGGAAATCTTGCTTAGAGGCTGACATGTTCCGTCTGGTTTCCGCCATCCTCCGGATCTACCGAGTACCACGTTCTGTAACAATCCCAGAAACGATGTCCTATTCGATCTTTCTTCTACTGCTGCATAAATCTTTTTCTGATGCTCATTATGTTCGCGCCAACATATCTCATGTTCATCCGGATATGCATACATGGATTGTAGTTCCACGCAATCCCTTGCGTATCGAATACGCTCCTCTTCATTCTTCAGCGATTGATCTATAGTCTCCATCTCTTCTGTGCGTTCCCCTATCAATTGGTTGAATTGCTCTCTAACTACACCCGGATAATTGAGTATATACAATGGCAAACATTCTGCTATCATTTTACGCACAGACTGATAGGATGACTGCAATAAAGGCATCACTTTGTGTAATCGTTCTTCCGGCTTAACAAAATCTTGTAACAATGAAATCCCCATCCGCAACTGCATCTCTTCTGTCTGCTGCATCAATTCGATATCGGTTGTATCAACATCATCCCAAACCATACGCCCCACATGACGCACATATCCATCATCATCGGTTACCATTTCTACAACTAATGGTTTTAGTTCGTGATGACAATGTACACATTGTCTTATCCATGCCTCTAAAACGTCACGCATTTCCCATATCCATTTGCGTTGTTGCAGTAATGTGATAAATGAACGAGTAAAATCCAATGTTACAAACATATACAAAAACGGATGTTCCATAAATTCAAGGACATCCTCCTGTGTAACATTTTTGTCCAACATAGTATTATATACTTGTTGCAGTACAAGAGTATCCTTCCTTTCTTGACGAACTATCTCGAAAATATGTTGAACGCGTTCACCCATGTATAAAAAAGTTAATTACTCCTCCAACTGTTTCCTATACACAGCGTCAAGAGTTAGACCATCTTTGTCTTTCCATACCAACCAACCATTATTGCTACTGCCAATACAGAAATCTGCGGCAGTACTGGGGCTTGAAAAAGTTTTATCGGACTCTAATTCCAACTTATTACCTTTGTTAGCGGTATAATCTTTTAGAAGCGTTTCGCGTTTTTCTTTCCAAGTAAACGAAGGAACAGCCGTTTGAGCAATAATACTGCCTTTCAATACTGTAAAACCATTAGCATCATAAAAACCACACGCTTTACAACCTCGTCCTGTTGTGTAAAATAAATGTTTCTCTTTCGGCTTTGCTACATCAAATATATTGCAGCCAATAAAAGAAGTGAGAAATTTCACATCCTCAAAGAATCCCTCCATGTCATCCTTTCTGTATTCCGGCAGATTAGGCGCTTTGGGTGTCTGTTTATTCTCATTCAGCACAAAGTTGTTAGAAGTTTTCGCTTCGGCAATGGCCCTGTGTTCCAAATATTGCACATCGGCTTTAGTCATAGCTGCATCTTTGGATATAAACAATAAAGCCTTTTGCCAAAATGCTTTTTTGCTGTCATGGTCTTTCACACGCTCACGGAAATTCTCTGTCTCGCCAATATATGCTTTAGGCTTTGTTGCTTCGTCCTCCCCAAGCAAAATGTAAAACGCCGGTGTCTGTAACTCTTGTCGCTCGTTCAAAATAGCGAGATTGGCACGAGGTATTACATACATCTGACAAATCTTATTGCTGATGAATACATACTGAGTTCCTTTCGGATCTCCGTCTATTAAATAAGTTGTAATTGTTTTACCCATAGTGTTGCTTATTTCATGAATAGATTATTATCCATTTTGGCAGTCTTGATCAAATCGCAATTTTCATTATTTTATCGCTATTAGTCGCCAATAGTATATTAGATAGTGTGGTATCCTTAAATACATGCCATATATCCAAATGTACAATTCGATAATCATCAAATATTTGATCTATGAATTCTATCTCAAATACAAGACGTAGATCATTGGGGTCATTATCAGGCTGACCTTCTTTACGAGAACCCACACGTGCTATCTTTATTAAATAAAGATCTCTAATGCCTTTCGACTTTACATATGGCATAAAGTAGTATAATTTATTTAATGCCACAGATGTCGGGAATTTCTTACCTGTATAGTATATTTTAGCAGATTGGTCTAAGTACTGCTCCATATTGTCGGCTTTAACCAAACTAATGAGACAATTCTTTGCCATGTCAAGAGTTATCCCATTGGGAGAAGATTGGATATTTCCAGAAACATTATCACTAATCGCACTATTCTCAACAATATGATTCGGATATTGCCGTAGCACATCAAACAAATTCAATTGTTTGTAATGAATAGGAGAAGGCATATCTCCTGTTCCGCTTATACTGAATCGCGGTGTTACATGTTCTTCCTCAACTTTGTTGTATGTGAAGAATGCAAATTCGCCGCCTCCTTGCCAATTAACATCCGGAGATATACCTCCAGTTTCACCGTCAATAACACGATTCAGTCGGTTAACAACCAAGTCTGTCATTTGATTTCCGAGTTCAATACCGATGTAATGGCGATTCATCTTATGAGCTGCAGCAACAGTTGTTCCTGAGCCCAAATAAGCATCCAGCACGTAATCGCCTTCGTTTGTGGCGATATATAGAATTTGTTTTATCAACTCCTCCGGTTTTGGTGTGTCAAAAACTTTTTCTCCATCTGGGAATAATGTCAACAAGTGTTTTTTGGCGCTATCGGTAGTACCCACCATATCCCCCGTCCATAGAGTTTCCGGAGTGAGACCAACTTTGGCAGAAGAAAGGAACTTCTTGATACGAGGAGTATTATTTCCATTTGTTCCAAACCAAATATTATTTTCTGCGATTTCGCGTCTCATTCTTTCTTCATTATATACCCAACAACGTCCCTTCGGTGGATTGTGTCGAGTGCCATTTGGGGCTATGATGGTATAGAATTGACTTGGGACAGCATGTCCAGCTTGCACATTAGCGGACACTGATTGCCAAGGACCTCGTGGGTCATTATCCGGATTCTTATATTTGGATTTTATAAAATCTTCATCAACTGGTAGTAGATTACGAGATTTCTTAAAAGCATTGATGTTTTTTGCATACACCAAGATATACTCATGGTTGTAGGAGAAAATAGCTCTATTCTCTCTTGTCTTTCTTTGCTGCCATATTATAGTCGCTGCAAAATTTTCTCGTCCAAAAATTTTATCGGCTTCAACTTTTAAGTAGGCCATTTCTTTATCATCAATAGAGATCCAAATACTCCCATCTTTTGTAAGTAACGGTTTTAGCAATCTCAATACATCGCGCATATCTTTTAACCATGAATACTGCGATGCATTGTCTTCGTAATAATGATAGCTATCACCATTATTATATGGCGGATCAATGTAGATGCATTTAATTTGGTTGTTGAATCTATATGCTAGTTCCGGGAGAACATCTTTATTGTTGCCCCTAATTAGCAAGTTTTTACAATCCTCTCCTGCCGTTGAATATTGTGATACGTATGTCAAACTATCATTACCCATATCCTAATTGTTAGTACAAACTATAAGTATTTCAGCTTCATCTGATGCTTCCAAAAAATGCTCAGTTGAGTTCAGTTTATTATGCGAGAACTGTCCTGCCGAAACAATCTCTACATTCGTAAAATGCTTCTTTGCTGATGAAACAAGTTGTTGTATTGTTACTACCCTCGGATGTGTTTTCTTTGATTCATCATACGGAGAGTATGATAATAGCAAGTTCCTATTCGATTTTGCAATCGTGCTAAACATTTTATCGAAAGCATCAGGAGCCTGGCTTCTTATACAAAACGGCGATTGATGGCGATCTTTGCGATATAGCCCATTGCTAATTTGAGTTACTCCATGAATGTTAACTGTTGATAATTCAGGAGAATCCCTTAATACCATTGTTTCAAGAACATGATAAAAACGGCTATAGTGATCTCTTGTATATGGTGGGTCGGCATATACCGTTTTAACACTATCTGGCAATGTTTGCAAACATTGCATGTAATCGCATTGTACTGCTGTATTATTGAAATCACCTTTTGGCAACGCAATGTATTTGAGCAGCCACTCTTTGTAAAGGCTAACAGCGTCAATGGTTTTGTCCTTTACCGCTTTGTTGTACACTGTCACTTTTATTTTACCTTTTGAGTCGCGTGCTTTAATTGGTTGGGCAAAATGTTTCCCAACGGTATCCGCCATATCACTCGCGGTACTTAGCAACGCAGCTAAGAGAGTATCTTTGTATTTCGCATTCTCCTTCCTATTAATGATATCCAAAAGGATATCCATATAAACAGCTTGTCGATAAGAGAAAAATACTCCCCCATAATATCTACTGATGAGTGATTTCTCATTCCATAAATTAGAATTACGTAAGTTCTTACATGCCTGTACAAGAAGAAAAGTCAAAGAAGATTTGCCATCCGCCAAATCATATGCTTCAACTGAGCCATGCTCCAATATGTCCGTCAATGTAATTAAGTCTTTGTTAGTAATAGCGTTTTCTTCCAACTCAATAAGAGAAGCAAAACATTTCTGCAGTTTAGAGGCCTCATCTGATTTAGTCGCGCATATAATAGACTCAATAGTTGGCAGATCAAAATCATTCTTTTGCAAAAGAGCATTACAAATTGTAGCGGAATAAGCCTGAATATCGCAAGCGACAACAGGATAGAGATGCGATAAGCAGTATGACACACACCCAGAACCAGCAAACAAGTCGCAAACTCCTGCTCCATCCGGAGTGACTTTACGTACGTTCTCCTCAATAAAATTGAGAAGCCGTAGTTTGCTGCCAAGATAATTTAATGTTCTAAAATGGTATTGCATATTAGATTATAAATTCCGGGTATATAGCATGAATAGCCTCAACATGCACAATAGCGCGCTTTAATTCGCGTGGTGCATTTTTGCTTTCCTTATACAAATATTTCTTAATAGTTTTATATCCTTTGTCACCATGCAAAAGAACTTGATATAAAAACTCTCCATTATCAAGTTTGACAAATAATCCAATCGGTCTCTTACTATCACCCGGATATGTTCCTTCCGTCTCTACACATTTAATTTCAAATCGATAGTTTCGGCTTTTCACTGAAACGGCTTGACGAATTTCAACATCACCGAGTGTGCCATCTTTGGCTATATTCATCAACTGTATGTTGTAATTATTATTTCCCCTTTCTGCCCCAAAGAAATCTTCAAATATAGTAACGGGGAAGTTCACTTGCTTCCATCGAGGTCCACCTCCAATCTCTGCAATTAAAACTTCTTCTCCAACAAACAATGATTCTTCCGTATTCGCTTGTTGATTTTGAGGAGTCTTTGTTTTGGTTCTCTTGACTTTTACTCGACGTCCCGGTCTGAAGCCAGATGGTAGAGGTTGAATAGCAGTCCTCTTAAAAATATTCTTTTTATTAGTAGTGCTCATTGGATCATCACCACCATTGTCATATTTTTCAGCCCTTTCACTCTCCGATAGAATATATTTCTTTGAGAATAATTCATCTATCAGTTCTTGCGTTACAGAATAGAGATTTGTTTCCGTACCATCCAAGATGCCTTTCCAATAACGGTAGAAATCTTTATGCACAGATGATGGATCTACGGTGTCTTTGATGAGCAAGGAACATTCTATGTTTTGTACCAATCCTGGAACAGTTAAGTTATTAGAACCAACAATGAGAGTAAAGATATCTCGGTTCTCAAAGAGATAAACTTTAGGATGGAAGATATTTCTAGAACTGGTATGGAAGATACGAGCATCAACATTCCAAGAAAGGACTTCTTCTAATGCCTCTTTGGATGTCCCTTTCTGGTCAATGCCAAGAATGACTTTTATCCTCATACCTCTATCTTTGCCTTCCTCAATGTACCTTGTCATGGCGGACACACCGCCATAACTTGCAAACGCGACTAAGCAAGTAAAGTTGTCAAAAACATTAGACTCGAATTGTTTGATTAATTCCTTACCAACCGAGGTGTCTTCCTCTAAATTGTAGCCTTGACCTATAATGACGGTTTCCATATGTTATTAAGTTTTATTATTTCTTTTTATTTATTTATCTTGGTTTTGTTTCCCGCTTTTCAGTCGGTAATGTTGTGAGTAGTTATATACTTGAGGTTGATGTCGTGCGATTTGCTGATGGTCGGCGGCAAAGGTACAAAAAATAAGAGAATTATGTATATTTTTTCAAAAAGAAAGAGGAATAATGGTGTGGAAATTTCAAAAAGAAAGAGGAATAATGGTATGGTAATTTCAAAAAGAAAGAGGAATTACCTTCTCTCTGCTGCTCTTGCTGGTACACATGTGTTCCAAATCATATTTATCTCGACGCGTTGAGAGTTTTAGTTATCTTTTATTTTCTTCTGCTTCTTCAGTTTATTTTCGAGGATGGTGCGTTGGACGATTTGCTCAATTTGGTAAGTGGCTACTCCAAGTGGGCGATCGAGACCACGGAAAGCCCATTCAACAGTAGTCTTATCCGCTTCGCGGCAGATAAGCAAACCGATAGTAGGTTTGTCATCGTCGGCTTTGAGCAGTTCATCAGCGGCAGAGACATAGAAATTGAGCTTGCCGACGAACTCAGGCATGAACTTAACCGATTTGAGTTCGACCACTATATAGCACTTAAGGCGCGTATGATAGAAAACCAAGTCCGGAACAAAGGTACTTCCGTCAGGCATAACCAGTTCCATCTGCCGCCCTACATAAGAGAATCCCTGACCCAGTTCAAGCAGGAACTGTGTGATATTGTTCACCAAAGCTTCCTCCAAATCGTCCTCGCTATGGTCTTGTTTGAGTTTGAGGAATCCAAGTTGGTACGGACTCTTCATAACCTCTTGTGCCAATTTCTGTTGCGGCAAGGTCATGGTGTCGGAGAAATTTGTGAGCGCACTACTATGACGCGCATAGAGGTTGCCTTTCATCTCATATTCCAACTCGCTACGACTCCAGTTGTAAGCAATCGTTTGTTTGATATAGAAAAGCGCCTCATCAACAGATTGACATTGCGTGATAATCTGGACATGATGAAACCAAGGGATTAACGCGAAATGCTCTGGCATATCCATTTCTGCAGCAGCTTGCTGCATTTTTGTCTTCGGCATTTCTGCAGCAACTTGCTGCATTTTTATAATTTGCTCATTATAAAACGAATACCACTTCTTCATATATAGGATGTTCCGATATGAGAAGCCTGTTTCGTTGGGGAACATCTTCTTGAGGTCGAGGCTCAGTTGTTGCAGCACACCTGTGCCCCATTGGCTTTCGGCTTTGAGGGCAACGATGTCGCGACCAAGCGACCAATAGAACTCCAACATGGAGTGATTGACGCGCACAGCAGCCTTAATCTGACTCCTTTGGTACCGTTGTTTGAGTTCGCCAAGCCACTCGACGTACTTGTTGTCAGCGATGATGCCGTCACGTTTTACAAATTCCGGTTTGCTCTGTTCAATATTTGCCATGTTTGTCTTATTAAGCGGTTTTGTTATTTGAGCCAAGATGTATGTACACAATGGCGCATTATACAATATGCGGGGCAAAGGTTGGTTATATCATACTTTTTTCTATGCTATCCCTATAGTATCCTATAAGTATCCCTATAGTGGTGCTGCGGGTTTTAGGGGGTGAAGAGGCGGGGACGGTAGCGGGGGGTGGAAAGAGTGCGGGCAATGACCTGCTCAAGGGTCAGGTCGTCGCCGACAGGCTCAGTAGAACGGAACTGCATCTCGCTGACCGCCTTGTCGCGGGAAAAAGCGAAATAGGTGCAGACACACTCGATGCAGACGGTGTCCTCCGCATCGCGCAGTTCGGCACGCACCTTCGCCACATTATGGCTGAACGACTCCAGACGTCCGCGAAGAACGAGATAAGGATTGCCGGTAGAGACAGGACGGCGGTAACGGAGTTCCATCCTCCCCGTCACCGCCGCCGTGTCCAGTTTGCGGAAGACGACCCAGCCGCACACCTCGTCCATCAGGGTCGCCTGCACACCGCCATGCAGCGTGTTGACCCACGACTGGTGGTAAGCCGCCGGCTTCCATACCGAAACAATATCCTCCCCGTCCTCATAGAAAGTCATCTGACAGCCCATCGGATTGGTCGGACAGCATCCGTAGCACTGATAGCCCTCCACGTCCGACCACGGGTTGAGCAACTGTCTCATATCATACCTTATACATTCGTCGGGTCAATGAGTTCGCGGTAGAACTCCGCACGAGCAGTCAGGTGGTAGGGAGCAACAACAAACGCCAGCAAGCCGCCTGTCAGCAATACCAGCAGCCACCATCCGATGAACGACAAGTCGAGCATGAAGAGGTTCATCTTGTTGCCTTCCATGAGCCGCATACTCTCGTCAATCGCCTGCGAAGCAGTCATCTCGGGATTGTCGTGCAGGATATACGGCGCCATCGAATAGGAATACGCCTTGATGATGCCGGGGACGATGAGCAGGAGCGTCCAGAGGAAGATGAAGATGTCCATAAGCAGCATTACGAGGAACGTGCGCTCGAACTGCTCCTTGTAAACGGTGAACAGGTCCACCACCTCCATTTCCTTTTCCCCGCGTACCATCCGCAGGAACGCCACGGTGAAAGCATACTCCATCGGGAGGAGCAGAATAGTCAGCGCACCCCACGTGCAGGACGAGGCGCCCATAGCAATCAACACGTAAACAAGCATCACTAATGCCGCCTGCAGCCACTTGCTTTCCATTGCCTGCCAGGCACGATTACGGAACTCGGATGAAGAAGAGTAAATCATAGTTGTAATTGGTTTTTAGTTAAACATATAGTTAGTTGTTTGTTTTTGCAATGTTTGCAGAGCCAGTCCCGCGAGCATCATCCCGAACACGCCGACGACGGGTGCGACGGTGCCTTTGGTAATCCGCCCGCCGTCCTCCGAGCGGGCTTGCTCGGACGACCAGACACAGAGGAACTTGCGCTGCTCATACAGCCCTGTTGACTTCATCTTGCTGCGGATGGCACGTGCCAACGGGCAGCCTTCCACCTTCCTGAACTCGCTGCAGCGCACCTGCGTGGCATCCAGTTTGCGTCCCGCACCCATAGAGGACAGGAGGGGTATGCCCGCTTTGGTAGCCTCGTAGATGAGGCGCACCTTGCTTGTCACATTGTCGATTGCGTCTATCACCAGGTCATACTGCGTGAAGTCAAACCCGCCATACGTCTGTTCGCCGTATTCGCAAGTGACGGTCCGCACGTCTGCCGCAGGGATGACTTGCAGCAGCCGCCGCCGCATCGCCTCCACTTTGGGTTCGCCTATGCAGTCCGCCGTGGCAACCAGCTGGCGGTTGAGGTTGGACTCCTGCACCGTGTCAAAATCCACCACGGTCAGATGCCCGACACCCGAGCGCACCAGCGCCTCGGCAGCCCATCCGCCCACGCCGCCCACGCCGAAAAGGATGACGCGGGCGTTTTGAAGGCGCATGAAAGCGTCCTCCCCGATGAGCTGTATGGTCCGTTCAAAGGCTTCCATCCGCAATGATTGATTCGGCGGCACGTATGCCGTCCAGAGCCGAAGAAGTGATGCCTCCCGCATAGCCGGCACCCTCTCCCGCCGGATAGAGCCACGGATGGCTGAGGCTGCGCAGGGTGTCGCGGTCGCGGTCAATGCGCACCGGCGAAGACGAACGGCTCTCCACACCCACCACCACCGCCTCGCGAGTCAGGTAGCCCGGATACTTGCGTCCGAAATCGCGGAACCCCTGACGCAGGGAAGCGCCTATCGGCGCGGGCAGCCACTCGTCCAGGCGCGACGGGACAATGCCCGGCAGATACGAACACGCAGGCAGGTCAGCGGACGACCTGCCGTCCACAAAGTCCGTCAGCCGCTGTGCGGGAGCGACCGACGGCAGGCGGCCGTGAGAAGCCGCCAGATGCTCCAGTTCCTCCTGGAAACACAGACCCGCCAACGCGCCCTCTTTCGCATACGGCGCGTAATCGGCGGGCTGAAGGCTCACCACGATGCCCGAATTGGCGTATGGCGAGTTGCGCATGGAGTTGCTCATTCCGTTCACCACGCAGCCGTTCACATGTGTCCCGGCAGGCACTATATGCCCGCCCGGACACATGCAGAACGAGTAAACGCCCCGCGTCTGAGCGGAGGACTTGTCCGTCCGTACCTGCGTCACCAGCGAGTAGGAGGCGTGTCCGACCAGACCGACCGTCCGCTCCACTTCCTCTTGAGAGGCATCGCGGAGGTGGTACATCAGTCGGTCAATCAGCGCCTGGGGATGCTCCACGCGCACGCCCATCGCACAGCCCTTAGCGGACATCTGTACGCCCTCCCGGCACAGCAGCCGGTAGGTGTCGTGCGCCGAATGACCGATGGCAAGTATGGTGGGGACGCTTTTCCTGTTCAGCTCGTTCCACAACGGGAGGTCCAGTAGGGTGGAGAAACGCATTTCGCCTCCGCAGGCAATAATCGTCTCGCGCATGTTGCGTATGATGGCGGGCAGGCGGTCGCTGCCTATGTGCGCGTGCGTCTCGTAGAGAACCGTGTCGGCGGCACCGAAATGGTGAAACCACTCCATCACGCGCTGCATCTCCCCGCGTTTCTTGGAGCGCGAGAAGAGTTTGCCGTCGGAGAACGTGCCTGCGCCTCCCTCGCCGAAACAGTAATTGGACTCGCTGTCCAGCCCTTCGTTGCGGTTGAGGCGGGCAATGTCCAGCTTGCGGTCGCTGACAGGCTTGCCGCGCTCAATGAGTACGGGCTTGTAGCCGTCTTGCAACAGACGGAGAGCGGCAAACAGACCCGCCGGTCCCGTCCCGACAATCATCACCTCGCCCTTGCTGTCCGTATGGACATCCTGAAAGCGCGGCGGCTCATACAAGGGTATGGCGGCATCGTGGGCGACCAGTTGGCCATGCTCGTCGCACAGCAGGCTCAACAGGACGTGCAGCCTTCGCTGACGAGCATCTACGGAGCGGCGCACCACACGGTAGGTGCGCTCCATCTCCTGCGCCTGCTCGGGGGTCAGTATGAAAGTCTGTTCAATCAAGCGTCTTGTGCGGTCTGCCCGTTCTGGTCAGCCTTTAGTTTCGCCATTATCTTGCTTTCAATCTCGTCACAGAGGTCGGGGTTCTCGCGTAGCACGTTCTTCACGGCTTCGCGTCCCTGGGCTATGCGGTTGCCTTCGTAACTATAGAAGCTGCCGCTCTTGGTCATGATGCCCATGTCTGTGCCGATGTCCACTATCTCGCCCACTTTGGATATGCCCTCGTTGAACATCAGGTCGAACTCCGCTTTGCGGAATGGAGGTGCCACTTTGTTCTTCACTACCTTGACGCGCACCTGGTTGCCGATGACCTCCTCGCCGTTCTTAATAGCTGTTACGCGGCGGATATCCAGACGGACGCTGGCGTAGAACTTCAGCGCGTTGCCGCCCGTAGTCGTTTCGGGGTTGCCGAACATCACGCCTATCTTCTCGCGCAACTGGTTGATAAAGATGCAGGTTGTCTGGGTCTTGTTGATGGTTGCGGTCAGTTTGCGCAGCGCCTGGCTCATCAGACGTGCTTGCAAGCCTACCTTGTTGTCACCCATGTCGCCCTCAATCTCCGCTTTCGGCGTGAGAGCTGCGACAGAGTCAATGACAATCAGGTCCACCGCGCTGGAGCGGATTAGTTCGTCGGCGATGTCCAGTGCCTGCTCGCCGCTGTCCGGCTGGGCAATCAGCAGGTTCTCCACGTCCACGCCCAGTTTCTCGGCGTAGAAACGGTCGAAAGCGTGCTCGGCATCGATAATGGCTGCGATGCCGCCTTGTTTCTGCACCTCCGCCATCGCATGGATAGCGAGTGTGGTCTTACCGCTTGATTCAGGACCATAAATCTCGATGACCCGTCCTCGAGGGTAGCCTCCCACGCCTAATGCGATGTTCAGTCCTACGCTGCCGGTCGGGATAACCGCCACATCCTCCACTTTGTTCTCGCCGAGACGCATGATGGCACCCTTGCCGAAATCCTTGTCTATCTTCGCCATCGCCAACTGAAGGGCTTTCAGTTTCTCCGCCGACGGCATTTTCTTTTCTTCTGCCATAGTATTGTTTGTTTTAATTGGTTATATCGTCATTCAATCACGGGGGCAAAGGTACTGCTTTTTCTGCAATATACAAATAAATCTTACTTGATAGAATGGGAATGGATATGCACCCGTCAGTCATACGGTGAGGGTATCTGTGAACATGTGTCGAACAAGCACTATCCTACGGCTATCCTTCGGTTATCCTACGGTTATCTTTCGGTTATCCTTCGGTGTTGCTTGCTGATTGGAGGCTTCGCTGTTGGGGACTACGTGTTGGTGAGTACGTGTTGATGACTGCGTGTTAGTCACTACGTGTTAGTCACTTCGTGTTGGTGACTACGTGTTGGGGAGTGAATGTTGGGCACTGCGTGTTGGGAACCCGCCGGGTGTCAGAAGGGGGCGTACGGAGGTCAGAAGGGTTCGGCGTAAGTGCAGCCCTCGCGCCAACGGGAACAGCCGTAGCGGGTGTTGCCACGGATAATAATGCCCTTGCGGCAGACAGGACAGAGCATACCCGCCTTGTTGGTCTTGACCTCACGGACTACATCGCAGGTCATCTGCTTCAACTCCTTCAGGAACTCCGCCGCCTCAAACTCGCCGCGCTCAATCTCGCGGAGTTTCTTCTCCCATCTGCCCGTCAGTTCGGCGGACTTCAATAGCGGGGATATGATGGTGTGTATCAGGCGTATGCCCGTTTCGGTGGCGTGAATGGACTTGCGTTCGCGGACGATGTATTTGCGCTGGAAGAGTTTCTCTATGATGGCTGCACGTGTGGACGGTCTGCCTATGCCGTTCTCTTTGAGTGCATCGCGCAGATCCTCATCGTCTACGGTTTTGCCTGCTGTCTCCATCGCCCGCAGGAGTGTCGCCTCGGTGTAGTACTTGGGCGGGGTGGTGGTGCGCTCGACGAGTTCGGGCGTGTGATCTCCGCTCTCGCCCTTGACAAAGTTCGGCAGCACCTTCTCCTTTTCGCCGTCCTTGTCTTCAGAGGGTTCGTCCGCAGCGTCCTCTTCGGCGGGCTTGTCCTCCGGCTTGTCCTTCTTGAAGACCTCGCGCCAGCCGGCAGAGATAATCTCCTTGCCAGTGACCTTGAACGGGACATCCTCCACGGCACCCAGTACGGTCGTCTGGCTGATTTCGCAGTCGGGGTAGAAAGCGGCAATGAACCGCAGCGCCACGAGGTTGTACACCTTCTTTTCGTCCGCGTCCATGCGGTCGGGACGCTGGCCCGTGGGGATGATGGCGTGGTGGTCGGTTACCTTCTTGTTGTCAAACACTTTCTTGGTCTTCGGCAGGCTGCCTTTGCCGTTCTTCCCGTCGGCTTTGAGCTGCAGCAACGGCAAGGTCTGGGGATAGAAGTCTTTGATTCCCTGCAGGGTAGCGGGAATCTTGTCGTAGAGATCCTCGCTCAGGAAGGTCGTGTCCACACGGGGGTAGGTGGTGAGGCGTTTCTCGTAGAGCGACTGGATGAGCTGCAGCGTGCGCTCCGCCGTGAAGCCGTACTTCTTGTTGCACTCCACCTGAAGGCTGGTCAGGTCGAAGAGACGCGGCGCGCTCTCCTTGCCTTTCTTCTTCTCTACGGAGGTGATAACGAAGGGCTTGCCCTGTATCTTGCCGAGCCACTGCTGCCCTTCTTCGGGTGTCTTGATGGCATAGTCGTCCTCTTCGGCGGGGAGTTGGGCAGTGAAAAGGGTGTTGCGGTAGGTGGTTTTCAGTTCCCAATAGGTCCGCGGGCGGAAGTTCTCAATCTCCGCCTGCCGCTTGACGACCAATGCGAGAGTAGGGGTCTGGACGCGTCCGATGGAGAGTATCTGCCGGTCGCGTCCGTAGCCTTCGGCATAGCGCAAGGTGTAAGCGCGTGTGGCGTTCATGCCTAACAGCCAGTCGCCTATGGCGCGCATCAGCCCGGCTTCGTAGAGGTGCTGGTACGCCGACTGGTCCTTGAGGTTCTGAAACGCCTCGCGGATAGCCTCTTCGGTCAGCGAGGACACCCACAGCCGCTTGACCGGTACCTTGCAGCCCGCTTTCTGATAGACCCACCGCTGGATGAGTTCGCCCTCCTGCCCGGCATCACCGCAGTTGATGACCTCGTCGGCTTGGGCAATCAGCCCTTTCAGGATATTGAACTGCTTCTGCACGCCTTCGTTCTTGTCCACGTGGATGGCGAAGCGGTCAGGAATCATCGGGAGGGTGGACAGGTTCCATCCCTTCCATTGGGGGGTGTATTCATCGGGGGCGAAGAGACCGCACAGATGACCAAAGGTCCAACTGACACAATACCCGTTGCCCTCCATAAAGCCGTCGTGCGCATGGTTGGCACCCACCACCGACGCAATATACCGCCCTACGGAAGGCTTTTCGGCTACGCAGAGAATCATTATCAGTTCTCTTTAGTGGTAACAGCGGGCGCAGGTACGGCATTGCCGCCCTTCAGACCAATCAGGAAGAACCATACCACAGGCAGCATGAAGCCCAGCAGTAGAGCCGTCAGCATGATGGGCGGCAACTTGGGCGAGACACGTTTGGGATAGATGGTTGGGCGCTCGATAATCTTCACGGGCATGGCATCGGAGGCAAGGAGCAACGTATTCTCTTCACGGCTCTCTACCAAGAAGTTATACTGTTTCTCTTTGGCGTTGCGTTCGCGTAGCATCTCCTGGTAGCGCCTTTCCTGCTCGGGGTTAGCCTGCAGTTGAGCGGCATAGGAATCGCGCTGCCTGCAGGTATTCTCGCGGACGAGCATAGTCGATTGGCGCGCCTGCCCGATTGCGGACAGCAGTTCCGTATGGGTCTGGCTGACCTGCGCCGTCACAAGGTCCAGGGACGGATTGCCTGGCAGCGCCGTTTGCCGCAGTTTCTCGCGTTTCAGAACGAGCTGGTTGTACTGGCTGACCAGTTCTGCCAACGCTCCGTCGGATATGCCCATGTTGGACGGCAACACCGTATAGTCGTCACCCATAGCGTTCAGTTGGCGGACCATGAAATCGAGGACAGACAGGTCGGCATCCAACTTCGCAACGCGCTGGTTGTACGAGTCGCTGTTGGAGCGGTAGCTCTCTGCCGCGATGTCGAGGTTGGCTATCCGATACGCGCGCTTGTACGCCTCCAATGCCGCCTCCATACTGTCCAGTTCGGCAGCCACCACCTCTATGCGGCTGTTGAGGAACAGCTCCGTTTCGCGTGCGATGATGTTCTTATCGGAAGCCGATTCGCGGTGGTAGATAGTGAGCATCTCGCCGAGCACATCGCGCATCAGCAGGTCGTCGGCAGTGGTGGACGAGAGGTGGATAATCTGCGATTCGCGGGACGAGCGGCTGACGCTCACGCGCTCGCGGATGTCCTGCACAGCCCATTCAGGGGTGCGGTGCAGGATACGGTACTTGCCGTCTTTTATCTCGCCGCGGACCTCAAACCGCACATCGCCTATATGGGTCCTGAAAGTCCGTTCGGAGCCTGTCAGCCGCGCTTCGGACTTCTTGCGGTGGCTGTCCTCCACGCGGAGAGTGTATCCGCCGTCCTTCACTGTCAATGATGCCGTCAAATCGGGGCTGTCGTCCGGGAAGACGAGTGCGAAGGGGATATCGGGGTAGAGGCTTTTCCATTGGTGGCTCTCGCGTACATAGTATAATGTGCGGAAGTTCAGCCGCTCCACCACCTGCTCCAGCAGCGATGAGGAGGTCAGGACCTCCACTTCGTCTATCGCCGATTTCTCGTCGCCATAGCCCATCATCCCAATCAGTTGGTCCTGTGCGTTCTGTTTCGACGACTGCTGACGCAGCATTATCGAGGCGTGCACCTTGTATGTTGAGGGGGACAGACGGTAGCAGATAAAACCAATCGCTCCGCATACCACAAAACTTGCCGCGTATATATACCATCGCTTTAAAGACCAGCGTATCAGTTCTTTCCAATCATCCATAACCGTTATGTTTAGTTCGTTTATCGGCGGTTCGCCTTGTAGCGTGGACTGACATAGACCACATCGCCTTTATGAAGATAGTAGCACGGAGAAGCAAACAGTTCGTCGGTCAGCAGATTGATGCGGTACTGCTTGACTTTGCCTTCTTCATGCCTTTGTATCAGTACGTTGTCGCGTCGGGCACTTGGCAGCATATCGCCTGCCAACCCTAACGCAGCCAACAGCGTGACAGGTCTGTCTATCTTGAACGTGCCCGGGTTCTCTACCTCGCCCAGCACCGTCACCTGCGCATTGGTGACCCGTACATTGACCAGCGGATTGCGGAGGTGCTGCGACACAGCCTGCTGCAGAGCCTGCTCCGCCTCCGGTTCGGTCTTGCCTGCTATCCGCTGTCTGCCGACTACAGGCAGCGTCACACAGCCGTCTGCAGAAACGACATAGACGGGTTCTTCCGGATTGAACGGCTCAACGGTCGTCTCATCCTGACCGTAGAAAACAATGTTCACGGCATCACCCGGCTCTATGACAAAACCCTGGGCATCGGGCAGACGGTAGGCGCCGTCTGCTGCCGGCGCGGACTCGCTGAACAGCGTAATCCTGCCCGTCGCGCACCCCGTCAGCAGACATACTGCCGACAGGAATAACAAACCTATGAGGACTTTCTTCATAATTATATAGTGTCTATACGGCGGCAAATGTACGGCTTTTCGGGCACATACCAAACTACTCGTCAATATTACGCTGGTAATGATACTCCGAAAAGCGCGACTTCTTATCCTTGTCTGTGTGCAGAAGCCTGTTCCGGCGGAAGAGTGAGGACAGCCGAGAGAATACATCCTTGCGCCAGCCAAGCAACAGCAGCCACCCGAAAAACATTCCCCCCAAGTGTGCGAAATGAGCCACGTTGTCACCCGGGATAGACGAGAAACCTTCTGCCAGTTCGATTAGGGCATAGATAATCACCATTGTCCGCGCACGGATGGGAATCGGAATGAAGAATAGGAACATCGGTACATCGGGGAACAGCCACCCGAAGGCGAACAGTATGCCGAACACCGCTCCGCTCGCGCCGATGGTCACCAACTGAGTCGAATACAGTGCCACCTGCAGTTCGCTGTATTGACTGAGCAGCGCATGCAACTGGATGCTCCATACCACTTCCTGTACCAGTGCCGCACCCAGGCCGCATACGAAATAGTACAGCAAGTACTTCCTCTCGCCCCACTCACGCTCCAATACGGGACCGAACATCAGCAAGGCGAACATATTGAAGAACAGGTGGCGGAAGCCGCCGTGCATGAACATATAGGTGAACGGTTGCCATATACGAGGACCGATGGACGACCAATAGTGAAGACCCAAGACTGATGTGAGTTGGATGCCGTAGCGTTGCAGGCTTTCGTCCAACAGCCACATCGCCAGATTGATTAGCAACAGATACCGTGTCGCACGGGGGAGATTATTCAGCATGGAAGCACAAAAATGTATTGATATTGCAGGCGCAAAAATACACTCTCTTTTTCATGTGTGCAAAACGGTGCGTCCTTTTTTGGTATTTGCCTTATGAAACATAAGTTCCAATCGGCGATTAGAAGTGGTAATGCAGCGGGCTGCAAGCAACAAATCTTAGGTGATTCATATGTGATTCTTATGTGATTCGTATGTTATTCAGCAAACCGCACCGTACTCTCACGGTATGACAGAACCTTCCGCAAGCCATTTCTGCCGACTGCTAATCGGCACAGAGTTTTCTCCCATTCTACCGGAAACAATCCGTCGTCCCTCCCGCGAAAAACAGAAAAACATTTGCATAGAGATACACACCCGTATTCTTCCTAATGACCGAATTGGGATAAAAAAAAGAAAAAAAGAACAAACAGTTTCATAATAAGCATATTTGTGTGTATCTTTGCGCGGTTTTTGGCAAAACTTTTCCATAGGACTATTAGCAAAATACTTATAGTTAAATAATTAAAAACAGTTTAAGTTATGTGGTTAAAAGATTCTTCCATTGGACGCAAGTTCGTTATGAGTATTACGGGCGCGTTCTTGGTTCTTTTCCTTCTGTTCCACGGCAGTATGAACCTGTGTCTCGTTATTGATGACATTTTCGGTACGACGGCCTACAACTGGATTTGCGCCATGCTGGGCGCAAACTGGTATGCCGTTATCGGTTCGCTGATTATTGCTTTGGCAGTAGTTGTTCATTTCGTGTACGCTATTGTTCTGACCATTCAGAACTTCCGTGCCCGCGGCAACGACCGTTATGCGGTTGAGGCACGGCAGGAAGGCGTGGACTGGGCTTCGAAGAACATGCTTGTTCTGGGTGTTGTTGTGCTGGGCTTTATTGTGCTGCACCTCTACAATTTCTGGTTCAAGATGCAGTTTGCCGAGTTGACAGGTATTGAGACCTCGATGTTCGACCCGCAGGACGGCAGTGCATTGGTGAAAGCGTTGTTCACCGACGGATGGTGCGGCATCGTGTATTGCCTGCTGTACATCGTATGGCTGTGCGCACTGTGGTTCCACCTCAGTCACGGCGTATGGTCGGCTATGCAGACGATGGGATTGAGCAACACCAAGTGGCTCCCCCGTATCAAGGTGATCGGTACCGTAGTAACAACTATCACAGTTGGTCTGTTTATGCTGGTGACGCTGTACTTCCTTGGAGTCAACATCGGTCAGATGTGCGCGTAACCGATTCATAATTCACCATTCATCATTCTCAATTTGGATAAGATTATGACAAATACAGAAGATTTGTTTGCAGCCGCCAAAGAGGTGGCAGGCAAAGTGAAAGAAACCGTCCAGACCGCTAAGGCTGTCGTAGAAGAGGCGGCAAAAGCCATTCAACAGGAGGTCGCTAAAGAGGCGAACATCATAACCCCGAAGATGGCGAAGATTCCGGAGGGCGCATTGGAAAAGAAATGGACGAACTACAAGGACCATCAGAAATTAGTCAATCCCGCTAACAAACGTCGTTTGGACATTATAGTAGTAGGTACGGGATTAGCAGGAGCATCGGCAGCTGCTACGCTTGCTGAGTTGGGCTTCAACGTACTGAATTTCTGCATTCAGGATAGCCCTCGTCGTGCGCACTCTATCGCCGCACAAGGAGGTATCAACGCAGCGAAGAACTACCAGAACGACGGTGACTCGGTTTATCGTTTGTTCTACGATACCATCAAGGGTGGCGACTACCGCGCCCGCGAAGCCAATGTCTATCGTTTGGCGGAGGTAAGCAACAATATCATTGACCAGTGCGTGGCACAAGGTGTACCTTTCGCCCGTGAGTACGGAGGTTTGTTGGATAACCGTTCGTTCGGCGGCGCACAGGTGAGCCGTACGTTCTATGCCAAAGGTCAGACAGGACAGCAGTTGCTGCTCGGCGCGTACTCGGCACTGAGCCGCCAGATAGGCAAGGGCAAAGTGAAGATGTACAACCGTCACGAGATGCTTGACATAGTGATGATCAAGGACGAGAACGGTGAGGAGCGTGCACGCGGCATTATTGCCCGCAACCTCGTTACGGGACGCATCGAACGTTTCTTCGGACATGCTGTAGTTATAGCCTCAGGCGGTTACGGCAACACGTTCTTCCTCTCCACCAACGCTATGGCATCCAACGGCTCGGCAGCCATGCAGATGTACCGTCACGGAGCATATTTCGCCAATCCCTGCTACGCACAGATTCACCCCACATGTATTCCCAAACACGGTGACTTCCAATCGAAACTGACGCTGATGTCAGAGTCGTTGCGTAACGACGGACGTATCTGGGTACCCAAGAAATTGGAGGACGCTAAGCGTCTGCAAAAGGGCGAAATCAAAGGTCGTGATATACCCGAAGAGGACCGTGACTACTATCTCGAACGCCGTTATCCCGCATTCGGTAACCTCGTACCACGTGATGTAGCATCCCGTGCTGCCAAAGAGCGTTGCGACAAAGGCTACGGCGTGAACAACACCGGACTGGCTGTCTTCCTCGACTTCTCGGACGCTATTCAGCGTCTCGGAAAGGATGTTGTAGCACAGAAATACGGCAACCTGTTCCAGATGTACGAGAAGATTGTGGATGAGAACCCGTATGAGAACCCGATGATGATCTTCCCCGCCATCCACTACACGATGGGCGGTATATGGGTTGACTATGAGTTGCAGACATCTGTTAAGGGTCTGTTCTGCATAGGTGAGGCGAACTTCTCCGACCACGGAGCTAACCGTCTGGGTGCTTCTGCATTGATGCAAGGACTGGCTGACGGATATTTCGTACTTCCTTATACCATCCAGAACTACCTCGCTGACCAGATTAGTGTGGCTCGTATGAGTACCGACCGGCCTGAGTTTGAGGCGGCAGAGAAAGCTGTACAGGATAAGATTGACCGTCTGATGAAGATTCAGGGCAAGGAGTCGGTTGATACGATTCACAAACGCCTCGGTCTCGTGATGTGGGACTTCGTGGGCATGGGTCGTACCGCCGAGTCGCTACGCACCGCCATCCAGAAGATTGACGAGATAAAGAAGGACTTCTGGACGAACGTCTATATTCCCGGTAAGGCGGACGCACTCAACAACGAATTAGAGAAAGCCCTTCGTCTTGCGGACTTCATCGAAATAGGCAAACTGATGGCTATTGACGCGCTCAACCGCGAGGAGTCATGCGGTGGTCACTTCCGTGAAGAGTACCAGACCGAAGAGGGTGAAGCCCTCCGTCAGGACGACAAGTTCTCCTATGTAGCTTGCTGGCACTATATGGGCGAGGACAAAGATCCCGAACTCATCAAGGAGCCGCTCGACTATGAGTTTACTGAAAGAAAGACCAGAAACTATAAGGCGTAAATCGTAAATATCTAATCGTAAATAAGTTTATGGATAGTTACATTAATATTAAGGTTCGTGTTTGGAGACAAGCAGGACCTAAAGCGCAAGGTCACTTTGAGACCTATGAACTCAATCATGTATTCCAGGGCGCTTCGTTCCTTGAGATGATTGATATCCTTAACGAGCAACTTATTGCGGAGCATAAGGATCCGATTGCATTCGATCACGACTGCCGCGAGGGTATTTGCGGTATGTGCTCGATGTACGTGAACGGTCATCCTCATGGACCCGACAGTGCCATCACCACGTGCCAACTGCACATGCGTAAGTTCAAGGACGGCGAGACCATTACGGTAGAGCCGTGGCGCAGTCGTGCATTCCCAATAATCAAAGACCTGATGGTGGACCGTCAGGCGTACGACAAGATTATGCAGGCGGGCGGCTTCATCTCGGTTAACACGGGTGGTGTGCCGGATGCCAATGCTATTCCCATTCCGAAGCCCATAGCCGATGAGGCGATGGATGCCGCCAGCTGTATCGGTTGCGGCGCTTGTGCTGCGGCTTGCAAGAACGGCAGTGCTATGCTCTTCGTGGCTGCCAAGGTCAGCCAGCTCAACCTTTTGCCGCAGGGCAAGGCAGAGAAGCATCAGCGCGCCAAGGCGATGTTGCAGAAGATGGACGAACTCGGCTTCGGCAACTGCACCAATACCGGTGCCTGCGCTGCCGAATGTCCGAAGCAGGTTAGCCTGACGCATATAGCCCGTCTGAACCGCGACTTTATCGGTGCGAAGTTCAGCGACTAAGCTGCGACATTGCGGATATATACAACAACAGGACTGCGTAATCGCAGTCCTGTTGTTGTATAGGTTTACTGTTACAATAAATCAGAGAATGGCCTGATAGGCAGCAGCGTCAAGCAGAGAGTCCATCTCTTTGACATCCTTGACGGCAATCTTAATCATCCAGCCTTCGCCATACGGGTCGTTATTGACGAGTTCGGGTTGGTCGTTGAGTGCTTCGTTCACTTCCAGAACCTCACCTGTAACAGGCATATTGAGGTCGCTGACAGTCTTAACGGCTTCTACTGAGCCGAACACTTCGTTCTGACCAACGGTTTCACCCACCGTATTGATGTCAACAAACACGATTTCTCCCAGTTCAGACTGAGCATAATCGGTAATACCCACGTAGGCCTGATCGCCCTCCAGGCGAATCCACTCATGATCCTTCGTGTACTTCAGATTTTGAGGAATGTTCATTGTATTGATTGTTTATTAGATTTTTACTGCGGGGTAATCTGCTGCTCGCCAAGGATGGACATCGCGCAACGGAAGCCGATAGTATTGGAGCTCTTGTCCTGATCCAGATAACGGCGTGTAGAAGGATTGAGCCAATAGATACGGTCTTTCCATGAGCCGCCCTTATACACACGTGCTGTCTTGGAGATACGCGGAGCGAGAATGTCGGAAGGATCAACCTTGAAATTGGTGTCAAGGTCCATGTGCAGATAAATCTCCTTTGTAATCGAGTCGCGCTCCAAAGGATAATCGGTCGGGATAAAGGCTGTCGAGTCACCATCTTTCCAGTCACGTTTGTCGTCCTCGAAAGAGTAGGTGATTTCGATACAACCGATGGAGTCCATAATCATCCGTCCGTTGTCATCTCGCTTGGGTTGTGAGAAGATGTTACCACGGAAGGAGTTGTATTCGGAAGTCTCCTGATAAGAGGTCTCGCGATAAACGTCGAGCACCCACTCGTTGACGTTACCCGCCATGTTATACAGACCGAAGTCGTTGGGCAGGAAAGCGTCCACGGGACCGGTGATAACGTAGTTATCGTTCAGTTTGCCGCTCATACCCATCATGTCGCCTCTTCCACGAACGAAGTTAGCCTGCAGGCGGCCGATGTTCTCTTTACTGAGGTCACGGGGGTGATAGCCGGACCACGGATAGACTTTGCCTTCGATGCTCAAACCGTCGTCTTGTGCGTAGGGGGCATAAGCCGCGAACTCCCATTCTGCCTCTGTCGGCAGACGGAAACCGATAACAAGGATACCGTCAGCGTTATTGACTTTACGCGGCTGGTTGGTGTACTTGTCTATGATGGGGCGGTTGCCGAATTCGGGTGCATAGTCGTCGGAGTTGAGATATTTCTCGGTATTGAACACGAAATGCTGGCGCACCCATTCATACGGCGGGTAGTATTCGACGCGCACTTTGGTCGAGTCTTTTGGGTTGGGGAACTCTTTGGAGACCATCTTGAAGCCGGGATGCGTGCGTTCCCATTCTTGTACTTCTGCGGGGCGGTTGTCCGTTTCCTGTGCGGCTCCTTCGCCTTCCTCCTCGTACTCGCCTTCCTCTTCGTACTCTTCTCCCTCTTCTTCGCCTTCCTCACCTTCTCCGACTGCTACTGCGCCTTCTGCGGGTGTACGGTCTTCCATATAGATAAGAGGTGCCAGTTCGTCGAACGGCGGGCGCTTAATTTCTCCGCAACTCCACAAAGCCAGTTCGTTAACGCGGTCGGTACGCCACTGGCAGTACGCCATAGCCTGATTCCAGCTAACGCCGACAACGGGGTAGAAACTGTAGGCAGGGTGGTGGAAATAGAATTGCAGATACGGTTCGTTATAAGCCATTTCCTCACGCCAAACGGTGGTGTCGGGCAGGGCTTTCTTGACGATCTCGGGGTTAGTTCTCCCGAACACGACACTCATCCAGCGCATGTATTCGTTCCAGTCGAGGTTGGTTATCTCGTATTTATCCATGTAGAACGAGCTAACCGTAACGGAACGTGACATATTATCTCGCGGTGCAGTGATAAATTCGTCTTTTTCCCCGATGGTAAACGAGCCGCCTTCGATGGCCACCATACTGGAGGGTGTGCCGTAAGAGACCCCTTCAATTGCCTCAAAATAAGTAGTTTTCTTGTCGTAGTAATTCCAACCGGTAGCGTGAGAAACCTTGGTGTTCAACTCGCGTTTGCTGCATGCACCGAGCAGGATGACCAGCGCAATCAGTACGATTTGAGATACTTTGTTCATATACGTATTTTTATACTATTTCCGTTTCAGCCCGCAAAGATAGATTTTTTTCTATACGTACACTAAATTTTTTAAGAAAATTATGCAAAAAAAAACTTTTCTTGGTTCAGAAGCACAATTTTCTTGCAAAAAGTAGGAAAATTCGTACTGCTATGCGGGAATTATTGTACTTTTGCGAGCCAAATTTCGGTACAATGTATTCAATCCGTTCAGGGAGCCGTCTTATCGAGTTGTCCTCTCCGCAGGTGATGGGGATATTGAATGTGACACCGGACAGTTTTTCGGTTCACTGTTCTTCGTGCAGTGAAGAGGATGTGCAGTCCGCTGTCATAGGTCTGCTTGAAGCGGGTGCGGATATCATTGACGTGGGCGGATACAGCACTCGTCCGGGTGCGGCAGAAGTGAGCGAGGAGGAGGAGTGGGACCGTGTGAGTACGGCTTTGCGGGTCATCCGGAAGACGCGGAAGGATACCGTCGTGTCGTTAGACACGTTCCGAAGCGGGATAGCCGAGAGGGCGATAGCGGAATACGGTGTGGATATTATCAACGACGTGTCCGGCGGGCAATGGGATGCGGAGATGTTTGATGTTGTTTCGTGCGCGCACGTACCATATATCTTAACTCACACACGGTGGATAACTCCGTCGCAGGCGTTGGCCCCTGCCGGCGATGATGTGGTGAGCGAGGTGCTGCATTTCCTTGAGGAGCGTTTGGACCGGTTGCATCGGATGGGTGTGGCGGATGTGATTGTCGATCCCGGGTTCGGTTTGGGCAAGAGCGTGGAGGAGAGTTATACGCTGCTCCGCGAGATGGAGGTGTTCCGGACGCTTCACTGCCCCGTGTTAGCAGGACTGTCGCGCAAGTCGATGCTGTTCAAGCCGCTTGGCATCGGTCCGATGGAGGCGCTGAACGCCACTACCGCTGCCAATATGTTGGCTCTGTCACACGGGGCGGACATCCTGCGGGTACACGACGTACGAGAGGCGCGTGAAGCAATGCGAATATACGAACTGACTTATCCAGAGCGGCATCCCGCCTGACAGCATTATGACATTCCCTCCGTTTACACTGAAAGACCTGATTGACATTCTGCTGATTGCCACCATTCTGTACGGCGTGTTCCGTCTGCTGCGCCACAGCGGTGCGGTCAATCTGTTCTGGGGAATACTGGTGTTTATCCTGACATGGTTCTTAGTCAGTTATGTGTTCCGGTTGGAACTGACGGGTGCGTTGTTCGACCGCGTTATCAGTGCGGGTGCGATAGCGTTGATTGTCATTTTCCAGAGCGAGATCAGGACGTTCTTCAACCGATTGGGTTCCCGTATGGGTAAGATGTCACAGATGTTCCGTCCGGGTTCTCCTGACGCATCGCAGCAGGTGCTGCAGCAGGTGGTGATAGCCTGCTCCCACATGGCTAAGCAGCGGACGGGCGTGCTGATTGTGTTGGCGAACAAACAGGATCTGGCGGGGTACATTGAGACGGGTGAACACATCGATGCTTTGGTTTCGACTCGTCTGATAGAGAATATCTTCTCCAAGAACACCCCCTTGCACGACGGTGCTCTTATCATCCGCAATGACCGTTTGGTGAGTGCTGCCTGCGTACTTCCCATTTCCTCGAACCGCAACCTTCCCAAGCACTACGGTCTGCGCCACCGTGCCGGATTGGGCATCTGCGAAAAGACGGATGCGGTAGCCGTGGTAGTGAGTGAGGAGACGGGGAACATCTCCGTGGCGCATGAGGAGAAAATCACGGAGGTGGCGGTGGACGAACTGTTGGACGTGCTATTAGTCGCGTTAGATTATAACAAAACGAACTAATCATTTATACCACTATGACATACAAACGAACATTAGTTACTTCGGCACTGCCTTACGCGAACGGTCCGGTGCATATCGGTCACTTGGCGGGGGTGTATGTGCCTGCGGATATTTACGTGAGGTATTTGCGCCTTCGCGGTCAGGAGGTGCTTTTTGTGTGCGGCAGTGATGAGCACGGCGTACCCGTGACCATCCGCGCCCGCAAAGAGGGTATCACGACGCAGCAGGTGGTGGACCGCTACCACGAACTGATCAAGCGGTCGTTTGCGGACTTCGGGATATCGTTTGATATCTATTCGCGGACCACAAGCCAAATCCATCATCAGTTTGCCGCCGACTATTTCCGCCGCCTGTACGACAACGGCAAGTTTGTGGAGCAGACCACGGAGCAGTTCTATGACCCCGAGACGGGCGAGTTCCTGACGGACCGTAATATCCGCGGCGAGTGTCCCCACTGCCATTCGCTTGGGGCATACGGCGACCAGTGCGAGAAATGCGGTTCGGCTCTGTCGCCGGACGAGCTGATTAATCCGTATAACGCCATCAACGGCAACAAGCTCGAGAAGAAAGCCACGTCCCACTGGTATCTGCCTTTGGACCAGTACCAGACGTGGTTGGAGCAGTGGATATTAGAGGAGCACAAGGAGTGGCGTCCGAATGTGTACGGCCAGTGCAAGTCGTGGTTGGACAGCGGTCTGAAGCCGCGTGCGGTGACCCGCGACCTCGACTGGGGCATCCCCGTGCCTGTGGAAGGTGCGGAAGGCAAGGTGCTGTACGTATGGTTTGATGCGCCGATAGGCTATATATCCAACACGAAAGAGTTGTGCGACGCGCAGCCCGAGAAGTACGGTAAGTGGGAGACGTGGTGGAAAGACAAAGAGACGCGGCTGATTCATTTCATCGGCAAGGACAATATCGTGTTCCACTGCATTGTCTTCCCGTCGATGCTGAAGGCGGACGGGTCGTATATCCTGCCGGACAACGTACCGTCGAACGAGTTCCTGAACCTTGAGGGCGACAAGATTTCCACTTCGCGCAACTGGGCGGTATGGCTGAACGAGTACTTGGACGACTTCCCCGGCAAGCAGGATGTACTGCGTTACGTACTGACAGCCAATGCGCCGGAGACGAAGGACAACGACTTCACGTGGTCGGATTTCCAAGCGCGTAACAACAACGAACTGGTGGCGATATACGGCAATTTCGTTAACCGTGCATTAGTACTGACGCGCAAGTACTTCGGCGGCAAAGTGCCTGAGTGTCACGCGCTGACCGAATACGACCAACAGACCATCGCCAATTTCCGCGATGTGAAAGAGCGGTTAGAGGGTCTGTTGGACACGTTCCATTTCCGCGATGCGCAGAAGGAGGTGATGAACCTTGCCCGCATAGGCAACAAGTACCTTGCTGACACGGAGCCGTGGAGTACCGCCAAGACGGATATGGAGCGCACTTCGACTATCTTAGGCATCGCTTTGCAGATAGTAGCCAACCTGAGCATCGCCTTCGAGCCTTTCCTTCCGTTCTCGTCCAAGCGTCTGAGAGAGATGCTGCGCGTGACGGACCTGCGCTGGGAGCAATTAGGTAAACTGGATCTGCTGCCTGCCGGTCACGAACTGGGCGAGGTGTCGCTGCTGTTCGAGAAGATAGAGGATGCTGCCGTGCAGGGTCAGTTGGACCGTTTGGCACGTATTAAGGCGGAGAACGAGCGTCTGCAGAAAGAGGAGGACATGAAGAACTGGCAGCCCGTGCCGGTCAAGGATGCCACTTCCATAGACGATTTCGACAAAATGGATATCCGTGTGGCGACCGTATTGGATTGCCAGCCCGTGAAGAAATCCGAGCGGCTGCTTGCCTTCCGTCTGGATGATGGTATGGGCGGTCGCACGATACTGAGCGGCATAGCGCAGAGTTATCCCGACCCGTCCGTGCTGATTGGCAAACAGGTGCTTTACATCGCCAATTTCCCGCCTCGCAAGATGATGGGTCAGACGAGCGAGGGTATGATACTGAGTGCGGTGAACGCGGACGGCAAATTGGTTGTTACGACCGTCAGCAAGGAGGTCCGCAACGGTGCGCAGGTAGGATGACAACAAAGAGCAATGCCGGATGATGGCGAATCAACCGGCATTGCTTTCTTGGTTGCGGAGGATGGGATCGAACCACCGACCTTCAGGTTATGAGCCTGACGAGCTACCACTGCTCTACTCCGCGATATATTAGGACGCTTCCTAATCGGACTGCAAAAGTACCGCTAATTTTTATACTGACAAACTTTTTTGTCAAAAAAGTGCATTTTTTTACTGTTTTTGCATCATTTTACAGACTGTTTTTATGCTTTCCCAACCTCAATGTCCCGCTTTGGCAGTAGATGCGGCGTGTTCGGGCAATCCCGGAACGCTTGAGTTCCGTGCCGTGTTGGTGGACTCTCCGACCGGTACCAATTCTGCGAACGGCACCCAGATTTTTCATCGCGGTCCCTATGCCGAGGGTACGAACAATATCGGTGAGTTCCTTGCCGTGGTTTTAGGCTTGGCGTACCTGCAGAAGTACCATCTGTCGTGGCCTATCTATACGGACAGCGTCACGGCTATTTCGTGGGTCCGTCAGCGCAAATGCAAGAGCAAGGTGGTGTGGGGGAAGCAGAACGAGGAGCTGTTTCATCTCGTCCGGAAGGCGGAGTTTTGGCTTCATACGCACAACTGGACCACTCCCGTATTGAAATGGGAAACGCGGTTATGGGGAGAGATACCGGCTGATTTCGGGAGGAAAGGGGGATGAGATTAGTTGATAGTTGAAAGTTGATAGTTGAGAGAAGTTTGGGAGTTGAGAGTTGATAGTTTATGATTTATGGTTTCAAATTTATGATTTCAAATTTCAAGTTTATGATTTCAGGTTGCAGGTAAGATAAAAAAGATTGTCCGATTAAGAACCGGACAATCTTTTTTTTGACTGTGACTGACTTAATCAGAAAGTCATTGTCAAAGAGTCGTAATTAACAAACCAATTATCAAAGAGCTATTATTAGAGAGCCATCTTGGCACCGGCTTTGAACTTAACAACGTTCTTAGCGGGGATGTTAATAGCTTTGCCGTTAGCGGGGTTGACACCCTTGCGAGCAGCACGTTTGGCAACGGAGAAGGTTCCGAAACCAATGAGTTGTACGTTTTCGCCTTTTTTCAAAGCTTCGATAACAACTTCCATAGCAGCCTCTACGGCTTTTGCTGCATCGACTTTCGTCATTTCAGCTTTTGCTGCGATAGCAGCAACGAGTTCACCTTTGTTCATAGTAGATAAATTTATAATTAAACGTTTAATTAATAGGATTAGTCCTACTTTCGGTCGCAAAGATACAGCCTTTTTCCAATCAACCAAATTGTTTTGCAAAAAAAGATGATTTTTTACTTACTTTTCGGCATTTTCTTCGGTATCTCATTGCCAATGTGCGTGTTTCTGCTCATGTTTCCGCTCCTTTTGAGTCCTGTATCCCAGAAAAAAAAAGCACTCGCGTAACCGATGAATAAAGGGATGAAGGCACTTTTTGAACAGGCAATGAACGACGAATGAAAGACGAATGAACAACGAATGAACAGGAACGCCGCTTCTTTTTGCAAAAAATGCGCATAAAACAATCAGAGAAGGCCTGTCATATAGAACGGCACCAACAGCACATCCCCGTCCTTGCGCAAGTCTTTCGTATAAACTACGTAGCGGTTCCCAATCCGCGAAGAATACTTCTTGCAGAACGCGTCCAAAGAAGCGTGGGACTTATAATTGGATGATTTGGATTCTATAGGGCATATCTTCGCTCCTCTTGAAATCAGGAAATCAATCTCATAATTGTGTTTGTCGTCTTTTGGGAAAATGTGATAGAACAACTCATTTCCCGCTGCCACAAGCGTTTCATAAAATACTTACACCTTTTTGAGATTACTGATTTTGTTTTTCAATACACGTTTTTGAGGTTTTGGGCGGCAAAGATACAATAAATACTCGGCAAATTTCAAGTTGCAATTTTATGATTGCAAGTTACAAATGTACTGCCCCTATACAGTAATTGTGCTGTAGAGGGGCAGTACTTGATATACGGGCAGGTACTTGTGCTGTTCTGTCTCAGTACCTGATGATACCCATATTAATACCTGAATATACCCATATTAGTACCTGATTATACTCATATTAGTACCTGATGATACCCATATTAATACTTGATTATACCCATATCAATACTTGATAATCCGTTGGGTGAAGGAGGCGGATGGGGTGTTGACCACGACGAGGTGGATGCCTGCCGGCAGGGCGGACGCATCCACCCGCTGTCCGCTGCGGACCTGCTCCAGCGTCAGAAGCAGCTTGCCCGACATGCTGTAAACACGCAGGCTGAACACGCCTTCCACACCGGTCACCACAAACGAGTCACGGACACGTGCGGGAGTCACTTGCATACTGCTGCCGCTCACTTCCTCCGTGCGGGTCTCGACAGAGACAGTGTAGTGCCAGGTCCTCACCTCGCTCGAACCCTTGCCGTCAATGACCGCCACAGCCGCGAGGGTGGTCTCCGCGTTGATGACAACAGGCGTGCCGTCGTAGAGGATGCGGGTGTCGGAATCCAAAGGACTGCTGCCGTCGAGCGTGTAATAGATCGCCGCGCCTTCGGTCTTGCAGGTCAGGGTGATTTCCGCGCCTTTCGCCACCTCGGTCTCCGTGGCTACAGAGGCTTCGGGAGCCTCAATCACCAACGGGAGTTCCGTAACCACTTTCACCAGTGTGCTTGTGGTCAGTGCGGGGTCATCCATTGTGAATGTGGCAATCTCCTCACCCGGCAGGTCGCCCTGTATGGTCACATCCGCCTCGCCGTTCGCGTCAAGAACAACCTCTGTCTGTGTCGCGGAAGCGATGATACCCGATAGGCAGGTCACCGTCACCTTCTTGCCTGCGGCAGCGGCGGCGGGTGTCCCCTTCACGCGGATGGTTCCCGTACCCTGGTACTCGACATACACTTTCCTTGCTGCCTCAAGGCTCTTGAGTTCCCGTTCAATCGGCAGAACCGCCTCGTAGGGTTCGTCCATCTCGATGCCGGCATAGCTCTTCACCTGTCCGGAGACAATCAGGGTCACTTCCATTGCCGTGAACGGCGTTGCGGGCACGAAGCGCAGCTGCGACGCATAGGCGGCTCCGTCGGGCGCCTCTTCCTCGTCGGTCAGCGAGATAACGCCTTCTACGGCTGTGCCGTTCTCCTTCACGGTAATCTGTTCCGTGGTCAGAAGGGCGGGCAGCATATAGCTGTCGAACTTCACGGTCACGGCATCCTCGTAGGCGTGCGCCGTCTCCACCTTGGGCAGTCTGGAACGGACGATAGGAATGTTGACATCCAATTGCGGGGGCGGCACGGGCAGCCATTCCGAAGCGGCGTTATCATATCCTTCCTTCTGCACGCGCACCTGCCATAGTCCCTGCGGCACATCCCACTGGTACATGCCGTCAGACTTGGTTATCTGCGGGTTCACCTGCTCATAATTCTCGGCATCCCACATCACATCCCTCTCGCCGGCGGCGTTGCCGTTGTCGTTGAGGAGGATATCTTTGTAGCAGATGGTCGCTGTGGCGCCTTCCACGCGGTTGGACGGCACTGCCTCGTAAACATACCCTTGCGGGTCGATAAGCGGTCTCACTCTCCTGGTGCACCACCGGGTCGAAGTAGGCGGAAAACCTCTCAGTCTGTCACGTTCGTAGGCTGCTTTATTATCACTGTAATCATCATCCTTGAAATCATCGTCATCGTCATTGTCATCATCATCATCGTCATCCTTATCTTCGTCACGGTTACAGTCTTTAGCATCATCTATATCCCGCTGAAGTTTTTTGAAGTCGTCCATAATTCCTCTTCCCCATTCTTCACACATCTGTCTGAACTTTTGGTATTCTTTGTCAAAGTCAAGATTACACCACGTTTCATAGTCAAGAATATTGATATCCAGCGCGCTTTTTGCGAATCCCACCTGACTGGCTACTGCTTTTCCGGCATCACTGTTACGGATGTTCTGGTATTTACTATACCATCTCCCCGCTCTGCCTCCTAATTTTATTCCCCATCCGGATCCTGATGCCACGGTACCGAGAGCGAACAAAAGACCATCCGTCGCCGCCTTGTGTTCCAACTCAGACCAGAATGCCCTCTGGACATCCTCCAATTGGTGAAGGAACTTAAGTCTCTCGCCTCTCAAGCGGCTCAATCGATCGTAGAACTCGTGCTGCTGCTCTTTCGAATGTGCTTCAACATTCTTGCCGGTTACACAATATTCACCAATTGAATGTGATATTTCTTTGTCTCTCTTATCAAAGGCTTTGCGTGCCCGTTCCAGTCGGATTGTCATCTCGTCCATATGCGAGAAGCCATCTATGTAATCCTTCAATCCTATGATATTCAATAAACCGGAACCTATGTTGCCGCTTATTTCCCCAAGTTTCCAAATGTCTATGCCAGACGGATTCCACATTCTGGGATTGACAGGTCTTTTGCCCGGCATAGCGCCCAAGTCATCCAACTCGGCATAGGTGATAACCATCCGCAATGCGACATGTTCATTCATATCCATAAGAATCAACGCCGCCTCTTCTCTCCCGTCCACCAATGCGACAACAAGTGTATCCTCGTCACTGCGATAAACGAACGGTCCGCTTTCCCTCGAGAGTTCCCATGCTTCGTCAAAGTCCATCTCTGTCATAGTGAAATCATACGGGTCTTTTCCGCTTACCGTATATTTCAGGTTGAGCGTCTCTTCGTCACCCGGCAGCAATTCGGTTTTTCCTTTTTCAGCGGCTTTGACGGCGGCTTGTGTCACCTTCGCTACAATATCCTTATTAGTCTCCGCCAGATCCGCATTCTCTTCTTCGCTAATAGATGAGTATTCTCCTTCTGCATAAGCGTAGGCAGAAACCGGCAGTTTGGATGAACTCGGATAGCCGGTCGAGGCATAATAACATTTCTGTGCGGCATCGTATTTCGCTTTCAATGTGCGGGTGGTTCCGTCTGACGCCAGCACTTTAATCTTTACGTCATTTGTTTTGGACTGATCCAAGTCGTCAAACAAAGCGACAAAGGTGAATTTCGTAGTATAAGGAAGATTCGCCATCCACGACCCTTGCCAATGTTCGGTCCAGTACTTCTGTAACACATAAGTATATGACTTCGCGCTTATGCTGTTTTCAAAAAAGTTGAAAACCACCGGTGTCTTCTTATGCGGAGGCATCATGGCCACTGTTTTTGCTATATGATGGTTGTCACTGAACGAGACATTGCAGACCTCTGACTCTGTCGTACCTGATTCTCCGATTGTCGCACGCGCCTTGATGGCATGATGGTTGGCTACATCTTCGTTAGGGAATTGAATAAAGACCGACCATAATCCATCGCCGTCCACTTTGGCAGTACCCACCACATCGTTGTGGTCACATATTGTAACGTGTTGGCAAGCCAATGGTGCCGTACCGCTTACATACAAAGTGGTCGGACTGACAAATGTGGGAGTTGTTATGGTCAAGCCCTGGGCTTGCACCCAAACCGTACCAATGGGCTGGACTATCCGTGCGCCGTCAAGAATGAAACGGACGGAGCCTGTTATGCGGAAATCTCCTATATTTTTTGGCAACAGACACATTCTGAGAATGTCCCCCTCCATATTCTCACAGGGGAAGACATAACGCCCGTCTTCTATCCGGTAGTTGCATGCGGTCGTACCGGTGAGCGCCGAGTTCTCCACCAAATCGCTTCCTTCGGGCATGTCCAGCAAAAACTCCACATTGCCGATTCGTCCCGCATACTGCTCCGCAAAAGACAATTTGGACTGGATGACCACCGACTGACCGATGCTTATTAAATTTTTGTCGGCGATAAAATAAGTTCTCGAGTCCGTGAAACGGATTTTCTCCTCATCCAATATCGGCACATCCGCCACGCTGACTGTCGCGATTTTCCCGTCCTCGATATGCACCGCGTTCTTCACATAGTCGGTCCCTTCTTTCAGGCCCATGTCATCCAGCGTGGACAGCAGCAGCACTCTGCGCAGGAGGGAATTGAAGGACATGCTGACAAGGGTGTAATCGCCCTGGGCGAGGTATGAAAAACAGAGACCGGTGGACTTGTATATATTGGAGCGCACATAGCGTCCATCGGCATCATACAGAATCGCCATCGCCGGATTGTTCTCGTCTTTATCCATCGCAGCCTCCAAACCGCCCCTCTGCTTGAGGGACAGTATCACATATCCCATACCGCTTTTTTCAATCGTGCAGGTGGCGCTGACTTTGCTAAAATAGTCGCTACGGCTTGCCGCTGTAATGTTCAGTTCATCGCCTGTCTCCACGCCAGAAATGATATACAATGCCTTGCCCTTGACGATGAAGTTCTCTATCGCAGCGTCTTTGGTCTGGTTATAGACTTCATAAACGACATCTCCTTCGTCATCAAAGCCGTCTGTGACTATGCCCTCCTCGCCGTCCTTTATCGCCTCGGTATAGGTCAGCCATGTGGTTACGATGACACCGTTGAACGGCTCCAGTTCCACAGCCGGCAGTGCGCCGTCCGATGCCGGCACTCCGAATTCCACAGTCTTGGACAGATAGCCTGGGGCTGTCACGGACAGTTCGCCTGCCATGTTCGTCCCCTGCAGTTCGTACCTGCCCTCCTCGTCTGTCGTGATGGTGACGGATTGGCTTTGGTTTCCGCTCTGTTGCGTTACTGCCACCGTGGCTTCTGCGATGCTTTCGCCCGTCTGTTGGTCTTTCACTTGTCCGCGGAGCGTCAACTGCTGTATTGGTTGGAGTCCGACCGTCAGAAGGTTTGCCCCCTCTCCGTCCACGGTATGCGGCACGGCATCCGGCGCGACGTACTGCTGCGCCGGTTCGCCGGTAAGGGTGACTTTGCAGTTCAGTTTGGTGCCTTCCGCCACGGCTTTCAGGTGGGAGCCGTGACCTAACGCCTTGTCTGACTCGTCCGTCCACAGACCCAATACATTGCTGGTAACATCTTTCCCGTCGGGGTCGGTGACTTTCAGGGTCACGTCTTTTGTCCGAAGCAGGTTGCCGAAGGTCAGCGTGATGTCCTCCTCGCCCAGTTCCGCCGAGGCGGTCTGCCCCATTACCTGTCCGTAGGCGTTTTTCAGAACGGCTTGGTATTCGCTGCCCCGCATCTGCCCGCTATAGACAATCTCCCGTTTGTTGAGCACTCTGCGGTTTTGCACAAATTGGCTGCGGAGATTGGTGAGTTCCACAGTCATATCCTCGTAATACCCTTCCGGAACATCGGTCGGAAGTTTGACTGTGATGCTGCTGGTCTCATAGAGCGGTTGGATATTGGGGAAGTCTTTCCATCCTTCCGCCTGCTTGTATAACTCCACACTTTCGGGCGGCACACGAACCACCACCTCATCTTTGGGAACATTCATCTCACCGAAGGCGTTTTCTGCACAACTCGGTGGCGTAACGGCATAGCAGTCGATTGCATTGATGTTAAGGCCATAGAAAGCGTTCTCTTCAATGTACTCAAGACTGGGTCCAAAAACGACATGTTCCAATTTGGGAAAGAAGTATGCCGTATTGGTAGAACCATATTGCAGCCTTGTCATCCCACTCGTCTGTGACAGGTCAAGCTTCAGAAGATTATTCATTGTGCCATTTGCAAATGCAGTGATGGAATATTTTGTGCTCAAGTTTCCTATGACCACCAAACTCACCACATCGTCCCATTCAAACCGATACCTGTTCTTGGCTATAGTGAAAGCATTGGATAAAACACCATCCCGTATCTCGTCGAGATATAAGACTCTTGTAGAAGCATCAAACCAGTTCGCCCCCGGCGAATAGGGCATCACAGCCCTGTGGGTAATGACCGCATTGAGATGGATGTCCGATTTGCCCATTGTCAGCCGCAGTTCCGGAGACGTGGACCAGACAGCCCCGTCCCGCATCCAAGCGGAGAACTCGCAATAGGTATTAACATCTATATAAGAACTTATTTTTATCGCTATATTGTACGTTACACCTTCTTCAAGCTGATAACTTACAATATTAACCATGTCGTTGCTTTTGATAATGGTTTGGCTTGGCCATTTATTATCTGTGGATTTTACCGTCACCTGAGCGTTCTTGGATTTCGTTCCGACTTCGATGGTAAGCGTATGCGTGGGATTCTGTGACCACAGCATCATCGGAATTCCTATTGCCGCGAGAATAACTAACAATTTCTTCATAACTCAATCTGTATTTGGATGTTCTACTTTATTTAACGATTTTACGGGTAGTTTGTCCCTTCTTGAGGATATACACCCCATTCTGCATTGCGGACGGTTCCGTGACGATGCGCCCTTGCAGGTCGTAATAAACAGGCTCGCCGGAGTGTTCGCTGACATCCTGAACCGATGTCGGCATTTTCGCTCCGATGCACACGCTGAACCGGTCAGCGGCGGCGCCAGCCGCCGCGTCGAACGTGTAAGTCGATTGGGTCAGGTCCGTCTCTATGCCGGTGAGAAGGTCGGTCAGAATGACCGGTGTCTGTTCGTCGGGATTGTCCTTCAGTGACAGCGCATAACTGCCCTTGGCGGGGAAAATCATACCGAGGGTGAAAGTGCCGTCCTCTAACGGCCGTTCGTCGATGGCGTATTGCACGCCGTTGTCCTGCACATATAGCTGCGGACCATCCTGCCCCATCATCTTGGCGGCATCACGCTCTAATTCATAGTCGGCTGACGCCTCCTCGTTGATGACTACGCGGGCGCGGTCATACCCGTCTTCGCTGTTCAGCAGGAAGTTATAGACACGGCGCACGGCATCGGATTCCGGCATCTGCCGCCTCGATTGAATCTGTGATGATGTATTGTTCCACAGTCCTCCCGGATCGTTATGCAGACGGCCTTCCTTCTTGAATGTGAGTGCTGTAACCCCGTCAGGACACTGCACGAAAAACGCCTCGTTGGGATATAGGTAATACTCATCGTCCACGGGGGAGAAGGCATAGTAGTTAAAGCCGTCCCACACGGTGATGGGGGCAGTGAAGTCCAGATGACGGATGTCGAAGAAGCAGGGATAGGGATTGCCTATGAGGTTCCATCCCTGACGGTGCTTGTACTTTGACGGGTAGGCGGTCAAGGGTACGGAAACATCGCCGCTGGCAAAAATCTGCTGCTTGTTCTCCGTTTCCATAGGCTTTACGTGCAATGTTGTCTGAGTATTATAATATGCTTTAGTGTCATATAATTTTTGTCCATGGAACACTATCAGATAGCCGCGGTTGGCATGCAGCATCTCGTCTCTCGAAAGCTGCCGCCAATAGCCGTCACTTGCAACCGTTGCTCGTTTCCCGCCGTCATATTCCATGCATATCACCTCCATGTTGCATTTGTCATGCAAGGGCGGAAACGAGATGTCAGACAGGCGGACATCAAAGGGGAACGAGACAAAATGGATTTTCAGGGTTTTGGAACCTGTCTCTAAGTTGTTTGCCTCATTCCAAGTAGTTATCCTATTTCCTTTCCACCGCACTGCGCTTATACCCATACGGTACGTCATTTCTATCTCCTCCGCCGAGACTGGCGAGTTGAAGATGGCTGTTGACGGTATGATTCTATATTCATACGAATTGAATTGATCTATACGACGGAACAAATACTGGCCGCAGTCCTGTTCGAGTCTGAACTTCTTCAGTTTCACCGGTTTTCCCGCATCCATTGTCAGTTGCGCAGGGTAAGTATACGCTGATCCCTGAGATGTTCCACGATCTCCGTCATCACTGTAACGATCTTCATTGTTATGGTAAAGAGCAATAGGAGGATAAACATAATCAGGACGATAAGTCCCACGATCGCTTGATACTTGATAGTATCTTGGGATTGTCAGCCGTGCGTCCTCTGCCAGTCCTTCCGTGTTCTGAATGGTGATATCCGGCCGCCAGCCTATGAACAAGTGTTCAACCGGCTCTTCCAACGCGACAAGGTTGGCGTTTTTGTACGGCTCGGTTTGGGCATACAAGTCCATCGCCATGGCAGGCACGTGTAGGGTGACATTCTCAAGCGACCCGCTCATGGGTTTATAAAATCCTTCTTGGATACTCATTTCTCCCCAATAAGGAGGATAGACGGAATGAAGGTACAAATCCGTAAACTTGTCGGAGGATTTAAAATTGAAACAAACCGTTGTCTGAGGAAGGTTCAGCGTGGTCAACACATTATCAGACGACGGCAGATAGAACACCTCTGTGCCTTCAGGAACCGTAATCTCCTGAAACTCGCATTGATAATTCTTTTCTTGCGAAATCGTCACCCTCTTTAACGAGGTGCGGTATCCGCGATAGACATAGTCGCCCGGGATGTTGAGCGTCGGCTGGTCCGATTCAATCCTTAACAATGTCAGATAGAAGTAGCCGGAAGCACTGTATGCGGTGTCCAAACTATTCTCGAAGAACAGTTTGGTACCATCGGACAGTGTGCAGTAAATGTATCCCATTGTACCTCCGCCAATTTTATACGTGTAGGTCGTGTCCCGCAACTGCATCGGTTCGGGGTCCTGCGCCTGCATCCCCGTGAAGAAGAGGGAGGCGAGGAGGAGAAGGAGAAGTTTTTTCATAATTTATGATTTATAATTTATGGCAATAGTTCGTTAAAATTTTAATAACAGTTTTATATTGTGGCAGTTAAGCACTACCGGACTATTTGATTCAACTGTTGCGTTGGCTCTGACGAAAAGCC
>CAJOIZ010000023.1:0-37442 GCA_905234835.1 Paludibacteraceae bacterium
GGGGGCTTACTTTTCAAAAACAATATAACGCACTATTGATTATGAGTGCGTTACATTGGCATGTCTATGCCATCTTGAGTTTTATCGGACAGTAATAGTTGTAAACATCTGCTGACATCCTGCTACGCCTATTGAATCTGCCACAATAACAGGTGCTTCGTTAAGTTTCTTGCACGTACTGAACATCTGGAAGCAGCTGTGGTCGCCTATTACCTTGAACCGCAGTGTATCTTTTACGGAAGTCAGGTTGGCACAATTATAGAACATCGTGTTACAAGCATACGGAGCAAGCGTATCTGCCGCAATGTGCAGTCCTTCAATGTCTGTCAGTCCGTTGCAACCCGTGAACATACTGAGGTAGCAATAGTTGGTCAGGTCTTTGTTGAACAGTGTGTCGTTGTCGAAAGTAAGAGATGTGCAAGCATTGAACATATACTGCATATTACGGTTACCCACCAACTCATCGACCTTAATTGTCGGCATCTTAGGCAATGCCGAGCAAGTCGTAAACGCATAACTCAATCCATACGAGCCCAGCGTACCGATGCGGATTGTATCTATAGACCTTAATGTTGAGCAGGCGTTGAACATCTGTTCGCAGCCGTAGTTGCTTACCTCGTTGATACTGATTTTTCCCATGCGAGGAACTTTGGCAAGTCCGTTGAACATCAGATAGCATCCGCCAGTCTTCGTTGCGTTGTTACTCATAACACGCTCGGCATACACATTGGGTGTCTTTTTCAGTTTGGTGCTTCCGTTGAACATATCCTGACAGCCCTGATTGTAGATGGCTTTGTTAACGATGATGTCGCCTGCCGTCATAGAGTCTGCAGCAGCAGTAGCAGTACCGCAGTTTTTGAACATAACGTTACAGCCTAACAATCCGATAGAGTCCACAACTAAAGTCGGAGTGTGCTTGATGTGGTTACAGCCGAGAAACATGTTTTGGCACGCGCGGTCTCCGATAACCGATATTCTGAGTGTGTCCCACATATCGGTGATGCCGGTACAGCCGTTGAACATACCATTATAGGCGTATGGTGCAACCGTGTCGGCAGCCAAATGCAGTTCCGATACATCGGTAATGCCCGTGCAGCCGCTGAACATGTAGTAATAGTTGTAACTTGCCAGTTCTTTGGAGAAGAGCGTATCTCTGTCGAAAGTGAGAGAGCTGCAGGCATTGAACATATACTGCATCGGGAAACTCCCGCCATACTCGCCAATTATTATCTTTGGTATGCTTTTCAGTTTGGTGCATCCCGTGTACATATAACTACAGCCGTATGCATCCAATCTGCCAACGTTAATTACACCTGCGGAAGTAATACCCGTCAGATCTTGAAACATGTACCGGCATCCACCGTTTTTATCCGTTGTGCCGAAGATTCTGCCTGCTTTAATGGCGGGAGCGTTTCTCAGCCGCGTACTACCTGCATACATAGTCTGGCAGCCCTGGTAGTAGATGGCTTTGCTGACAATGATGTCTCCGGCGGTCATTGAGTCGGTTCCAGTTGTCGTACCGCAGGTTTTGAACATATTGATACAACCTGTTGTACCAATCGAATCCACTTTGATAGCCGGAGTCTGGCGCAAGTTCGTACAGCCTAAAAACATCTGGTCACAACTGTTTGTTGCAATCACGGAAACACGGAAGGTGTCCATTACCGAGGTCAGTCCCGTGCAAGCCTGGAACATCAGTTGGTAACAATAATTGTTCAGCGTGTCCGCAGCAAAATCTATACCTACCAAATCCGTCAAGCCTGTGCAACTCTGAAACATATTCAAACAGGCATACGTACCTAAATTGGACGGCACTCTGAATCCGCTCAAAGAAGACAGACTTGTACAATTCTTGAACATCTGATTATAACTATAAGAAGCTACCGTTTCAGGTTCCGGTAATGACAGGCTGCTAATATCCGTTACGCCCGTACCTTGGAACATCGCACGATAGCAATAGTTTTTTAGTACTGTAGCGGGCAAACGGATATTGTCGATATTGGTTAGCGCTGCATTGTTTAAGAACAAGCAGTTAAAGCAACAATATGCAGGTATAGTAGTATTGGTAGCAAAGTTTTCACCATCAATCAATGACATCACATTTCCTTCTACCGAGAAATCTCCTGTCGTTACAAAGTACCAACGATAGTCATAAAATGTTTTACTATTATACCCGAATCCATTGGTGTTGATGCCATTGGCAGGGTTACGGCGCAGGCGCATAGTGTTTCCTGCGTCAATAGTTATTTTTGAGCCTGCAGCAGAAGCAGTAAAAGTTTCCCATGTTTCTCCTTCGTCAGTACTGTATTGTAAGAAAAGGTTAGCAAATGAGACAGAAGGAGAACTGGAAGTCTTTGTCAGATAAACCGTAGTAGTCTCATTGGCACGGAGGGTGAGTTCCTGGGAGAGGTAAGGGTCGTCAGCCCATGCCGGAACAGCGGAGAGAAAAAGTGTTGAGAGCAACACTACAAGATAAGTAAACAGTTGTTTCATATTGTTATGATATTATATTGAAGATTTCAGTTTTCTGCGTTTCCATGCGGCATAAGCGGCAAGGAAGACAATCAAGGGTAGGACTCCGTCACCGACAGGAGTCGCAGGATTCTCTCCCTCATAGGGGTCGTCCCAGTTCCCGGGTTTGTCAAAGCCGCCGGAACCGCCGCCTTCATCATCGTCCACAGGATCGCTCCATGTGCCGGGTTTATCCCAACCTATCTCCATGCCGCTTGTACCAAGCGGCATAGCAGAAGTGGATTGCATGGGAATAGGTTTGTAAGTAGCAAAAGTCGTGTGGTTGTCCGCCATCAACGGCATATACCCTGACAGGGCAAGGAGAATGACAGAGTGTATTATCAGACAGTGTCGTTTCTTCATTATGAGAGGCTTTAGCAAATAATAGACGGCAAAGTTGTAGCATTTTTTTTGAAATATGCAAATTTTTGACTATTATTCGATAAAAATACAGCGTAAAGGTATATTTTTTATCTGTCAGTAGTAAAAAAACGGTCAAAATAAGCGTTCCTGTTCATTCGTCGTTCATTCGTTGTTCATTGCCTGTTCAAAAAGTGCCTTCAGCCCTTTATACATCGGTTACGAGAGTGCTTTTTTTCGACCGATTGGGGTTAAAAAAGAAATCAGGATGTCTAATGGGACATCCCGACTTCTTTGGTATGGCATAGCCGTTTATAGACTTTTCGTGCAGGCGCTTATTTCACTTCCTCGAAGTCCACGTCTTGTGGGCCGTTGTTGGAGTTGCCTCCGTTCTGCTGTCCGCCTTGTCCTCCGAAGGGACCGCCTTGACCGCCGAAAGGTCCGTTTTGTCCGTTGAAGGGGTTACCGCCTTGCGCGCCTGCCTGCTGACCGCCTGTCTGGTTGTACATCTCCGCGCTGGCAGCCTGGAAAGCGGTCATCAGTTCGTTGTTGTAACGTTCGCACGCATCGGCATCTTTCTTCTCGTAAGCCTCTTTGAGGTTCTTCAGAGCAGCCTCAATCGGTGCTTTCTTGTCGGCAGGAATCTTGTCGCCGAGTTCTTGCAGTTGCTTCTCGGTCTGGAAGATGGTGGCATCGGCTTTGTTAAGTTTCTCCACGCGTTCTTTCTCTTTCTTGTCGGCTTCGGCATTGGCTTCGGCTTCGGCTTTCATCCGTTTGATCTCCTCGTCGCTGAGACCGCTGGATGCCTCGATGCGTACTGACTGTTCTTTGCCGGTGGCTTTATCCTTGGCGGATACGCTCAATATACCGTTGGCGTCAATATCGAAAGTTACTTCGATTTGCGGTTCTCCACGACGTGCCGGCATAATGCCGTCCAAGTGGAAGATGCCAATCTGCTTGTTCTGCGCCGCCATCGGGCGTTCGCCCTGCAGCACCTTGATCTCCACGGAGGGCTGGTTGTCCACAGCGGTGGAGAAGATCTCGGACTTCTTGGTGGGGATGGTGGTGTTCGCCTCAATCATGCGGGTCATCACACCGCCCATCGTTTCGATACCGAGGCTCAGCGGGGTCACGTCAAGCAGTACCACGTCTTTCAGTCCCTCTTCATGTGCCAGTACGCCGCCTTGGATGGCTGCGCCTATGGCTACTACTTCGTCGGGGTTGACCGACTTGTTGGGTGCTTTACCGAAGAACTTCTCTACTGCTGCCTGTATAGCGGGGATACGTGTTGAACCGCCCACGAGCAGAATCTCGTCAATGTCGCTTGTGCGGTAGCCTGCATGCTCAAGTGCCGTGCGGCAGGGAGCGATGGTGCGCTGGATGAGGTCGTCAATGAGTTGCTCGAACTTAGCGCGTGTCAATGTCTTTACCAAGTGGCAGGGAACGCCGTCCACAGGCATGATATAAGGCAGGTTGATTTCCGTCGAAGTGGTGTTGGACAACTCTATCTTGGCTTTCTCGGCAGCTTCTTTGAGTCGTTGCATTGCCATCGGGTCTTTGCTCAAGTCGGCACCTGCGTTGTCTTTCTTGAATTCGTCCACCAACCAGTCGATGATACGGTGGTCGAAGTCGTCACCGCCGAGGTGCGTGTCACCATCCGTGGCTTTCACTTCAAATACGCCGTCGCCCATATCCAATACGCTGACATCGTGTGTACCGCCACCGCAGTCGAAGACTACAATCTTCATATCTTTCTTGAACTTGTCAAGACCGAAGGCGAGTGCTGCGGCTGTCGGTTCGTTGACGATACGCTGTACATGCAGACCGGCTATTTCGCCTGCCTCTTTGGTAGCCTGACGCTGGCTGTCAGAGAAGTATGCCGGTACGGTGATGACTGCATCGGTTACCTCTACGCCGAGGTAATCTTCGGCTGTCTTTTTCATCTTCTGCAGGATGATGGCACTAATCTCTTGCGGGGTATAGAGACGTCCGTCAATGTCCACACGTGCTGTGTTGTTGTCGCCACGAACCACTTTGTACGGTACGCGTGCAATCTCGTTGGACAAGCGGTCGTAGGGTTCACCCATAAAACGCTTGATTGAATTGACTGTCTTCAGAGGGTTGGTAATAGCCTGACGTTTGGCAGGATCGCCTACCTTACGTTCGCCACCTTCCACGAAACCTACTACCGAAGGAGTGGTCCGTTTGCCCTCGCTGTTGGTTATTACTTGCGGCTTGCCGCCTTCCATTACTGCGACGCAGGAATTGGTAGTTCCCAAGTCGATACCGATAATTTTACTCATAGTTGTATCCTTTCTAATTTTATTATTCAGTTGATTATTGTGGTTGTTTGTCGCCTATTACTACACAAACCTTGTGCCAAAAGCCCAATACTGCCAAAATGGCAGTCTCATTTCTGTTTTTGTATATAAGAAAAAGGCTGTATTTTTGCGGCGAATTTGCGAGGAACGATGTCCACAGAAGAGATACAACAGCCAGTTTTGGAAGATTTGGCGGCAGTCCGCCGTCTGTTAGAAGAGGAGATTAAGCGTCCCGAGGGGGTGCTCAGTGATGTATTGGCATATATCCTGACCACTCATGGCAAGCAGTTGCGTATGCAGTTGGTGTTATTAGCTGCCGCAATCTGTCACGGTGTGACCGACAAGACCCGCCGTACTGCTCTGGCGTTCGAGTTCCTTCATACTGCCAGTCTGGTGCATGACGATGTGGTGGACAACTCTCCCCTGAGGCGCGGCAAAGAGTCTGTCCATCAGCACTGGTCCAACAAGGTGGCGGTGTTGGCGGGGGACTATATGCTGTCACGCGTGATAGAGATAGTGGCTGATTTGCGCAATGTGCGTATCTGGCAAATACTGGCGTGCTTGGGCAAAGAGTTGGCAGACGGCGAAGTGAAGCAACTGCACGTAGAGCGGTCCATGTGGATTAGCGAAGAGGATTATTACCGCATCATCAGCGGCAAGACTGCCAGCCTGTTTGCCGCTTGTATGGAAGCCGGTGCCGAGTCCTCGGCAGGCAGTCCAAAGCAGGTGCGTTCGCTCCGTACATTCGGATGGAACTTAGGCATGTGTTTCCAGTTGAAGGACGATGTATTAGACTACTCGGACAGCGAGCAGTTGGATAAGCCCACGATGAACGACCTTCGTTCGGGCAACGTCACTCTGCCTCTTCTCGTCTCGCTTATGCGTGCTCCGCAAGAGGAAGCGGATGCCATTCGTCTCCTTGCAGAGCAGCCGTTAGACAGAGTGGGAGAGGATACCATCCGCAATTTCATTATGCGATATGAGGGGATTCCCTACGCTTACCGTCGAATGTCTTACTACAAGGAGCAGGCACTCGAAGCTTTTAACTCCGCTTTTCACGATTCGCCCGTCCGCCGCAGCCTGACAGCACTCTTGGACTACGCCATTCACCGCGTCAAATAAGTGCTTGCTTTCTGAAGATTGTAGCACTTTTATTCCGAAAGTTGTGGATGTTTTATTCCGAAGATTGTGGCATTTTTATTCCGAAAGTTGTGGATGTACATAACGGCAGGGTTGCGGGTTATGTGGTTGTAAATTCAGTACGTCAAAGAACACTTGCAGTTTGTGTGCGGTTGGTCTGCTTCCTCCCCGGCGTTCCGCAGCGCAATGTTGCGGCAACCGGCTTGCATTGGGTGACACGGACAGCGTACAAAAAGAAAACATCTGCAAGCAAGATGTATCTTTTGTTTGCACAGCCCTGTGCACAAAGGTTGCGCAAGTAACTGTGTGTCATGTGTTCAGCGTCTCACGACGCTATCGCCAAGTATCAGCACTCTGATTGCTTAGCGGGTGCAAAGATACGACAAAAAAAGGCGTTTGTCAAGAGCATCTTAAGAAAAGTAAACTCTTTTTTGGCGTTGACTATAGAAATATGTCAAAAAAAATGATGGTATCTTAAGAAAAGTACATTTTTGGGGGCGGCTCTGCGGGGAACCGTTATTCCACAGATGTATTTGCCAGCGCTTAAGATAGAACCCTATACTAGTTAGGCTGCAAAAAAACAACAAAAAACTCCCCAATGCTGGGAATGATGAAGAAAAATGTAAAAATGTGTAAATCTAGAATAATCTTTGCTGTAAGGCCCATTGAATGTCAGGAAATATAATCGGCATAAGGGCATCCATGTCATATTTTGGAGTAATTCCTGCATTGCGGATATTCCTTTCTATCTCGGTAAGGGTTATGGACATATTAGGTACAAGACCATGATTTTGGAATATCATTCTCCGACATTCCATCATTCGTATGTATAGGTGATAATACGGAGATGCTAATTCATTAATAAAAAATGGTCTATAATGCCTGCTTTCTTTGAAATCATTCCCTACAAGTTCACCTAAATAAATAGAATATAAGTGACGAATGATGTCCCTTTTTTCATAAACCAACTTGTATGTATCCTTGCTATGAGCCAAGGGTGAATCGTTAAGTCGCTCATAGCATAATATGATCATTTCTATTTCCTTGAATGAAGCAGCATAATTATAATACTTATCCCGACTTTTTGATTCTTCTATGATGTCTGTAAATCGCTGGGTTATTTTAGACAAATATCTTTCCTTATCTGGCAAGTGATAATCATGATTCACATATAAATTGAGAGTTATATTCTCATATAATTTTAATTTAATATTCATTTCATGATACGAGTGTGAGAAATATGCCTGAGGAATATTCTCAAATCGCTTCCAGTCAAAGGTGTAATTATTTCTTCTAAGGAAAAGATATAATTCTGTTATTTTTATATCATTGTTATTTTTTCTCCCGTAATTCGAATATGAATGTGAAATGCTTTTACATATTCTGTTATGTATCTCTTCGTCAGCAAATCCTTTTTCCTCATTGTTAAGTTGCTGATAATATTGCCATAAATCCTCAAGAGATATAGACTCATTATAGATATAATCTTCAATTTTGTTCTGTATCCGCCTTTTAACATTATACAATCTTTCATGTTCTTTTCTTTCCGCTTCTTCTTTTCTACGCAAATCTTCTTCCTCTCTTTTTCGTTGTTCTTCTTGTTCACGCAATATTTCTTGTTCAATATGCCATAGACGCGCCCTTTCTCTCTCTTCTTTTTCCTTTTGGATACGGATAGCTTCTTGCTTTTTTCTATATTTCTCTTCTGCCTTTCGTATTCTTTCTTTTATTACCTTCTGCTCGGTTTCACACTGTTTTTTATTTTTCTCCACATCAAAATAGTAAACCGAATAATCATTCCTGTCGAATATCAGATCATCAAATGTGATTAACTTGTGTTGATAAATAGGATACTCTACAATTTCTCCTTGATTGTTGCAGTAATAACTTTTGTAGTAGCATTTTAGGTATAATTTACCTTCCGCCTCTGTAAGTATCCGTGCTTCTTCATCCATAACAAAGGCTTGGCACTTGTTAGAATAGATAATATCCTTTTGGTGGAATAAATTCGGGCGGAACTCATTAATCACCCATAAAAGGAACATGTTGTGTGATGCATAGAAATCCTCTCGACCTAAAATAGTATCCATGAATGTACTTGTAATCTGCACTTCAATGGCAATATCTTTATTTGGGAAGATAGCGCGAATATCGGGGCAACGACGATCACTGTGGTCTTGTTCGTCCACAATATATCGCTCAATTCTTGTTTCCGCGCCATATTGTTCTAAGGTGTCTGCAATGAGGGATTTTAATTGTAGATGCAATTTACCTTCTTCCTTGTTGGCGAACTTTTTTAATTCAATTTGTCTTCTAGACAGACTATTCGCTTCCTCCCGATACCCGCAACACTCCGCATCGTGTTTGAACTTGTGCCGGAAATGTAATCTTTGCATATTCTCACCTTTCCCTCCTCCACATATTTTCAAAGGCTTCTCACAGAGTCCACAATAAAGGTGTTTTTCGCCACGCTGAATAGCATGACGCCACAGAAACAAATTTTCCTCGCTATATTGCGTAAAGAAGTTTTGGCTACTTAATTTTTCCGCTTTGTTATCTAAAGATGTGCGATATGTTGCAACGCTATACATAATAAATTCTTTAAAATGAAATAACTATTTCTGATTTTCGCTGCAAAATTACCACATCAAACTCTCAAAACTCGGGAGTGAAACAGAAAAAAATACAAAAAAGTGCATTTTTTAGTTATTCGTACATCTTTAGAATGTTCCTGGCTTCCTCTGCAAACTGCAGACGCAACGATTCGGGGGCTAAAATTTCTATCTCGGAACCGTGCGTGCGGAGCTGCTGGATGAAGTCAAGCGTCGGGGCTACGAACCACTCAAAGACGCAAGGCTCAACCTCTTTCTGCGAGTGATGAAGTGGAAGAGAACGGACAAAAGGAGCTGCATCTTCCGAAAAACGCGCACGGATAAGTTCCGGCGTGAACTGCTCGCCGCGGAAGACACCATAATAGCCGTCAAAATAGGACTGCGGGTCGAAGTTCTTTGGTAATCGGAAGGTCTCTCCATCGTTTCCATGTGTTTGACACGGTCAAGCGCATAGAGGCGTGGTTCATTCTTGGGGGTGTTGTGTACTCCGTCAATCTCTTCAATGAAACCTAATACGTACCATCTCTGCTTGAATACTTTCAGGCAAAGCGGTGCCAACAAGAAGATGTGGGGTGACTCCTTGCTGTCAAAGCGCAAATGCGATACGTGCAACCACTTGCTGTCGCGCATGGCATTGACGATAGTGGTCAGATACTCGGTGCCTTCAGGAATGGGTTCATAAAGAATACGGTCGCGGAGTTCACGGCTGGTGTCTAACGACTGGCTGACTGCAAACTGTGATAGTAACCATTGTTTGGTTTGACTATTGATGTCGGAGTCATCGATGTAGTAGAGACCATTCGCGCGGTCACATAGGATTTCGATGTCGAATAGTTCTTCCACATCGTTCTTGTAGCGGAAGAAAGTGCTGTCTGCCAACCGCGATTCGTGATTGTCGTTGATTCTTGCACTCGCCCACTTTCGGTCAATCTCCTCTCTACTGATCTTCCCTGCACTGCGGATGGTATCCACCAACCAGATATATCTCTTGTATTGTGAAACAGACATAGGCTACTCTTGTTGTTTTGCCATAAGACGCTGTATGAGCCAGAGGTTTTTCGTCTGCAAAGGTACTGCTTTATTCTGACATAAGCAAACAAAATTGCCTATAATACAAAATATGAGCTTTTAAAGGTTAATGAACAGAACTATTAGAAACTATCCACCCAAGATTATCTTTGCCAAACTAATTAAGAGACTTATCAATTCTTCCATAATCACTTCCATTTAGTGGGTTTTGTGCACCCGCCGACTCTCACGAGCCGACGGGTGCTAATTCTTCAATACAAAAACATAAAGTAAAAATGCACAAAGATATAAATAGGCTTATCCGGAAGTTTTCTATTACACCTCTATATATTTCGATGGATCAAAACCATTACGACGATACTCACCATGTGAAATGTAACCAAGCTGGTTAGATATGATGCGTGTGGCACCTATCTGCGCCTCTATATTGCGGTGCGAGTGCCCGTAAATCCAATAATCAATACCCGAATCGGCAATATAGTTACCCAACTCAACCGTAAAAGCTCCATTGATAGTGCTTCCTTTGAACTCGGGCGCAGTACATAATTGCGTCGGCACATGGTGGGTGAGGACAATCTTTTTCTTTGCGCGGCTATCTGCTACGGCCTGTCGGATAAACGCCAGACAACGCTCATGTTCGGCGTTGAAATTCTGTGCATTGAGGCGGTTGCCCTCATATTTGATGCGGTAGAAATCACTCACTCCGCGCTCTACCATATATTCATTTCCCAGTTCAATTTTCGACCAAAGCGTGGAGACGATAATATCTACATCCGGCAGATGCACGACGCTGTTATAGTACGCCTTTACGTTCTGACGGATTTCCAGACAATAGTTATCCGGCATGGTTGCCAAATCATAATAGCCGTAGAAGTCATGGTTGCCGAGGCACACGATAACTTGCTTGTAGTTGCGCGAAGCCCAATGCCAGAAATCGTACGCCTTATAGGTCTCTCGTCCGGAATCCGGTAGGTCCAAATATGCCGTATCACCGGCAATAAGGAGTATATCACCCGTTACGTCCAATGGATGAGCAGACAGCCAAGCGCGGTTGTCCGGGAACTCCAGATGCAAGTCACTCACAATTTGAATCCGCAAACCCGGTTCCGGCTTATAAAGCGCGATATCACGCATTATCTGTATCAGCATGTCTGTGCGTTCAATCTCGTCTGCAGAGATGACGCATTCAATCTCTTCATTGAAATTGGGACGCTGTAGCATGGCTCCAAAGTGCTCCGAAAGATACTGCTGTACGTCTCTTTCCGCAGCACGAAAACGTGTCATAATGTCCGTGCAATAATTGAGCACATAGATAATATCCTCGAAGTCTTTTGCTCCCCGCCAATCGTTTCCACCTCGCGACAGTAATGCCTCGATTTTCGTAGCGATGTAATAAGGTGCACGCAGTCGATAAATTACCTTCCCAGAGGGAAGTTTGTATTGCTCTCGATGCTCAAATCCCGGTCGATACCATCGGTTGCCGAAACTTAGACTCTTTTCTTCGTAAGACATTACGTCCACCAGTTCTCCATTATAGACCCATCGGCAAATAACAGGAGGCTCTGATTCCGTATCATTTTGAAAATGCTGTTTGCGGAGTTGTTCTTCAAAAGCGGCATGCTCAGCATAGTTGGCGGAGTTTACCACGCAGTCCACATCCGCAGTTGGTCTTGGCTCTAATGCCGCAGGATCGGTGGCGTACGAACCGGCTAATGCTCCCCCAACGTACACAAGTCGTTCGTTCAGATTCTGCATGCCTTCGGCTATCTCCTGCAAACGTTCGTTATTGGTTTTCGACATAGTTCCGGATGTGTTTGTTCAGTTCTGCAATGGCAATCTCTTTCTCACGTGCACGTCCCATACGCAGCGTGTCGGCAATGACCAGCAGTTGGTATAACTCCTCGTCACGCAAAGCAGCTTCCGGCACAGAAGGGTAGAGAGGGGTTATCTGTTGACCGCGCGCATTACCTTTGATATAACGCCATACAAATTGCTCGGAAGAATCCGTTACTTGTTCTTTGAGAGGTGCAGCACTTACATACGCAGGTATACCACGGATGATACGTCCTGTCTCTGCCGGAAAAACATAAGGCAAGCCATGAATCATAAACTCCTGTAACGCCAGCGTGTTCACGCGTTTCTTGTTGCGATCTATCAATTGCGCCTTTTTGCTACGTTCCAGACTTTCACTCACACTCGAAGCACTCATGCCGAGTTCTTCCGCGAGTTTTCGTAAAGAAAGTTCTCGTCCTTTTGAGGTCAATTTCTTTAAAAGTATAACCAAATCTTGCTCTTTCATAACTGCTTAAAATCATGGATTTCCGATTTAATGTTCGTTGTTCGCGAACAGCGAACATTAAATCCGCCGCAAAGGTACTGCTTTTTTGCTATAAGCAAATGAATATGTATTTTTTTTCACAAATCCGTTATGTTCGCAGTTCGCGAATTGCGAACACTTAGACTATTACGCCAAGATGTCTTTGTACCCGTCGGTACGGGTGAGGACGGCTTGGGCGTATGAGCAAACAGGGATGGTCTTGCTCTATGCTATCCCTATAGTATCCCTATACTATCCGTATAGTCAGCAAAGGGTGCGGGGATAGTAGGATTGGAGTGGGGAAGTTGTCGGATTAGAGGGCGGGAGTAGTTGGGGCGGAGTGGGGGGAGTGGATCATTTGCAGGATCTCGGTCTGCTTGGTGTCATCGCCGAGGGGGGTGATGCATTCTGCCATAAAGGCTTCAACGAGCATCTGCTCGGCTTCCTGGCGCGAAATGCCGCGCTGCTGCATATAGAGAATGGCATCCTCGTCCAACTGGCCGGTAGAAGTGCCGTGGGAGGCTTTCACATCGTCCGCATAGATTTCCAAGACAGGTCGGATACGCATCTGCGCGTCGTCGCTGAGCAGGAGGTTGCGGTTGCTCTGCTGTGCGTCCACCTGCTGTGCGTCCTGTGCAAGGACCACCTCGCCAGCATACGAACCCTGTGCGCGGTCTTTGAGTACAAAGCGGCTGACCAATCGGGAAGTGCCGCCACCGACAAGGTGGTTGACAGCCGCTTCAATAGCACAGCGGTTGCTGCCGCCAAGATAAGTCAAGGCATAAATCTCGGTGGTGCAGTTTGCTCCCGTCTGGTTACATTGGACGCGGATATGCAGGTCGGAAGAGACTGTATCGTCGGGTTGTATGGCATAAAGGAAGAGACGGAGGGTAGAGTCCGCCTCCTGATTGAACGTCAAGTCCCGGTCGGAACGGCAAAGAATAACCTGTTGGTATGTACCTTTTACAACCATTCGTATCCCCTTTCCTCCAATTCGCGTGCAAGTGTCTTGTCGCCTGTTCGTACGATACGTCCGTTAGCGAGGACGTGTACGTAGTCGGGCACGATATAGTCGAGCAGTCTCTGGTAGTGGGTAATGAGCAGGCAGGCGTTGTCTTTGGTATGGCAGGCATTGACTCCATTCGCCACTATGCGCAATGCGTCTATGTCCAGTCCCGAGTCTATTTCGTCGAGTATAGCCAGTGCAGGACGTAGCATAGTCATCTGGAAAATCTCGTTTTTCTTTTTCTCTCCGCCGGAGAAGCCTTCGTTGACGGAGCGGTTGTTGAGTTTATCCGCCATTTCGAGGAGTTGTTTCTTTTCCCTCATCTCTTTGAGGAACTGGGTAGCTGAGAGCGGTTCGCTGCCCTCGTACTTGCGTTTGTCGTTGACAGCGGTACGGAGGAAATTGACCATACTCACTCCGGGAATCTCCACAGGGTACTGGAACGAGAGGAAGAGTCCTTCTCTTGCGCGCTGTTCGGGGGGCATAGCGAGCAGGTCTTTTCCCCGAAAAATGACCGATCCTCCGGTCACTTCGTAGGCGGGATGTCCCGCCAGTACGGCACCGAGTGTCGATTTGCCGGCACCATTGGGTCCCATGATGGCGTGTATCTCACCCTCCCGGATAGTCAGATTGATGCCTTGCAGTATTTCTTTGCCTTCAATAGAGGCACGTAAGTCGCGTATCTCAAGCATATTCACGGTGTTATTCAATCACTTTCATTACCACTTCGCCGACTGCCTGCAGGGTAGAAGCGGCTATGTGTTGCATATTATCTTGTTGTGTATGCCACCAGAACGGGAATCCCGTAGAGGAAGAGCGGTTGTAGTAGATGATGTCCACACAAGGAATGTCAGCCAGTGTATTGATGTAGTAGTGGTCGTCCACGATGGGGTACTCTTTCTGCTGCACGAACATGTGGCTGTAACCCAACTGACGTGCTGCACGCCAAATCAGTTCCACGTAGTTGTGTGCATACTGCTCCGAGTAGTACTCTTTGGGGAAGGTGGCATCGGGTGCACCCACCATATCAAGGACTACACCAAACTGGTAGGTCTCACGTCGGTACTTGAGCAGTTCTGCCCATAACTGTGAGCCGAGGCACCACGTGTTCTGCCTTTCCTGCCCCGTGTAGAAAGAGGGTGTTCCGTAGTCTTCGCAGTCGAAGAAGATGATGTCTATTCCTCTGAGGTTGGCGGCAGTGTCCTGCAGTTGGAGTCCGAGTTGGCGTGCCACTTCGAGCAGCACGCCGACCCCGCTGGCTCCGTCATTGGCACCATCAATGGGGAGGAAGCGGTTGTCGTAGTCGGTCTCTTCGTCGCTCCACGGACGTGTGTCGTAGTGGGCAGCAAGGAGAATGCGGTTATTGAGGTCTCGGCTACCGAAATGCGCTATTATGTTGCGGACAGGCAGGTCTTTTCCTTCGTAGTTAGTCATCATGCCCCTTTGTTGCTCCACGCTTGCGCCCATCCTTTCGAGCGTCTGAATGAGGTATGCGGCACACTCGTCGTGAGCCGTGGTACCCGGGACACGTGGTCCCATTTGAACTTGTCGATCCACAAAAGCGTAGGCACTATCGGCAGAGAAATCGGGTCGCGTAACCGAAGGGACGTTCTTCTTGGTGCAAGCGGCTCCCCAACTCATCAGGAAAAGCAGGCAGAACGGCAGAAAGCGATACCTCATAAGCAAAGTCAGAGTTACTTGATGTTGAGTTCGCTGACCGAGCGGTGCTGCTGAATAGCGAGAATAGTCTGCGCAATGGGGTCTGCCACGCTAACGATTTTCACTTTGGGACAACGTGCAGTGTCGAACGGAATGGTATCCGTGAAGATGAGTTCTTCCAGTTCGCTGTCCATTATGCGCTGGCATGCGGGACCTGACATAATGCCGTGTGCCACAGCAGCACGGACGGTACGTGCCCCGTTCTCTTTCATTACCTCGGCTGCTTTGCAGAGTGTTCCCGCCGTGTCGGACATATCGTCCACAATGACCACGTCTTTGTCCTTGACATCTCCCAAGACGCGCATCTCGCTCACTTTGTTGAAATCGGGACGGTGCTTGTAGCAGATGACCATAGGCACCTCCTTGTCGGTGAGGACATGCATCTTCTTGCAGAAAGCGGCAGCCCGCTTGGTGCCACCTACATCGGGACTGGCGACGATGAGGTCTTTAAGGTGAAGCGACTCAATATAAGAAGCCAGCGTGTTGGCACCATAGAGGTGGTCCACAGGAATGTCGAAGAAGCCCTGAATCTGGTCGGCGTGGAGGTCCACAGTGATGACACGGTCGGCACCTGCCGTCTGAATCATATTGGCAACGAGCTTGGCACCGATACTTACGCGGGGTTTGTCCTTACGGTCCTGCCGTGCCCATCCGAAATAAGGGATGACTGCAATCACCTTGTAGGCACTTGCCCGCTTGGCAGCGTCAATCATAAGAAGCAACTCCATGAGGTTGTCGGATGAGGGTGACGTGGTCTGTACCAGATAGACGGACTGTCCGCGCACCGACTCGTCAAAACTCGGCGCAAACTCGCCGTCAGAGAAACGGTCAATCCGAATCTTCCCCAACTGACAATGAAGTAAATCACACACTCGTTGCGCAATAGCCTCTCCCTTGCTACCTGCGAACACTTTGAAAGGACTGGTTTCCATACTGCAAAAGTTAAAAGATTAGTTGCATATCAAATCGGGGGACAAAAGTACGGCAAGCCTCTCAAATCCGCAAACAAAAATGCACAACAATTTTTATAGTCGCTATTTTAGTCATACAAGCATGGGGAGGGTCGGGAAGAAAGTACGGCGACATCGGCAGGAGAGTATTGTGAGAGTACCGTGAGAGTTGCTTTGACCTATGGATGACCTATGGGTGACTTATTGGTGACTTATGGGTGACCTATGGGTGACTTATGGGTGACCTATGGGCGACCTATGGAATTGATAGGGAAATGTCGGGGAGAAACGAGGCAGTTTTGCGGGAGAGGTGAGCAAGAGGTAAGGAAAAGGAATTGGTTTTGCGGGGATGAGAAAAAGGATGTATCTTTGCGGCGTCATTGGGGCGATATGTGTGGCATCGGCTACGGGGAAGAGAGGTATGGCAAATTAACAGAAAGATATGTTAGCATTAGTAACGGGAGCATCCAGCGGGATAGGGAAGGAATATGCCCGTCAGTTGGCAAGCGACTACGGCTGCGACCTGCTGCTTGTGAGCAACCAACAGGCAGAACTGGAACAGACCGCACAAGAGATTATGACACAATACGGCGTTTCCGCCACCGCCCATTACGCGGACTTGGGCAAGGCAGACGCCGCCGAAGAACTGTATGCCTATACCGAGTCGGCAGGCATCAAGCCGGATATAGTCATTAACGACGCAGGAGTGTTCTTCTTCAATCCTTACGTAGAGACAGCGATGGCACGCATCGAGTTGATGCTCAACCTGCACGTGGTGACCGTAGCCAAAATATGCCGCCTTTACGGCGAGCAGATGGCACAGCGAGGCAGCGGATATATACTCAATATGTCGTCCATGTCCGCGTGGATGGCAATGCCCGGCATCCAGACCTACAATGCTACCAAAGCGTTTATCTACAATTTCTCCAAGTCGCTGTACTACGAACTCCGTCCGAAGGGCGTTCAGGTGACGGTAATGGCTCCCGGGGCAGTGGATACGGCATTGTTCGGTTTGTCGCCGCGATTGCGCAGATTAGCGGTGGCACTGACCGTCAGCATACCGCCGGAGAAGTTGGTGCGCCGCGCCTTGAAAGACCTGTTCAAGGGCAAGAAGAGCGACACTCCGGGCTTGCTGAACTGGCTGGCTACCCCGTTGCTGCGGCATACGCCGGACTGGCTGCTGCGCGTTGCCTACAAGAAGGTCGGGAAGTATCAGAAATGAAGACAAACAGCCTCGCCGAGACAAAAGCGACACAAAGTATCAGAAAAAAACACAAAAATAGTTGCGTGGAAGAGAGAGTTGCAGTAACTTTGCCACGCTAAAACAGAGGAATAATCAACGAACCATAAAAATATACGATTATGTATCAAGATTTTCAGAAGCATTTGCAGGCTACTCTGCAACAAATCAAAGATGACGGTTTGTACAAGAACGAGCGCGTGATTATCACTCCGCAATCATCAGCCATTCAGGTGAAGGGCGAGAACGGTCCGGTGGATGTCATCAATTTCTGCGCCAATAACTACCTCGGTTTGGCGGACAACAAGGAATTGATTGAGGCTGCCAAGAAACGTATGGACGAGCGCGGCTACGGAATGGCATCGGTGCGCTTCATCTGCGGCACGCAGGACACGCACAAGATGCTGGAGAAAGCCATATCGGACTTCTTCGGAACGGAAGACACTATTCTTTATGCCGCTTGCTTCGATGCCAACGGCGGTCTGTTCGAGCCTCTGTTCACAGCGGAAGACGCTATCATATCGGACGCTCTGAACCACGCCTCCATCATTGACGGCGTGCGCCTCTGCAAGGCTGTGCGCTACCGCTACGCCAACGGCGACATGGAAGACCTCGAGAAACAGCTGCAAGCCGCACAGGCACAGCGTTTCCGCATCATCGCTACCGACGGTGTGTTCTCGATGGACGGCAATGTATGCCCGCTTGACAAGATTTATGAACTTGCCAAGAAGTACAACGCAATGGTAATGGTTGACGAGAGCCACTCGGCAGGCGTGGTAGGCAAGACAGGTCACGGCGTGACCGAGCAATACAACCTCCGCGGCAAGATTGAGGTGCTGACCGGAACGTTAGGCAAAGCCTTCGGCGGTTCGGTAGGCGGTTTCACGACCGGTAAGAAAGAGATTATCGACCTTCTGCGCCAACGCAGCCGTCCTTATCTGTTCTCGAACTCCATACCTCCTATGGTTGCCGCTGCGGCTCTCAAGACGTTCGAGCTGCTTACCCGCGACAACACGCTGCAGGACAAACTGCACGCCAACACCGACTACTTCGTGGAGAAGATGACCGCTGCCGGCTTCGACATCAAGCCTACCCAGTCGGCTATCTGCGCCGTTATGCTGTATGACGCACGTCTCAGCCAGGAGTTCGCCGCAGCTTTGCAGCAGGAAGGCATCTATGTGACCGGATTTTACTATCCCGTTGTGCCGCAGGGTCAGGCTCGTATCCGCGTACAACTCTCGGCGGCGCACACACGCGAGCAGCTTGACAAGGGTATCGCCGCGTTTGTCAAAGTGGGTAAACAGCTTGGAGTACTGAAATAATGGATAATTGACAATGCGGAAATCACAATACGTTATTTTCCTCCTTGTCCTATCCGCCATCGTATCGGCAGGCTGCGCAAAGCGGTCTGCCGATACTGTTATGCGGGAGGGCAACCGCTATGCGAGCGGTTTCGAGCTGTATGACTCGGCGCAGTACAGAGTCGCTGTTCTCTATTCGCCGTGGGAAAAGGACTGCTGGACAAGGAGGTACTACCTGACCCGCGAGGAGCCTAACCGTCGTGAGAAGAAACGGATGGAAGGCAAAACCGTGGTGCAGATTCCTCTGCGGCGTATAGGGCTTACATCTTGTACGCATATCGGCTTTCTCGACGCGATAGGCAGTGTGGAGGCTATATGCGGCGTGTGCAGTCCACAATTGGCGTACCGCGACCTGTCGGGCGTAGAGGGGATAGCAGATCTTGGTGACGCCATGACACCTAACGTGGAGCGGATAGTGATGTCCGGTGCGGATATGGTGTTTGTTTCCACTTACGCCCAGGGGGATGTCACTTCGGCGCAATTAGTCAAACTGGGTGTGCCTGTGCTTTTCATCAACGAATGGATGGAGCAGCATCCTTTAGCGCGTGCCGAATGGGTTCGCCTCGTGGGCGCGTTCCTTGATAAGGAGGCGGTGGCGGATAGCATCTTTGACGCGGTATGCAGCCGTTATGAACATCTGTGTGAGCAAGTCAGCGGCTGGCAGGCAGATGCCAAGCCGTCCGTTATGAGCGGACAGGACTTCCGCGGCACGTGGTATGTCCCTGCGGGCAACACGTTTATGGGCAAACTGTTCCGCGATGCGGGCGCTTCGTACCGGTATGAGGATACGGAGCATGAGGGTAGCATACCTCTGACATTAGAGCAGGCGATGGTGGATTTTGCCGATGCCGATGTCTGGGTAGGGGTGACTGCTCGTTCTTTGAGAGAGTTGGCACTGGTTGACAAGCATCATAGGATGTTCCGCTCTTTTCAGACGGGGCAGGTGTATCATCTGATGCGGCGTTCAAATCCTTTGGGAGCAAACGATTTCTGGGAGCGCGGAGTAGTGCATCCCGATGAGATACTCGGTGACATGGTTTCCGTACTCTATCCCGACAGCCTCCTGTGGGAGCCTGTGTTTATTGAGCAATTGCAGTAAAGGCGCTACTCTGTTGCAGCGGCTCGTTCCGCCTATTTCCCCTCCTCTTTTTTGATGCTTTGTCTGTAAGCAGCAGGGGTGATGCCTGTGACACGCTTGAAGTAATGGTGAAACAGGGTAGGCTCGTTGAATCCAAGTGTAAAGGCTATCTGCTGGATATTCCGGTTGGGCTGTGTTTCGATGAGCCGTTTGGCTTGGGCAGCTACATACTCGTCAATCCATTTGGCGGGTGGTGTGTCGTTTGCCACCGAGCGTATAACCTTGGTAAAATGCTTTGGAGTAAGGTTCAGCCGAGAGGCATAGAACTTAACTTCACGTGACTCTTTGTAGTGCTCCGCCACAAGCATCTTGAAGCGGTTGAACAGGGAGGCATATCGGCTTTCCTGCCATTGCTTGTCAATATCGCGGCGGTAGTAGTTGAGAAACTCGTAGCAGATAACGAGTTGTGACAGCAGCATCTCACGGCGCAGGGCAAAGTCTTTCTCGTCGTGTTCTGCGATGATGGTTACCAAGTCGGTTACGGCAAGTAACCGTTGTGCCTGCACGTCCGTCATTTGGTACATCGGCGTGTAATGGAATTTCTCGTAGTCGTGGCTGAAGATATGTAGCTTGAGGCTTTCCAGCATATCCGCCGAAATGGCGAGACGGGTATACGTGAAGTCGTCCGTACATTCAAGCGGGCGCATGGTATGTCCGGGCATAATGATACCCACTTCGTTCGTGTGCTGCGTCATTTCCTGATTATCATATATCGCACGGGCACTTCCTTTGGTGCAAAGGGTAAGGATGAGATAAGGGAACACGAGGTCTTGGTTCAAAACAGTGAACCCGTGGATATCCTTTGATACGGATACGCCAACGCGGTTGACTGACTGTATCATTGCTTCAAATGCGGATGTATCTGTCATGATTTTGCTGTATTTAATTCGTTTTCGGCCGCAAAAGTCCACAATGTTCAAGATATATGCAACTGAAAGCGACATTATTACAACAAAAAGTCATATATCAACAGATAAAATTCTATATATAAGCAATACCCCAACACGCAGTCACCAACATTCACTCCCCAACACGCAGTCACCAAACAGCAAGCAACACCGTAGGATAACCGATAGATAACCGAAGGATAACCGTAGGATAACCGAAGGATAGCCGTATGATAGTGCTTGTTTGAAGCATGTTCAAAGATACCCGCACCGTATGCGGGCTTGTGGTTTTTAACTTGACTGAGTGCTAAATGGCAAGACGGTCGCGGACAGCGAGCATGAGCCAAAGAGGAGTGGATGTCGCTCCGCAGATACCTATTCTGCCGTCTTGGGGAAGGTCGGGAGGAGAGGTTATCTCGTCCGGCGAAGACAGGAAGACCGAGTTCGGATTGGCTTCCTTGCAATGGGCGAAAAGGACTTTGGCATTGGAGGATTTCTCTCCGCCGACGAAATAGACAATGTCCTGCTCGCGCGCAAAGGCTTTGATTTCCTCAACGCGGTTGGACACGTTGCGGCAGATAGTGTCGTGCCACTCGAACGGCGGCAGAGCAGACGGGTCGGCGGATAGTTGTTCGCGCCGGCGGGTTATCTCCTCCACGATGAGCCGGAACGTCTCCACGGACTTGGTGGTTTGCGAGAAGAGATAGATGGGACGCCGGTAGTCAATCCGGTCAAGGTCGGTGGGCGACTCAATGACGATGGCGGTGTTATGTGTCTGTCCGACAAGCCCTATGACCTCTGCATGTCCTTCTTTGCCGAAGATGACTATCTGTGCATCGGGGTATTGGAGATAGGTTTCGCGTATGCGTTCTTGTAGCTGCTTGACGACGGGGCATGTGGCATCGATAATCTCCAGTTCGTTGGCTTGTGCTATATGGTAGGTGGATGGCGGCTCGCCGTGTGCACGGAGCAGCACCCGTCCGTGGCGCAGTTCGCGCAGGGCGTCATAGTCGATGGTCTGCAGTCCGAGACGTTCAAGGCGCTCGACCTCCTGACCGTTGTGCACAATGTCCCCGAGGCAGAAAAGTGGTCCTGCCTGCAGTTCGTTCTCGGCTTGCCTAATGGCGCGTGTTACGCCGAAGCAGAAGCCGCTATGCGGGTCAATGGAGATGGTCACGGTTGGAGTTGGTCACGATTGGGAAACGCGCTCGTTGAAGAGGCGGCATATATGTTCGAACTGCTCTTCCCGCGACATGTCGGAGTTGTCCACTACGACCGCATCCTCTGCCTGTCTGAGAGGGCTTTCGGCACGGTGCGTATCGCGGTAGTCACGCTCGTTCACATCACGCAACACCTCCTCAAAGGAAGGTGCTGCGCCGTCCTTTTCGAGCAGTTCCTTGTAACGCCGCTGTGCGCGTACTTCGGGCGAAGCGGTAAGGAAGAGTTTGAGTTCGGCATCAGGGAAGACCACTGTACCGATGTCCCTGCCGTCCATTACGATGCCTTTTTCTTTGCCCATAGCCTGCTGTTGCTCAACAAGGAACTGTCTGACCTCGCGTATCTGCGACACCTGCGAAGCGCGGTTGCCTGCGTCAAGGGTGCGTATCTGTGTCTCTACGTCTTCGCTGTTGAGAAGGGTATGCTGGGTACCGTTGCTTTGTGGCGCGAAGTCGATATGGATATCGGGCAATGCGGCTATGATACTATCGTCCGTAGAGAGGTTGTGCCGGAGGGCATAGAGACCGACGGCGCGGTACATGGCTCCTGTGTCGATATAGCGGTAGGAAGCGTAGGCGGCAAGCTGCTTGGCGATAGTGGACTTGCCGCAGGATGAGTAGCCGTCAACGGCAACGATGATTCTTTTCATTTGAACTGATTGATATCAAGCCCGAGAGAGGCTTGGTAGGTGAAGTTGGACTTGGCGAACTGCGAGAAAGCAAAGCCTATCCGAACCATTTTGATTCGTACTCCGGCACCGATGGCGAGACCTGCGAGACTGCGTTGGTCTTTAAGCTGGAACTCGGCTCGGCGGCGATGGTTGTAACTGACCGTGAGGTAGAAACGCTCGCTCTTGGGTACAACATCAATGAAGAAGATGGTGTGGCGGAAGAGCATGTCGTACCATTGTACCGTTGTTTTGGTATCGGTGGGCTGGTTGGTCGTCTCGTAGGTAAGGTTCCAACGCTGCAGGTCGTGAGCCGTCATACCTATACGTATAGGAGCATGGCGGAAGCGGTAACTGAACCCGAGTTCAAGGTTCAGTGGCAGTTGCTCGCGGTGTTGTCCTCCCTCCTCGGAATAGAAACCCTTGATTTGCCATCCGATGTTACGTAGCGTCAGACCTAACTGGAACAGCGAGTCGGGAGTGTGATAGTGTGCGCCGATGTCGGCTGCAAGAGCGAAAGAGTTATAGCTCTCGTAGAAGGACATAATGGGCTTGAGTCCTGCTCCGAGGGTGAAGTACGGCCCTAATTGCCGGGAGTAGATGAGGTCGATGAGTACATCACGGGCGGAGAAAGTGCCGCCGGTCAGATTACCCATGTCGTCGGCATAACGTATCGTACCGTAGTCCATATAGTGTATGCCTCCGGCTATGCGGTTCACCTCATCGAACGAATGGCCGTACATGACGCAGCCGCTCATGGTCTGTTGGTAGAAGTATGCGTAGTTAAGGCTGAGTTGTTGGTGGCATTGACTGTTGAGCAAAGCGGGGTTAGCCATTGCCATAGTCAGCTCGCCGTCCTGCTGCGAGACATTATCACCACCGAGAGCGTTCAGACGGGAGGAAACAGGGAGTGAAAGGAAATGAAAGACGCTGCTCCCGCCGCCGTTGATTTGCGCCTGAAGCGGGATGTTGCAGATCAAAGAAAGAAGGACAATAATTAAGGGATATGCGGTGCGTCTTGTTTTCACGCCACAAGAATTGTCTTTGTTCGATTGGTACCGCGAGTGGGACTTGAACCCACACAGCCATCACTGGCCAAAGGATTTTAAGTCCTTCGTGTCTACCGATTCCACCATCGCGGCAATGGTTTGCAAATACGGCGGCAAAAGTAGCGCGAAATTGATACGTGTGCAATAGTTGGGTGATTTTTTGTCCGTTTTTGTGAAAAAGCATACCTTTGCGCGCTTTTTGCAACTGTACCTATTTGTCTATGACTATTCAGGAATTTTATACTCAGGCAGCCTCTGCTATACCATCTTTCTCCTTGTTGTCATCGCCCTCTCATTACTTGTTGAGCGGTTTGTGTGCTTCTGCGCGTGCCGTGGTATTGCAGTCGATGATGCAGAAGATGAAGCAGGATAGGGTTGAACGGAAGATGCTGGTTGTGATGAAGGACGAGGATGAGGCGCAGTATCTGTTTGCCGACTTGCACACGCTTATGCAGGGGGTGTATGTCTGTTATTTCCCCTGTGCACGTCATCGCCAACGGGTGGACGAGGCGATGGTGGTGGAACGCACCAAATCACTTAGTGCCGTAGTTAGCGACCAACCCTGTATCATTGTTACCTATCCGATGGCGTTAGAGGAGAGCGTGCCGCCGGTGCAGTCGCTGCAGAACGAGCAGATAAGTCTGCAAACGGACGAAGAGATTGCCGTGACCGACCTCACGGAACTGCTCGGGCAGATGGGAATGGAACGGGTGGACTTTGTATATGAGCCGGGGCAGTATGCTGTGCGAGGAGGTATAGTGGATATATATAGCTACAGCAACGAAGAACCGTACCGCTTGGACTTTTTCGGCAACACGGTTGATTCCATCCGCACCTTTGACATAGAGACGCAGTTGAGCAGGGACAAAGTGAAAGCCATTACCGTAATCGGCAGACATTCGGAAGAAGCGGAGGACGTGGGGATTGAAACATATCTGCAAGGAAGAAAAGACCTCTTGTGGGTGTCGGATGATTGGACAAATATGGCTGACAGTATGCTGTTTGCGCTCATCAGACAAAGCGATACATTGGAAATGCGGCAGCAGAGCACTTTCCCGGATGTCAGGCAGACGCTGCTGTTCCATACCGAACCGCAGCCCTTGTTCCATAAGAATTTCTCCCTGCTCATTGATGATTTGCGGAATAAACTGGAGAACGGTTACAAAGTATATATACTGGCGGACCAGAAGAAACAGACCGACCGTCTGCAATCGGTTTTGGACAGCGAGTATGAACTGAACGGCGGAGCACATCTTACCTTCACACCGGTGGACCGTACGCTTCACGCCGGTTGGGTGGATAAGGAACATAGGGTAGCCTGCTATACGGACCACGAGATTTTTGAGCGCTACCACCGTGTGTCTATGCGTCACGATAACGCTCGTCGAGGCAAGGCGGTAATGACCTTGCGCGAACTCAATGAACTGCGCCCGGGCGACTATGTGGTTCATAGCGACCACGGCATAGGACAGTTTGGAGGCTTGGTAACTACCACCGTCAATGGCAAACGACAGGAGATGCTCAAGATTGTATATCGCGACGGAGACACCTTGTTTGTCAGTATCCATAATCTGCACCGACTGAGCAAGTACAAAGGCAGGGAAGGCTCTGCTCCGACCATCAGCAAACTCGGTTCGGGTGCATGGGAACGATTACGCGAGCGGACGAAGGACAAGGTGAAGGACATCGCCCGCGACCTGATTCGCTTGTATGCCAAGCGCAAACAGGAGAAAGGATTCGCTTTCCTGCCAGACGGCTATATGCAGCATGAGCTGGAAGCGTCGTTCCTGTACGAGGACACCCCCGACCAAGCAAAGGCGACACAGGACGTAAAGCGCGATATGGAGAGTCCGATGCCGATGGACCGACTCATCTGCGGCGATGTGGGCTTTGGCAAGACGGAGGTGGCGATGCGCGCCGCCTTCAAGGCAGCTACCGACGGCAAACAGACCGCCGTACTGGTACCGACCACTGTTCTCGCTCTACAGCACTACAACTCGTTCAAGGACAGAATGAAGGACTTTCCGGTCCGTATCGAATATCTTTCACGCGGCAAGAACCCCAAAGAAACAAAAGAGATACTCGCCGACTTGAAAGCGGGCAAGATAGATATACTGATAGGTACGCACAAGATAGTGGGCAAGCAGGTCGAATGGCATGACCTCGGACTGCTCATTATTGACGAGGAGCAGAAACTGGGTGTCGCGGTCAAGGACAGGCTCAAGACACTCCGCGCCTCGGTGGACGTACTGACGCTGACTGCTACCCCCATTCCGCGCACACTCCAGTTCTCCCTCTTGGGTGCACGCGACATGAGTATAATGACCACCCCGCCACCCAACCGCTACCCGATTCAGACGGAGGTGATTACCATTGCCGATGAAGATATTATCCGTGAGGCAATCAACAACGAGTTGAACCGCAACGGGCAGATATTTGTCATCAACAACCGCATTGAGATGCACGAACGCGTAGTGAACCAGTTGCACCGCCTGTGCCCCACAGCGCGCATCGTAACAGCGCACGGACAGATGCCGCCGGCAGATATGGAGGAAAGATTAGAGGCGTTCATCAATTATGACTACGATATACTGGTCTCGACTACCATCATTGAGTCGGGAGTGGATATACCCAATGTCAATACGATGCTTATCTACTCTGCCCAGCACTTCGGCTTGAGCGATTTGCACCAGTTACGTGGTCGTGTGGGACGCAGCAACCGAAAGGCATATTGCTACTTGATAGCACCCGAACGGGAATTGCTCACTTCAGATGCACGCCGCCGTCTGGATGCCATTGTTACCTTCGCTGATCTCGGTGCCGGCTTCAATCTTGCTATGCAGGACCTTGACATTCGTGGTGCAGGTAACCTGCTCGGTGCCGAGCAGTCTGGATTCATTGCCGACTTGGGGTACGAGACCTATCAGCGCATTCTGAATGAGGCGGTTGCCGAACTGAAAGAAGAGATGCTGCCGGAGGAGAAAGAAGAAGAGGAAAACCCTGCGGACAAAGAGGAACCTGTTGTACGCTTGTGGTGTCAGGACTGTCTGCTGGAAAGCGACTTGCCGTTGGCTTTCCCCAATACGTACATAGAGAATATAGCGGAGCGGCTGGCTCTATATCGCGAATTGGACGGACTGAAGAATGAAGACGAACTGCAGGCATACTGCCGCCGCTTGCGCGACCGCTTCGGAGCGATACCTGACGAGGCGGCAGAGTTGATGCAGGTGGTGCGTCTGCGTTGGCTGTGCTGTAGGCTTGGAATAGAGAAAGTGTTCCTCAAGCAGGAAAGGATGGTCATCTATTTTACGACACACACACCGTCTTATTTCCATAGTGAGACGTTCGGGAAGGTGATACATTATATCCAGTCAAGACAGAACAGATGCCACCTCGTGCAGGACAAGGACAAGAAGGGACGCCTGACAGGAAGAGTCTATGCCACCATTGGGCAAGTCCGTACTGTATCGGGGGCAATCACACTGTTGAAGAAAATAGAAGAAAATTCGTTATAATGATTTGCATAATTACACAGAATAGTGTATCTTTGCGCGATTTTTTTATGGAAACGCAGTAAACACAAGGGAACTGCATAGAAAACTCTATTCATGGAAGAACAAGAAAAGTATGATGGTTCGAGTATTCAAGTGCTCGAAGGTTTGGAAGCGGTGCGTAAACGCCCCGCAATGTACATAGGCGATATTTCGCAAAAGGGTTTGCACCATCTGGTATATGAGGTAGTGGACAACTCCATCGATGAGGCGCTTGCCGGATTCTGCACTGAGATAGCCGTGCATATCAATGCCGACAATTCAATTACCGTGCAGGACAACGGCCGCGGTATTCCCGTGGATATGCACCCGAAGGAGCACAAGAGTGCGCTCGAGGTGGTGATGACGGTCCTTCATGCCGGTGGTAAGTTTAATAAAGACAGTTACAAGGTCAGCGGTGGTCTGCATGGCGTAGGCGTGAGTTGCGTTAATGCGCTGAGTAAGCAGATGCACGTGGAGGTCTATCGCGAAGGGGCCATCCACTGCCAGGACTACGCGAAAGGCAAACCGTTAGCACCTGTCCATATCATAAGCGAAGCGGAAGCTGTCGGCAATTGGGAGCAGCGCAAGACGGGTACGTTCGTGCATTTCCTGCCGGACGACACGATTTTTACCGAAACGGTTTATCAGTGGGATATCCTCGCTAACCGTATGCGTGAACTGGCTTTCCTCAATGCCGGTGTGCGCATCACGCTGAAAGACAAGCGCGTGGTCAATGAGGACGGCTCGTGCAAGATGGAGACGTTCTATTCGGAAAAAGGATTGAGCGAGTTCGTTCGCTATATCGACCAGACACGCACTCCGCTTATCTCGGAGGTGATTCATCTCAACACAAGCAAGTACGGCACACCCGTGGAAGTGGCAATGATCTACAACAGCGATTTCAACGAGAACGTACATTCCTACGTCAATAATATCAACACCATAGAGGGTGGTACCCACGTGGCGGGTTTCCGTGCTGCTCTCACCCGCGTGATGAAAAAGTACGCGGAGGAAAGCAAACTGCTTGAGAAAGCCAAACTCCGCGACAAAGAAGGCAACGCCACCATCGACCCCAACGACTTCCGCGAAGGTTTGACAGCCGTCATCTCGGTGAAGGTGGCGGAACCGCAGTTCGAGGGGCAGACCAAGACCAAACTGGGTAACTCCGAAGTGGCGGGTATGGTGTCTTCCGCTGTAAGCGAGGCGCTGACCAACTACCTTGAAGAACACCCCGATGATGCCAAGCGCATTGTGGAGAAGGTTATTCTCGCCGCGCAGGCTCGTATAGCGGCACGCAATGCCCGTCAGTCGGTACTCCGCAAGTCGCCTCTGTCAGGCGGCGGACTGCCCGGCAAACTGGCGGACTGCGCCTCCAAAGACCCCGCCGAATGTGAACTGTTCCTCGTCGAGGGAGACTCCGCAGGCGGTACTGCCAAGACAGGTCGCGACCGTGCTCATCAGGCTATCCTTCCCCTGCGTGGTAAGATTCTGAATGTCGAGAAAGCGATGGAGCACAAGGTGTTTGAGTCAGAGGAGGTACGCAACATCTTCACGGCATTAGGCATCACGTTCGGCACGGAGGATGACCCCAAAGCATTGAACCTCTCCAAGATACGTTACCATAAAGTGATTATCATGGCGGATGCCGATGTGGATGGTGCGCATATTGCCACCTTGATTATGACGCTCTTCTTCCGCCACATGAAAGAAGTGATTGAGCAGGGGCATCTCTATATCGCTATGGCGCCGCTCTATATGTGCTCGAAGGGCAACTACAAAGAGTATTGCTGGAACGACCAACAGCGGCACGACTTCATAATGAAGTACGGCAACGGCGACGAGAAGCAGATTAAGACCCAGCGCTACAAAGGTCTGGGTGAGATGTCCGACGAGCAGTTGTGGGAGACAACAATGGATCCCGAACGCCGCCTGCTGAAGAAAGTGACCATTGAGAATGCGGCGGAAGCTGACCGCACCATCGCCATGCTGATGGGCGACGACGTGGCTCCGCGACGCGAGTTCATCGAAGAGAACGCAACCTACGCGAAGATTGACGCCTGATGAATATAGCCGTCTATTGTTCAGCCAACAACTGCATTCCCGACGAGTACCTCCGTCTGGGGGACGAGGTGGGAGAGTGGCTTGCCCGGAACGGACATAGTCTGGTCTATGGCGGTGCTATAGGAGGCTTGATGTCGCGTGTCAGCGATGCTTTCCGGCGCACGAGGGACAATAACCGTGTGAACGAAGAACTGCGGGGGCAGATTATAGGTGTCGTGCCCAACCGGATTATCCTCTCAGGACGCAAGGCGGAGAATTGTGACTCCCTGTTTGTCGTGGGGACGATGGCGGAGCGCAAACAGCGGATGCGCGACCTCGCGGACTGCTTTATATGCCTGCCGGGCAGTTATGGCACGCTGGACGAAATGATGGATGTGGCAAGTAGTGCCATCGTGGGCGAACACCAGAAACCGACCTGCGTGTTGAACTACAAAGGTTTCTATGACCCGCTACGGCAGCAGATTGAACGGATGCGCAACTTGCAGTTTATTCCCGAACAGGAGAACTACAAACCCGTCTTTGTCAATACAATCGGGGAGTTGTTCGAGCAGATAACAAATCTAAAATAACATATATTTTATGAACCTATTCGCAGCCAGACTTACCGGCAAAATGCTCTCGACCGAAACGTTCGAGAAAACCGTTTACGACATGCAGGAGCGTGTGAAACGCTATCGTCAGATTGAGAAATCTCCCGAACTGGCAGAGTACAAAGAATTGAAGCAGCGCGTGGAGAGCAGTGAGTTCAAGGCGCGCAAGAACGAACTTGTGTCGCGCAAATACAGGGACACGGACGAAGGCCGCCTGATGGCATCCTATGAGCGCCTGAAAAAGAGCCGCAATATCAGTGAAGCCGGACAGGAGCAACTCTTGAAAATAGAGGCGGAAATCAACACGGAGGACTTCCGCAAACGTAATGCCTTGTGGGCGGATACCAAGCGTTGGGAGCACTCGGAGGAGTATAAAATAGAGCAACGCTTCAAGGAACTGGGCAAACTCGATGACATCAAGTTCTATTTCAAGCAGCGTGAGGAGAAAATCGACTGGGCGGAACTGTTCCGTCCCGCATTTGATGACGACATGTCGTCTTCCAAGAACTGGAAACCCGGTTTCGGTTATGCCAATCCGGCGATGAAGGACGGTCACTCGCGCACGAGTGAACTTCAGGCATACAATGCGGGTATGAACACGTTCTTCGCCGAAGGACGTATGGACATCGAGACACGCACAGGAAGTGTGAAAGCCGTGGCTTGGGACGAGAAGAAAGGCTTTACGGAGGCAGTCTTCGATTACACCTCGGACGTGATGAACACCAAAGAGGCGTTCGCGCAGGAGTCGGGTCTGTTTATGGCGAAAGTGCGCACGCAGGGTATCGGTCACCATTTCTTCGGCCTGACCACAGGCAAGCAGGGTAGCCCGATGATTGCTCTCTACCACTACAACGGTAACCGTCATCAGGTAGGTTATGTGAACGGACGCGAGACACGGATGGTGGACCTGACGGGTGTGCTCCGTTCGCTGTACCATGTCTATTCGTTCCGCTGGACAAAGAACGAACTGATTTGGTATGTCAATAACCTCGAACTGCTTCGTATGCCGAACTGTCTGCCCAAGGAGGCTATGTTCTTTATTGCGCAGAGTTGGCTGCCGAAGTCGGAGAAAGGTGGCGAAGGCAAACTGAAAGTGCAGTGGGCGCGTGTCTATCGTTCAGTGGACGACTCGCCGCTGGCGCAGCGCAATGCCGCGCTCCGTTCGTAAACCAGCACTCCGCAATATGTTTCTGATTGCAGGGCCGTGCGCCATTGAGAGCCGTGATATGGTTTTCCGGACCGCTGAGACGCTCAAGAGCGTGTGCGGCGAACTGGAAATACCTCTCTATTTCAAGTCTTCGTTTGACAAGGCGAACCGCACGTCCCTTTCCCCTCGTGGTATAGGGATGGACGAGGGGCTGCGCATCCTGCAGGACGTGAAGGAGCGGTTCGACCTGCCTATACTGACCGATGTGCACGAGTCCTGGCAGTGTCTGCCCGTCAGCGAAGTGGCGGACGTGCTTCAGATTCCTGCTTTCCTGTCCCGTCAGACCGACCTGTTGCAGGCTGCGGCTCGCACAGGGCGGATTGTCAATGTCAAGAAAGGTCAGTTTATGGCGCCATGGGATATGCGCGGGGCGATTGATAAGATACGTAGCGTGTCGCCCGAGACGGATATATGGCTGACAGAACGCGGCTCGTCGTTCGGCTACGGACGGCTGGTGGTGGATATGACATCGCTCGTGGAGATGCGCAAGTTCGGCTGTCCCGTCGTGTTCGACGCCACCCATTCTGTGCAGCAACCCTCATCGCAGGCAGGCGTAACAGGCGGCAATCGGGCGATGGTGCCTCATCTTATGCGTGCGGCAATTGCCGTAGGAATAGACGCCCTCTTCCTTGAAGTACATCCCGATCCCGACCATGCCATATCCGATGCCGCCAACCAAGTCCGCTTGGCGGATATAAAGCAGATACTCACGCAGGCGGTTCGTCTGCAACAGACGGTGGACTCCTTATACTTATGACATCAGATACACAACGGGCGAAAGAGGTCTTTCGCGAAGAGATAGCCGAGTTGCAGAAACTCTCGGACAGCATTGACGACAGTTTCGCCCGTGCGGTGGATATGATGTATTCATGTCAGGGGCAAGTGGTTGTGATGGGTATTGGCAAGACTGGCATCATCGGTCATAAGATAGCCTCCTCATTGGCCTCAACCGGCACGGAAGCCATCTTTGTCAATGCCGCCGAGGCGGTGCATGGCGACTTGGGAATGATCAATGGCAACGATGTGGCTCTGTTGGTTAGCAACAGTGGCACTACCTCCGAGATTATCAACGTGGTCGCACCTCTCCGCAGGATTGGCTGCCGTCTGATTGCTATGACGGGCGACCCGCATTCCAAGTTGGCGCAACTGTGCGACCTGACGCTCTCCGTCCATGTGGACAAGGAGGCGTGTCCGTTGGGACTGGCGCCTACCACCTCAACTACTGCTGCTCTGCTTATGGGCGATGCGCTGATTGTCTGCCTGATGGAACGACGCCGCTTCAAGGCGGAGAACTTCGCCGTCTATCACCCAGGTGGCGCATTGGGACGCAAACTGCTCGGACGGGTCAGCAATCACATGACCACAGCCGTTCCCCGTGTGCAGACCGACACACCGTTCCGCCAACTCGTCGCCGAGATGAGCGACAAGCACCTCGGGATGACGATGGTTTATGAGGGTGACCGCTGCACGGGCATCATCACGGACGGCGACCTCAGGCGTGCCATACAGAAGTACGATGACCTCCGCATCACGGCACGGGACATCATGACACCCTCTTACAAGCACATAGACAAGAACGCGTTGCTCAGTGACGCGCTTGCCGTGATGGACCAATACAACATCACTACGTTGGCGGTCACCGAGACGCCCGAATCGGATGCCATCATCGGCATTATCTCTATCCATCACATTATTGACTTTGCATAAACCTGCCGGCAGACAGCCAATCTGCGACGAACGATATGTTGGAAAAGTACGATTATCTAATTATAGGCGGCGGTGTAGCCGGAATGAGTTTTGCGCTCAAGGTGGCGCGTGAGCAGAAGTACCGTATCGCCATCTGCTGCAAGACGACCCTTGACGAGGCGAACACAGCGAAAGCGCAGGGCGGTGTGGCGAGTGTGACCAATCTGTTGCAGGACGATTTTGACAAGCATATCCACGACACGATGGTGGCGGGTGACTGGCTCAGCGATCCGGCTGCGGTCGAGCAGGTGGTGAGGAACGCGCCTGCGCAGATTGAGGAACTGGTCCACTGGGGCGTTAACTTCGACAAGAACGCCGACGGGCAGTTCGACCTTCACCGCGAGGGCGGACACTCCGAGTTCCGTATCCTCCACCATGCCGACGACACGGGCGCGGAGATTCAGCGCGGGCTGATGGAGTCTGTACGTCACAACCCGTTCATCACTGTGCTGGAGAACCACTTTGCGGTGGAGATTATCACGCAGCACCACCTCGGACAACTCGTCACGCATCATACGCCCGACATCGAGTGCTATGGCGCATATATCCTCAACCCCGACACGCAGAAGATTGACACCTACCTGAGCCGTATCACGGTCATTGCCACGGGTGGAGTAGGGGCTATCTATAGTTCGACCACCAACCCCAATATAGCCACCGGCGACGGCATAGCGATGGTGCATCGTGCGCGCGGACAAATAAAAGATATGGAGTTCGTCCAGTTCCATCCGACTGCGTTGTTCCACCCGGGGGAGACCCACCCCGCGTACCTTATCACTGAGGCGATGCGTGGCTATGGAGGCATCTTGCGGCTGCCCGACGGGGAGGAGTTCATGCAGAAGTACGATGAGCGCCTGAGCCTTGCGCCCCGCGACATTGTGGCACGTGCCATAGACAACGAAATGAAGATTCACGGCTTGGACCATGTCTGCTTGGATGTCACGCACAAGGACCCAGAAGAGACGCGGCGCCATTTCCCCAATATCTACCAAAAGTGCCTGAGCATCGGCATTGACATCACGAAGGACTATATCCCCGTAGCCCCCTGCGCGCATTATATGTGTGGCGGCATACGTGTCAACCTCAACGGCGAGAGCACTATCCGCCGTCTCTATGCCATCGGCGAGTGCAGTTGCACGGGCCTGCATGGTGGCAACCGCCTTGCCAGCAACTCCCTCATCGAAGCCGTCGTCTATGCCGATGTGGCTGCCAAGCACAGCCTGCGCATTATCTCCGCTTGCGACTTCAACGACCGCATACCCTCGTGGAACGACGAGGGAACGATGTCCAACGAGGAGAAAGTCCTCATCTCGCAGGACAAGAAGGAGGTGGGGCAGATTATGTCCGCTTATGTGGGTATCGTCCGCAGCGACCTCCGTCTGCATCGGGCGTGGGAGCGTCTGGACCTCCTCTATGAGGAGACCGAGGACCTCTTCAAGCGCGTGCGACCCACGAAGGACATCTGCGAACTGCGCAATATGATTAACGTCGGCTATCTCATCACCCGTCAGGCGCTTGAGCGCAAGGAGAGCCGAGGCTTGCACTACACCATCGACTATCCCCGTCAGGACCTCACACCCCCCAAGGAGGTATGGTAAGAGTCATTGCGCTCCATAGTGTCATTCCCCTGCGTGCCGAGCCGTCCGAGACGTCGGAGATGCTCACCCAGATGCTCTTCGCTGAGACGGCGGAGGTGCTCGAGGATGCGCGCCGATGGACCCGTATACGCTTGCATCAGGACGGACAGGAAGGCTGGGCGGACACCAAGATGCTCACACCCATGTCCGATGAGGAATGGATGGACTACAAGCGCAACGAAACCATTGCTTTGCAGGCGAATAAGAACTTCATCCCGCGGGTCGCCCTGCCTGTGACGTATGCCGTGAGCGAGAACAACGGACAGACCATTCCTTTGGCTGCTGGTACGCGGCTGCTCTCGTATAGTAGCGGTGTTTTCTCCCTCTTGGGTGTGCGCTTCCGCATTGACCCGCAGGCGGTGCTCGTGGCTCCTTTGGCGATAACTCTTGACAGCCTCATGCAGACCACACGTTTCTTCCTCAATATACCCTATCTGTGGGGCGGGAAGAACGCTATGGGTATGGATTGTTCGGGCTTCACGCAGACTATCTGCTCGCTGTTTGGGATTAATCTGCCGCGCAATGCGTCCGAGCAGTACGACCTCTCGCAGCGGATTAGCAAGCGCGATACGCAGTTCAGTACGGTCAATCCTGTCTATTCATTGGAGCACGCTATGCCTGGTGACCTTGCTTTCTTCGACCATCCTGCTGTGCTGGATGAGGACACCCCGCAGTCATCTACCGAGATTGAGCGTGTCCCGTTGCCCACTACTACGATTGAGCAACCGCATGTCACCCATGTGGGTATCTTGTTGGACAGGAAGCGTATTATCCACTGTTCGGGTCGTGTCAAGGTGGAGCATATTGACCATCATGGTATTCTCTCGATGGAGACCGCCGATGCCGCCCATCCCGATGGCCGCTACACCCATCACCTCGTCCACCTCTCCCGCGCCGTCTAACCTCTCCCGCGCCCCTCTCCCTCCCTCTCCCCGCACCCACTCTCCCTTCTCTCCCTCCCCTCTCATAAATTTGCAATTTGCAATTTGAAATCATAAATCATAAACTCATAAACCTGAAACTCTCAACTCTCCAACTTCTCTCAACTCTCAACTTTCAACTATAAACTATCATCTGTCAACTATACAAATCACGATAACGAGTCGATAACGACACGATAACGACACGATAACGAGTCGATAACGACACGACAACGACCGCTCATTTTCCCATATAATCCCCGCACCGTATTTTTCCTTTCGTCACGTTCCCCTCTTTTTCTTCCCAATCCTTGCACATCTCTGGAAGACGCAGTATCTTTGCCGCTTGAAGTTGCAAAGACATGCAAAAAGAAAGAATTGATTTATGCCTGCACCGGAATTGCAATATAATACCGACGGCACTCCAAGCGTGCTGAGAAAGGCGGTTTTGTATGAAGAACTGAACTTCTACAAACGCAGCGACATACTTTACCAGATGACAACGGTTTTCTGTGAGCGGTTTCTGCCTAAATACGGCGACCGCACGGTTGACCAGATGGTGCAGGGGGCACGCTCAACCAAACAGAACATCGTGGAAGGTAGCACCGACGGACAGACATCTGTGGAAACAGAACTGAAACTGCTCGGCATTGCGCGAGGCTCCAACAAAGAACTGCTTGAGGATTATACCGATTACCTCAAGAAACACGGATTGCAGGAGTGGCGTGGACACAATCCGCGATTCGACGCTCTGCACCGCTTTTGCAAGGAGCATACCGCCGTTGCTGATTATATGCCTTATCTGCGCAAGTGGACGGACGAAGAGATGGCTAACTGCGCGGTATGTCTCTGCCACATGGTGGACAAGGCTCTTGCGACTTACATTAAAAACAAAGACCGAGAGTTTGTGGAGCATGGCGGCATCCGCGAACGCATGACCGCTGCCCGTCTCGGTTACCGCAACAACCAGAAAGAGATAATCGAGAGCCTCCGTCACGAAAACGAAGACTTGAAAAAAGAGATACTCCGCCTACAGACGCTTATCCGTTCTCTCGGCGGCAACGCCGGATAAATAGAAAACGCCTGGTACCCGGCCCCCCCGGAAAATCCGTACCCTCCTGTCCCTCCGTCTAATCCGTCTCTCCGGTCTCTCCGGACAATCCGTAATCTCCGTTCCCTCCGTCTAATCCGTCTCTCCGTTCTCTCCGGCTGATCCGTCCCTCTGGTCTCTCCAGCTAATCCGTATCTCTGGTCCCTCCGACTAATCCGTCTCTCCGTTCTCTCCGGACAATCCGTGATCTCCGTTCTCTCCGTCTAATCCGTCTCTCCGTTCTCTCCGAATAATCCGTATCTCCGTTCCCTCCGAATAATCCGTATCTCCGTTCTCTCTGGACAATCCGTAATCTCCGGTCTCTCCGGAACATCCGGCATTCACTTTGTCAATTGCGTCGGAATTGTATTCCGACACGGCTCCTTAGAGCCGCTTGTAGTGGCTTTGCTTTTCTTCTATTACGTTAGAATCCTATTCTGACACGGCTCCCCAGAGCCGCTTTTTTCTTTGTCTGTTAGCCCCGAATCCTATTCGGGTTCAAAACGTATGTCCATTTCGCGGCAATTATATTGCCGCCATGCTTCTTCGTATTTTGCCAATTGTCAATTGGCATTTTTTATGTTGATTGCGTTCAAATACTATTTGAACCCGGCTCCTCCGAGCCGCCTGTCAAGAATATGTTTTGTCAATTGCGTCCGAATATTATTCGGACATTATCTCATTTCCAGCCATTTACAAAGAAAATGCAAAAAAAGTAAAAAAAGTTGCCTTTTAGGTGATAGATTTTGCCTTTTTCTCGCCTTATATATGGAGGGGTATACTATTCCGCTATGAAAGATAATTTTTTGAATCATTTTTGATCATTTTGGACCAATAAGAAAGATGCGTAAGCATCATTTGTTCAATTCGTTTAATTTGTGAACAAAAGGAAAAAGAAATATTGTTGAATCATTTTAATAAATCACAAACATGCAATCATCAACCATAAATCATAAACCAATAAACTCTCAACTCTCCAACTTCACTCAACATTCAACTCTAAACTCCTAAACAAAAAAAATGCAATTTTTTTGAAGAAAAACTTGCATTTTGCCCAAAAATGTATTATCTTTGCACGTCATTTCAGTGGAAATGGCTCACGCCGTGAGGCGTATTACAAGTGGCAGTCAGAC
>CAJOIZ010000023.1:37508-80456 GCA_905234835.1 Paludibacteraceae bacterium
AGTGCCATCACCTATGTACGACGTTTGCCGCAACATTGCGCTGCGGAACGGCGGGGCGGAAGCAGACCAACCGCACACAAACTGCAAGTGATCTTTGACGTATTGGTTGCGGACTAATGGGCGGATTTGAAACCATAAATCATAAACCATAAATCATAAATTTAAAACTATAAACTCTCAACTCTCCAACTTCTCTCAACTCTCAACTATTAATTATCAACTATAAACTCATTCCCCCCAAAATTATTTGCTATCTGAAGATGACGATTTTTAAGATGAAACGAAGAAATGAATAAAAATCTGCGGCAAAAAATGTACTTTCTTTAAGATTGGGTTTACTTGTATTGCAAAAAAGGCCATTACGCTTGTCGGTTTGTATAACTCAAAGTATTTTTGCCGTGTCCGAAATATGGGGCTTTATGAAAATAAGGGTTTCAGACCCAGGAAAAATGGTTGAAAAACAGGACAGTTTAAACTTGTATAAAAGAACAGCACTTATGAATACATTATTTGTCAAATCTAAATTATTCTTTACCTTATTTTTGACGTTTTGGTTTTTGATGATGGGGACGACATCATCTTGGGCATATCTTCATTCCAAAGCAGTAGCATATTCGAGACCAACCAATGGAGGGTATGTTTATGTAGGAACAAGTAGCAGTTGTAGCAGTGCCAGTTGTGGAACAAAGACAGAGGATTCTGCGGAATCTGGAAGATTTGGCAAACTGTTCGAAACTTCTGGCAATTATACTTTTTATTTCTGTAACAACCCTGCTGCCAATTATGTTTTCAAAGGTTGGTCAACGGATGAGAATGCTTTAAATGGTAATGGTGCGAGCAGCAATCCGTGGTCAGCATCTTGTGCAGCTGCTTCCGTACAAAAAACCACCACCTACTATGCCATCTTCGCCCGCATGACAACCAGTGTAACATCATTGAGTATGAACAATACGGTAGTTGGCAGTTCGTCTTCCAAGACATTCTCTATCACCCATGCACGTGCCGGCTCTATCACCATCAGCAAATCAGGAACCAATGCTTCGGACTATTCTGTCAATACAACTTCTATTTCTAACAGCAACAACGAGACAACCACCACGATAACTGTCACATTCAGCCCCTCCTGCGACGGTACGCGGACGGCAACGCTCAACATCGCTTCAAGCAACGGTTTGAGCAACAGGACGGTAACGTTGACCGGTAACGGGACACTCAATGCGCAGACGCTCTCTTGGGATGACGATGCCGTTCAGACCAATATGCTGGCAGGTGCGACGCAAGCTAATACTGCCACTTCAACCAGCGGGCTGACCGTCTCCTATTCTTCCAGCAACCCGAGCGTTATGACCGTCAATGCGGCGGGAACGGTAACAGCCGTCGCGGTTGGTACGGCTACTATAACCGCCTCACAGGCAGGTGACTGCACGTATGCCGCCGCCACATCCATCACCCGCACATTCAATATCAAGAGCAAAGATACACCCTATTTCACTCCAGGATGGTCAGGAAGCAACTCGACGCATCCGATGAAAGTGGGTGACAATGTGACGCTTACGGTGGACAATGTCAGCAACGGACTGGCTGGCGACTTCAAGCCGACCTACGATTCGCACTATTTCAATGTGACCCGCAGCGGCAACACCATTACCATCGAGGCGATGAATGCGGGTCTGGGCAAGACGGTGCAGTTCACGCAGACAGAGAACAGTACCATCTTCGGGGCAACGGTCACTTACACCTTCGACATCACGAAGATTGACAACACCTTGCAGGCTGGTTCAGCCTACGAGATTTATGTGGACGGCCAAGCGTCGTCTATCATCAGTCAGAAGAACAGCGATGGTGAAGTGACGATGACCACCACGGACGGGACACTCGCTTACTACGATGTCGCCAACGACAGGATTGTGGCGCAGAACACCGGCAACCAATCATTTGACACCAAGGACGTGACCATCACCATCAGTCAGGCCGCCACGTATAAATACACCGAATCGACGCACACCGTTACCGTTACAATAAAGAAGCACGTGCCTGTGTTCACATGGCGCAGCGGGGATGTGTATTTCGACAATACCTATACCGACTACCTGACCAGTACGGGAACCAACACGTTCTCCGTGTCGTCCACTACCGATGCGGAAGTGGCATATCTGACAAACGGCTCAACCAGTACAAAACTGACACTCAACACCCGCTACAAGAAAGCTTCGACCACATTGACCGTCACACAGTCGGAAAGTTACTATTGGGCGGAGCATACCGAGACAAAGACTGTCACACCCGTTTTCGCCTCCAACCACGTGCCTTTCACTTTCTCGCAGGCGATGTTCAATACCGGCTCCATCAAAGTGAACAGTGTCGGCAGCAACGGCTGGGACGGCGGTATCAAATTAGGTGAACTGACAGGTGGATTCAACTGGGACGACAAATATGTGGACATCCGTTTCGAGGGTATTCCCGACAAGCTGTCGTTCACTTTCTCCAATTCAGACGCTGCCACAGGTCAAGACCAGCGGGTTATGGAGAGCGCGAATGGCTCCAATTGGACGGTGATATGGACAGACACGGACAACCGTAAGAACGGAATAAACCAGACCCTCAGTCTCTCGCCCGGCACACGTTATTTGCGTTTCTTCTATTCAGGCAACCTGGCAGGCTATTACAAGAACATACAGGTCACCCAGCGCAAGGAACTGCAGGCGGTACGTTCCGCATCCGACTGGACGAAAGTAACCGTTCTTGACTTCGGCGAGAACGAAATCACCGTTCCGGCTGCAGACAAAACATTCTATCTGTTCTACGCTTCCGCCGGTCACAACGTGACACTCACAACGAGCGATCCCGCTTTCACGGTAGTCCCCTCCTCCCTGACCACCATCGGCGGCGACCAATACGGAACGACAGCGGTCAAGGTATCGTACAGCACCGCCGCGCAGCACAACAACCAGAGTGCGACACTTACTATCACGGACGAGAACGGGACCGGTTCGACCGTGACACTCAAAGGACGGACGAACAAGAGGGTGCCGACCGTAACATGGTCGTCGGAAGCTACTTCCTTCAACGCTGGGGATGTCCTGTCGGCTTCATCCGCAGAGGGTACGACCGTCACGCTGTCTGCCGCAGGTTTTGAGGAGTACGTTGCCTGCGAGGGGAACACGGCGACGATGATACAGGCTTGTAACGAGGATGTGGTCATCACGGCAACTGTTGCCGAGAACGCCACGTTTGCTGCGGCATCCTATACCAAGACCATCCGTGTCACCAACAAGACCAAGCAGACCATCACGTGGAATCAGACGTTCAACCGCCTGAAAACAACCGATGACACGAAATCCATTACCCTCAATGCCACCGCCTCGTCGGGACTGCCTGTCACATACGCATTAGCAGGCGACAAGACTGGGTTGACGCTGACGCAAAGCGGCAATGTCTGGACGCTGACCTATACCGCCACACCGTGCGCCAACACCACCATCACCGCTACGCAGGCGGGCAACGGGGAGTATGCCGAGGCGACACCCGTGTCACTGCCAGTCAAGGTGATTGACCCGACGGCTCTGTGTGGCACGACCGAGACGCTGATCCACAGTACCGTAACATTGAAGAATACGAGCGCGACGTACAGTGTGGCTATTCCGTCAGGTATGACCATACAGGTGAAGCGCACCAACACGAACTGGTATGCCGTGTATGCGGCGGGCTTTAAGGTGGAGGTGTTGGATGCAAACGGCACAACGCTCCGCCAGTGGGAATACAGCCAAACGGAGATTAACGATTCAAAGACCATCTCACTGTCGGGTCTGCCTATTAACGCCAAGTCGGTAAGACTGTCCACCGATGCGTTGTATGGCTACGACGTCCAGTCGCTGACCTATACGCAGCAGCGGTATTGCACGACGGACAAGAGCGCACTGTCGTTCACAGGTTCAGCCAACGCCGAGACACCGGCGCAGACATTCACCGTCTCCTACTGCAACTACCCGTTGGAACTTGAATCGACCAACCCGAAGTTCCATCTGACCAACACCTCTTTCGGCGACTGCGGCGAGTACGGGACAGCCACTGTTTCCGTCATCTATGCTCCGGGCGACTTCTCCGGCGAGGAGAGCGGAACGATACAGATCAAGGACAACACGGGCACCGTCCGCGCCACGGTCAATGTGACAGGCGTGAGCGCGAAAGTGGGGCAGTCAATCACATCCCACAATGTGACGACTGCTTACAAGACCACCGACCAAGTAACCCTGACCGCAGAGACGAGTTCGGGTCTGAACAACTTCACCTTCACGGCTTCGCCTGCTGATGTGGCTGTATTCGACGGCAATGTGATGACTTTTGTCCGTTCGTGCGACAACCTCTCCATCACCATCTCTGAGCCGGGCAGCAACGGTTACAACCCCTGCTCAACTACTATCGAAGGCATCGTGGTGTCCAAAGTGACTCCCGATGTGGTTGCACCCGCAGCCTCTGACCTGCACTACCTTGACAATCTTGCGGAGAGCGTCATCAGTGGCGGTTCGGCTTCAGCCACCTTCCACGGTGCAGAGGGTACGAATGTGCCGGGTTCATTCGCTTGGACCACGACGCACGTCATCACTGACGGGCAGGGAACGCATAGTTATCTTGCCACGTTCACGCCGGATAATACCAACCTCTACAACTTAACCACTTGCTACGTTGAAATCAATATCCACCGTGCTACGACACCCGACATAGCGTTCAACAACGCCACCATCATCCTGTCGGATATTGCTAACAGCCGTTACACATATCAGACGTTGACCGATCTTGTCACCACTCTGCCGCAGTACAACCCGATGGCGAAAGAGACTTTCACCTTCGCAGTCAAGTCGGTTGACCATTCAGGTTACCTCTACTCATCGGCTACTACAGGAACAGGCATTATTGACAACAGTGCGCATACGTTCTACGCTTCGGAGGCGGGTGTCTATACCATTACAGGCACATCGCCGCAGACCGACTACTACGAGTCACGCTCCATTGACTTCACAGTGACGGTGAACAAACGCCCGAACTTCATCACTGTTCACAATACAACGTCCGTCGCAACGGGTGACGTGGCTTATACCACCTCCATCTACACTGACGCGACAGAGAACGGTATGACCATCAGCGCCACCAATCCTGACGAGTTAAGCGCACCCATCAGTGTCACACAGACGGCGGGAGTAAACATAGTGGCGTTTGACCGTGAACAGGCTACGGTTACGTCGAACTCACTGCTTGGCGAGGCACGCTGGCTCGTAGAGCAACCGGAGAATGCTTATTATGCTGCCACCTATACGTACTTTGTGGTCGAGGTCGTTCAGAAACCTGCCGCGACATGCGACTTGTACTACGATGGCACCGAGTATGATGTGAGCAACGGTATAACGGACTTCCAAGGACAAGTGGGACATACCTATAACATCACAGATGGCCAGTATGCCGAAACAGTCTATCTGACAGCCAAGAGAGCGTTTGCCGGAATCGACCATTTTTACATCCAATACTCTACAGATAATGGAAGCACATACACTGATCTGACCGGTGAATTGGATTTAAAGACTTCGTACAACACTTTTGGCCCGTACAGTTTCCCCGAAGGAGTGATTGTAACCAATGTACGAACCATATCCAAGACAGGTGGTACGTTGAGTACATACTTCAAAGACCTCCACGTCACGCGCCGTACGGAGTTGAAAGCCGACCCTGTGAATATTACCACTACGGCGGCATCGCTGCCCGTCTATGTCGGTCAGCAGGGCGTAGGCACGCTGACTGTGGAATGGAGCTGCTCCGACGGCGGGGATATACATCTTGTCTCCGACAACAGCAAGTTCACCCTTTCGCAGGATGTTATAGAGAACACCGAATGTGCCAACGCGAAGACACCGATAACCATATATTACACATCCGGTAGTGCGGGAACGGACAACGCCATCATCACTATCTACAACGAGAGCCAGAACATACAGGTGCCTGTCACCGGTACGACTCAGCGCGCTCCGCAGACCATCGATTGGATTGTGAATGACGAAACAGTGCAACCTAACGAACAAGGCTATATACCTGTACACACGGGCGATGTTATTACGGCACGTACCAACCGCGGACACCTTGTTTACTTCCAATCCACATCGGATGCCGAAGTGCTTTCTATCAGCGACAACGAACGCCTCCTCATTCCCAACGCCGTTGGAACAGCTGATGTCCAAGCACACGGACTCAATACGGACGAGGAGAGCGAATACACCACCGTTGACCAGACGATGCGCTTTGTTGTCACTGAGGACATCATACAGACCATTGTTTGGAACCAGTCTTTCCTGACACTCGTTTACGGAGAAAACGAGACTATTGAACTGACCGGCTATGCCACCTACACGGACAACAAGGGCAAGACCCGCACACGTGCCGTCACCTATTCGGTAGACGACCCGACGGTCGCTTCCGTGGAAGATAACATACTGACTATCCTTCGTCCGGGACAGACCACTATCACGGCTCTCGCATCGGGAGGCGAGATAGACGGAGAGAACTTCCTTGCCGCCACCAAGACACTCAAGATTGTTGTCCGCGACCCCAACGCACCTTGTGACACATACATCTATACACAGGCAGAAGAGGAAAAACGCGACCTCGGTTGGAATGTTACTACGGAGGACAAGTCGGCGACCGTAGTCTATGACTTGGAGGCATACGGCGAACCGCGTTCTTGCAATTTCGACTATTGGGGTACATCCCAGAAAGACCTTGTGGGTGTTTCCTACTTTGCCCCCGGTATAGTCAAGGTAGAGGAGTACTACGATGGCACATGGCACACTGTGGTGGACAATCTGCCGCAGACCAAGCAGGACCAGTCGCAGAACAGCGGCGAAATACTCTTGTCCGAGAAGGCTAAGAAGATACAGGTCATTGTTTACGGACCTGTCAAAAACGTGATTAACATGTGGCCTACCGGATATTTCTATGTGAACAATATGGTTGTAACCCTTGCACGGTATTTGCAACCCAGCGTGGATACGCTTCGCCTCGGCGAACAACTCATCTTCGCTCCGTTCACGAATGAAGAACCAATCAATATCCGTTACAGCAATATCCACGGACCTGTTTCCATTACGTCCGATAATCCTAAGTTCGTTGTCTCACAGCGTACGATAGCGGGCGAGTGCGGAGACCACGGTTCATGTCCTGTCTATGTAACCTACACGCCGGACACGGAGCAAATACCCGATACGGCACATATACATATTTCGGACGGGCGTATGGACACAACCATCCTCGTTACGGGTATGGGACGCGCCATACCGACTTACACCTTTACCGGCGGTGCGGGTACGGACGACGAGGGGACTGTTGCCAACTGGGACGAAGAGGGAATACCGTCCGTTCGTGACTGGCGCGTGGTGGTTGAATCGGATATGAGGCTGTCGGAAGGACAGACTCTCGAATCCAATATCTTCGTAGTCAATACAGGCGCGACAGTCACCGTAGGCGATGGCGCTACACTCACTATCGGAGGCGGATTCCCGTCAGATGCCACACAAGGTAATATCGTGGTGGAAGCAGGCGGAACGCTCAATTTCACTGACGTTAAGACCTACGGCAAGGCAAACATACAGAACTTGACCCTCTGCGCCTCTCTCGGAAACAAGGACGGTTCTGGCAAGTCGGGACAGATTCACAATATAGAGGAACTCAACTTGCGCGGCGATGCCTATTTCGAGGTAGCTCTTGATGCTTCGGGAGCCTGCTCGCAGGGCTGGTACGACTTCACGGTTCCCTTTGTAGCAGATGGCAGTTCGGTAACGCGCCGTGACAACACAACGCACGAAATCAAGCAGATAACGGCTGGTGTGAATTACTACTTTATGAATTATGACGAAGGTCGCAGTCTGAATGGTAGAGGCTGGCACCGCTGTGGCGGAAACCTCTATCCGGGACAGATCTACACCATCACCATTGACGATGTGGATAACGTCTATCGTTTCAAGAAAGCGAAACGCACCTCATTGACCGACCAGAGCAAGATGGCGATGGCGTGCTCCGAGGGCGATGAAAGGGAACGTGGATGGAACGGACTGGGTAACGGCACGTTCACCTATACCAATATCGCTGCCGATACTCAGGATGAGAACAATCAGATACGTTACATCCAGATCTACGACCATGCGACCAATACGTACCACCCTGTAGGCATATCTGATTTCACGTTCGTAGTGGGTTCTGCCTTCCTTGTACAGACACCTGTAGCGCAGAATATGGCGTTCACCGAACCCGTTACAAACGGTACGTTGCAAGCTCCTGGACGTAACCGCGATGAGAGCGTCGATGCCTTTACGCTGGTTCTGACCGATGAGAGCGGAACAACGACAGCCGATCGTCTGTTTGTCAGTGCCACAGAAACAGCGACCGATACATATCAGATTGGTCACGACCTCGCCAAACTGGGGACAATCAACGAGGCCAAAACGGCACAGATGTGGGCAACGGCTTACGATACGAAACTCTGTGCTATCGAGACTCCGCTGCTGGACAATAGTGCTCGTATAGCACTTGGTCTGTTCGCTCCCTATAGTGGCGTGTATCTGCTTGATATAGTACAGGCACCCGCTGATGCCGCGCTCTATCTTACCTATGACGGACGCGCTATCTGGAATCTCTCGGCATCGCCTTATACGCTTTATCTGAACGAAGGCGAGAACAATCACTATGGCTTGATGTACATAGAGGACATGCGTCCCGTGCCGACAGAAATAGACCAGACAGAGAGTGCCGGTGAAGTGCAGAAATTCGTTCACGAAGGGGTGCTTTACCTGAACCAAAACGGTGTCATCTACGATGCTACTGGCAAAAAAGTGAAAAATATCAACGAATAATTTGGTCATATCGTAAATCTTTAAGACCTTTGCGCCCGCTTATGAAAAGGAACTATACGATGCCGCAGTCTACGGTGATAGCACTTCAGGCAGGGGAAAGACTGATGTGGGAACTTGAAAACTCATTGGATAAAGCGGATCATTCCGCTCCTGAAAGATCTTTCAAAAGTCTGCGTCTCCAGTGGTAATAGGCATATGTGGTTACTACGTAATGTGTACGCGTTGTGCGCATTACGATGCAGTTGCTTTTTGAAGAGAGGCGTCTGATGGGAAAATGTTGTTGAAACATATACAAATAACTAAATCTAATAATAAAATGAAAAAAGTACTTTTATTGTTCGTTATGGGACTGTTTACGCTCGGCGCAAGCGCGCAGTTGAGCATGTCCTCGCGTACCGGTCAGGAAATCATTGACAAATGCGAGTATTACGTTGTAGCTTTCGAAGACAACGCTTATCAGATGTTTTTGCAGGACTATTTCAAAAGCCGTGAGATAGCGGTCAGTCTCGGTGCTGACAAACGCCAGGCTGCGGAGACAGTTACCAATATACTTGCTTGGATGAAAAGCGCCAAGGCAGGCGAAGTTAACCGCGTTTCTGTCGGTGGCGCTGAAGGCTTCAACTTTGTGAAGGGCGACGGCAAAACGCTTCTCGTTTCCAAGAGCGACGGCGAGTATTGCATGGCGGCATACCAGATTCTGGTTCCCAATCTGAAAAAGCATCGCCGTTTCATTACCGATGTAACGGCACTGCCCAATACCATAGGACACATCACTACCAATGACTTGAAGCGAATTCAGAAGAAGCTTCAAAAATGATAGACTATATTCGTGGTTCACTGACAGAGCTTAATCCGGCTCTGGCAGTGATAGATGCAGCCGGTGTGGGCTACGCGGTAAATATCGCGTTGCCCACTTACTCCTTTCTTCAACCATACGAAAATAAAGAAGTCAAACTCTTTATCACCGAAATCATTCGGGAAGACACGCACGATCTGTACGGCTTTCCTACTAAAGGTGAAAGAGCTTTGTTTGATTTACTGCTCACCGTAAGCGGTATAGGTGCCAATACGGCACGTATGATTATGTCCGCTTTCAGCGCGGGCGAGACACGGCAGATCATCGCCACAGGCAATGCCCGTCAGTTGAGTCAGGTCAAAGGACTCGGGCCCAAAACGGCACAACGGGTCATTGTGGACCTCAAAGACAAAGTGCTTAAGATTGACCTCGGACAAGCGAATATGCCTGATACGGAGGTGACCGGTTTCGATGAACCCGCTTCCAATCCGATTCGACAGGAAGCCGTCAGTGCGCTTACGATGCTCGGCTTTGCCGTGTCACCCAGCAGTAAGGCGGTGGACAAGATCCTGCAAGATACGCCTTCTGCTACTATTGAGCAGGTTATCCGGTTGGCACTCAAAATGTTGTAATTGCTTTCTTCTGACACATCGTACTTTCATATTGCTTCTGTTGCTTATGCCGCTCATGGTCAGCGCACAAGCACCGCAATTGACACCTGCGCAAATGCACGCCGACTCCGTGCAGCGTGCAGATACTGTCGGGAGCATCGTTTCGACTTCGTTACCGGCTACCGACCAGACGGTTCAGACCACTGTCGAGTACCAGCCTTTGCAGAACAACTACCTTCTTCGTACGAAGATAGGCGAATTAGAAATTGAGTCGCCGTACCTGATGAACGAAGAGGAGTACAAACGCTACCAAGAACGGCAGTTCATCCGCAAGTACTGGCAGCAGAAAATAGCGGAGACAGAGCATAACAACGAAAAGAAGTTCGACATCACCGATATGAAGTTCAATATCGGTCCTGCCGACAAGGTGTTCGGTCCTGGCGGTGTGCAACTCAAACTGCAGGGAAGTGCGGAACTCATTTTCGGCTTCAACCACCAGTTTGTGGACAACCCGGCTTTGACACGAAGGGCGAAGAATAACAACGTGTTTGACTTTGACGAGAAGATTCAGGTTAATGTGAACGGCAAGGTGGGTGACCGTCTGAACCTCAATATGAGTTACAACACAGAAGCCACTTTCTCGTTCGACCAGCAGAACATCAAACTTGCCTATAAGGGGCAGGATGACGATATCATCCAGTCTGTGGAGGGCGGTAATGTGTCGCTTGACCTGAACTCACAACTGATAAGGGGCAGTCAGGCGTTGTTCGGTGTGAAGACGAACCTTAAGTTCGGACGACTGAAAGTGCAGGCGGTCATCAGTCAGCAGAACAGTGACGCGCAACAGGTGTCATCGGAAGGCGGGGCGCAGATGACCAAGTATGAGGTAACAGCCGACCACTACGACGAGAACAAGCATTTCTTCCTCGGCTACTATTTCCGTGACCGTTTTGAGACGGCTATGTCCACGCTGCCATACGCTTCTTCGGGTGTGACCATTAACCGTATAGAAGTATGGGTTACAAACCGCAGGGGGACATACGACCAAGCGCGTAACTTTACCGCTTTCATCGACCTTGGCGAGGGGGATATGACGCACCTCCTTGACCAGTCGCTCTATACAACAGGCAAAGAGTCGGCGACACCTGCCAACCGCAACAATGCTCTCTATGACCGATTGATGGGTATGGGCGATGACATACGTTCCATATCGCAGGTAACTGCCGCCCTGCAGGGCAACCCCAATTGGGTAAGCGGCGAGAACTACGAGAAAGTGGAGTCTGCCCGTCTGCTCACTTCGGGCGAATACACACTGAATCCCGCACTCGGTTTCATCTCGCTCCGTACCGCTCTCAACCAAGATGAGGTGCTTGCCGTTGCGTACGAATATACGTATGGCGGGCAAGTTTACCAGGTCGGTGAGTTCTCTACCGATGTGCCCTCCTCGTCCACATCCGGCGACGCGGCACCCGCGCTCATTCTTAAACTGCTCAAGCCGTCTAACAACTCGCCCCATGCCGCCAATCCGACCCGAAAAGGCGAACATTACGGTTCGTGGGACTTAATGATGAAGAACTTCTACTCGCTCGGTGCCAGCACGATGTCGAGTGACAAGTTCGAATTGTATGTCCTCTACCGCAACGACTCCATTGGTACGGAACTGCAATACCTGACCGAAGGTCCGATCAAGAGCAAACAACTGCTCCGTGTTCTCAATGCCGACCGACTTGACACGAAGAACAACGCACAACCTGACGGACGGTTCGACTATATAGAAGGCTATACCGCGTTCAGTTCCACTGGGCGTATCATGTTTCCTGTCTTGGAGCCTTTCGGTAGCCATCTTGCCGCGCAATTGGGCAACGACCCCGAATTAGTGAACAGGTACTGTTTCCAGGAACTGTACGACTCGACACGGGTGGAAGCACAGGAGATGACCGAGAAGAACAAGTTTGTACTTCAAGGCAAATACAAAGGCACGAACAGCAGCGAGATACGGCTCAATGCAATGAATGTCCCTCGAGGAAGCGTCAAGGTAACAGCGGGAGGTGCTACGCTGACAGAAAATGTGGATTATACCGTGGACTACACGATGGGTGTGGTAACCATTCTCAACCAGTCGATATTGGATGCGGGTACACAGGTCAATGTGCAGTTGGAGAACCAGTCCACGTTCTCGATGGTCCGTAAAGGACTGTACGGAGCCAACCTGCAATACGATTTCAGTAAGGATTTCAATATCGGCGGTACAATCATGTATATGCACGAGGCACCGCTTACCACGAAGGTCAATGCCGGCAGCGAACCGCTCAGCAATATGATATGGGGGCTTAACCTTAACTATCAGACCCAGATGAACTGGCTGTCGAACGCCATTGAAGAAGTGCCGTGGATGTCCGCCAGTACGCCGAGCACGTTCCAGATAGGTGGCGAGTTCGCTCATCTTGTTCCTGGACATACGCACGAGGTTGGCAAGGTGGGTACCGCTTATATGGACGATTTCGAATCCACCACCACAGGTATTGATATCCACTATCCGACCAACTGGTTCCTTGCTTCCACACCGTCCGACCCTGCCAACGGGGCAACCAATTCCTACTATGAAGACGCAAGGTTGAGTAATGACTATAACTACAACCGTCACCGTGCCCACTTGAGCTGGTACACCGTGGATCCTATTTTCGGACATCCGCAGACCAATACGCCTATGCACATCAAGTCTGACCCGGAAGCCCTGTCCGACCATCGCACGCGTATCGTATATGAGCAGGAGATATACCCCAATAAGGAAGTGTTGGCAAGTGAGGATACGCGTATGACGGTACTTAACCTCAGTTATTACCCTTCTGAACGCGGTCAATACAATATCTCTGCCGACCGTATCAACAGCCGAGGTGAACTGATTGAGCCGGAGAAGAACTGGGGCGGTATCATGCGTCGGTTAGACAACACAGACTTCGAGACCTCAAATATCGAATATATCCAGTTCTGGCTGATGGATCCGCGTCTGACCAACGACGAAGGTTTTGCGGGCGGCGACCTGTACATCAACCTCGGTGATATCAGCGAGGATATCCTTCGTGACGGCAAGAAGGCGTTTGAACATGGTCTTCCCCTTAACGAAACGGATCGTGCAATGCTTGACTCTACAGCGTGGGGATATGTGCCTCGGACAACGAGTACGACTGTTGCCTTCTCCAACGAAGCCAATGCCCGCGACAAGCAGGATGTGGGTCTAAACGGACTGACCACCGCGCAGGAGTTCGCTTTCGAATACAAAGGCACACATCCGTATGCTGACTATGTAGCGTCGTTGCGTTCCAAACTGGATCAGGATGTCATTAACGCATGGCAGCAGGACGCTTTCTCCCCTTTGCGTGACCCTGCAGGCGACAACTACCACTACTATCGCGGAACGGACTACGACCAAGCAGAAACACCGGTTCTGATGCGCTACAAGCACGTGAACGGTACGGAGGGTAACTCGCCCGAAAGCAGTAGCAATGACAATTACGGAACGGCTTGGACGCTCTCACCTGATATAGAAGACATCAACCGCGACAACACGCTGAACGAGTCAGAGAAGTACTTCGAGTACCATGTATCGCTTGACCCGTCGCAACTGCAGGTGGGAATGCAGCATATATCAGAGAGACTTGAAACCAACGTGGCACTTAAGAACGGGCAGACGGTCAAGGTGACATGGTATCAGTTCAAGATTCCGATTAAGGGCAATGATGTGCGTCCTGTCGGCAATATACGCAATTACAAGTCCATCCGCTTTATGCGTATGTATCTGACGGGTTGCAAACAGACCACGCATCTCCGTTTCGCGACGCTCGAACTGGTTCGCGGCGAATGGCGCAACTATTCCAAGGGCTTGTACTACAACTCTTCGACGGGTCAGTATAACACTACGCTGTCTGGTTCGAACGCCCTGTTAGACGTGCAGGCTATCAACATAGAAGAGAATGGTGCACGCTCGCCAATTAACTACGTCCTTCCTCCTGGCATTTCGCGTCAGACCGACCCCGGACAAGCGCAACTGATTGCCCAGAACGAGCAGGCATTGGTTCTGAAGGTCAACCACTTGCAGCACAATGATGCGCTTGCTGTCTATAAGAACGTAACGTTTGACATGCGCAACTATAAACGCCTTCAGATGTTCGTTCATGCAGAGGCTGTTGATTCCGACCCGGATAACGAGAAGGTACAAGATGGCGATTTGAGTTGCTTCATCCGTATGGGTTCGGATCTTAAGTACAACTATTACGAATACGAGATACCTTTGAGCATCACCCAGCCCGGTGTCTATAACAACGACAATGTGCGCGACCGCGCTATCGTATGGCCGCAGGAGAATGAATTCAATTTCCCGCTGTCCATCTTTACTGCTGCTAAGACGGCGCGGAACAAGGCAAAACGTTCGGGCGACCATTCGGTTGGTAACAACATCCCGTATATCATCTATGACACGGAGAATGGTCATCCCGACAACAAAGTAACGGTGATGGGTAATCTGACATTGGGTGAGATAGAGACGGTGATGATTGGTGTTCGCAACCGCAAGAACACCCTGTCCGGCGGCGTGAACGGCGAGGTATGGGTGAACGAGTTGCGTATGTCCGACTTCAACGAAGACGGCGGTGTTGCGGCTATCGCCAATGCGGCATTGAAAGTGAGCGATATTGCGCAAGTGAACGTTACAGGACGGTTGGAGACAGCCGGATTCGGAAGCATAGAGAGCAACGTGCAGACACGGAATATGGAAGACCGCTACAATATTGCCGTCAGTGCCGCCCTTGAAGCAGGAAGGCTCGTTCCGCAGGAGGCACACCTTCAGATACCGCTCTATGTCAGCTACTCCAACGAGATGCAGTCGCCCAAGTACGACCCGATAGACTCAGATGTGCAACTCAAAGACAACCTTGAAACGTATTCAACGAAGGCAGAAAAGGACTCTGTGCGCCGTATGACCAATACGAAGCGCGAGAACATATCTTTCAGTGCAAGCAACATCAAGGTGGATATCCACTCCAAGAAAAAGAATATGTTCTACGACCCTGCCAACTTCTCGCTGTCGGCGGCTTACAACAAGCAGAAGGAGAGTTCGCCCGAATTAGAGAACAACCAGAATTCTTCGCAGAAAGGATCGTTCAACTACGCTTATTCGTTCAATCCGCAGCCGTGGGAACCGTTCAAGAAAAACGACAAGGTGAAGGATGTTAAACTGCTCTCAGAGTTGAATATCTACTACCTGCCTCAGTCGTGGTCGTTCAATACGAACATGCAGCGCAACTTCTCATCGCTACGTATGCGCGACTTCAACGCCTATGACGGTGCACCCGCCGCCGAGTTGCCGCCAACGTTCTCGAAAGACTATATGTGGGACCGCAACTTCGACTTCAAGTACGACTTGACGCAGAACATGAAGTTTACGTTCCATACGGCAATGAACGCTACAGTGGACGAAGGCTACTATACACCTGAGATTATCAAGGACTATAGTTTCACACACGACTACTACGAAGGTTGGAAGGACACGCTGCTCCGCAGTATGGGAACGTGGGGAACTCCGTACACCTACCAACAGGTGTTCACCGCATCGTGGAACGTGCCGTTCAACCGCATTCCGTATTTGGACTGCCTGACAGGTAATGCATCGTACAACGGCACTTATACATGGAACCGCACAGCGGGTTCGACCACCAACCAGAACCTCGGTAACACGGTGGCTTCCACCCGCGCCATCCAAGCCGACGGGCAACTCAACCTTGAGACGCTTTACGGCAAGAGCACCTATTGGAAGCAGATGACGCAACGGATGTCCGCACGGCCCGTCAGGAAATCCAACTTCCGTGAAAAGAAGTTCACACAGACGCTTTCATTGGAGAAAGGCAAACCTGCTACCATCAACCACCGTCTCGGTTCGACATCGCTCAATGTGGCGGTCAAGGACTCGGCAGGCAATACCGTTCAGGCGAAGTTCAAAGCCACCGACAATAATACGGCTACGCTGACCGTACAGCAGGATGTGGCTGCGGCTTCCATTACGATTACGACCAAAGACCCGTCCGAGCGTACACCCGCGCAGAAAGCTCTTGACTTTGCCGCCTTCTTCGGAACGATGATACGCCGCGTGCAAGTTACCTACCGACAGACCAATTCGATGACCGTACCCGGATTCAATCCGATGCCGGGCTTTATGGGACAACGTCAAGTGGACAATATGTACGCTCCCGGCTTTGATTTCGCCTTCGGTTTCTTCAAAGACGACTTTGTACAGCAAGCGAAGGCGAACGGCTGGCTGTCGCTTTCGTCGGATGTGGTACAACCCGCAGCATCCGCCATCACGCAGGACTTCGACTACAAGGTTACGTTAGAACCGTTCCCCGGATTCAAAGTGCAGGTCAACGGAAAGCGATACGAGGCACAATCCGTTTCGATGCTCTACGGACGGTTAGACGAAACAACCGACTATACTTTGCAGCGTAATGCAACCGGTTCGTTCAACATCACGCAAATTGCCATAACTACCGCATTCGACAAGGTAGGTGACGCTTCCACAATGTTCGCATCGAAGACGTTTGACGCTTTCCTTGAGAACCGTTCGTTGATGGCGCAGCGGATAGAGAACCGTTATCGGGGTGTCGCTTATCCGACCGGTTCGACCTTCATACCTGATTCGCTTGCAGGCAAAACGTATAGGGGCGGACGCATCAATCCAGCTACGGCTGATGTGCTGGTTCCCACGTTCCTTGCAACCTATACGGGCAGCGACATATCGGGCATATCGTTCAACCCGTTCCTCTCCATCCTGCGCACGATGCCCAACTGGAGCGTTTCGTTTGACGGATTAGGTCGTCTGCCGTGGATGCGTGACAACTTCCGTTCTGTTACACTCACCCACGCATATACCTGCAAATACGCCATCGGTTCGTACTCATCCTTCTCTACGTGGGTTGGAGCTGACAATAAGGATATGACACTCGGTTTCACTCGCGATGTGACCACGCAGATGCCGACTCCGTCCGCTGCGTACGACATCTCCTCTGTCAGCTTGCAGGAATCTTTCTCACCGCTCATCGGACTGAACATGACGATGAAGAACTCACTTTCGCTGAAAGCCGAGTACCGCAAGCAACGTAATATAACGCTCAACATCAACTCTGTACAACTTACCGAAGGTCATACCAACGAGTTCGTCATCGGAGCAGGCTATACCATCAAGGACTTCCACTTCACCAAGAAGAGCCGCGATGGCAAGCAGTCGAAGGTAAGCAACGACCTCAAACTGAATGTTGACGTCAGCTATAAGAACATTATGACGCTACTGCGCAAGGTGGAAGAGAACCTGACGCAGGCATCTTCGGGCAATCGTGTGCTGGCTATCAAGATCAGTGCTGACTATGTGGTATCTCAGCGCGTCAGCCTCAAACTCTTCTATGACCACGAGGGCAATACACCGCTCATCTCCAATTCGTATCCTATCACTACGGACAACGCGGGCATTTCTATCAAACTGATGCTTACCAGATAATGCGAATAGCATTTGTCGGTCCTGAATCGTGCGGCAAATCCACGCTCTCTTCGGCACTTGCCGAACATCTGCAGTTGCCGTGTGTGGCAGAGTATGCACGTACATACGTGGAACGTCTTTCGCGCCCTTACGTTTATCGGGATGTTGTGGCTATTGCGCATCGGCAGATAGAGGAATTGCGTGCTTTCCCGAATGCTGTTTTTGATACGGATTTGATTATAACGCAAGTCTGGATGCACCGTTGCTATGGCCGTTCGCCGTGGTGGGTAGAACGGGCGATGCGTCAGTTTCCGATGGATTATTATTTTCTGTGCGCACCGGACCTTCCCTGGCAACCTGACCCTGTACGTGAGAACCCTGACCGAAGGGAGGAACTTTTCAGACAATACCTGTCGCGTGTCAAAAGGACAGGAATCCCTTATACCATTATCCGTGGCACCGACCCGTCAAGTCGCTTACAGCATGCTCTGCAGAGTCTGCCTAAGGGTAATTGATTCTTGTAGTCGGGTGTTTGCAGAGAAGGATTATTGCCCTTTGCCGTTGAAGAGGACGGATAGGGTCAGCAGCATAATCTTGATGTCCAAGAGGAGCGACATGTTCTCCATATAGGTGATGTCGTAATTGAGGCGGCGAATCATCTTCTCTATTGTGTCGGTATATCCGACGCGGACAGGGCCCCAGCTGGTCAGTCCCGGACGAATCTTATAGAGCAAACAGTAGTACGGCGCCTGCTGCTCAATAAGGTTAATAAAGTACGGTCGTTCGGGACGCGGACCGACGAAAGACATATCGCCTTTGAGTACGTTCCATAACTGCGGCAGTTCGTCAAGACGGTACTTGCGCATCCAGTGGCCTATCTTGGTGATGCGGTTGTCGTCCTTGTGGCTCAGTTGCGGCAACCCCTCCTCTGCCGACTCAATCATCGTACGGAACTTGTATATCTTAAACGGATGTCCGTGTAGTCCGATACGCTCCTGAATGTAGAACACGGGACCTTTTGACGACCACCATACCAAGGCTGACAGGACAAGATACAAAGGACCGAGCATCGTCAGGCATACAACGGAGGCGGCAATGTCGAATGCGCGTTTGAAGCATACTTCCGAATCGGTCATATTGAGGTCGGTGATGCACACCAGTGCCTCTCCGTCCAGTGTCCTGATTTGTGCCGCACCCGTCAGTAAGTCATAGACTCGGGGACGGATATAAATAGGTTTGCCGGTAGGGTAGGCATCACGTATCTGCCTGTACAGTTCCGCTTCATCTCCTGCAGGCGGATCTATGACGATGATGTCCTCCCGTACATGGTACCGTCTGCTGAACCAACCGACCACCCGCCGGCATATGTAACTGATGCAGAACTGCAAAGTAAACAGCACACCGAGTGACACTAAATAACGCTGGTACTCTTTTACGGGGTCGTCAATTACGATAATGAAGAATGCACCCAGTGAGATAACCACAGCGCTGATAAAGGTGGTCAGGAACTCCTTGGATAGCGAACGGCGGAAAGGATGAAGGTAGTAACCCGAAAAATAATAGACGGCCAGACACCCGAGCGGGTACAGCACAAGGGGCCTGTGGAAGTCGAATGCCGGAATCAGCACTCCCTCCACCGACATCACCTTGCCTTCGTACACTATCCAGCGGAAGAGCAGGAACAGCAGCCACACCAGTTCGGCGGACACGATGTCAGCCAGTATGATGCGCATTTGTTGGCGGCGGTAGATGCTCATTGCCTTCTGATGGATAGTTTAACGAATCGTGTTGCCCATAAGGTCGTAGTGGCGGCCTTGGTGGTGGATGTACATGCGCCCGTCCTGCATGTATTTGTTGGATGGCGCGCGTTGTGTCATCTCGTCTGTGCCGGTTTCGGTATAGGGTTTTGTCAGGTCGATGAAGCGGAATGTCACCACGCCGTCTGTTTCTTCTATTTGGCGCAGTTCGTACCGGTTGAACAGTTTCACCGACTGCACGCTTTCCGAACCGGGGTAGGGGACGTCTTCGCGCCCGCCGCCCATGGTCGCGGTGGTGTAAGGCGTTTCTCCCGAGGCGGTCACAAGGGTGTATCCTACCGACTCGATGTTGTTGGGCGAGTTCTCATACCAGTCGTCTTCGTTGTATATCACCCGCCATATCAGCAGTCCGTGTCCGGGGAGGTAGAGGTCCCAGCCCTTGTATTGCCTGTTCTCTATGTAGTAAACCGTGTCTGCCGTTTCCGCGCCGTTGGGAGGTGTCAGACCGTCGCGGGTCACCATGTAGGCGCTCTTGTTGTCGGCTTCCAGCCGGATGGTCTCTCCGTGCTTGGGGATGGAGGGGGTCAGCCAGCCGAGGAAGTACTTGTCGAATGCCGAGTAGTTGCACGGTGTCTTGCCGTTGTTGTTGTAGCAGGCGTAGCCCATTATCGACCACGAACCGGGCGAGTAGGGATTAATCTGGCTGTAATTCGCGTCTTGCGGCGGATAGTAGTCCGGCAGACCCAATACGTGCCCAAACTCGTGGCTGAACGTGCCTATCCCCGCCCGTGTGGTGTCAGGACGCAGACAGGCGGAGCAAGCGTAGTCGTTGAGTTGCAGCCCGTCGTAGCGGGGCAGCAGATAGTCGTTTTCCGAGTTGTAGTAATACTCCTTCTGCGCGGTGTAGCCGTAGTAGAAGTTGCTCATCATGTCCCAGTTGTGCGGCCAGATGGCGTTGGATATGTGTTTGTCCGCTTCCGAGAAACCTGCGAATAGGATGTACACGAAGTCGATGAATCCGTCGTGGTTGTGGTCATACAGGGTGTAGTCCACGCCCAGCGTGTCAGCTTTGGCGACGGCGTCCATCACAAAATCGCCTGTGTTGTTGTCGTAACCGCCTTCATCATTCGCGCCGTAATAAGCCATCTCGTGGGGCAGTTCAACCGGACCTATCACGTCAAAATCAGGCACATACTGACCGTCCGACTGCGCGCGGAAGTATTCGCGTGTGCTTCCTGTGGCGCCCTGGTAGGTGTATTTCACGGCGTTTACCAGTGAGTCAAAGCCGTCGTGGTCGTTCTCCTCGCGGAAGCGCACGTCCTTGAAGTTGGCAAGGATGAGCAGTCCGCGCGGAGCGATGTTCTTGTCCCCTACCGACTGGCTGCCTTGCGCTTTCATGCGAAGCGGCTTGCACGATGCCGGGCGTTTGACGCGGGGGCGTGTCATGCGGTTGCGGCTGTCGTCTATGGATGGGGCGGAGGCGCTGGCTTTCTGGTTCCGTGATGCCTGTTTTGTCTGGTATTTCTCTATCTGCTTGTCGCTTACGCGGATGGCGTGTTCAAGGGTGTTGATGTCGCTCATCAGTACGGCCAGCCGGTAGGTGTCTGCCAGTGCCAGTTTCTCGTTCTGTTGCAGGTAATACACTTGCTCGCTCTTGCCCAGCAGGCGCACTTGCATCCGGCTTTCCGTGTGGGACGCTATTTGCTCCAGCAGCCGCAGGGCGTCCGCTTCGGGGATGGTCAGCACCTCGTGCACTCCTTCCGCCTCAAAGCGGTGGTTCGTGCCTTCCGCTTCCACGTAGCCTTCGTCGAATGTCAGGCGCACGCCGTGCTGGTCCATCGCCTTCGGGCCGTAGTAGTAACTCTGCAGGGTCAGGCGGCGGTCGTCGGTCACGTAGGCCTGCAGGTAGTTGCGGGAGGTGTTCTTGTCCGTGCGCAGAAGTTTATGGACATAGTGTCCGTTGTCCTCGTAGGCGCTGTCTTTCTCGTACTGAAAGTTCTTTAGCAGCGGGTCCACTTCAGGCAGAAGTACTTGCAGCAGGGAGTCCGAATAGGCGCGGGTACGGAGTGCCTGCACATATTCCAGACTGTCTTTCTCGCGCATCTGTTGCCGCATGATGTCTGCTTTCGAGGGTTTGTTGCAGGCGCAAACCATCAGTAAAACGGCTGCAAGGACGCCTGCTATGCTTCTGAATCTCATATCATTGAGTAATTGGTTATCTATCGTTTCAGTTTATTATATTGCAGTCAACTATGGACTACCTTTGGACAAGGTCAGTTACCGTAGCATAGGGGGTGGTCCCATCGGCATCCGACTCGGGGAGGCACTGGCTCCCGATTCAATCATCTCCTGCATAAAGCCTCCCATTCCTTTGGCTTTCAGGTCACCCATACGGTTGAACTTGTACGTGAAGGTCAGCAGGAAATAGGTCGGCAGGGTGTTGGCTTTCTGATAGCTGACATAGTTCTCGCCGATGGTCTGGACGATGTTCTTTTTCTGGTGGAGTATATCGAACGCCTTGAGCGAAAGGGTGGCGGCGTTCCATGTCTTGTCAATGGAGGCATTGAGCAGAATCTCGTTCACATCGGTCAGTCCCGTATAGCCGTAACGTGCCGTGTAGCCGCAGTCGGCGGATATGTTCCATGACTTGGGCAGATGTAGCTGTATGTCGCCTGTCACCGTCCAGTCCACCACGTTCGTCACCGAATTGGCGGTCAGGTTGTTCTCCGTGCGTGAATAGCGGACGCTTCCCACTATGCCGACATCCACTATGTCGTGTGTCATACGGAGAGTCAGACTCTCGCTGAAACGGAGGTTGCCTGTTCTGCTCTCTTCGCCCAGTCCGAATGTATTCTGGTCAATCCATTTCTCAATCACCGATGATGTTCCTTCACGGCTGATGTACGCAAGCCGCTGGTTGAAACCTATTTCGGTGCGGGTATGGAACTGCATCAGTTTGTTGGCAAACGGGGTGTTGAACATCAGGTCGGCACTCACGTCCCACGGCGTGCCGGAGGCATTGACGGTCTGCTGGTAGAGTTTGCCCGTTTCGTCATAGATGGAGTTGTTGACCAGTGCATCTTGGGTCACGTTGCCGTGCAAGCCGGTCATCAGGCTCCAGAACTTCTCTGCTTCAAACTTGGAGTACATACCGTGTATGGAGTGCTGGAAGGCAGGACGCAGTCCGAGGTTACCTACGGTCTCGTTCATCGCGTCCGAGTTGTTGCGCACCGGTTCCATCTGAGTGATGGAAGGCTGGGTGTTCGTGCCGCGATAGAAGATACGGGCGAACTCTTTCTTGCCGAGTTTGTATTTGAGGCGCACATTAGGGCTCCAGTTCCAAGCGTAGATGGTGGTGTCGCGGTGGAGTGTATTGCCGTAGTAGGTCAGGTTGCGTGTCTGCGACGGGTTGAACTGTGCACCTGCTGTCAGGTCAAGGCTGTTGTTGATGAAGCGGTAGTTCAGTCCGACAGCTTCCTGGTAGAAGCGGTTGGACAGACGGTTGGAATAGTCGTTGCTGAAAGTATATACCCCCGAGGCAAGGTCGTTGTCGTACTGGTCCTTGTTGCTTTCACGCAGGTTAGTAGCGAACATCAGGGTCGTTTCCAAATAGTGGCTCTTGCCGTAGATGGGTTCCACGTAAGAAGCGCGCAGACGCATATTGACCGCATCGCTGCCCGAGTTGGTGTATTGGTCCACTTTGGCACTGTCACCGAGATTGTCGTATGCGTAGGTATTGGTTTTTCCCTTAGTGCCGGTAAACTGCGCGTTGCCGTTGAGGGTGATGGACCGTCCGGGGCGTAGGAACTTGTGGTTATAGATGACGCGGAGGCGTGCACCTATCTCATCCGAATTGGAGTAGCGGTTCTGATAGCCGTCGCTCATCTGTGTGCTATCTGAAAGGCGCCAGTAGTTGTATGCCGAATAGCCGTCTGAACGCTTGTTGGTGTAGTTCAAGCGGGGCTGGAAGATAATCTTGTTGAGCGTGTCAATCTGGTATTCCAGTTCGAGGCGCGCCTGCACGTCCCATGCCCAGTTGCGTTTGTCGGTCGAGTCAAGGTTATGGTAGGTCTCGTCGCCCGAATAACTGTCTTTGGTGGCAGCGGATGTGGTGGTGTTGTATGAATGGTTGAGTGTTCCATCTCCACCGAATGCCATTGAGGTTTCGCTGTCAATCTTCTTGAGGTTCTTGTTGAGGTCGATGTTGGTATTTACGCCTATGTTCTCGCTCCACGTGATGCCGGAGTTGTTGCTTCCTGCGAAAAAGCCTCTTCCGCGTCCCGAGCGGATGTCGTTGGTGTTGTTGGCACTACCGATGACGGTTGTCTGGCTTTCGCCTGCAAGGATATTGGTGAATATTCCCGCCGTATAGCGGAAATCGTCTTCGAAGAAATGTCGTGTGCGATCGCCTGCCGTTTTGCCGTATGCAGGGTCGCCGTAGTTGAACCAGCCTTCGTTCTGCGTCACCATATCGGCACCCGCACCAAGATTGTAGTTGCCGAACACGCCTTTCTTTCGGTTCTCCTTGAGTGTCAGGTTGATGATACGTTCTGTCTCATCGTCCTCAAAGCCGGTCATCTTGGCGGTCTCCGACTTCTCGTCAATCACCTGTATCTTTTCAATCATTTCTGCGGGTACGTTCTTGGTGGCCGACTGCACGTCATCGCCGAAGAACTTCTTGCCGTCAATGCGTACGCCCGTTATCTTTTCGCCGTTGACGGTCACATTGCCTTCCTTGTCCACTTCCACGCCGTTCATCTTCTTGAGCAGGTCTTCGACCATAGCGTTCTCGTTGACCTTATAGGCGGCGGTGTTGTACTCAATCGTGTCCCCCTTCACGACCATCTCGGCAGCCTTACCTTTTACATCCACTTCACCCAGTTTCTGCACCATCTCCTGCAGGCGTACCGTAGGGACGGTGACCACTTTGGCAGCACCGCCTTTCTTTTCGCTCACTTCCACGCTGACCGCCTTTTCCTCATAACCGATGGCGGAAACGACCACGCGGAACTGTCCTTCCTGTACACGCTGGATATAGTATGTGCCGTCCAAGTCCGCCTGCGTCCCTTGAATCATCACGGTATCTTGAAAGAGGCGTACCGTAGCCAGTTCTACGGGGTCACCTGATGTAGCATTGACCACTTTGCCGGTAACAACATATTGCGCTGATGCCGTAACAGTCAGCAACAAGCAGAAAAATAGAATCTTTGTTTTCATATCGGGGAAACTTTGTCTGTGTATTGTATGGATGTATCTGAGTTTCAAAAAACAACAAATCTTTGCAAAAATTATGCCCAAAGGCTGTTTATTTAGTGTTTTGCATTTCAACTAGTTTGCGGTAATATCTGTTGAGGGCAAGAAGTTCTTCGTGTCTGCCCTGTTCCACTATCTGTCCTTCGTGGAGGACGCATATGAGGTCGGCATGACGTATGGTACTCAGGCGGTGCGCCACTATCAACGTCGTCCGGTCCTGCATCAAGTGTTCCAATGCCTCCTGTACCAGTTGCTCGCTTTCGGTATCAAGAGCCGAGGTTGCCTCGTCGAGGATGAGTATGGGCGGGTTCTTGAGGATGGCTCGTGCAATGGATATGCGTTGCCGTTGTCCGCCCGACAAACGGCTACCGCGGTCGCCGATGGTGGTCTGATACCCGTCGGGTGTCGCCATGATGAAGTCGTGGGCATTGGCTATTCGTGCGGCTTTCTCCACTGCCTCCTGCCATGTTCCGCCGTCAGGAGCCGGTTGGGAGGTATCCACACCGAAGGTGATGTTGTTGTAGAACGTGTCGTTGAAGAGGATGGCTTCCTGATTGACATTGCCCATCAGTGCGCGCAAGTCATACGTGAGCACATCCCTTACGTCCTTGCCGTCAATCAATATGCGTCCTTCGTTCACGTCGTAGAAACGTGGCAGCAGGTCTGCCATCGTGGTCTTGCCACTTCCTGATTGTCCTACGAGGGCAATCATTTTGCCACGGGGGATAGTCAGAGAAATATCGTGCAACACGGGGCGTCCGGATTGATAAGCGAACGTGACATGTTCGTAGCGCACTTCCTTTTCAAACGCCTGCAACGGCAGGGGCTTGGCAGGTTCGGTTATATTGGACTGCGTGTTCAGAATCCTGTCAATGCGATCCAGTGACGCCAGACCGCGACGTACACTGTAAGAGGCTTTGCTCAAGTCTTTGAACGGATTGATGATGCTGTAGAAAATGACGAGGTAGTAGATGAACGTGGCGGCATCAATGGTTGAATGTTCGCTCAGTATCAGACCGCCTCCGTACCAGAGCAGGACAGCAATCATCACCGTTCCGAGGAACTCGCTCACGGGGTGCGCAAGGTAGTAACGCCGATTGATGCGGTTGAACGTGCGGCGTGTGGTATCGGCAGCGTGTGCAAAGCGTTTGCGCAGTTTGTCTTCGGCGTTAAAGGCTTTCACTACCCGCAATCCTCCGAGCGTTTCTTCAATCTGCGTCAGCAGGTCGGCTGTCTGCTCCTGTCCGAGGGTTGATGTGCGCTTGAGCGAACGCCCAATGCGCCCTATCAGCAGACCAACCAAAGGCAGTAGAACCAGTACGAAGACAGTCAGTTGCCACGAGAGGAAGAACAGCGTTGCCAGATAGATGATAATCATCAGCGGATCCTTGAAGATTATGTCCAACGTGGACATAATGGACGCTTCCACCTCGTTCACATCGTTGGTCATACGCGACATCACATCGCCTTTTTTCTCCTCCGTGAAGAAACCGATAGGCAGAGAGACGACCTTGTTGTAAAGCATTGTGCGCAAGTCCCGCAATACGCCTGTGCGGATGGGAACCATATAGAAGTTGGCGAGCCATGCCGTCAGGCATTTGAGGAAGGTCGTCACTACAAGAAACAAACCCAATATGAACAGGACATACCCCGCGCCGCGTACATCCATCATCTGCTGAAGGTAGTAATACACATTGCCCTTGACCGCATCTGCCATATCCTGAAGCGCCATCCCGTCGGTCAGCGGTGTATAGACCGCTTGCGTTTCACTGATACCGAAAAGCAGTTGCAGAGCGGGAATGATAGTGGCAAACGAGAACAGCGACAAGACGGTGGAGAGCAGGTTGAACAGGAAGTTCAGCACCACTTTCCATTTGTATGGCGGTATGAATCGGGCAAGCAGGCGTATTATATGCATAGATGAAGATAGTGTTTGAGTTGTTCAGCGAGCAGTTGCTCGTCCGAGAGCCGTACGTTGATTTCGATAGGGTAGAGTTTCTTCTGCAGGCTGTCGGGCAGTTCCATTGCCTGCAGGCGCGCATAGTCTTTCTCTGTGGTGAAGACATAATCCGCCTGCTGAGTAGCTTCGGTTATGTGACGGATGTCCGATGCAGAGAAGCGGTGGTGGTCAGGCCATGAGAGATGGTTGACAGTCCCTTCCGAATGCTGTCCGATGTATTCCGCGAGGTATTCGGGTCGGGCGATACCTGTCAGCAGAACAGCGTGCCGGAAAGCGGGTAGGGGCTGGTACTGAATGCCGGAGAAGAACAGGTTCTGGTAGGCAGGCAGTTGCAGACGGTTGGCTATAACCCTCCGGTCAATAGCCGTCATGGTGTCGGGACACTTGGTGACAATAACTGCATTGGCTTTCTGGCTCTGTCGTGTGAAATCGCGCAACCGACCGAGAGGCATCAGTCTGTCGTCTATATACAGCCTGTCCGCCGTAGTCAGCAGGATATAGAACCCGCAACGCAGTCGGCGGTACTGATAGGCATCGTCCAATAGTACGACCTGTACGTCAGGACAATGCCTGCGCAGTTTCTCAATCCCCTCAATACGGTTTTTGCAGACGGCAACAGGTACCTGCGGGAACTTGCGATGCAACTGCATACACTCGTCTCCCAGTTCGTTCGCGGTACTATGTTCGTCCGCCAGAACGAATCCCCGTGAGCGTCGGCGGTAGCCGCGTGAGAGTACTGCTACCTTGTATTGCGGGCTGAGATGCCGTATAAGCCACTCAATCTGGGGCGTTTTGCCCGTTCCCCCCACTGCCAGATTACCTACACAGACAGTGGGTATATCCACTTCCCTGCTATGCAGGATATGGATGTCGTAGAGCAGGTGGCGTATGCCGATGCCCAGTCCGTAGAGCCACGAGAGCGGCGCGTACAATATGTTGCTGAGCAGGTTCATGTAACGACGGAATCAATCAGCGGATGACAGGGAAGTGCATGAGGGTCATCACACGCGGTTGCGAGCAGAGTTCCTTCATCTTCATAATGAGTTTTTCCTCGTCGGTGGTATTGTCGAACGCCTCCATCAACTGCGTGTAAATATCTTTCCGTGCGGGATAGTACTTCAACTCGTAATCGTCTATACCAGCAAGTTCAGCGGCTTTGGCAACAGCTTCGTTCATACCGCCGAGAGTATCCACCAGTCCGATACCTATAGCGTCTTTGCCGAGCCATACGCGTCCTTCGCCGATGGTCTTTATTTCGTCCTGCGTGGTATGACGACCTTCCGCGCATCGGCGTGTGAACAGGTCATACCCGCGCTCCACCATCTGCTGCATCATTGCCCGCTCTTCTGTGTCCATCCCTTTGAGTAGTGCGTTGGTCTGCAGGTCGGAGTGGCGGTTGGTCTTCAGACCGTCGATGTCCAGTCCAATCTTGTCGCGCACTTTGTTCACATTGGGAACCATACCGAAAATGCCTATCGAGCCGGTCAGTGTACCGGGTTCGGCGTAGATATAATCAGCGCCGCAGGAGATGTAGTAGCCTCCGCTTGCCGCATAGTCGCCCATCGAAACGACTACGGGTATTCCTTTTTCGCGAAGGGTCTGTACGGCGTGCCAAATCTGTTCGCTTGCGTCCGCGCTGCCGCCCGGGCTGTTCACGCGCAGAACAACCGCTTTCACATCATCGTTCTTGCGGATCTTGCGTATTTCTTTAACCATCTTTGTACCGACAATGCCGCTGCCTTCACTGTCGGTGATCTCACCCTCGGCGTAGAGAACGGCAATCTTGTTGTCAGACGATTTGGTGTCAGCCGTAATCGTTGCCAGTGCGGAGGTGGAAATCTTGTTGTAGTCATCCGTGCCGGTCAGGCGTATCAGCAGTGAATCGATGTCTTCCGTATAAGCCAGACGGTCTGCCAGTCCGTTCTCCACATAGGTCTCGGCGGGTTGCAGCCCCATATATTGGTCTGCATAGCTATTCAGGTTTTCCGCGCTGATGTGGCGGCTCTCCGATACACCTTGCACCAGTTCGTTCCACAGTCCGTCCACATACTGCTTGGTCTGACGACGGTCCGCATCCGACATACCTGTCAGGATATACGGTTCGACGGCGGACTTGAACGTACCCACTTTCAGCACCTGCATCTCCACACCCAGCTTGTCCAACAGACGTTTGAAATACATCTTCTCCGCACTCAGACCGTTCCAATCCACCGTTCCTGTGGGGTTGACGAACACACTGTCCGCCACGCACGCCACGTAGTAGTTGGTAGCCGAATAGTGGGAGGCGTAGGCAACAAGGAACTTGCCCGACTCTTTGAAATCCGACAAAGCGTCACGCAGTGCTTTAGCCGAAGCAAAACCCATCAGCATACCGCCGTCTTGCAGGAGAATACCTTTGATCTTGTCGTCCTCCTTAGCGAGGCGGATGTTGTGCAGCAGGTCGTCCAAGCCTACCACCTCGCTTTTGTTATAGCCGGGCATATCGCCCATGAGCGAGGCGAAAGGATTGTTTTCTTGTCCCTGCTCAACCAGCGTCCCTTTCATACGCAGTACATAGACGGTGTTCTTCTCAAGTGTTGCGCCCGATGAGAACATCTTGCCTAACCAGAGTCCCGACAAGATGGAGCAGACGATGTAAGCTACAATGAAAATAATAATCCATTTCATGCACCCGCTTTTCTTGCGGGACTGTTCTTGATTGTTCATAGTTTTATGGTTTATGGTTTATGGTTTATGATTTCAAATTGCAAATTTCAAATTTCAAGTTTCAAATTTATGATTTCAGGTTTCAAGTTTCAGGTTGAAGGAGCGGCGGTGATAGGGCGTGATGCCGTACTGCCGTATCGCGGCATAGTGCGCCGCGGTGGGGTAACCTTTGTTCGTGTCCCAGTGATACTGCGGGTACTCCTCGTGCAGACGGTTCATGTAGTCATCGCGATAGGTCTTTGCCAGTATGGACGCTGCGGCTATCGACAGGTACTTACCATCGCCTTTCACCACCGTGTGTGCAGGAACGGCAGGAAAGCCGTAAGGTCTCCACTTGTTCCCGTCCACAATGATATGCTGCGGCTGTACGGGCAGTTTCTCCAAAGCGCGGTGCATTGCCAGCAACGCCGCCTGCAGTATATTGATGCGGTCAATCTCTTCCGCCGTCACTTCGCCAACCGCCCACGCCAACGCCTCTTCCTCTATGAACGGTCGCAAGGCATAGCGTTCATGTTCCGTCAGTTGCTTCGAGTCGTTCAGCCGTTCCCATCCCTTACCCAGTTTCTTCTTTGCCGGCAGTATGACCGCGGCAGCAAAGACGCTTCCCGCCAACGGACCACGGCCCGCTTCGTCACAACCGGCTTCCAGTATATCCGCTATGTAACAAGTCTTCAGCATCTTCTTCAGGGTTAAAACGGATAGCCGATGGCAAAGTGCACCGCCATATCCTCACTCGCTTTCCAGCAGTCGGCTGTACGCCACTGCTTTTGGTCGTAATAGATATGTCCCGGGTCATAGAGTTTGAAACCCAAGTCCACCCGGAATATCAAAAAACTCAAGTCCAGTCGGACTCCTGCACCGTAGCTCCAAGCAATCTGCTTGTAGAACTCGTTAAGGCGGAACGCTCCGTGCGGCTGGCTGTCATACTCGCGGATGGTCCATATATTGCCGGCATCCGTGAAAGCCGCCAGTTCGATGAAGTTCCACACCCTCCACCGGTATTCCACGTTCAGGTCCAGATGGATATCGCCTGCGCGGTTGTCATAGTCGATGCGCGTACCGTCCCCGTGGTAGGCACCCGGTCCTAATGTTCTTGCCGTCCATCCGCGCACATGGTTACTGCCGCCAGCAAAGTACCGTTTCTCGTACGGTATAGACTGCGAGTTGCCGTAAGGAACAGCCACTCCCGCGGCAGCGTGCCAGGCTATATGGTGCTTCTCGGTAATAATCTGGTTGTAGGTGAAGTTGGCATCCAACTTGACGTACTGCGAGAAAGCCACCTTGCCAATCTTGTAGGTACCGTCTTCGGGCAAGTCGAGGAAGAGCTTGCTTGCACCATAAAACGCATTGCCCGCTGTTTCCGCATAACCGTAGAAAGTCATATACGAGCGTTTGGGTTGGAGGCGGTTGTAACCTGAGTAGCGGCAGCTATAGTTGATGGCTTCGATGAAGTGATCCTCGTAGGAGTACTTGAGCGGGTTCTGGTTGGTGATGAAGCGGTTACGGAATTCGTCGCTCATCCACGGCAGATAGACGTAACTGAGATCCACGAAATTGAAGAAGTGGGTCCATCCCGGAGTCAGTTGCGGCAGCCGGTAACCTAACGAGGCATTGGCTATGTTCCGTGTGAACTCTTCGGGACGTGTCTGGTAGTGGTATCCCGCCGCCACTTTGAGGTGGTTGGCAAAGGCTAATGAGGCGTTAGCTTTCGCCTCTATGGCTCGTCCTCCGTTGGCTCGCCATTCGTAACTGCCGTTCACTCCCACTTGCAGTTCTTCCGCCCCCCTGAACAGATTGCGGTTGGTGTAACCCAGTCCCGCTGCAACGCCCCAGTCGCCATTGGAATACGTACCTTCCAGTTCGGCGGAAATGGAGTTCAGTTTGCCTCTTGACATCACGATATGGCAGTCCAGCGAGTCGTTACCTGTCTCCTCGAAGGTTATCTCCACGTAGCGCACAATCCCCATCTGGTTCAGCATCTCATAGGTCTGTTCGAGATGTCTTTCGTTGTACAGTTCGCCCGGTCGGATGCGGCAGTTGTGTCGCAGTGCCGAGGGGCGCATCAGGGGTTGCCCTATCCACGTATATTCATATCCATCCCCTTCTTCCTTGTAGAGCACTGCGGAGTCGGGTATATGCGCAGGATTATAATCGGTGTGGAAGCAAACGTGCCGTATAGTGTAGCGTGTGAACAGCCGCTGGCGGTCCTCGTCGCTCATCTCGCCGACCTGCTTCGCCATCCGCATCTCCACGTCCACCTGCTTGGTACCGACCGTGCTGTCCGCGGCATAACTAAGGTAGTCCTTGTGCATGTGGTAGTACCCCATGCGCCGCATCCGGTTCGCTATGCGGTTGCGCTCGCTGTCTAATACACCGACATCAAAGCAGTCACCGTCGTGAATCAGGGTGTGCCGCACATCTTCGGCCGTTGTACGCAGGTCCTCCGACTCGGGAAGAGAGTAGGTATGACGGCGTATGCGGTAGGGTTCACCCGCTTCAATCCTGTAGGTCATCTCCACCTTACGTTTCTTCCTATAGCGCAGGGAGGTGTCCACCCGACAGAGGAAATACCCTTTGCTCTGCATGGCTTTGGTCAGTTCGATGCGGCTGGCTTCTGCCAGAACGGGGTCATAGACCTCCGGTGCCTCTCCCATTCGGTGCGCCACGCCCGCCCACCAACGGTTGATCTTCTTCGTTGTGTCGGTCGGCGCCGTGTTGTAGATGTCAAGTTGCAGCTTCCAGAAACCCAATATCTCCGTGTTGTTGGTTTGCTTGAGATAGTCTTTCAGCTCGTTCGGCTCCACCTCCCTTGTGCCGTTGACCACGATATGCGTTTTGTTCAGCAGGTACTGTCCTTTGGGTACGAACTTCGCCGTATTGCATGCCGTCAGGAGCAATACGAGGAGGAGGGGCAGTATGGAGAGGGGATGGCGCAAGTTGATAGTTGATAGTTGATAGTTGAAAGTTGAAAGAAGTTGGGGAGTTGAGAGTTTATGGTTTATAGTTTATGATTTATGGTTTCAAATTTCAAATTTATGATTTACAGCAGGGAAAGGGCGACTTCCATCATGTGGGTGAAGGAGGTCTGGCGCTGCTCGGCACTCGTGACTTCTCCCGTGAGGATATGGTCGGAGATAGTGCAGATGACCAGCGCTTTCTTTCCGGCGCGAGCGGCGTTCATATACAGAGCGGGTGCCTCCATTTCGATGCACAGCACGCCCATGTTAATCCACTTATCGTTATGGGCGTTCTCGGTGTAGAACGTGTCGGAGGAGAAGACATTGCCGACGCGGTAGTTATATCCGAAACGCTCGCAGGCTTCCGCTGCACGGCGACAGAGATCGAAGTCGGCTATGGGTGCGTAGGTACCGGGGAGTTCGTACTGCATGGCGTAGTTCGAATTGGTGCAACTGCCCATAGCAATGACGAGGTCACCAATCTTCAGATCCTCGCGGAGACTGCCTGCACTGCCCACACGGATAATTGTTTCCACGTCATAGAAATTGTACAACTCGTAGGTGTAGATGCCGATGGAGGGAATACCCATTCCGTGCCCCATCACGCTCACCTCTTTGCCTTTGTAGGTTCCCGTGAAACCGAGCATACCGCGTATGCTGTTAATCTGGCGTGCATTGTCAAGGAAATGCTCCGCCATAAACTTGGCGCGCAAAGGGTCGCCCGCCATAATAACTGTCTTGGCTATTTCGCCGTATTGTGCCCCGATGTGGGGAGTTGGGAGTGGGTGGTTCATGATTGGTTTATGAGTTTAGAAGTTTATAAGTTTATAGGTGGTTGAGATTAGTTTATGAGTTTATTGGTTTATGAGTTTAGGGGTTTATAAGTTTATAGGTTGTTGAATTGGTTTATTTTGGTTAATGAGTTTAGGGTTTCAATTATCAATTATCAACTATCAATTATCAATTAGTTTGAGGTAGGATTCGGCGATAGGGAGGTCGGAGGGAGTGTCAATGCCGAGAGAAGACCAGGCGCTAACCGCTACGCGAATGGTCAGACCGTGCTCCAACCAACGCAACTGCTCCAGACTCTCCGCCTGTTCCGCCGCAGAGGGCGGCAATGCCACAATCCTGCGGAGCACATCCCCGCGGTAAGCATACATGCCTATATGACCGTAATGCCGCTCGTGTTGTAGCCATTCGCTTTCCGGTATGCCGCGCAGATAAGGTATGACCGAACGGGAGAAGAGCAGTGCACGGTGATCCGTCTCGGAGAACACCACTTTCGGGGTATTCGGATTGCACAAAGCCTCCCAACTGTCGGTCTTATGAAACGGTTTGACCAGTGTGGCAATCTCCGTGGAAGATGCGGTGAACAGTCCGCAGAGCGAGGTAATCTGCTCGGGTCGTATAAAAGGTTCATCGCCCTGAATATTCACCACAACAATCTCCGTGTCCGGGAGGTTGTGCAAGTGTTCGTACCACGGGCTGTTCGGGTCGTTCTTCATCTTGTCGAACGCTTCGAGGCACCTTTCCGTGCCGCAGCGGTGGTCGGTGCGTGTCATAACGGCTTCGCCTCCGAAGCCCCGCACGCAGTCAAGGATTCGTATATCGTCCGTAGCCACTACGACGCGTTGTAGCGCTTTGCGCGCCTGTTCATAGACGCGCTGAATCATCGGTTTGCCACCGATGACCGCCAACGGTTTACCCGGAAAACGGCTACTTGCCCAACGGGCGGGGATGATTCCTGTCGCTTCCATTTGTGTTTTTTCAGCTATTCTTTCCCGCGCAAAGATACAGCGACATTTTGATTCCCGCAAAAACATTTGTCATAATTGCCCTGCTTCGACCAAGCGTATGACTCGCTCGGTTATACGGTCGCGGTCTAAGGCATCGTATTCCTCTTTGAGGTCGTTCTTGAAGAGGCGAGCGACGAACTGCCAAAAATCGGCGGAAGCCTTGCCCTTGTAGCGTTTGATGAGTTCATAACTGCTGCGGTCGGTCTCGCGGTCCATCAGTTTCATGAGCATCAGTCCCTGGCTGGCGTACATGCCCCGGAAGTCCTTCTCGTATTTCTTGAACAGCTGATGCTCGAACCGTCTCCACCATTTTCTGCGACTCTTGTCATCGGGCAGTCCGGCGAATTCGTTGTCCGCATACGCCATGTCCCGAGTAATCATCTTCGCATACGGCAGGCATTTCTTCACGTCCCTCACCGTGCGCCAGTAGAAACGTTCCTGTTTCTTGTTCTTGAACCGCAACGGCGGATAGACCCAGACCTCGTGGAGGTACACTGAGTACACCGTGTCGCCGTCCACCACGCGGAACAGGCACGAGTCTCTGCCGTTAGCCAGCGCGGTCATTGCCGCCAACAGGGCAACCGCTATGTATATCAGCCGCTTCATCTGCCTTTTGTCCGCAAAATCCATGCCACGCATTTGGATTAATGTAAGAATGTCGCTATTACGGAACAGATTCTTCTGAAAAAAAGCGCTCGCGTAACCGATGAATAAAGGGATGAAGGCACTTTGTGAACAGGCAATGAAAGACGAATGAAAGACGAATGAATGAGAACGCCGATAATATTGACAAAAAAACTCCCCTTCGCAGTCCAAATTCAAATGACCGATTGGTGTTAAACAATCAGCGGCGGTACCGGTCGGCACCTCCGCTGATTGGCGTATGTTGTGCAGGGGATTGGTTTACCGCTGCACTACTCTGCCTGTGGTGTCGTAGCGTCGTCCGTTATGCTCGATGTAGAGAACGCCGTTGATAAGGAGTTTGCGGCTCTGTGTGCCGTCTGCGGAGACATCTTCCGTCCCGGAAGGTACGCCGTACTGCGCCACTACAATCATATTGCCTGTTACGTGGGTCAGCGGTTTGGACCATCCGGTGAAGGTGTAGCCTTCGCGTGTCGGGTTGGTAGCCGGTCCTTTCGCGTCCTCAACTTCGATGACATCCTCCGTGTAGAGTTCGTCGCCGTTCCAGTCGAGGTACGTGACGGTAAAGTGCTCTTTGGCTTTCTCATACTGTGCGATGACGGTCAGGTCTCCCGTGATGCCGGTGATGGGTTTGGACCATCCGATGAAGTCGTATCCTTCGCGTTCGGGGTTCGTTTCCGGTCCTTTGGCGTCACCGCCTTCCTGCACTGTCTCTTTGAGCAGTTCGGTGGCATCCCGGTCGAGGAACGTCACGGTGTAGGTCTTGGCTTCATAGACGGCTTTGACGGTCGTCTCGCCGGTGATATACTTGAAACTGATGTCCCATCCTTTGAAGATATATCCTTCGCGTTCGGGGTCATCGGGCGGTGTGGCGGCTGTGCCGTAAGTCACTTCATCGGATTTGAGTACCTTGTCATCCCAATCGACGAAGCTTACGGTGTAACTGAGAACATTGAAGGAGGCTTTCACGGTCAGGTCTCCGGTCACGTTGTCGAAGGTCTTGTCCCATCCGATGAACGTGTGTCCCTCTTGTTCGGGGTCAACGGGCGCGGTTGCGGCATCGCCTTCGTTGATAACCTGTGTCTCAATCCAGCGGTCATCCATATCAACGAACGTCACGGTATATTGTTTCGGTACGTACAATTCGCCGCTTTCGGTGAGGTCGTCCAGAATCTCCACGAAGGCATGATTGTAACCGAGTGCCGCTTCGTAAGCCGCTTTCACGCCGTCTTTATGGAGTACGTGCAGACGCGGGATACGTTGTTCCGCCAGATGCTCATTCTCAACTTCCATTGCAACCTCGATTTCGGTACGCAACGCCGCGATTCCGGCAAGCGAATCAACAACGAGGATAAAGAAAATGGTATCTTGAGTGGCTAAAAATAATCCCGATTGAGCGATGACCGACAAATGAACTTCCATTCTGAGAAAAATCGCCGAAAGCGATTTTTCTCTTCTTTCTGCCCTCCAAACACCAAATTCTGCATTTTTTTCTTGCTTATCTTAGCAAAAAGTTGTACCTTTGTGCGCTGAAATATGTATTGTTAATACAAAAAGTATTTAAAAGTTAACATTTTGGCGAGTAAGAAAGGAATATACGATGAAAATACCATTTAAGGTATCAGCACGCACGGCCAGATTGATAGGTCGAGAGAATGTTGCTTCTGCAAAAGGAGCGATTATCGAACTTGTGAAGAACGGGTACGATGCGGATAGTGAGTGTGGTTTGGTATATATTGACAATAGGTATTCCGTCTTTAGCGATAAGATATCTAAGGAGTTCTTCTCCGAGTTGATTTCGATTGGAATTGATTCATCTCTTTTGAACCATGTCTATGAGGAAGAGGAGGATTGTTATGTTCTCTCTCAAACAGCAGAAAGGAACGAGATTGATAAACTAATTTCTGCTCAACAGGCATCTGCGGTACTATACATTGTTGACAACGGTGATGGTATGACACGTCAAATTATTGAGAATTATTGGATGACAATAGGTACAGACAATAAAGCTCGTAATTTCCGAACGCAAAAGGGAAGAATTAAAGTAGGAGCAAAGGGCATTGGACGTTTTGCATTGGACAAATTAGGTCAGAGATGTCAGATGATTACGATCTATGATCCGGCAGTTCATGAAGAGGAGAGTGACTATACAGGATATGTCTGGAATGTTGACTGGAATGACTTCGAAGTAGATAGCAGGACATTAGACTTAATCAATGCAGATATTGAAGGTACGAAGGATAATTTCATGACATGTATTAGTCGGTTGAATCTTCCGGAGCAATTAAAAGAGAGCCTGAATCCTAAATCCAATCATGGTACAATCTTACGTGTTACTCAACTCCGTGATGTTTGGACGGATGATTTGGTAAAGCAATTGTATGATGACTTAGGGATGCTTGTCCCACCGGTAGAACAATCGGACTATGTTATTTCAGTAGTGGCTTCTCGCCAACCGGATGAATACGGGAAAGTGGAAACAGCCTTTTGTGATGACTATGATTACAAGGTTGAGGCTCATGCGGATGCCAATCAAAATGTTGTGATAAAGATATTCCGTCGTGAATATGATGTGGAGTCTATTCCTATTTCTTTCTTCCGACGTGAGCATCAACAATCTTATCCCTATCGCAAAGAGGACTTTGAACGAGGAGATTGGGAAGTTCAGCGGAGTTTTGCTCAATTAGTACCCGGCTATAAGGGAATGGATGTTTATGATGTGTTATCCCGCATAGGGGCATTTGATTTTACATTTTATTTCTTAAAGAGATCGTCTAATAAGGCTGACGATGCGCGATTCTTTTATAAACGCAATCCATACGGACTTCGTGGACAATGGTTGGATAAATTTGGTGGTATAAAGCTATTCCGTGACGGTTTCCGTGTTCGTCCATATGGTGAAAGAGGATCATCTTCGTTCGATTGGTTAGGCTTAGGAGCGCGAAAGCAAAAAAGTCCTGCCGGTGTGGCAAAAAAAGAAGGAGGCTATCGCGTAGAAGTGGAGAACGTTGCCGGTTCGATATCCATTTCACGTCTTACTAATATAGACTTTGATGACAAGTCAAGTCGTGAGGGATTGCAAGAGAATCCTACCTTTGTGTTGTTTGAAAAGATACTTGAAGGAATTATTAATATCTTTGAGGATGATCGTGCAGCTATTGCTCGAGAATGTGATGCTTATGATAAGGAGCGAAATGGAGCAAGGCGAGACATGGAGCAAGCTGAATTGTTGGCAAAGCGTATTTTGGAAAATAAGCGAAACGGGAAATCTGGGTCTCCACAAGATGCGCCAACGGGAACCGGAGATGATAGCCAAGACAATGGCAGTGATGATGAACAAAGGCACCGTTTAGAGTTATTGGCTACGTTGAACGAGCAAAAAGCAGAAGAAATCAGGAGATTACAAGAGGAACAGCAATTGCTTCGAGCATTAGCTAGTACAGGACTGATGTTGGCATCGTTTGGTCACGACTTGAACAAATTATATAGTGCGTTAAACGATAGGCATGATAAAATTCGAAAGTTATTTTTAGAGAAAATTCCGGAATCTGTTTTCGATGATAGAGAGGAAAGGCGCAACCCATATTACTTGATAGAAAATGCAAAGAAGACTGATGCTAAGATGCAGAATTGGTTGAGTTTTGCTACGAATGTAATTAAGCGTGATAAGCGAAAGCGTCCTTTAACGAAATTATCATCCTATTTTGAATCATTAAAGCAAACGTGGAGCGGTGTTTTTGAGACGCGTGGTATCCGTTTTGAATGTGAAGGAATATCCGGTGTCCAGATGAGGATATTTGAGATAGATTTGGATAGTATCTTCTACAATCTATTTGCAAATTCCGTGGAGGCATTTGTGTATTCTCGTGACGATAGGGCTCGTGAAGTATCAATTAAATTTACTACAACTGAGAAATATATTATTTGTGATTATGCGGATAGCGGACCAGGATTAAGTTCGGACATTGCCAATCCAGATGATATTTTTAAACCATTTTTTACTACGAAGAGAAATAGTAATGGCGAAGAAACAGGCACCGGTTTAGGTATGTGGATTGTGCGACAGGTTGCCACAGACAATGATGCGCAGTTGCAAATAATGAAACCGCAATATGGATTTGCGATGCAGATAAAATTCCCGATTAAGTATAAACAAAATAATGGATAAATATATGGCATACAAAGTATTATTTATTGACGAAGAGAAAGAGCAGCAGGATTATTTTAAAGATTATATGGATGCTGCTCCGGAGATGGAAGTGGTATGTATATACCCTGCGTCAGAATTAGAGGACATGATCCAAGAAATCGATGAATTAGCTCCTAATGCAATAGTAAGTGATTTTTTGTTGAATGACATCAAGGTGGATATAAAATACGCAGTCAAGTATACAGGATCTGAATTGGTGAATGAATATCAGCGTCAACGTCCAGCTTTTCCATGTTTTGTGTTAACATCTCACGATGACGGTGCTGTAGTAGGTTCTGATGATGTTAATGTGGTGTATCTCAAAAACTTGTTGCATAGTGGTGAACCTGAAGCAAAAGCGAAGTTTTACGAGAAGATAAAAGAGCAGATAAATAAGTATCGTAAGTCCATTGATGAGGCTCAGAAAGAATTATCAGCCTTGTTGGAGAAGAAAAGAGCAGAAGGATTAAATTCGGTAGAGACAGATAGAATGATAGAACTGGACAATTTTATTGAAAGGTCCCTGCATGCAGAATCAGTTGTCCCCTCGGAGTATAAGTTACCTGAAAGTATGAATAAATTATCTGCTCTTATTGATAAAGTTGATTTGTTGATTTCGCAGAATAAGTAGTATGGAATATTTATTTCGAGATAAAGCACCTGTTCGTACCTGCACAAAGCAGTTCTCCAAATATTCTGCGTATAAACCATATTTGGCAAGTGATTATAATAATCATTGCGGTTATACACATGTATTGGATACATTATTTGGAGGGAGCAGAACATTTCAAATAGATCACATAAAACCGGAGTCCATCTATCCTGAGTTGATAAATGATTATAACAACTTGGTTTATTGTTGCTCGTATGTGAATAGAGCGAAGTGGGATGACGATAGTCCTAATTATCTTGATCCGTGTACTGTTGATTTTAATGAACATTTTGAGCGAGATGAGGAAGGAGTTATATATGGCAAAACAACCCAGGCAAAATATATGGTAGAGCGAATGCATCTAAATCTTGCTAGATATGCGTTAGCTTGGAAAGTAGAACAATTAGAGAATATAGTAAATAAACTTCGTCCTATAGCTCAAAAGAATAGCAGCTTTAATGAAATAATGCTTTCGTTGTATGAGTATCATTGGGATTTATGTAATGCGTTACGACATAATCTTTGAAATCTCTCATCGTCTCATATTTTAAACGATACGGCATTACAGAAGAGAATATTGTAAACCGTATGTTAGTCTCGCTATACGCAAAGTATAACGAGATTAATGTTGTAAATAATACACGTATAAGAGATTTAATTATTGAGTCTCAAGAAGACTTAAATTCTTCACTCAGTGAACTACAAAACATAATTCAAAAGCATGATTTTACATCCATAACAATTGAAACTCTTGTCAACTGTTTTGAGTTTGTTATTTCTCCATCAGATAGGGTGGTGAATGGTTCGGTGTATACGCCGAAAGATATCAGGCAACGGATTATTCATGAGTGTTTGGATGATGTGCCAACGGAGAGGTTGCATACAATACGAATTGCAGATATAGCATGCGGATGCGGTGGGTTCTTGCTGGATGTGGCTGAATATCTGCATGAGCGGACAGGGAATAGTTATGCGCATATCTTTCATGAAAATCTTTTGGGGTTAGATATTCAAGAGTATTCGATAGAGCGAACGAAGATATTGTTATCACTATTAGCCCTTTCGCAGGGAGAGGATGAGGAGTTTGATTTTAATCTTGAACCCCATGATACCCTTGAATTTGATTTTGGACGAATAGAGCCGTTTGACGTGGTATTGGGTAATCCTCCGTATGTGTGTTGGCGAAATCTGCCTGAGGAGACGCGAAAACGTATGCGACAATTCGAAGTGTGTCGATGCGGTAATTCGGATTTGTATATTCCGTTCTTTCAAATTGCGATAGAGAGTTTGCGAGATGGAGGACGATTGGGATATATCGTGATGAATACCTTTTTGACGAGTTTAAATGGTACAGCATTGCGGGAATATCTTCATTCGAGGCAGTTTGAAATTCAGGTGGTAGATTTTCGAGATCAGCAGATTTTCAAAGGGAAAAACACATATACATGTTTATTCTTTTTGAAGAAACAACATGCGGAAAAGGTCGCCTATTGTACTATTGAACAGTCGGAATTAGAACGTCCGTTTGCATACTCATATGTGGACTATGCTACGTTGGTGGATAAGGGAGGTTGGCGACTGAATGATATGTGTCATGTGGCTGATTATGAGCGGAATGGGATTGCGATTAGGGACTATTGTGATTCGCGTCACGGGATAGCAACATTAAGCAACAAAACGTATATATTCACGCCAATTGGGAATGATGAGATGTGCTATCAATTGAGTAAGAATGGACGAACGTATAGTGTCGAAAAAGCCATCTGCAGAGATATTGTTAATTCTAATAAGTTTAATTCCGATGTAACGCTTGAGGAAATCAAAGAGAAGGTGATATTTCCTTATCGGATGGGTGCAGAAGGGCGAATGGAGGTGATTCCTTTAGAGGAATTGCGGTCGCATTATCCTCATGCATATTGTTATCTGCAATCGCAATATAATGAATTGAAGAAACGTGATAAAGGAAAGCAGGAGAAGTATCCTGTGTGGTATGCGTTTGGTCGTACACAATCAATGATTTTGCCGCGATATAAATTGTTTTTTCCGAAGATAGCGAATCACTCGTTAACGTGTGTGCTGTCTGACGATCCGAATTTGCTATTGTACAACGGGATGGCATTTGTTTCGGATAATCGAGAGCAATTGCAAGTGCTGCAAAAGGTGCTACAGTCTCATGTGTTTTGGTCTTATGTCATGATGAACGCGAAGCCGTATGCTTCCGGTTATGTATCGTTGAACGGAGATAATATTATGCATTTTCATGTACCGAATTTTACGGACGCAGAGAAACGTGAGTTGTTGGCGATGAGGAGTCAGAAGAAGGTGGATGAGTGGCTGCTGAAATTTTATAAGAAACATTTATTTCCTAAAAGCGAGATGTGTTCTTCCGTATCATAAATTCTACAAAGCATGACATATAAGTTTTATGAATAACTGTGTTCTTGTGGTCATACGCTGGCCGCTTCCTTCTCTTCAATGGTCATACCAGTTTTCTGTAGTATCTTCGGTTTACCAGATATTTCTCATCTTGATACCAACTATAATTTCTCTATTGACACACCGCGGTTCGAAAAATCTTGTGTTATTCCTTCGTGTGCACATTTAAGGTTAATAATATGTTTTTCTGTTTTTGGCGCAAAGTTACAATTAAACAAATAAATATTCTGATTAGCATATCTCGAAAAAGTATTGTATCTTTGCCATCTATTAATTCTTGTTTGCCTTAGGACTTTTCTTAGTTCAATAGGCACTTTTTTTGTAAAAAACTCTCCTCGTTGTAAGATTTTGCCGTTTTAATCGTATAACATATAGAAAGCAATACAACCAACGGGCGATGGTATGACTTTTGCGCCCGTGATAACTGACAGAGAAGAAACATGACGCACGAGCAGTTTACGCAAATATATTTGCCGTTTAGCGGAAAGATGTATGCGCTTGCATACAACTTACTCCGTAACCGTGACGAGGCGCGTGACTGCGTGCAGGATGTGTACGCGGAACTATGGAACAAGCGTGACACCATAGAGCTGGACAAACCACCACTTCCGTTTGTTTTAACGATGGTGCGAAACAACTGCCTCGACCGTCTCAAGTCCAGAAGTGCACAAGCAGATGAAGAAAGCCTTGAGACGCTTTTAGACCACAACACCGAAAATCAGATTGAAGCGGCAAGTGACCTCAACGCAGTAATACAACTGATTGACAAACTGCCAAGCGACCAAC
>CAJOIZ010000024.1 GCA_905234835.1 Paludibacteraceae bacterium
TGTTGGCACTACAAAGTTACTAAAAATCAATGACATGTGCAACTTTTTTGTTAATAAATTTTATTCAAAGAACACTTTTTTAATTCCGCCAACGGGTAAACTTAAGCAAATTAAGATTCTCGATCCCGCATGTGGTTCTGGTGCATTCCCGATGGGACTACTTAATCGAATGGTAGATATGCTCCAGAAGATAGAACCGGAACAAAGTGTGTACGACTTGAAACTTTCCATCATTGAGAATTGTATATATGGCTCGGATATTCAAACAATTGCTACGCAAATCAGCAAATTGCGTTTTTTCATATCACTAATTTGTGATTGCGAAAAAGATGAGTCAAAACCAAACTATGGCATTCCGACTTTGCCAAACTTGGAAACTAAGTTTGTTACAGCCAACTCCCTCATACCGAGAAAGAACAAGGGCATAGAGGTACAGGGTAATCTCTTTGTTGATAGTGAGATTAAAGAGATCAAAGAACAACTTTTTGATATTCGTCATAAACATTTTAGAGCAAAGACAGCAAGTGAGAAAATTCGCTTACGCAAAGCAGACGAGCAATTACGTGCTAATTTAGCAGAATTGTTATCACAAGGTTTCCAAAGTGATTTAGGAGCCGACCAATTGTCGAGATGGAATCCTTATGATCAAAATGCAGTAGCTGATTTCTTTGATGCAGAATGGATGTTTGGTTTAGCTGAAGGTTTTGACATTGTTATAGGTAATCCTCCGTATATTCAGTTGCAAAAGAGTACAGGGCAAAAAGGAAAAGACAAAAAAGGCAAAGAATTTGATATGAAGTTTGCCGACTTGTACGTTGATTGTAATTTCGAAACTTTTGATCGTACGGGAGACATCTATTGCTTGTTCTATGAACGTGGGCATCAGTTATTGCGTCAAGGCGGACACTTGTGTTATATCACCTCCAACAAATGGATGCGTGCAGGATATGGAGAAAGTACAAGACAATTCTTTGTGTCTAAAACCGACCCGCAATTACTCATAGATTTTGCAGGCGTTAAGATATTTGAAAGCGCCACAGTTGATACGAACATCCTACTATTTGAAAAAGCCGAAAACAAAGGTCGGACAATCTGCTCTGTTACAAAAGATAAGGATAAAGACCACATAAATAAATTGAGCGATTTTGTTAGGCGGCATCATACGGTTTCGTCATTTGCAACTGCGGATAGTTGGGTTATTTTATCAGAAATAGAACAATCTATCAAAAACAAAATAGAAGCAATCGGGAAGCCGCTAAAAGATTGGGACATTCAAATTAACTACGGCATCAAGACCGGATATAACGAGGCATTTATCATCTCTTCCGAAAAACGCGAGGAACTATTGGCATGTTGCGAAGATCAATCAGAGCGTAGTAGAACGGCTGAAATGATACGACCAATTCTTCGCGGTAAAGATATTAAGCGTTATGGATATAAGTGGGCTGGTTTATGGCTGATTAATACCCACAATGGCGTAAGAGGGAAATATAATCCTATCGATATAAATGATTACCCAACTATTAAACATCACCTAGATAAATACTGGGATAAAATTAGTACTCGTGACGATAAAGGAGTAACTCCATATAATTTACGTAATTGTGCTTATATGGACGATTTCTTTAAGCCTAAAATTGTATATGGTCAGTTCCAAGATGGCGCAGAATATGCTTTTGCAGAAGAAGGTGTTTTCTTGTCAAGTAATGAGTATATGTTGATTACGCATAACTACTCATCTAAAACATTATTGGCATTCTTAAATTGCAAAACTTCTGAGTGGCTTTTGGGTAATATTACTGGCAATTTAGGCGGTAATGCAAAAATCGGTCAGAAGTCCAATTTTCTGAAACTATCTATTGCACAATTATCAGTGGAGCAGCAAAAGGAATTCGACAAATTGGTAGATGAAATATTGCAAAAGAAGAAACAACATCTAGACACCGAAGCTTTGGAAAAGAAAATTGATGAAAAGATCTATAAGGTGTACAATTTCACAGAGCAAGAAATTAAAGAAATAGAGAGGTGCTAATCCTCTCTATTTTCAATATAATTAATCTCTTCTGGTGTTAGATGATATAATTCATATATACGTTGATCTATCTCTTTTTCCACCTCTTCATTTTCGTTTATCATACGTTTTTCAACAAGCGACAAAACTCTCTCATCAACTCCAACACAAGGGAATTGATTAAAGAATGTATGTTTCATCCTTACTGCATGCTCTCCTAGTCCACCTCCACCATAGAATGTTTGTACGGCATAAAAGAATAACTTACTATTCATTATGCCCACCAAAAAGTTGATATCTTTCCCAACAATAATTCTGCATGTATCATTACACATAAAATGTGTTTCTGAATCGATAAAAAATTGCCCTTCCTGAACAATCTCTTGGAAAATTATTTTAGGCTTAAAGAAATCGTCCGAATAGTTTGCTCCCCAACGTTGCATAGCGTACCATTCATAACGAATACCGGTTTCCGCTTGATTGCGTGCAGAAAGATCTTCTTTATATTGATATAGATGCTGATATATAGTGGGATATGATTTCTTAAATGCATCTTCTGCTTTTTGCGAAGCACCCTGGATACTTGGGTCCTTATGCAATGGAAAATGCCAAGGCACATAAATGAGCCATAGATTTGCCCAATCATAACCATATCTTCTAATATCACGACCTCTTAAAATCGGTCGAATTAGTTCAGTTGTACGCTTTCGTTCGTCTTCACTTTTACATGCTGCGAGTATCTCTTCTCGTTTATTCGAATCTATCAGGAAAGCTTCATTATAGCCCGTAAGAATACCACGATAGATATTGATATCCCATTCACGCAATGGAGTACCTACTGCTTCTATTTTATCCTTTATACTTTTCTCAATTGCAGAAAGGATTACCCAACTGCTCGCACCTCGGAATTCACAAATCACTGAGTGCGACTTAACAAAATCGCTCCCTTTCTATAAGTTCTCCATAAACCTGTGATAGTACTTTCGTACAGTATCTTTATTGACGTGCAAAATATCTCCTATCTTTTTAAAAGAAACCCCCTCTGCAAGCAACCCGCGTATCAAATCTTCTTTCTTATAAAGTTTATACGTACATTGTCGCGATTGTTTTCCATGTGGACGCCCAAGCCGTACACCTTCTGCACGTTTTCTTGCCAATGCTTCTTTCGTCCTTTGACTAATTAGATTTCGTTCTATCTCTGCTGACAGCCCAAACGCAAAAGCTAACACTTTGCTCTGTATATCATCGCCCAACCGATAGTTATCTTTGATTGTCCATACACGGCACTCTTTTTTCATACAGATACTCAGTATCTCCATAATCATAAATAGCGACCGCCCAAGTCGAGACAACTCAGAGCATATTATCACATCTTCTTTCTCCACTTTCTTTAGCAACACACCTAACTGCCGCTTGTTGTATGCCTTTGTGCCGGAGATTGTTTCCTCAATCCAACCGTCAATATGCAGGTTATTCACTTTGCAGAACCGTTCAATCTCAAACCGCTGGTTCTCGACCGTCTGCTTGTCAGAACTTACGCGGATATATCCATATATCATACTTTTTTGCTACAAATATGCAAAAAAAATTGCACATTGGCAAAAAAGTCGTATCTTTGCACGAAAAGTCGTACAAGAAAGGAATAACATCATGCCCTGTCCACATAATCACATATCATGCCCTTGTCCCCAAGCCTGTCCGCGTCAAGGACATTATTGTGCCTGCGTCGCACATCATAAAGCACATGGAACCAAACTCCCCGCCTGCTTGCGTGGAATAGATTGGCAGAAGTGAATTTGACTAACCATTTAACGTTTTGATAGTAATTAACGTCACATCGTGACCAACATATATGTCCAAACAATTACAAATACGCAACTCCACGGCTGAGTTCTTGATCTTCCAAGCCGAAGACAAAGCACAAGGTGTACAAGTCTTCTACAAAGACGAGACTATCTGGGCAACACAGAAAGCCATGGCTACGCTTTTTGATGTAGATCGATCTGTAATTACCAAGCATCTGAAGAACATTTTTGAAACAGGAGAATTACAGCAATATTCAGTTAGTGCAAAATTTGCACTAACTGCCGAGGACGGCAAAACATACTCCACATTATTCTACAAACTGGACGCCATCATTTCTGTCGGCTATCGTGTGAACTCCATCCGGGCGACCCAGTTCCGCCAATGGTGTACTGCCGTGTTGCGGCAGTTTGCTATACGCGGCTATGTTATCGACAAGAAACGCATGGAGAACGGTGCGTTCATTAGCGAGGATTACTTCGAGTACCTGTTAGCTGAGATTCGGGAGATTAGGATCTCCGAGCGCCGATTCTATCAGAAACTTACCGACATCTACGCAACTGCTATCGACTATAACCGCGATGCACCCACTACGCGCGAGTTCTTCGCGAAAGTGCAGAACAAGATGCACTATGCCGTACACGGACAAACGGCAGCAGAGCTGATTGTGTCGCGTGCGAAAGCGGAGAAAGAGCACATGGGCTTAACCACATGGGAGAAAGCTCCGAAAGGAAAGATTGTCAAACCCGATGTGAGCGTGGCAAAGAACTATCTCAATGAGTTGGAACTGGAAGATATGGGTCGTTTGGTCAACTCTGTTCTGGACACTGCAGAACGTATGGCGAAACGGCATATCCCGATGACGATGGAGGATTGGGCGAAGCGTATTGACATCATCTTAGAGGCAAGCGATGATCGTATACTAACTGACGCAGGGTCTGTCAGTTTGCCGAGACGGAGTTTGAGAAATACCGCGTTATCCAAGACCGCCTTTTTGAATCCGACTTCGACCGCTTCAAGTTACCGCCACTGCCATTTGATGAAGAATAGAGTCTGTAAATGATATCGGGTTTGTTATTGTTAAAATCAAGGAAGCCTTGAAACTCGAAATCATAAATCATAAACCATAAATTTGCAATTATAAACTTGAAATGGGAATTATTGGGAAGCAGTGGGAAGCAACGGGAAAGTGCCTTTCCCCTTTATCGTATCTTTGCTCCAAAATAGAACGACAACACCTATAGGAAACACACAATACAGACATTTTCGCCCTTTAATCAGCGGAAATAATACAAGATATTAACAAATCCGCTGATTAAGCACTTTTTATTTGGCGGCTTTCAAAGCTTTTTGTACCTTTGTCGCCGATTATTAAATGTCGCGCTATGAAAGTCCATGGCAGAGAAAAAGACATTGCCCTCTTGGAGCAGTTGTACGAAAGCAAACGACCCGAGTTCGTTGTCGTTTATGGTCGCCGCCGCGTAGGTAAGACATTCCTTGTGAGCGAGTTGTTCAATTCGCGATTTGCTTTCTGTCACACAGGCCTGTCGCCGCTGAATCAGAGCAAGAAGAAACTCTTGTCCGAACAACTTCACGCGTTTTATATCACTTTGCGTACGCATGGATTGGACAGCGAAATCCCGCAACCGCAGAACTGGCTGGACGCGTTTGAGTTGCTGAAAACGCTTCTCATCCGCAAGAAGAACGGACAACGGCAAGTGGTTTTCATAGATGAGATGCCGTGGTTGGACACGCCGCGTTCGAACTTCGTTACAGCTTTCGAGCATTTCTGGAATGGATGGGGAGCGCGGCAGGAAGACCTGATGCTGATTGTATGCGGCTCAGCCACATCATGGATCAAACAGACGCTCATCAATAACAAAGGAGGTTTGTACAATCGCCTGACGCGCGAGATTAAGTTGTTGCCGTTCAACCTTCACGAAACAGAGCAACTGCTGAAAGACAATGGTGTGCGCTGGAGTAGGTACGACATCGCGCAGTTCCACATGATAGCCGGTGGTATTCCGCAGTATATCAATTTCGTGCAACCCAAGCAGAGCCTCCCGCAGGCCGTGGATGCCATCTTCTTCGCTGACCAGGCACCGCTGAAACAGGAATTCGAACGCTTGTTTGGTTCGCTTTTCAACCATGCGGACGAATACATGAAGGTAGTGCGGTTAGTCGGCAAGACGCACATAGGCATGTCTCGCAAAGACCTCTTGGAGAAACTGCATAAGAAAGACGGTGGAACGTTCTCCACCATCCTCAAGAACCTTGTTATGAGCGATTTCCTGCTGCCTTACACTTCGTATATGGAAGGCAAAAGTCAGGAGCGATACAAACTGATTGACCCGTTCTGCCGTTTTTATCTGACATTCATGGACGGCAAGAACCAACCTGCGGACTTTTGGCAACAGAACGGCAATTCCGGCACTGTCAACGCTTGGCGCGGCAATGCCTTTGAAGAACTCTGTTTCAATCATATTCTGCAGATCAAACAAGCTTTGGGCATTGCGCAAGTCAGCACCACTATCTCCAAATGGACACTGCAAGGCACATCGTCTGTCAAGGGGGCGCAGATTGATATGATTATTGACCGTGCCGACAATATCGTGGATCTGTGCGAAATGAAGTTCACCGGTGCGCCGTTCGCTATTGACAAAAACTATGATCTCACGCTCCGTGACCGGTTGCAGACCATGTCGGATTACCTGCCCAAACGCAAGATGCCTCACCTCGTTTTCGTTACCTCTTTCGGTATCAGGCAGAATGAGTATGTCGGTCTGGTGCAGGATGAGTTGACAATGGATGATTTGTTTAAGGAATGAGAATGTATTATTAAGATTCACCCCACATGGAAAACAGCAAGTTCGCAACGAAGATAGGCGTAGTGATGGCGGCAGCGGGAAGTGCCGTCGGCTTGGGAAATATATGGCGGTTCCCGTATCTGACGGGCGAAAATGGCGGCGGGGCTTTCCTGTTGGTGTATATTGTCTGTGTGCTGCTGGTCGGACTGCCGGTTATGCTCAGTGAGTTCGTCATCGGCCGCCGCAGCGGTAAGAACGCCATGGGTGCTATGCGCGCTTTGAGCGGCTCGCACAGGTGGGACTGGTTGGGCTGGTCATGCGTGGCGTGCAGCGTGCTTATCCTCGCTTTCTATGTGGTGGTTACGGGCTGGTGCGTGAGGCATCTGTTGCTGTCGCTGTTCGGTGCCGCGCCGCCGGATATGGTCAATACACTGATTGCGTTGGCTGTCAATGCGGCTGTCCTATGGATGGGCGTGCAGAAAGGCATTGAGCGTATGTCGCGATGGCTGATGCCGCTGCTGCTGGTGCTGCTGTTGCTGCTTGTCTTGAGATCGTTCACGCTGCAGGGCAGTATGGATGGATTGCGTTTTCTTTTCCGTCCCGATTGGGGCAAGATAACCGGCGATGTGTGGCTGTCCGCACTGTCGCAAGCGTTCTTCAGCCTCAGTATAGGCTTGGGCTGTATGCTGACCTACGCCGCCTATATGCGCAAGGACCAGAACATGCCGCGCACGGCGTTGCAGGTGGCGGGGATAGACACATTGGTGGCGATAGTGGCGGGAGTGGCTGTCTTTCCGGCTGTTTTCTCTTTCGGCTTCAGTCCGGCGGAAGGGCCGCAGTTGGTGTTCTCCGTCCTGCCGTCGGTGTTCGCTGCCATGCCGTGGGGAGGAGTGCTCGCCGTCTGTTTCTTCTTCCTCCTGCTGATTGCAGCCATCACCTCGTCCGTCTCCATTCAGGAGATTGCGGTGGCGTACTTGGGTGAGCAGCATGGGGTATCCCGCAATAAGTCGCTTATTCTGACCACGGTGATTGCTGTCATCTTGACTGTGGCGTGCAGCCTGTCGTTGGACGGGGCTTTCCAGATTGCGGGCAGAAGCCTATTCGACTGGTTCGACTTCCTGACGAGCAAGTTCCTGATGCCTCTCGGCGGTATGGGCTTTGTACTGTTCCTGGGGTGGTTCTATCCGTCGGAAGGCTCACGCGACGAATTGCAGCAAGGCAGCCGCTTGCCGCACTGGCTTTTTCTCTGCTGGCTGTGGGCGATACGCATCCCTGTCCCCGTTGCAATCTTCATCATCTTCTTGCACGGCTTAGGTATAATGTGAGAAATATCAATTTAGAGCGATAGATGAACTGACCCTGACCAAACTATTAAATCAATACTACTATGAAAAAGATTATTCTTATCGTACCGTGTCTTCTGTTTTGGCTGGCTGCTCACAATGTGTCTGCCGCTGCGCCGGATGGCAAAAGACAGTTGGTTTCCTGCATCTCGAATATGGAGATGAACATCATGTACCGCGACTATGACAACAAGTTCCGGGTGATGGTGCAAGGTGTTCCCTATGAAAAGGTCAAAGTGCAGGCGGAATCAGCTATGGTTCGCAAAGAAGACGGATTGTGGATTATCACGCCGACCACCGACCGACAGACTATTACGGTCGAGGTCTTTGCTGACATCAACGGACAGATACGCGAAGCGGGCACTTATCAATTCCGTGTCAAACCATTACCTCAACCGATGGCTTATCTGCTGTCGGACGGTAAAGAAATAGCCTCAGGGGAGTATGTGACTAAGAAACTGCTGATGAAAGAGAATACCGTCTTGGAAGTCTCATTCGGGTCAGATGGCATATTGAATGTGCCGTTGAAGATTTTAGGTTTCGATATGCTGTATGAAGACTATATTATTCATTCTGATTCGAATCGGTTCTCGGATGCCCAGCAGGCAAAATTCTTCCATTTGAAAGCGGGCGACAAAATAACCATACAGTCCATACGTGCCGTTGATTCAAATGGCAGAAAAGTATTCCTTTCTCCGCTTGTTTTCACAGTGAGATAACAACTAAATACACCATACTATGAACACCTTCCAACAAGAAATCCTGGCGGGCATCCCCGCCGGACTGCCCGAGGTCAAACCCTATGACCCCAGTATCAACCACGCACCCAAGCGCAAAGACATCCTCACCGACGAGGAGAAAGTGCTGGCACTCAAGAACGCCCTGCGTTACTTCGACCCCAAGCACCACGCCGTCCTCGCACCCGAGTTCGCGCAGGAGCTGAAGGACTACGGCCGCATCTATATGTACCGTTTCCGTCCCTCTTACGAGATGTATGCCCGTCCAATTGACGAGTACCCTGCCCGTTCCAAGCAGGCTGCGGCTATAATGGCGATGATTCAGAACAACCTCGACCCGCGTGTGGCGCAGCACCCTCACGAACTCATCATCTACGGCGGCAATGGTGCCATCTTCCAGAACTGGGCGCAGTACCGCCTCACGATGCAGTACCTCGCCACGATGACCGATGAGCAGACGCTCGCTATGTACTCCGGTCTGCCGATGGGACTCTTCCCCTCGCACAAGGACGCGCCGCGTGTTGTCGTCACCAACGGTATGGTCATCCCCAACTACTCCAAGCCTGACGACTGGGAGCGGTTCAACGCCCTCGGCGTGTCGCAGTACGGACAGATGACCGCCGGCTCGTATATGTACATCGGTCCGCAAGGCATCGTCCACGGCACCACGATCACCGTCATGAACGCTGCCCGCAAGCAACTCCGTAAGCGCGGACTGAAAGGCACGGCGGATGAGCGCAAGGGTATGCTCTTCGTCACAGCAGGTCTCGGCGGTATGTCCGGCGCACAGCCCAAGGCGGGTAACATCGCAGGCGTGGTCAGCGTCACGGCGGAAATCAACCCCAAGGCGGCTCAGAAACGCTACGAACAGGGCTGGGTGGACGAACTGCACACCGACCTCACCGAACTCATCGCCCGCATACGCCGTGCGCAGCAGGACAAAGAGGTGGTCAGCCTCGCCTACGTAGGCAACGTGGTGGACCTCTGGGAACGCCTTGCAGACGAGCACATTGCCGTGGACCTCGGCTCCGACCAGACCTCCCTCCACAACCCGTGGGCGGGCGGTTATTACCCCGTAGGCTACAGTCTCGAAGAGTCGCAGCGTATGATGGCAGCCGAACCCGACCGTTTCCGCGAAGCGGTACAGGCATCGCTACGCCGTCACGTGGCTGCCATCAACCGCCTGAGCAGCAACGGTATGTATTTCTTCGACTATGGCAACGCTTTCCTCCTTGAGTCGAGCCGTGCCGGAGCCGATGTACTCAATGCCGACGGCACGTTCCGCTATCCGTCTTACGTGCAGGATATTATGGGACCGATGTTCTTCGACTACGGCTTCGGACCTTTCCGCTGGGTTTGTTTGTCCGAAGACCCGCAAGACCTCAGGAAGTCCGACGAACTGGCAATAAAAGTGTTGAGCGAGATAGTGCAGACCGCTCCCGAAGAGATTCAGGGACAGATGCACGACAACATACGCTGGATAGAAGAGGCGGGACGCAACAACCTCGTTGTCGGCTCGCAGGCGCGTATCCTCTATGCCGACTGCGAAGGCAGAACGAAGATTGCCCTTGCCTTCAACGATGCCATCCGTCGCGGAGAGATCAAAGGCGGTATCGTCCTCGGGCGTGACCACCACGATGTCAGCGGCACCGACTCGCCTTTCCGCGAGACCAGCAATATCTACGACGGCAGCCGCTTCACGGCGGATATGGCTGTTCAGAACGTCATTGGTGACGGTTTTCGCGGTGCCACGTGGGTCAGCATCCACAACGGTGGCGGCGTAGGCTGGGGCGAAGTCATCAACGGCGGCTTCGGTATGTTTATTGACGGCAGCGAGGATGCCGATCGCCGGATAAGGAACATGCTTTTCTGGGACGTTAACAACGGCATCGCCCGCCGCTCGTGGGCGCGTAACGAAGGTGCCAACCACGCCATCCTTCGCGAGATGCGCCGCACCCCCGGCCTGCGTGTCACCGTTCCCAATATGGCTGACGACGCACTTGTCCGCAACGCCCTGAAATAACTAAACGAAAGCGCTTGCCACATAGCCACCAGACTATAGGGATACTATAGGGATACTATAGGGATAGCGTCGTCATACTAAGCCATAAACTTATCACATAGCAGCAGATTCCTACATGATAAATGAACAGGATTTTCTTAATAGGGTTGTTTGTCGCTTTTGCATCAGCACTTGGTGCATCTGAACCCGTACATGATTCCATAGCATCACCTGCCGGCAGGTGGTTTCGCTATGTGCCGTATGGTCACTCGCTGTATGCAGATGAGCATCCCAACTATGTGCGTATGGATTTGGGAGCTGTGTCATACTCACCCGTTACCAACTATGGAGGCTCGGACAGAAAGTACAGTCCGCAGATTATGGCGGTATTTGGCGGAAGAATCAGTATATGGAATATTGACTTGTGCCGGCGGCAGTTTGGTATGGACGTAACGCAGACGTTCAGCGCGAACCTCTGGATGGATATATCCGAGCATACCACTTCGCCGGTTATCAACACCGATTACCGTGTTGCTATACCTACTTTCACTTTTATTCACCGTTTCGGTGTTACCGAAGTCAGCAACGCTCCGAATAATAGAAAGCATCCGTTTCTTAAGAACTATAGCATTCAACTGTGTCCTTTCATGCACGAATCGACTCATATAGGCGACGAGATGGTTCTCCAGCGGGCGGACAAAGGATATGCTTTGCGCCGTGTTAATGTGAGTTACAATTATGCGGAAATAGGTATTACCCTCAACGAACCCGAAGACCGTTATATAGAGAATCATACGTTCCGATTGGGTGCGCTTATGTTACTCAATCCTCAACACGGTTGGTACTTTGTCAATACTAACGATGGAGCGGTCAATAACCTTGCTTCCAATCATGATGTACACTCGAACCAAGCCGGGCAATTGGAGCGATATGGACCCGATGGTATGCCGTTTGAGGTGTGGTTGCAGTACCAGTACCAATCCGGATGCAGCCCACACGGTTTTCAGGCTTTGGTTTCTGCCGAGGTGCGCAATCGGGCTATGTACGCTTATTCGCTCGCAGAGACAAAGATTGCTACCACGCCGCGTTACATTGACTCCGACCGGAGAAGATTCACGTATAGTGTTTTTGTAGGAGCGAGGTATAATATGCCGCATTACGACGGGTATTTCTCACGGGTTTCTGTAGGTGTGCGGGCTTACCACGGTAACTGCCCGTATGGGATGTTCCGCAGTGTGGACGATTTCTCGCACATCGGCTTGTGTATCGTATATCAGTAAATGGCATCATAAATAACGAATTATAGACTATAAACAACTTAAAAATAAACTATTATGCACACCATTTCACATGAGATGCTTACGCTGGATCGCGTAAAGCAGATTCTGGACAACCACGAACAGTTGGAACTTGGCAAAGAGGCAATAGCCGCCATCGAAAAATGCCGCAAGTACCTTGACAGCAAGATGGGTGACATTGGACGTCCCGTCTATGGCGTGACTACCGGTTTCGGCTCGTTGTGCAACATCACCATCCCCGAAGAGGATCTGAGCCAGTTGCAGCACAACCTCGTCATGTCGCACGCCTGTGGCATGGGCGATGAGGTACGCCCGGAAATAGTGAAGATTATGCTGTTGCTCAAGGCGCAGTCGCTCAGTTATGGTCATTCGGGTTCGCAACTCATCACCGTGCAGCGGCTCGTCGATATGTTCAACAACGACATCTTGCCTGTTGTTTATCAGCAAGGGTCGCTTGGCGCATCGGGTGACCTTGCCCCACTGGCACACCTCTGTCTGCCGCTTATAGGCATGGGCGAAGTGTATTACAAGGGTGCACGACGGAAGAGCGCAGATGTATGGAAGGAGATGGGCTGGGAACCGATACGCTTGCAGTCGAAAGAAGGACTCGCACTGCTCAACGGCACACAGTTCATGAGTGCGCATGCAGTATGGTCGCTTATCCAGGCTGAACGACTGAGCAAGTGGGCGGATATGATTGGTGCCATCTCACTGGAGGCATTTGACGGACGTATCGAACCTTTCTACCCGCATAGCCATCGCCTACGCCGACAACCGGGACAACTTCTCACTGCAGATCGCTTCCGCGAACTGTTGGAAGGCAGCGAACTGATTGTACGTAAGAAAGAGCATGTACAGGACCCGTATTCATTCCGTTGCATACCGCAGGTACACGGTGCCGCTAAGGACAGCATAGCCTACGTGCGCAGTGCCATAGAGAACGAAATCAACTCCGCCACCGATAATCCCAATGTATTCCCGGATGAGGATATGATTATCTCTGCCGGAAACTTCCACGGAGAACCCATTGCCTTGCCGATGGATATGCTTGCCATAGCCCTCAATGAACTGGCAAGCATCTCCGAGCGTCGTATCTATAAACTTATCTCCGGACAACGCGGACTGCCTTCGTTCCTCGTAGCCAAGCCCGGACTCAACAGCGGCTTTATGATTCCGCAGTACACCGCTGCCTCCATTGTCAGCCAGAGCAAAGGCTTATGCTGGCCTGCCTCATGCGATAGTATACCCTCATCGCAGGGACAGGAAGACCATGTGTCAATGGGAGCTAATGCCGCCACTAAACTTGTGCGAGTGGTAGAGAACACCGAGTCTGTACTCGGTATCGAACTGATGAACGCCGCGCAAGCATTAGAGTTCCGCCGACCGGCCAAGTCCTCAGAGAAATTAGAGAAGATTGTTTCTGAATACCGCAAACAGGTGCCGTTCATCTATGTGGACCAGTATATGCACCCGTTGATGGCGGCATCCAAAGAGTTCATACGCCGTGAAGACCTGTATTAAGAATATACGCGAGATAGTGGGCATCTTGCCGCAGGGAGTACTGCGCAAGCAGGGTGCGGAGATGAACGAGACCGGCACGCTGCAGGACGCATACCTGCTCATAGAAGACGGACGCATAGCCGCTTTCGGAGGTATGCAGGACATGCCCGCTGATGCTGAAAAGTACATAGACGCAGAAGGAGGTATGGTACTGCCATCCTTCTGCGACTCGCACACACACATAGTCTATGCGGGCAGTAGGGATGGCGAGTTCCTTGATAAGATCAACGGTCTGAGTTACGAAGAGATAGCCCGTCGTGGCGGAGGCATACTCAACTCCTCCGACCGCCTGCACGAGACGTCGGAGGAAGAACTCTATCGCCAATCAATGGAGCGCGTAAACGAAATGATAAGCAAAGGCACAGGAGCCATTGAGATCAAGAGCGGCTACGGGCTGCGCACAGAGGACGAATTGAAGATGCTGCGCGTAATCCGCCGCATAAAAGAGACATGTCCTGCACTGGTCAAAGCCACCTTTCTCGGTGCGCACGCTGTCGGACGCGGCTACGGACACGAAGAGTATGTGCGACTTGTGTGTGAGGAGATGATTCCCGCTGTGGCAAAAGAGGGCTTGGCGGACTTTGTGGACGTGTTCTGCGACGAAGGGTTCTTCACTGTGGATGACACGGACCGCATATTGGACGCAGGTGCGAAACACGGTCTGCGACCGAAGATTCACGCCAACGAACTGGAAGTTAGCGGTGGGGTACAGATAGGAGTGAAACACCATGCTTTGAGTGTGGACCACCTCGAGAAAACCACCGATGCTGAGATAGAGGCGTTACGCGGCTTGGATACGATGCCGACCATGCTACCTGGCTCATCGTTCTTCCTCGGCCTTCCCTACGGACGCGCCAAAGACTATATCAACGCAGGCTTGGGTGTAGCATTGGCGAGCGACTATAACCCGGGCTCCAGCCCAAGCGGTGATATGCGTTTTGTATGGGCGATGGGTTGCATTCGTATGCGCCTTACGCCCGTGCAGGCATTCAATGCCGTAACCATCAACAGTGCATACGCGATGGGCATAAGTGACGAAGTAGGCTCCATTACAATAGGCAAGCGCGCCAACCTGATTGTGACGCGCCCCCTTCATTCACTGACGATGATTCCGTACCACTATCAGACGCCGTGGATACACCTCCGTCTGTTATCGGGTGTACCTTGCTGACCCTGGCTCACTCTTTCTGTGAATCCCATTCGCCCGTACGGACGAAATGTCCTAACCGACGCATAAACGCTGACCGAAGAGACTTAAACTCCTCTTCGGTCAGTTCGTAACCGGTGAGGTTGGTTTGGAGCCAGTTGTCGGTATGACCGGCAAAGAGTATCAGTTCACAGCAATGCGTGGCACCGTACTTGCTGCCACGAGGTACCCAGTCAAACTCGATGAATTGCGCGTCCACACCCTGCTTGCGCAGATACTTGGCATATCGGCGGGACGTATTGGTGAAGACATGATGGGTAACTAAACCGTTCAGCCATTTCGGCCCGAACATTGAACCATCGTCCTTTTGGGTGCAGACTAACACTTTCTTAGGATGTATATTCAGTTGCTTTGGCATTTGTTTCAATCCAGTTGGGGCGAAAGTCATAATGCCTATAGGTTGAGTCTTCTCGTAGGCAGTGTGTGCTTTGCGCAGTGTATCAGCAGAGCATGTTTGTAGATTTATGCCTTTAAGATAGCGGCGGATCATCTCACGCCAGTAACGCTTGCCTTCACTTTTGCTTCGTGTCATTCCCATAGGCGCAGAAAAGACTGCCGCATAACGTATGAGCGGCTCATCCATTTCAGCGAGCAGATAAACAACTGACTGTGCCCCTGCCGACTGCCCGGACAAAGTAATCTGATCCGGGTTGCCGCCGAACTCGCGAATATGGTTTCTTACCCAGCGTAGGGCATTCATCTGGTCATGAAGACCCAGATTGACACAACCGATGTCGGGACGGTATGCATAGCCGAACACACTGAGGCGGTAACTGATAGTCACGGTAACGATGTTCTCCTGTACCGATAGTTCATCAAGGTCATTGACAGCCGTTTCACCACTGCCACCACTATACGCTCCTCCGTGGATATGTACCAACACCGGCAGCAGGGAATCAGTGGGCAGTACGTTATTCCCTTGTTTCCATTCGCGGGGCGTATTGATAGTCATGCATAGGCAGTCCTCTGACTCTTCCATCTCTTTCAAGTCAAAGCGCCCCCACATATCCAAAACTTCCTGCGTCAGGTGCTGTGGACACATAGGACCCCGCTTTGTGTGATCCTGTTCGGGGACAAACGAGTCAATTAGAACCGACTCGCAGAAACGCTCCGCGTGAGCGTACGGGATATTGTGGTAAGTAACAACGGGAACAGCCGCAATGCTTTCAAGCAGTCTGCTGCTCACTAACAAGATGATAAGAAAAAATAATCGGGTTCGCATAAGCATAATCAATAAGGTAAATGTATTTGGGTTACGCTATCGAATCTGTTTTATTGGAAACCAAACACGAAATAGACAGCCATAATCAGGCATATGCCTGCTGCAAGATGGTTCCAGTGGAGGTGCATATCAAACACAACCATTGAAAAGATGACGAACACCACCAGTGTGATGACTTCCTGAATGATTTTAAGTTGCATCAGACTGAATGGACCTCCGTTACCTTCAAAACCTATGCGGTTAGCAGGCACTTGCAGACAGTACTCAAAAAAAGCGACTCCCCAACTGAAAACGATAACGAGAATCAACGGCCAATGTTGAAACCACTCGAACTTGTCAAGTTTCAAGTGGGCGTACCATGCGATGGTCATCATGATATTCGCAAAGAAAAGCAGAAGAATGGTTTGTAATCCCTGTGCCATATTCTGATAATAATTGTGTATTAACGTTGTCTGTTTCTACTCATTTCTTTGGATGGCGTGCAGCAACGAGGAGCGCACATCCGGATGTATAGTTTCCAGTTCCTGCAGAAGGTTGCACATCCGCCTACGGTTGGTTACGTCCTCCCATTCGCAGGGAACTTTCTGTGTCTGATAGCCCCGCAAAGCAGCGTAACTGCTTATGTCTGCTTCTCGGATATACCATAGTGGGCGAATCAGCGCGATGGGCATCTTATCCAATTGTAGGATTGGAGGAATGGATGTGGCGCGACCTTCATAGATGATATTCATAAGGAAAGTATGGAGTACATCGTCCTGATGGTGACCGAATGCTATCTTGTTGCAACCCTCTTCCTGCGCGACCTGTAACAGCGCTTTACGTCTGTACCACGAACACAGGAAACAAGGCGATTTCTTTTCCTCACCCACGATACAGGTGTCACGTATCAACAGCGGCACACCCGCTTGCTCGCAGAACTGCTGCAGATAGGAAGTGTCTGTCAGGTATTTGCGTTGGCTGATGCGCACGTGTACGGCAGTGACGCGGATTGCAGGTTTGTATATACGTGCTTGTCTGCCGAGCAGTTCAGTCAGCAGCAGACTGTCCTTGCCGCCGCTCAGACCAATCAGTACATGGTCGCCATCGGCTAAGAGCTGATGGTCGGCGCACGCTTTATGAAACAAACTCCACAGCTTGGTCCCTGCCTGTTTTTCCTGTTGGTTCATGGCCACGACTCTGTATTGTGCTATCGTGAAAAGCAAGAGACAACCGTTTCTGCGGTTGTCTCCCTTGTAGCGGGGCCCGGGATTGAACCGGGGACCTCATGATTATGAATCATGCGCTCTAACCAGCTGAGCTACCCCGCCGTACTTTCGCTCTTCAGTAAAACAACCCCAAATACACTTTCGAGCGAAAGCGGCTGCAAAAGTACTGCCTATTTTCGGACAGACAAAACTTTTTTTGAAAAAAATGTTTTTTGCAGCCTTGCCAATACCTGCTCCCGGCTTGAACCCACCAAAATATAATACTAACCTTCCGGAAGCAGGTATGTCTCTAAAACACCTTGTTTATTTATAAAGATACCGCTTGATACTCTTCTTGGGAGTCTTTTCAAACTCCTGTTTGACTATCTCTATATCACTGACTTTGGAGTAAGCGGGCATCATCTCGTTAAGTCGCAGCAAGGTCTGCTTCATCTGCTGTAGAATCTGCGGCAGGCGTTCTTCCGCGTAGTCTTCTGGATAGACGAGGGCAATGAGTTTACCGTTGCGGTCCACCACGACGGACTCTGCCACGCCATCCAACGAGTTAAGCTTGTCTTCTATCTCCTCTGGGTAGATGTTCTGTCCGCTGGCTCCGAGAATCATATTCTTACTGCGGCCGCGCAGGAAGACGTTCCCCTGGTTGTCGATGATACCGATGTCGCCGGTGCGCATCCAGCCGTCGTCGGTGAAGATATTGTCGGTAGCCTGCAGGTTCTTGTAGTAGCCGCGCATAACTCCGTCACCGCGTACCAGCACCTCGCCTTCCTCCTTGTGTGGGTTGTTGCTGTTCACAATGAGCTCCATTCGCGTAATGACTCTGCCGCAGGAGCCTTCCTTGTAAGTCTTCCAATGGGCATAGCAGAGTAGCGGCGCGCATTCGGTCATGCCGTAGCCGCATGTGTAGGGGAAATGTATCTGCCTCAGACAGTGCTCCACGTCCTTGTTGAGTGCCGCACCGCCGATAATGAGTATCTCCAGTTTGCCGCCGAAAGCGTTCATCAGCTGTTTGTACACTTTGTTGCGGATGGGGCGGTTGATGACGGGAGTGTTCCACAGTACGCGGACCAGCGGTTTGTGTATGACAGGGAAGATGCTCTTCTTGAATATCTTTTCGATGACGAGTGGCACGGTCAGTATCATATACGGCTTGACATCCGCGAAGGCGCGCATCAGGAGCGCGGGCGTGATACTCTTGGTGATGAAATAGACGTGGGTGCCTCCAGCGAGCTGGTAGAGGAACTCGAACATCAGTCCGAACATATGCGCCAGCGGCAGCATGGAGACGATGCGTTTCGACGGGTCGTTGGGAATCTCCGTCTGCCCGAAGACGACGTTAGACGACAGGTTCTTGTGTGTCACCATCACGCCTTTGGGCGAGCCTGTGGAGCCGGATGTGTAGTTAATGAGTGCCACATCGTCCATATTGTCAATGGGGAAATGCACGTCTGTTGCGCGGAACCCTTGCGGATAACGCGTCTGCATCAGTTGGTCGATTTCCTCAGGGCGGATCTCCTTCCTGCTACGGACAATCTGAAAGTCCTCAAGCGAGATGAATGTCTCCACGTTCTCCATTTTGTCCAAGTCGATACGTCCCTTCACCCACGGACCGATAAAGAGGACTCTGGCATCGGAGTGTGTTACCAGCTCGTGGATACTCTCGCTGGTGAAGTCGGGCAGGATACTGACTGCCACACCTCTTGCTGCGGCTATTGCCAGATATGCTACGCCCCAGTTGGAGCTGTTGCGTCCGCAGATGGCTATCTTGTCGCCTGCGCGTATGCCTAATTGTTCGAACAACAGGTCAAGCCATGTCACTTTCTCTGCCAATTGACCGTAGGTGTAACTTATTGTGCCTTGATAGTCGGATACGGCTTCACCATCCCAGTTTGTGCGGATGACGTCCTGAATGTAGGACATGTAATGTTTCATCATCTGTTCCTTGTTTTTGGTCAAAATCGGCACAAAAGTATTTCGGTGTAGCGACTCGGGCAAAATGAATGGACTGACAGACCTTTTCAGGGACTTTTTACCCGAATAGTGGGTGAATTTCCTTATAAAGGGGTGAAAATTGGTATCACTGTCCTATAAAAGCAGCAAACCCAAGCGTAATTTTCACAAAAGAATCAATCTTTGAACGGGCATTGAACGGTAAATGAACGCCGCATGAACATGCATAGACCAACGAATGTCCCCCAATCGTCCATTAGAGATATCTCATTCCTTATCGTTGCTATCTACAATGAATATCCTAATGAAACAGCCACTTTGCAGCAGCCAACCAGCGACCAAACAGCAAGCAATGCCGACAGTCAACCGACAGTCAGCCGACAGTGAACCGACAGTGAGCCGACGGTCAACCGACAGTGAGCCGACGGTCAACAGAAGGATTACCGTAAGAAAACCGAATGATAGTGCTTGTTCAAAGCATGCTCGAAGGTTCCCGTACCGTATGACTTACCGTATTATTATCGGGTCGTAATATAAAAAAGTGCGTTTTCTGTTGCAGGGATGGAAAATGCGCCGTACTTTTGCCGCCCAAAAGGTCAGGCGGAAGACTTAAACATCCGCTATCGGCGTGCGTGCAAACACGAATATAAACTAAATTGTAAAGAAGCGCGTTACGCCACAAAGAAAGGAGGTGCATAAGATGATCGTAGTTCCCGTAAAAGAAGGAGAGAACATCGAGCGTGCGATTAAGAAGTTCAAACGCAAGTTCGACAAGACAGGCGTGATTAAAGAGCTCCGCCGCCGTCAGCAGTTCGACAAACCCAGTGAAATTAAACGTGCGAAGATGCAACATGCCATCTACGTTCAGCAGATGCATGCTCACGATGATATGTAATCATGTTCGCAGTCATTTGGGCTGAATAGAAAAAGCGTACGTAGGTACGCTTTTTTTGCAAAGTAAGGTCAGTAAACCGTTCGTCAGGGCGTTCTGCACCGAGACGCAACGATAGAACATAAATATAAATCAAAGCCGTTTCGACGGCAATAAAGATAGTGGCAATATGCAGATAATAACAACCAAACAGGACTTGCAGCGAGAAGTGGAAGCGTGCAAGAGTCACGGTAAATCCATCGGACTGGTTCCCACAATGGGCGCTCTTCATGCCGGTCATGCCTCGTTAGTACGCCGTGCAGTAAGTGAAAACAACGTGTGTGTGGTTTCGGTGTTTGTCAATCCGACACAGTTCAACAACAAAGAGGATCTGGCTCTCTATCCCCGCGACCTGCAGCGCGACGCGCAACTATTGGAGTCGATAGGCGCACACTATGTGTTTGCTCCTTCGCCCGAAGAGATGTACACAGCGGAAGAAATGAGCGGGACATTCCGCTTCGATTTTGGCGGATTGGACAAGGTAATGGAGGGCAAGATGCGCCCCGGACATTTCAATGGCGTAGTACAAGTGGTCAGCCGCCTGTTCTATCTGGTACGTCCGGACAGAGTTTATTTCGGAGAAAAGGACTTCCAGCAGTTAGCTATCATCCGCTTTATGGTGGAGCGTAGCGAGTTAGCAGGTACGTTCGGCGACCTGCGGATAGTGGGTTGCCCTATTGTACGCGAAGAGTCGGGACTGGCTATGTCAAGCCGTAACGAGCGTCTTTCCGAGGAAGAGAAAGCGACAGCAACCGCTATCTACCGTACGTTGCGAGAGAGCATGAAATGGGCGAAAACGCAAAGCGTCCGTGAGGTGGAGAAGCGTGTAGTTGATACCATCAACAGCGTGGATGGATTGGAAACAGAGTACTATGAAATAGTTGACAAGACGACACTGCTACCCACTGACACGTTCAGCAACGCCATCGGCTGCGTGACTGTCTATTGCGGGAAAGTGCGGCTGATTGACAATATACAATACTGACTGTGTACAGGATAGTCATAGACTGTCATATCCCCTTTTTAGAAGGTGTATTCGACACGTTCGCGGAGACGGTACGTCTTGAACCGGAGGAGATAACCGCTACGGTGGTACGTGATGCCGATGTACTGATTGTGCGCACACGGACACGCTGTGATGCGTCTTTGTTAGAAGGTTCGAGAGTGCGGCTGATTGCCACCGCCACTATCGGCTATGACCATATAGACACCGATTACTGCCGGAAGCACGGGATAGTGTGGACCGCTTGTCCGGGCTGCAACGCCCAAGCCGTATGCGACTATGTGGAGGAGGCATTGCGGTACTGCGAGGATGTAACAGGCAGGCGTTTGCATTCCATAGGCATAGTAGGGGTAGGGCATGTAGGCGGCAAGGTGGAGCAGATGGCACTGCGCAGAGGAATGAAGGTGCTGACCAACGATCCGTTCCGTACGGACAAAGGTTTCCTTCACTCTTCGTTGGCAGCGATAGCCGAATGTGATGTAGTAACGTTCCATACACCGCTTATCTGCAACGGCAGTTATCCTACGTACCGGCTGTGTGATGCATCTTTCCTGTCGCGTTGCGGGAAGAGAACTCTTATTATCAATGCCGCACGCGGGGGGATTGTGGACGAAGAAGCACTGCTTGAAAGCGGGCACCCTTGCGTGATTGACTGTTGGGAGAACGAGCCGGATATACGCACCCGCCTGCTGTATTCGGAGAACACTCTGCTTGCATCCTACCACATTGCCGGTTACTCAGTGCAGGGCAAGCGGAACGCCTCTATGATGTGCGCTGAAGCGGTCTTCCGTTGGGCGGGAATGGAAGGTGAACCGCAACTCAATGATGATAGCACTCCTGCTGGAGACAGCTCGCAGGGATGGATAAAGCGGGTTACCGACAAGTTGCGGGCGAATCCTGCGGAATTTGAACCACTGCGCAAAGAATATGTATTGAGATAAAACCTTAGCATACCATGATACACAACCATCATCACGATGAACACGAACATCATCATCACGAAGGACACGGTCATCACCATCACGAAGGACACGGACATCACCATCATCACCATGTGACCACAGAAAGCAACCGAACGATTGTTCTGTGGTCCGTTATCCTCAATCTGCTTTTTGTAGCAGTGGAAGGGATAGTGGGGTGGAAGGAAAGTTCACTGTCTCTATTGTCGGATGCGGGGCATAACCTGAGCGACGTGTTCAGTCTGCTACTTGTATTAGTGGGCTTTTCGCTTGCACAGGTTAAAGCCAAGCCGCATTACACCTATGGTTACAAAAAGTCCACTGTGCTGATTTCATTGGTGAACGCTGTGCTGCTGTTAGTGGCGGTCGGGGCGATTGTAGCGGAGAGCATCCGCAAGTTCCGTGAGCCTGTGGCAGATATCAACGGCGAAGCCATCTCATGGACAGCGGCAGTGGGAATAGTCATCAATGCAGCCACAGCGTTACTGCTGATGCGCGGTCAGAAAGGCGATCTGAATATGCGCGGGGCGTTCCTGCATATGGTAGCGGACACATTGGTGTCATTAGGCGTTGTTGTGTCGGGTGTTATTATCATCTTCACAGGCTGGGCAGTGATTGACCCGATAATCAGTTTGGTGATAGCCGTTGTTATCCTTGTCAGCACATGGGATTTGCTCTCCGACAGTATGCGGCTTATACTGGAAGGCACACCCGAAGGTATTGAGACCGAAGAGGTAATGGAGCATATCCGTAAGGTGGACAAAGTGCGTGACCTGCATCACGTGCATATATGGGCGCTCTCCACTACCGACAATGCACTTACAGCGCACATCGTTGTAGAAAGATTGGAAGACATGCACGAAGTCAAGCGGCAAGTCAAGGACGAACTTCGGGAACTGGGCATTACCCATTCCACACTCGAATTCGAAACACCAGACACCGCCTGCTCTGATGTAACCTGCATGTCTTAACGGGAATTATTGCGGTTACGCTGAGGTGTCGGTGTGGTCTGCGGAGTAACATACGAATCACATATGAATCACATATGAATCACCTAAGATTTCTATCTTGCTTATAACTGAAAAAGCGCATCAATAGCGCATCAACGAAGGATGATAGGAACAAAGGATTAGGGGCACCTCACGAACGCATGATATGGACGCCTCATGAACGCATTACGCGGATGTAGAGGAAGGTGCCGATAATGAGAAAGACGATATTCGGAATCCACACTGCCATAAAGGGCGACAGCACCCCACTCACAGAAAAAGTGGAAGACACAGTGGAGAACAATATATAAAGTGCCGACAGCGTAATTCCTATGCCGAGGTTCTTCCCCATTCCCCCACGCACCTTGCGGCAACTCATAGTGAAGCCCAACAGAGTCATAATGAATGCTCCAATCGGCGAAGCGAACCGTTTCCACCACTCCGTCTCGAATGCCTGCAAGTTGCCTGCACCACGCTGCCGCTGACGTTCCATATACTGCTTCAACTCAGGATTGGTCATGTGCTGCGCGTCCATTGCTGTGACAAACAACTCGTCCGGATGCATCGGAATAACCGTATCCAACTGTGAACCCCGTGTCAGCGTCTCATGCAAGCCGTTAAAATCGCGGCGCACATAATCGGTCAGATGCCAGTTATACAGCGAATCATACTGAATGCGCTGTGCCGTAATGCGCATGGTCAGTGTTTTGCCCTCGAAATGCTCCAACGAAGCACGATAGCCAAGATTGTTCTTCAGTTGGTAATTCTCAATATACAGAATAGTACCGGGCTCCACCTCCATTTGCACGTTATGGGCGTTGGTGATGGAGAAAGACTCGATGTACTTGTCCTGAAAACTGAGCAGATGCCCTGAAGCAGGAGGGATAATCCAGCCTGCAAGAACAAACAGCAGAATAAACAGGAAGGTGGCGGAAAGCAGGTATGGACGAAAGATGCGCCGAATGCTCACACCCGCCGCCAGCATAGCGATAATCTCGCTGTTACCCGCCATCTTGCTCGTGAAGAAGATGACCGATATGAATATGAACAGCGGACTGAACATATTCATATAGTACGGGATAAAGTGGATATAGTACTCCTGTATCACCTCTTTGGCGGTGAGCTGGTACTCGTAGAAATCATCCATCTTCTCCGTCAGGTCAAACGCTATTCCGATACTCAGAATCAGAATAATCGAGAAGAAGAACGTTCCGAGGAACTTCCCAATGATATATCGGTCTATGCGGGTTAAAGGCATTTCTTCTGGTGTGATTCAATTGACCTACAGGAACTGTCCTGTAAGACTTTGTTTGCAATTCTTTATATCGGCTTGGGTGCCTGCTGCAACGAGATATCCTCCGTTCTTGCCGCCTTCCTTTCCGAGGTCAATGATGTAATCGCAGGCGTTAATGACATCCAAGTTATGCTCGATGATGAGTACCGTATTGCCCTTGTTGACCAATTGCCGGAGCACACCCAACAGGATGCGAACATCCTCAAAGTGCAGACCTGTGGTCGGTTCGTCAAAGATGTAGAACGTTCTGCCCGTAGAGGGACGTGCCAGTTCTGTTGCCAGTTTGATACGCTGGCTTTCGCCGCCACTGAGGGTGGTACTTGACTGACCTAATTTGATATACCCTAAACCTACGTCCTGGATGGTCTTTATTTTGCGCAAGATATTCGGCTGGCTGTCAAAGAACTCCACTGCCTGATTGACCGTCATATCCAATACTTCGGAGATGGTTTTCCCCTTGAAGCGTACTTCGAGTGTCTCCTTGTTGTACCGCCGTCCGCCGCAGACCTCACAGGGGATATAGACATCCGGCAGGAAGTTCATACGGATGGTCTTGTAGCCGTTGCCCGCACATTCCTCGCAGCGGCCGCCTTTGGAGTTAAACGAGAAGCGACCGGCTTTCCATCCGCGCATCTTCGTTTCCGGCAACTCGGCAAAGAGTGCGCGGATATCGGTAAAGACGTTCGTATAGGTGGCGGGATTGGAACGGGGTGTTCTGCCGATGGGCGACTGGTCAACCGATATAACCTTGTCGATGAGTTCGATGCCGCTGATGCTTTTGTAGGGGAGCGGAGCAAGCAGAGAACGGTAGAAATGCCGACTGAGAACGGGCTGGAGTGTGCGTGTGACAAGTGACGACTTGCCGCTTCCGCTCACACCGGTAACGCAAATCATCCGCCCTAACGGGAAAGCCACATCAATGTTTTTCAGGTTGTTTCCGCTGCAGCCGTACAGGGTCAGCCATTCGGTAGGCGGTTCTATATTGCGCTGGGCTGTATCCACCGTCTGTAACTCGCCTTTCAGGTAACATGCGGTCAGCGTATCCGTTTTGAGCAACTCCGCCGGCGTACCCTCAAACACGATATTTCCGCCTAATCTGCCTGCTTTCGGACCGATGTCCACAATATAGTCCGCTTCGCGCATAATCTGCTCGTCATGTTCCACCACAATGACCGAATTGCCCATGTCACGCAGTTGCTTGAGCGATTGGATAAGAAGCCGGTTGTCGCGCTGGTGAAGACCGATACTCGGCTCGTCGAGGATATAGAGAACATTGACTAAACGTGAACCAATTTGTGTGGCAAGCCTTATACGCTGGCTCTCGCCGCCGCTCAGGCTGTCCGAAGGACGGGATAGCGACAGATAGTTCAGTCCGACACTGAGCATGAACTGCAACCGAGTGGCAATCTCTTTGAGAATAGGTTCGGCTATGCGTTGCTGTTTAGATGAAAGCAAGCCAGAGTCCTTTTTCCGCAGTTGTTTGACGAAGGCAAGCAGTTCGTCTATGTCCATTGCGCTCAACTCGGCAATGTTTTTCCCTGTGATGCGGTAACTGAGCGCCTCCTTGTTGAGACGTTGTCCGTGACACTCGGGACATTCGATGGAAACAGATTCATTTGTTTCTTCCTCTTCTTCTGCCGCTGTGTATTCCATCAGACGGCGATACCAGTCATCCGAATGGATAATCTCGTCCAATTTGGACGATGCGCTGCTGTCATCGGAATGAACCACGCCCAGTCCTTTGCAGTAAGGACACCAGCCGTGCGGCGTATTGAACGAGAAAGTGTGCGGTGCAGGATCCTGATAACTGAGCCCTGTTGTCGGACACATCAGACGGCGCGAATAGTAGCGGGGGTTGTCATCGTTCACCATGGCTACCATCATCACACCACCACCCATATCCATCGCTTTGTCGATGGACTGGCGAAGCCTTTTTATGTCGTTTTCATCGGAAGAATCCGCGGCTGACAGTTTCAATTTGTCGATGACAGCTTCTATAGTGTGATTGCGGTAGCGGTCCAGTTTCATGCCGGCTATAATCTCCTGTAGTTCGCCGTCCACACGAACCAGCAGAAAACCCTTCCTGCGGACGGTATCGAATAACTCCTTGTAATGTCCTTTGCGGTTATTGACGAGTGGAGCGAGAATGAGAATCTTCTGTCCCGCATACCCGCTTTGAATAAGATTGAGAATCTGGTCATTGGTGAACTGCACCATCTTCTCGCCCGTTGCATACGAGTAGGCTTCTCCGGCGCGGGCATAGAGAAGGCGAAGGAAATCATAAATCTCCGTTACTGTTCCCGCCGTGGAACGCGGGTTGCGGGAGGTGGTTTTCTGGTCAATGGATATAACCGGACTCAACCCTGTTATCCTGTCTACATCAGGACGCTGCATCGTACCTATGTAGCCGCGTGCGTAGGAAGAGAATGTCTCCATATACCGCCGCTGTCCTTCTGCAAAAATAGTATCAAACGCAAGCGATGACTTGCCACTGCCGCTCAATCCCGTAATGACAGTCAGACTGTTGCGGGGAATATGCACGTTAATGTTCTTTAGATTGTGAACCCGTGCGCCGGTTATCTCTATGTAAGAAGCACTCATTTGGTTATTCAACGTATAGAACCAAGCCTTTCAGGTATTCGCTTTCAGGATGACAGATATTGACAGGGTGGTCAGCCGGCTGGTGGAGCTGATGCAGTATTCTTACCTTTCTTCCGACCTCTGCAGCAGCAGAAAAAACAGCCAGACGGAACTGCTCCTTGTCCACAGCCTGTGAACATGAAAAAGTAAACAGCAAACCGCCTTTGCGTATCTGTTCGATGGCTTTGGCATTCAGCCGACGGTAGCCTTTCAGGGCATGGGCAACCGCATCGCGGTGCTTGGCAAAAGCCGGCGGATCTAAGATAATCAGGTCGTAGTGGTCACGGATATCTGCCATATAGTCGAAGGCATCTTTGGCAAATGACTGATGGGCGGTAGTTGCCGGGAAGTTCTTTCTAACGTTCGCTTCGGTCAGTGTTATGGCTTTTTCGCTGACATCTACCGAATGAACCATTCGTGCGCCGCCACGCAATGCATATACGGAGAAACCGCCCGTGTAGCAGAACATATTGAGAACATCCCTGCCGTGAGCATAATGCTCCACTAACCGGCGGTTGTCGCGCTGGTCGATGAAGAACCCCGTTTTTTGTCCCTGCAGCCAGTCGATACGGAATAGGAGTCCGTTTTCTTTCGCCCAAACCTCTTCCCCGCTGTTGTCACCCGTGAGATACCCCTGTTTTTCTCCTTCTACGGGTGCTTTGTAGGGTAGAGTGTCTGCCGATTTATAAAAGACGCTTTGCAGCCCGCCGACCGTCTGCATCAGTGTTTGGGCAATCTCGTGGCGATACAGGTGCATCCCTACCGAATGTGCCTGCACGACAGCCGCTTTGTCATAAATATCTACTACCAGTCCGGGCAGAAAATCCCCCTCTCCGTGTATAAGTCGGTACGTATTGTTCTCCGCGGAAACCAACCCCAATTGCTTGCGTATTTTGTATGCGTTCCGGATGCGGTCGCTGAAAAAATCCGCTGGAAGAGAGTCTGTCCCGAACACCAGCATCCGAACGGCAATCGATCCGATTTGATAGTGTCCAACGCCGAGAATTTTTCCGATGGAATCTACCACTTTTACGATTTCTCCTTCTTGCGGAGTGCTATAGGGATAATCTTTGTCCAAAACGATTTTTGCAATTGCGCCGGAAAAGACCCAATGGTGATAGCGGAGGAGCGATTCTTCCTTGTGTTTGCGTAAGATTACTGTAGTCATTTGTCAGTCGGGAATTTGTTTTGTTCTCCGCGTGCAGCCAGAACTTCCTGTTGGTGGAGTTGCTGTTTCTGCAGGTCGTCTAAATGCAAAGCTGTTGCCTCTGTGTCGGGCAAAGGTTCGGTAGAAAGCAACTCCTTGTAGATGAGGAGTGTCGCCCAAGCATCAGTGGATGCGTAACGCGCCTGTTCGGGTGTCAGTACAGCATTCTCCCAATTGGTGAGTTGCTGTGTCTTGGATATCTTTTTGCCGAAACAGATGGCGAAAATCTTTTGCAGTCCGAGATCCAAAATGCCATAACGACCTACAATCTTTTGAAGATCTACGCAGTTTCTTGGAATGAAGTTACGCAATCGCCTCAATCCGGTTATATCGTCTTTAAAAGCGAGTCCCACTTTGCATATATCCGGATTGGAGAAAATATCCGCCAGCTCCTGCGGCATCCCTATTTGCGAGAGCCGGAAAAGGTGGCATCTTTCTTCCGTGGCGATTTGCACAAGAGCTGTCGGGAAATGTATGCCGCGCTTGAACGACGGGCGTGATTCCGTATCTACCCCTATCAGTTTCTGTCTGTTCAAGTAGCGGATGGCATCTGACACTTTCTCCTGCGTATCCACAATGACCACCTCCCCGTTAAAACCGGTCAGTGGCATCCAATGGATAAGGTCTTTGGATATACGGTGTTCAAAATGGTTGGGTTTCCTGACTTGCATACGATGCGGACGTAAAAAACGCGCAAAGGTAGCCTTTTGTTTTTTCAACCGCAAATCTTTTTATACCTTTGCCGCGCTAATGAGAGAGAAACTGTTTCGATATCTGCAAAGCAGGCGGCACATTGCCATCGTGACGCTCGGCGGATGGATAGTTGCCGGTCTGGTTATCCTGTTGTTCAGCCCGTACCGTATTCATGATTGGGTTGAAACGAACCGTTATGTGCTGATGTGGGCGGAGATAGTCCTGCTACTCCTTGTTGCTATTCTCTTTGCCAATGATGCCTCTGACGCCCAACATCAATTGGAGTTGTTGTCCGAGTCGGAAAAGCGCGAGACTCAAAGGAGTGTCGATATGTACAACTTCTACGATGAGAGGGGCGAATTGAAACTTTCTGTCAAACCGGACAGACTATACTATTTAGAGGCGGCAGACAATTATGTGAAGATTCATTATTCCAATGGCGGCCGAATAGAGAAACTGATGATTCGCAATACGCTGAAGAACATTGAATGGCGTTTCCGTGATATGGGACTTGTCCGTTGCCATCGCTCCTACATAGTCAATCTAAACAAGGTTCAAGTGCTTCGCAGACAAGAAGGGGAAGTGCTTCTTGATTTCGGAGAAGAGAAGATACCTCCCATTCCGGTCAGCAAAGGATATGGAGAGAAGATGCTCTCTTTGTTGGCCAAGTAAAAACAGAAAACCTCATATACTATGAATGTTATCAACCTGTCGGAGCAGCCTTCGCTGCTCAGCCGGTACCTGAAGGAAATCCGCAGTGTCACTATCCAGCAGGATAGTATGCGTTTCCGGCGCAACATCGAACGCATAGGCGAACTGATGGCTTTTGAAATCAGCAAGCGATTGCCATACAGGGACGAAATAATCCAAACTCCCTTAGACAAAGCGCGTGTGCAAGACATCGAATCGCCGCTTGTATTGGCAACCATCCTTCGTGCGGGATTGCCTTTTCATCTGGGTTTCCTCAATATGTTTGACAATGCGCAGAACGCTTTTCTCAGTGCCTATCGCCGCGTAGGTCGCAACGAGCAGGGTGAGGAGCAACTGGAGATAGTCAGCGAATACCTCGCCGCACCCCGTTTAGACGACAAGACGCTACTGCTGGTTGATCCGATGCTGGCAACAGGTATGTCTATGGAGGTGGCTTACAAGGCGTTGCTCAGTCACGGACAGCCTCAGAGGACGCATGTGGCTTGTGTTATCGGTACCAAGCAGGCGCTAGATTATTTAGAGCGGAATATGCCTGCCGATACAACAGTCTGGTGCGCAGCCATAGATCCGATGCTTAACGAAAAGAAGTATATTGTCCCCGGATTAGGCGATGCGGGCGATCTCTGTTTCGGCGAAAAGCTATAAGTCCGACATCTTGTGAAGCGTCTTTGTTACTATATCCCCACGGTCATAATCGCTACCGTCATAGCGTACCTGTCCCTATTACGCGAAGTCCGTTTTTCCCTTCCTCATTTTACCGGTTGGGACAAATTGGTGCATTTTATGATGTACTTTGTCTTGGCGGCAGTTATGCTTTGGGATGGTCGTAGAGCCAAGATGCTGAGTCGGCGGATGTCCTTCGTTGTGTTCGCTGTGTGTTCCCTTTATGGCGGAGTGATAGAGGTTTTGCAGGAAAAGTATTTCTATCCCCGTACAGGTGACTGGTTGGACTGGATAGCGGATTGTTTAGGAGTAGTTTGTGGAATATGTGTTATGTTACTGCTATGGAAACATCGGAAGAAAGACGCTACCTGTTAGCACTCGTATCATTGTACAGCAACCGCCCCCGGCAGTTGCGCCAAATAAAAGCCATGTACGGCAGTGCCGTCGAGGCTTGGAAGCATATCCATGAACCGGAAATGGCTACGGCATTACGGCGTGCCGATGAGGAAGAGAATTTTATAGCCAAGCACACTATCTCTGTGTGGACAGAGGAGGATGCAGACTATCCCGCTCATTTGAAAGAGTGTCCCGATGCACCGGTGCTTCTGTTCGGCAAAGGTAATATACGTGCAAATGCCGGAAAGATGGTATCTGTCGTTGGAACGCGCTCTTGCACTGACCGTGGACGCGACCTTACCCGTCAGTTCGTCTTGGATCTGGCGCAACGGTGTCCTGACCTGACAATAGTCAGCGGTTTGGCGTATGGTATTGATGTGGCGGCTCAAAAGGCGGCTTTGGAAGCGGGATTACCAACTATCATTGTTGCGGGTCACGGTTTGGACCGTATCTACCCTGCCTTGCACCGAAACATTGCCGTGGCAGCATTGAAAGAGGGCGGTATTCTGACCGAATATATGTCCGGCACCGAGCCGGAGCGGTATAATTTTGTGGCTCGCGACCGCATCATTGCCGGTATGGCGGATGCAGTGGTAGTGGTAGAGTCCAAGGAACGCGGCGGTTCACTGATTACCGCCGGTATGGCGAACGACTACAACCGCGCACTTTTCGCTTTCCCGGGTCGTGTTCAGGATGAGTGTTCACGAGGATGTAACCAACTTATCCGCGATCAAAAAGCAGCGTTAATAGAAGGAGCAGACGACTTTCTGCGACAGATGATGTGGGACACGGGCAACCCAGCCGCAGAACAGACATCCATATCTCTGCCCATCGACAATCTTTCGGATTCAGAGCAAACCGTCTTAGACAAACTGCGTGAACAGGAAGACGGTATGCAAATCAACTATATCGTTCAAGAAACACGAATGTCCTATCCCCAAGTGTCCTCCACACTTATGATGCTGGAAATGAAAGGCGTTGTCAAAGCGCTTCCGGGAGGTATCTACCGTGCTGTCAAATAAAATCAGATGCGCGTCTTGGCATACGGTACTGCCTCAATGGAACAGAAATCCCCGTCTAAATACTTGTAGTAACCGGCTTGTCCTATCATAGCTGCGTTGTCGGTCGTGAAAGAGAAGGGCGGGATATATACTTTCCATTGGTAGCGATGTCCATAGTCTATCAAGGCTTCTCTCAATCCGCTGTTGGCACTCACTCCTCCGGCGATGGCTATTTCTGATATGTTTTCATCTTTTGCAGCCTTTTTGAGTTTACCGAGCAGAATGTTGATGATAGTTTTCTGCAACGAGGCGCATAGGTCTTCTTTCAGTTTTGGTATGCGTTCCGCCAGTTCGTCCACAGTCGTCATGCCCCGGGCTTTCAACATATCCCGAATGGTGTAGAGGAAGGACGTTTTCAGCCCAGAGAACGAGTAGTCGTATCCTGTAAGATTCGGTTTGGCAAGCGGATACTTGGTGCTGTCACCCTGTTTTGACAGCCGGTCTATCCATGGCCCGCCCGGGTACGGCAGTCCCAGTACTTTGGCGCACTTGTCGAAGGCTTCACCTGCTGCGTCGTCAATGGTCTGACCGAGAATAGTCATTCGGTTGTAGGCTTCCACACGTACAATCTGGCTGTTTCCTCCACTCACCAACAGACAGAGGAAAGGATAGTGAGGATGCTGTATCTCTATGCCTTGCAGAGACGGAACGGTTTGCCGGTACTGCTCGCTTGGTTCTACGAAATGCGCCATGATATGTCCTTGCAGATGGTTCACTTCGACCAATGGTATATTGAGTGCGAGCGCGAGTCCTTTGGCGAAAGACGTACCAACAAGCAGTGAGCCAAGCAGCCCGGGGCCGCGTGTGAAAGCGATGGCACTTAATTCGTTTTTGTCTATACCGGCACGTTTAAGTGCGGTATCCACTACAGGCAGGATGTTCTGCTGGTGTGCGCGTGACGCCAGTTCGGGAACCACGCCTCCGTATTCCTCGTGTACCTTCTGTGAGGCGGTCACATTGCTCATCAGCAATCCGTCTCGGATGACAGCCGCTGATGTGTCATCGCAACTTGACTCTATGGAAAGTATTGTAACCTGTTTCATTTCGCCTGCATACATAATTGTAAGGTCAATCGGTTGGTTTCGTTGCGCTCCGCATCAAAAATCCAACCCCATTTATTGAAATATCTTATCATATTGACTGTGTAATTCCAGTTCAAAAGGTTATGCTGAATCTGTTTCTCATTATTTGTTATGGTTATGTCCGGCAGATAAAGCGTCAGATATTTGCGATGTATGGTGCGTGTCATATCTATATGTTCGGCATACATGGTGTATCTTTCGTCAAACAGACGTGCTTCCAATGCTGCTTCCGTGCGCAGGAACATAAAACTCCCGCTCATAGAAGGCACATTCATTATCGTGTCATATCCCGTTGCCCGCAGGACGTTGCTATTCCTTCGTTTTTTCCCGATGAGAACAGGTAAAAAGACATCTATCGGCGTAGGTAACAGTCGGCATTGATATTGCACCTTTCTCTGTGCATCAATCATTTTCGGCATGACCTGACCTACTTGCGGATTATGCTCCATAAACCAGTGCAACCTGTCAATATCCTCTGCCTGCACTTCGATGCCGGTACTCATCACGAGGTGGTATTTGGTTCGTTGCCATACACTTTCACGAATAGCGATATTGTGGGCACGACCGAAACCGATATCCTTCCCTTTGTTCCAAAGATAATGGATTTTCTTCGATGAAAACAGGCTTTTGATGGTCTCTATATCGGTTTCCGCAGGAGAGTTGTCTATCAAGTAGATATTCTTCACTTCTTCGGCTCGCAACAAATCTTCCACTCTTTGTTGCAGCAGAATCCAGTTCGGAAGATATAAAGCAATCGAAACATTCAGCATATTCTCCTTCTCAACCGATAAAACGTCTGTGCTTACGATACAAATAGAGCAGACCCTTCAAGTGTTTCCATGCTAACGAACTAAACGGATGCACATTGGTCTTGCGCTGGCAGTCGTGAATCATTGAAACAGACGGAATATACACCACTTTCCATCCGTTTCCCCTGACACGGAGGCAATAGTCGCAGTCCTCCGGACCGTAGAAGATGTTCTCGTCCAGTAGCCCGACCCTGTCAATCACTGTTTTCCGTATCAGCTGACATGCGCCTATTACATATTCCGGTTCGAATACCGATTGCATCTCTTTCGGATAGGAGTACCGTATTCTGCCTCTGCAAAGCAGGTTCTTCATTTTCTGCCCGATACCCGGATAGAGTTTGCAACTGTCCTGCACCGTCCCATCAGGATACAATAATCGGCATCCGACCAGTCCGACATCCTGATGACTTTCCATATAGGCAATCATGGTTTGGACAGTCGCTTCCTCGAAACAGATGTCATTGTCCAAGATGCATATCCATTCCCCTGTTGCCTGTTCCAATCCCCGGTTGCGTGCATACGCCACCCCGTAGTTCTTATCCAAAAAGACGGTCGTCAGTTGATTGCCCCATTGCTGCAGATACGACCGAGTACCGTCCGTCGAGCCGTTGTCCACCACGATAATCTGCCTGTCCTGAGTTGCCGTCAGTTGAGGCAGCAGGCGTTGCAGCAGGTGCAGTCCTTGCCACGATATGATGACGTAAGAGACCATCCTTTATCCAAATAGTTTGATTCTTAATGCTCTTAACGCGTGGAAAAAATCCTTCCACGAATGAAACCTGCGTATCTGTGTCCATACGAACCGCGGCGACAGGTAGTAACCCAGATTCCCCCAGAAAAGGAGACTTTCCATCTTGCGTGCAGACAGGTGTGGGTAGTTGAGTATGGATTCTTTTTGCACATCGGTAGGTTTGTACGTGTTGCCGAGAATCCATCCTTTTTCTTTCGCCATCGCATAGAACTCCGTACCTGGGAATGGAGATACGATATTGATCATCAGTTGGTCCGCTTTCAGCCGTTTAGCCTTCCGTATGGTATCGCGGATGGTGGCGGGTGTTTCTAACGGGCTGGTGCCTATCAGTATGTTCAGTTTGACCGGTACGTGGTATTGCTTCAGCCAGCCGATAGCCTGATAAATCTGTTCCGACGTGATGCCTTTATGGATGAATTGCAGTATATCGTCGTTGAAAGACTCCACACCCAAATCAACTGCCTGACACCCTGACTCACCCAATATCTTTGCTATGGGTTCCGTAATGGCATCCACCCGTGCCTGACAGCTCCATGCCATACGGTATTGTCGCAGTGCATCGCAGATGGCTTTTGTGCGATGCTCGTTCCAGATGAAATTGTCGTCCACAAAGGCGATTGCCCTGTACCCCTGTGCGTAAAGCAGAGCAATTTCTTCCTGTACTTTTTCTTCTGACCGGAACGCGATGGGCGGTTTTTTGCCAGTATAATGGCGGTTCTCTATCTCCCTTGCAAAGGTGAGCGAACTGGGTACGCAATAGATGCAATGGAAGGGACAGTTGCGGGATGTCACCATCGTGGTATAGGGACTCACCTTCAGTTTCGGGTTGCGGAAGTCCGTATCCTTCACCAAGTCGCGGGCAGGAACAGGCAGATTATCCAAGTCCTTCATAAGCGGGCGCATTCCGTTCCGCTTTATCTGTCCATCCTGCAAGTAGGAAATCCCCAAGATGTCTTTCCAGTTCTTGTCCTCTGACAGGGCTGTCAGGAACTCCGTCACCGTCTGTTCGGGTTCTCCGTGGACCACCACTGTCCGTTCGTCCGTCAGGCAGTCAGAATAGAACCATCCGGCTCCCGGTCCAAGCAACATTACCCGCATATCCGGAAAACAATCGTGTATCCATCGGCATATACGTATATCGTTTGCCACCGACAGATTGACCGTCCACATCAGTACGACATCCACCTGCTCCGCTTCCAACCAGTTGCGCAGTGATTCTTTTGAAAGCGGATGATTGACGCAATCCAGATAACGGACATCAAATCCCGCTTCCCTGACGCAAGCCGCCACTTGCAGTTCGTAGATGTTGGGAGTGGAGTAAACCACACGGGTGCATCCCGAACTGCGTTCGGCAGGATGTACTCCCTCCACTACAGGGGGAACGAGAAACAATGTTTTCAGTCTCTTCATACGGTTAACGATGTGACTTGCCGATTATTTCCAATACTTGAAAACACCTCGTACCGCCCAATTGATAAGGTAATAGCACGATTTGACTACTCCCAGTTTCTCCACTTCGCGATAGACGCGGTACTGCGGACGAATCATCTTCAGTTTGTTTGCCGTAAGCGAGCTGTCAAGCATCCGGTACGCGCCTACGATACCCTGATTGCCGTAGGCGACACCTGTTTTCCGCAGGATAGTAAGCCAGTAGATATAGTCGTCGCGCAGGCTGCGGAACTCTTCGTGCAGATAGACCTTGCCGTATGGGTACGTGTCATACAGTCCTGTCAGGCAGGTGATGGAACATGTCTTGAGCAGGTCTTTGTAATGAAGCTGCTTGGGCGGAATAAACGGTTGCAAGATTTCTTCTCCCTTGTCGTTGACGCGTTTGTGCGCTCCATAGACCAGCTGGCAGCATTTCTCCTCCATCAGGTGCAACTGCCTTTGCAAGAACAGCGGTTCCCACAGGTCGTCTGCATCCAGCAGGGCGATGTACCTGCCTTGTGCTCTTCGGATGCCGTTGTTGCGGGCGGCGGCACTTCCTGCGTTCGTCTGACTGTAAATCCGGATGCGCGGGTCTTTGTCCGCATACGACTGAGCAATCTCCACGCTTCGGTCAGTACTTCCGTCGTTGATAATGAGCATCTCCCAATCGGAGTACGTCTGGGCAAGTACGCTTTCGATGGTTTCTGCCAGGAACCGCTCCGCATTATAAACGGGCGTAACGATGCTTACTGTGCGGTTTTGTGAATTATTTTCTTTTTCCATATCGGATATAAAAATTTCCTATGTAGTAGAGTACGACAAACCGGTTCATTATTTTTTTCCACAGTGGTCGTTTGCTGCGGTGCCACAAGTTCTCCACAGAAGTAACATTCTGCCTATGGCGTCTGTAGAGCAGGTAGGGTGTGCCAATAAAACGCACGGTTCCTGTTATTTCCGCCACTAATCCGAGCCATATATCGTGTCCTATCTCACGGGTCGGCGGGAAAGGTAATGCCTGATCCAGCAATGTGCGCCGGAAAGCCATACAAGCTCCGTAGTAGGTGTTGTTCATTGCGTTTTTCAGAATCCCTTTTTCCGAATGATAGACAGAGAAGAAGTCTGGGCAATAGACGTTCAGTTGTTCATCTGCCAGTTGGCTGTTGGTGCATACGAGGTCGGCTGTTTCCAGTTCTTTGACACACCGCCGGTATTTGCCTTCCATCCATACATCGTCCTGGTCGCTGAGGAAGATGATATCCCCTTTGGCAGCCCGCAGTGCGTTTTCGTAATTGTCACGGAAATACCGCGTCGAGTTGTGCAGCACACGGATGCGGTTATCCTTGATTTCACCGATACATTTCAGTGTGTTGTCGGTGGAACCGTCATCGGAGATAACCAATTCGTCCTCCTCGTTGATTTGTGCCAGAATGGAGCGAATCTGTTCTCCTACGTATTTTTCCCCGTTATAGGTTGCCATGCATACCGAGTTCATACTGCCGCCCTCCATGTCTCTTTGGTGTACCTATGTCCCGTCAGTGTCCATTTGACTGCGCGTCCCAGCAGCCGCAGGCGGTACAGGAACGGGTACACCCCTCCCTCTTCTTCGGCAAACCGCTTTTCTGCCGTCAGTAGCGATTGGTAGCGTTCCTCAGATACCTGACTATAGTCGGATATGCTGAGCGAATGGCGCAGCGAAGACTGCATGACACGAACCTTTATGCCCTTGTGGCGGAGTTGCAGGAAGAACCAGTAGTCCAGGTAATCCAGCGGGAAATCCGTGCTGAAAGTGCCTATTGCGTCCCGCATGAGTCCCACCGGTATAGCCACGCCCGAATTGAACGCCGTCAGTCTGCCGTGATATTGGAAAGGAGACAGCAACCTACCTGCGGAGTCTTCCAAGCGAGGAACGGCTACAAACGAACCGTCTTGGTTGGTAATCCGTTGCAATTCGGTAAGATACTCTTCCGTTATCTCCGTATCGTCATCCAACAGAACCATCCATTGACAGCCGTGTTGCTGTGCATACCCGTAGCCTTTGTTGTATGCAGCGGCGAGGTAGATATTGTCTTCCGTGTTGTCGTGTACATACACCTGTTGCCTGTACAGCTCATCGCCCAACAGCTGTCGCAGACTCCGGCAGGCAAGACTGTCCTCCTCCCGTATGCGGTAAATAACGACTATGTAGAGAATACCATTCATTCCGTGACTTTTTTATATCCTCCGAACAGGAAAGGCAGCATCAGCAAAAGTACAAACTTGATATTCCCCGCCAGACAAGTGAAAAACATTTCCGCATCGAACTCAATAATGAGCATCGTACTGAAATAGGCATAGAGCATCGTGAAAAACGTATCGCCCTGCTGTTTGCGCTTATAGACCCATCCAATCAAGCCTCCCAAAACAGGAGCAAAAAGAGCAATTCCCCAATAGCCGAAATCCTTATAAAACGGATAAAGACACGTGTATGTGTTGGTGTTGACAGGTTCGCTAATCCACGGCAGAAGGGTATTAACCGGCTCAACAGTACCTATGCCCAACTTGTAGGTAACGGCATAAAAGATACGAAAGACGTTCTCTCCCCAATGCGCAGCCGAGCAGGGCTGAACCGTCTCAAACGCAAAGAAATTGCGGAGTACGTATTGCTCCATCAGAAAGGCGGTATATTCGCCGTTCAGACTCTTGGACTGGCGGATAGCGTGAAAAACCAACAGCACGACAGCCAATACTCCCGCGCCTGCCAGCAGGTGTCGGAAACGGATAACCTCTTTGTGGTAAAGGACGACCAACGTCATGACCCCCATATTGAGGATAAGCAACTTGGACATGGAGGCTATGCCGAAAGCGAGAACCAGCACTCCCATTATGACCGCCCGTACCCAGTGCTGCCGGTCGGCATCATACAGGTAAAGCAGGTAAGTTGCCAACCAAAGGACATAATAAAAAGGCGAATACACGGCACCGTCCACCTGTCCTTTCCCGAGAGCCGCCCAGCGTAACCGCATAGCGGGTGATGCATCCAAGTTGGTCCCCAGCGCCTGAATGACAAACACCGCCAGCAGCGGAATGCACGCCAGACTAATCCAAAAATAGATTTCCTGTATGCGTTTGTCAATCTGCATAGACCGTTTTGAATAGCTGAACGACTGCATTAGCAGCGACCCTGCCACCAATCCGGTCGCCCATAGTCCGACTCCCGTCAAAGCCTTTGTTCCCATAGGCGGCAGCACATGGAGCAACAGCGCGTAACACAGCAAAGCAAAAAGCCAAACAAAGGCAACCAGCACAGCCGGCGACAGGATATCCTTCCTGCTGAACAGGTATCCTCCGATGAGCAATAGCGTCAATATGAGAATATCGGCAATCAAATTGTTTATACGCACCAAAAGCGCGCAAAGGTACGGCTTTCGGTGTATATAAGCAAAAAGAATTTGTCCATCGGCTTTCGAGGACCTCCATTCGGTCAATCTCCGCCTCTAATAACCGTTTTTTGGGTTAATCTAATATGTCAAAGATCACTTGCAGTTTGGGTGCGGTTGGTCTGCTTCCGCCCCGCCGTTCCGTAGCGCTATGTTGCGGCAAACGTCGTACATAGGTGATGGCACCCTGCTACACGAACAGAAACAGAAAAAAGAAAACATCCTGTACGATAGATGTCCCTTCCCGTCCTTATCCGCCTGTGCACAAGGCGGATAAGGACGTCTGACTGCCACTTGTAATACGCCTCACGGCGTGAGCCATTTCCACTGAAATGACGTGCAAAGATAATACATTTTTGAGCGAAAAGCAATACCTTCTTAAGAAAAGTAAACTCTTTTTTCGATTTTATTAGGAAAAAGGGCATAAAAAAGTTGTCCCATCTTAAGAAAAGGAAATTTTATATAGTTGAGAGTTTAGAGTTAAATGTTGAGTGAAGTTGGAGAGTTGAAAGTTTATAGTTTCAAATTTATGATTTATAATTGCAAATTGCAAATTTTTGATTCGGGCTTTCATGTCGTGCAAAGATACGATAGCGGGGAAATGAATTTTCCCACTGCGTCCCACTGCTTCCCAATAAGTCCCAATAATTCCCACTACGTCCCAATTCGGGTTTAGTTGTTAATTTGGTTTAGAGTTTTAAGTTTAGGATTTATCAAAAATGATTCAACAATTTTTCTTTCTCTTTTTGTTCACAAATTAAACGAATTGAACAAATGATGCTTACGCATCTTTCTTTTTGGTCCAAAATGATCAAAAATGATTCAAAAAATGATCTTTCATAGCGGAATAGTATACACGTCTATATATAAGAGGAAAGTTTATGAGTTTAGGTGTTTAGGAGTTTATAGGTGGTTGAGTTGGTTTAGAGGGTTTATGAGTTTAGGTGTTACGGGATTTCGGGATACCGGGATTCCGAAGAGGGCGAGGCGGATATTTAACAGGCGGCTTTGAGGAGCCGTGTCTGAATAGAATTCTAACGATCTGCTTCGCTGTGCAGACGAAATGGACGAAGACTTACTCGCGGGAATAGCCGCGAGGAGTGAACCGATACAGGCACTTTCGGCAGAGCCGATGTCAGAATATCCACCCAACATGCCGCAACCATAAAAGCCCACAGGGCTTTCATGTAGACGCAATAAACAAAGTGAAAAGCGGCTCCCAACCGCTACAAGAGACAAAAGTACTGCGAATTAAATTCGCAGGCAATAAAAGAAAAAGACAGAAGGCTATAAAAGAAAGAGACAGAACGCTATAAGAAACAAGCAAAAGGCTATCCGTGGGGTAGCCTTCTGTCGTGATAGAGGTGCGGATAATATCCACACGCAATGGACAAAACCTTGCGGGATGAACCGCAAGAGCAGAACCCTTAGTCAAGACGCTGACCTTGGGCAGTGTAGGCGATGCCGTTGCGCTCGATGTAGAGAATGCCGTTGGAGATGTACTTACGGACTTTTGCATTCTCTAATTCTGTCTCTGTCAGTGACGATGGATTCTTTGCTTTGAAGACTGCGGTATATTCCGCATCATCATGGACTGTAATCGTGCGGGGATTATCCGTGTTGCCGTCAGACCACAACACAAAATCATACCCGTCTTTTGCAACGGCCTCGATAGTCACCTCGCTACCCACCGTGTATTTGCCGCCGCCTATTACCGTACCCATATTGTCGTTTTCTGTTGAAACGGTGACGGTGTATTTCCATTCGCCTTCGGTCGTGAAGGTCATTTCACTGCCGTAGAGTGTCTTGTTGCCTGTCTTGGCGTAGGTGCGGTACTTATAAACGGTGCCTTCGTCCAGATTGTCCAGCGTTACCTGCATACTGATGCCGCTACCTGTAACTGTATGTTTCTCGCCGATGGCATCCTGCGGAGTGCGACGGGGGGCGTGGCTGCCATTGCGGCTCTCCGCCCAATACTCGAACCCCTGTTCCGTGAAGTCGTCCGAACCGGCAAGTGCGTAACCTTTGAGGGTGGCTTTCCTGTCTGAAACGAACTGTGCTGCATAGGTATAAAGGACTGGTTCGAACTGCACTGTCGCATCACCCGTGAAGATGTACTGCCAGTCGCCGTAGTACATATTGCCTGCTGCGGACTTGTAGAAGGCGCGATACTTATAATACACATCGTCTTTCAATCCTTTGAGACGGCCTGCCAAAAGTCCATTGGCAACGGGGCAGATTACTTGATTGGAAGCCATATCTTCAGGCTGGTCGTGGCGGCGCCACTCAAACCCGCAACTTGTTTCCGCATCCGACATGTTCGTTTCGGCAAGCAGGATGGCAGTATTGTCAGAAACCGCTTTGGAAGCAAGAGTGTTGAGTGTGAGAGCAGATGTGGAGAAGGAGCAGTGAATGGTATCGTAATCGCCGGCTGTGGTGCGGATAAAGAACGGCACATCATTATACTCGCTTTCCGGCTCCAGCCCGATGTATTCAATGACATTGCCACCGAAATCCTCGCCGCCTTCCATGCCGCAGGAAGCGATGTATTTGTTCTTATTCTCGCTGTTGAGCGAAGCGTTGATGGTAATTGTGGCAGAGGTGGGGAGTATATCTTTAGTCGTGTATATATTAAAAACATGGATATTATAGTATTTCCAATAGGTTGCCTTGTATGCATTCAGCGAACCCAATGGAACATAAATGATTGTTGATGCGGGAAAGGCGAGATAGCCTACTGACAGAGGGGAGGACGATTCAATTGTTACCGTTTTAAGACTGCTACAACAATTGAAAGCATTGCTTCCAATGTTTGTGATGCTGTTGGGGATTGTTATCCTATCTACAATCTTCCCATTGATGTATAATTTGTATGAGGAGGATATTGAGGACGGATTAAAAGACTTCGTACACCAATCTTCCAATGTGCCTATAAAAATAATTTCAGAGATATTGAACGTTTCGTTCTTATAATTAATCTGACCTTTGTTATTATAAGTACAATAACCAAAAGCACAGTTGCCTATTTTCACGTTGGAGTTTCCGATTACAAATGAAGTCAGACTACTGCAATTTACAAAAGCATAATCCCCGATGCTTGTAATGGAGTTAGGAATGTAAACTTGGGTCAGACTGCTGCAACCAGAGAAAGCATCTTTTCCGATGCTTGTCACGCTTTCTCCGATGGAAACATCGGTCAGGTTAGTCATATCACAAAATGCACTATATCCGATACTTGTCACGCCTTCCCTAATATACACATATTTAACTTGATCCGGTAAAAAAACACTACCCATCCAAGAACTAGGTCTTCCATTCCACATTTCTCCAGTTCCGCTGATGGTAAGTTCATCGTACTTTAAATCCCATGTGAGATTATTACCGCACTTGCCGCTGTAGGTTTCGGCAAAGGTGATTCCTGCGCTTGCTGTTATAGCAAGCAAAATACTTAAGATTTTTTGTTTCATAGATGTTTGAGTTTTGGTTAATAAATTGGGTTAGTTTGGTTTATGTCTATGCATATACAAAATTAAAAGCGTGAATGTTATCCACGCTCATTCTCTATCATTGAGGCTCTGGTCTGCCTTTTTCCCAAGAATAAACAATAACGCTCACGCCGATATGTACGGCACGCTATATCAGCGTGAGTCGCTACATATCCATGAGCGTTTACTGCTTCTTGTCTTGGGGGAGAAATTTACCAGATTTCAATGATACCAAAACAAGCGTCAATAAACGCTATCAATATGTTCTTGCTTTTTAACGCTGTCAAGACCAGCGGTGCTGCTGTTTTATGTCAGTCAGTGACGGCTTGCATTTTGCATCCGCAAGCGGGATGATGATAATATCATGAATGAGCAAAGAAGCCCTCATAACACAAATCTTCATCCAAGTGCTCCCAATGGATGCCAAACGGAGAAAGCGTATAATCGGCGCGCTCTTCCGGCGTAGCATCGCGCAATCCCTTATAATCGGCGAACTCTTCACAAGCCTGCCGCCCATCGGTTGTCTGAATCCAGACAGCAGACGGAGTCAGCCATATTTTCTGAACGTCAATCATTGCTTTGTTTGCTTAAAATACTCTTTCCAACGCGAAACAATCAACTCCTTGTTCTCCTCCACCAACGATTCCGCCAGTTTCAATTCAGCAGGTTTCAGCCCCTTATTGTCCAACAACATATGCTTGGAAACGGGCTTCTGCTCCGCCTTTAACCACATGCACATGAATCGGCTCATGGTCATTGGAATAGAACATAAAACGGAATCCGAATACGGAGAAAAGATGTGGCATAATGAAGCAGTGTTTGATTTCGGCGGCAAAGGTACAAAAGAAATGTTTATGATTGCAAATAATTATAGTTGAAAGTTTAGAGTTGAGTGAAGATGGAGAGTTGTTTTATAGTTGATAATTGATAATTGATAATTGAGAGTTGATAGTTCATGATTTATGGTTTCAAGTATGTTGGCTTGGGTGTTACGGAATATCGGGATTTCGGGGTTCCGTCTTATCGGGATTTCGTTCTGTCGGGATTTCGGGCTACCGATAGCTTTTTTGGTATTCTGAAGAGGGAGGCAGGGCTTTTACAAGCGGCTCTGGGGAGCCGATGTCCGAATACTATTCGGACGTAATGGACGGAGACTTGCTCGCGGGAATAGCCGCGAGGAGTGAACAGATTCGAGCTATTTCGGCAGAGCCGATGTCAGAATATCCACCCAACATGCCGCAACCATAAAAGCCCACAGGGCTTTCATGTAGACGCAATGGACAAACAATGCCGATTACTAATCGGCGAAATACAAAGAAAAAAGCGGCTCCCAGCCGCTACAAGAGACGAAAGTGGCAAAGAACGAATCGTTACGGTTGCTTTTATGGTGGCATTACGGTGCGGGATTGGAGGTCCGTTGTTTTTTGCTCTTTGATTATTGTTATTTTTGCTACCTTTGCGCGCTGAAAAAGAATAAACCACAAGAAACATCATTACTTATAATGGAAATGAAAGCATTATAGATAATAAAACATACACCTAATAAAACATACACCTAAATAAAACAAACGCCTAAGAAAGCATACACCTAATAAAACATACATATAACAAACACATAAGTGAATATGAAAAAGAGGTTATTCTTAGTATCAATTTTTCTGTTGTTGGGATACGGCATACAGGCACAAGTGTTTACGTTCAATCTGGGCAGCAGCCCGGGAACATCCTCTCCCGAAGGTTTCTTTACACACGACACCAAAGGCAGTTGGAATTTCAATAAGAAATACAACGGGTGCGAATATGACGGTATGACCTTCGACCACGGTTTGAAGATGGAAGGTTCGACCAAGATTCTGTTTACAACCACCCAAGTGTCCACCGTCACCATCGTTCAAAGCACCCTGTATCCCGGTACCATTAAACTTGACGAAACAGAGTTAGCAAAGGAGGATGCGGCAGAAGGAACCGGATGCCGTATCTATACTCTGACAGACGTGGCAGCAGCAGAACATACTATTACCCGCGGCGTCAACGAGAGCGGTCTGTTCTTCATCAAAGTGGAGTATGCAAGCTCTGAAACGCCTCAAGACTACAGTGTCTCCTTCAAGACCGACGGCGGCTGGGAAGATGTGTATGCCTACGCGTGGAAAGACGATATAAAAGCTCTTGGCGAGTGGCCGGGCACCAAGATGACCGCCGAAGGCGAAATCTATACGATAGCATTCACTTCCGCCCAGTATCCCTACCGCATCGTCTTTCACGACAACCACGGCAACAAGACACCCGAATATGTATTCGAGGACGGCAAGACATACGAGTATATGATGCTGAATATGAACGTGTCCTTCCGTACCAATGCCGGTTGGGCTGAGGTCTATGCATACGCCTTCGACAAAGATGGTGATGACGTGACAGAGTATCTCGGCGAGTGGCCCGGAACAAAGATGTCCGATACCGATCCATACAGTATAGCGTTCAAGGCTTTCTCTGAACCGACCTATATCGTCTTTAATGACGGTGCAGAAGCCAAGAGCGCCGACTATGATTTCTACAACGGGAAGAACTACCGTTATATGGTTTCCGACAAGCAACCCCTCTATGCACTCAAAGAAGGCGACAGTTTCCGGTCAGGCGAAAAGGTTGCTGTGACAGACAACGGGGAAACAGTGGCGTATATCACTTACGGCGTGGAAGGCGGAATGGACTTTACCGCCGCCGTTGCCGCCACTAACGAAGACAACAATGCCTATACAGCGTGCACAACGGGAAACGGCGAGAACGGTAGTTCCGGCAGCGGCACATGCTACTTCATCGAGCCGCTGTTTGACGGCACAGTGACCGTTGCCGTATCGCTGAAAGCAGGGAAAAAATTCTACATCGAAGAAGACGGAAAGCCGTTGCCCCAATACGACGGAATACAGAACGATTATCCTGAGAACGGCTGCTATTCCTTCCCTGTTACAGCGGAAAAGACCTATACTCTCTACGCCGTAGGCACCAAATTGGGTTTCTTCGGCTTTGACTATGCGTACGAGAAGGCTGAGGTCTATGAAATAACCGTTGAAATACAAGGAGATGTACCGTCGGAAGCCGTTACCATCCACGGTACGGGACAATACAAGGAAGGCGAAACAGCACATCTGAGTTTTGAGTTGGCAGACGAAGAACATTACGGGTTCGACTACTGGCAATGGGACGACCGTTTCAGCAAAAACGAAAACCTTACCCTTGAGGTAACCGGTAACACGACAGTCAATCTGTATATTAAGACGACGAGTTACATGGTGACCGTGACAGCCGAGCCTGCGGAAGGGGGAGATGTAACCGGTTCAGGCTTAGCGCCTTACAAGTCCGTTGTTGTGCTGACCGCCACCGCGAATGAGGGGTATCGTTTCGCCGGCTGGAAAGATGACGCAAACGCCACAGAGACACGCATGGTGGAAGTGTCAGGCGATGCGACCTATACCGCTCTGTTCGAGCCGGAAACCGTCACAGCGATAGAAACGCCTGACAATGAAGGCGCTATGCAGAGGCGCAAAGTGGTGGAGAACGGCACCGTCTATATTCTTGCCCCTAACGGACAGCGCTTCACGCCTGACGGCAGAGAAAGCCAGTGATGCTTATTGGCTGAAGCACAGGAAGATACAAGCCACAGGACTATCCGTGCAGATAGTTCTGTGGCTTGCTTTATGGCAAGCTGTGAACAAGCACTATCATCCGCTTTTCTTACGGTAATCCTTCGGTTGACCGTCGGTTGACCGTCGGCTCACCGTCGGTTGACTGTCGGCTCACTGTCGGTTGACTGTCGGTGTTGCTTGCTGCGCTGTTAATTGATAATTGACAATTGATAGTTGATAATTGAGAAAATACTAACTACTACGGCTGTTGGGGACGGAGTGTTTGTGACTTCGTGTTGGTGACTGCGTGTTAGTTACTTCGTGTTGGTGAGTGAATGTTGGTTACTTCGTGTTGGTGCGAGAGAGCAGGGGGAGGGGAGTAGTAAGGCAGGGGGAGGGACAGAGATTAAAAAGAATTTGGTTAATCCGGCAGAGTGTACTATCTTTGCGGGTGAAAACCAATATAAATCATAGCAACAATGAATATCCGTAACCTCTTAATCGTTTGTTTCACAGCCGTTCTCTGTGCGTGCAATCCCAACAACCAGACCGGCGGCAACGGCGTGACTGAACCTGTCAATATGCACCTGTCACCCGCACAGGTCGCCATGACCACCCAAAGCAACAGCTTCTCGATAGGGTTGCTGCAAAAAGTCTATACCTCCGAAGAAGCGAGTGAGAACGTCGTCCTTTCGCCCCTATCCGCATCAATGGCATTGGGCATGGTGATGAACGGGGCTGACGGCAATACACTCCGCCAGATGCAAGAGGCTCTCGGCTTTGGCGAAGAGACGACGATGGAAGATATCAATGCCTATTACCAGACACTCATCAAAGCCCTGCCTGCGCTCGACCAAAGCAATACACTGCGTCTCGCCAACTCCATCTGGGTGAACAGCGGTTACCAACTGAAGGACGCGTTCCTGCAAACGAATCAGGAGTATTTCTCGGCAGCGGCACGGAATGTCGATTTCTGCGCTCCTGCGACAGCCGGCATCATCAACGGCTGGGCATCCGACAATACGAATCGTCTCATAGAGAAAGTGGTAGAAGCCAACGAGCTGTGCGGCTTGCAGCTGCTGCTTGCCAATGCCCTGTACTTCAAGGGGGTCTGGGCTACACAGTTTGACAAGAAGCAGACATACCAGGACAACTTCCAGACCGCTGCGGGTCAGTCGGTCAAGGCAGACTATATGTGCTGCACGGATGGCTATGGCTACTATGAAGACGAGGCGCTGCAGATAGTGGAACTGCCGTACAAGGAAGACAAATACTGCATGGATATTCTGCTTCCTGCCAAAGACAAGACTATCAAAGACTTGCTGAGCGCGTTAGAGGCAGGGCAATGGGCAGGTTATATCAAAGGGATGCAGTCCCGCGAGGTCATGGTGACCATACCCAAGTTCCGCCTGTCATACGGGGTCACATTGAACGATGTGCTGCAAGAGATGGGTATGAAGGACGCGTTCAACCCCTTTACCGCCGATTTCTCGCAGATGAGCGAGACGCCGCTGTGTATCAGCGATGTCAAGCAAGTGTGCCAAATCAATGTGGATGAAGAGGGGACAGAAGCCGCCGCTGTGACCACGGTGGGAATGTATGACACCGCCATTCTGGGAAAGTCTTTCAAGGCCGACCGTCCGTTCCTATTTATTATCCGCGAGAAGCAATACGGCACGATACTCTTCGCATCCGTAGTGGGCAATCCGTGCTGAATCAGATGACGTAGCGTATCTGCTTGAAATGGTAGGTACGGCGGTTGCCGTCCGGGGTGAGCAGGACGAGTTCGCCGGTCGGCAGGACCGTGTCAATGCGTGCGAGGAACTGGCTGTCGTTGCGTGTCATGCGCGGCATAGAAGGCAGCAAAGACACCTCGCGCTCCTCCCACAAGAAGAAGCCCTCGCGGCGATAGAGCACGCGCATATACTCCGAGGCAATATCACTATCCGCCTCCGCAAGACGCAGACGGTATTGGCGCAATGCGTCCAAGAACAGCCGGAGGATGTGTTCCGAGTCATGCTCGCTGCCTGTGACCTGACAGAGCGATACGGGGTTCGGTGCGGAGGACAGGAAGACGGTCTGGTTGACATTCAGTCCGATGCCTGCAATCGAACGGTTCACCAAGCCTCCCTGCCAGATGTTTTCGACCAGTATGCCTGCGAGTTTGCGGTCGCCGAAGTAGAGGTCGTTGGGCCACTTGACCGCCAGTCCCTGCCGCAAGTCTTCGGTGAGGCACGTCAGGACCGCATGATAGAGCGATAGGCTGACCACTTGGTTGACAATGAACTGCTGCGGCACGGGGATGTGCCAGTCGCGCAAGAGAGTAGAGAAGAGAAGGTTCTTGCCCCGTTCGCTTTCCCAACCGTTGCCCTGCTGCCCCCGTCCCGCCGTCTGATAACCGGCAGAGACGGTGAAGAGGTCCTCTTCGTCCATGTACCGGCGACGAAGGAGGTCGTTGGTGCTATCTGTTTCGGCGATAAACATCAAGAAGATAGCGTTCGATGACGTGCTTGATTTCGCTTGATTTGCCGATGGCACTGCTGACCATAACAGCAAAGACCCATCGTCCGCCATCAGGCAGTTCGATATAGCCTGCGTAGTTCTTTGTGCCGGCTATGGTGCCGCTCTTGGCGTGAACACGTCCTTCCAGTTCGGTGCCGACGAGCAACGAGCGCAGTGTGCCTGATTTGCCGCTGACGGGGAGTGACTGGTAGAAGGCTTCGCGGTTGGACGAGGCGTACATATAAGTAAGTATATCCACCAATGACTCGGGGCTGATGGCGTTCTGCGGTGCGAGTCCGCATCCGTCCTTGATGGTGGCTCCCATCAGGTTCACCCCTCTGTTGCGCCAGTAATTGCGGACCATCTTTTCCGCATTGTGCAGGTTACAGGGCGTTCCGAGCCGTGCGCCGAGCAGCCAATAGAGCGTCTCGGCATAGAGGTTGATGCTGTGCTGGTTGGTCAGCACTACGATGTCGCCGAGTGACATGGACTGATGGGTGTAAAGTTTGGTGCGCGGAAGGAGGTTGCGTTCGCTGATGTAGGAGGCTTCTCCGTTGACCGTAATGCCCGCCTGCCTGAGCCGCGAAGTGAAGTGTTGCGCGAGAAGCAGTCCGGGATTAGGCAGGTCGCCCTTCACGCCGAACTGTCCCCGATTGGACGGTATGGCGCCGACGAGGTAGCGCTTGAAATTGTAGGGCATCCCGTGGATATAGGCTCCATCCTCCTGAATCTGCGTGCAACGGATGTGGTTCTCAAACTCAATGCCAGGCACGTTGGGTACGGTATAGAGCACTTTGGCGAGGCTGCCTACCTGGTCGCTGCGCAGGATGACGTTCATCGTGTTGTCCATATACGCGAGCGAATAGATGCCGGGTGCGTAGTAGTTGCCGGCATCCTCCCACAGCCACGCGGGGTTGAGTGCGTCCCCGTTGAAGTACGATAGGTCGGCAATGACATTGCCGTTGATGGTGCGTATGCCGGCATCGCGCACCGCTTTCGCCCACGTCTGCAGGAACGTCTGACCCTGCTTAGCCCCACCGAGTGTCGGGTCCCCGTAGCCGTGTATATAGAGGTTGCCGTTGAGTGTCCCGTTCTCTATCTTGCCGGTGTATTCGAGGACGGTCTGCAGGCATGAGTCCTCACCCATTATCTCAAGCGCGGTGGCTGTGGTGAGTATCTTCATGACAGAAGCCGGAGGGATGGCGTTGCTTTTGCGGTAGGAGTCAATCTCCTCCCCGCTTCGCAAGTCCTTAATGTACACTCCGACGTTGGCATAGCGTGTATGCGAGTCTTTGAGGAAAATGGCCATGGACTCCGATTGTCCGAAAGCCATAATAGGCAAAAGCGCAAAGAGCAACAGCTTTTTCATCTTTTCATCCCTTCTTCAACAGTTTGTCTGACGATTTCCATCGCTTCGTTCTTATCTTCGAATTGCGTTATTTGTATCGGTTTTCCGATGTGCATGTGTACGGGATGCCGGTGTACGAAGATTTCTCCTTTCCGCTGCACCTCGTAACATCCTGTGAGCGAAAGCGGTATGACGGGCAGTCCCAGGTCGAACGCTATGCGGAAGGCTCCGGCATGGAAACGTCCCAGCCGTCCGTCCGTAGAACGTGTTCCTTCGGGGAAGATGACGGTTGATACGCCGTTATGGAGTTGCTTTTTGATGTCGTTGAGGCTTTGTGCCGATGCTTTGGAGTTGCTGCGGTCTACATAGATGTGCCCCGCGGCCTTGCAGGCAGTCCCGACAAAAGGAATCTTGCGCAGTTCCTTCTTCATCAGCCACTTGAAGACAACGGGCAGCCAACCGTAGATGAGAAAGACATCGAACATAGACGTATGGTTGGCAACGAAGACGTATGACTGTCTGGGTGTGATATTCTCCTTGCCGTCCACCGTCACGGGGATAAAGAGCCAGTAGAAGTTCAAACGGCACCACCAAATCTGCACCTGATGGATGGGTTCGGAATTGTTGAACGGGAAAAACAACATGGTGATGATAGCGCACATCAGCGTGTTGAAAACCAAGATGGGCAACACAAGCACTTGCCAAATGCAATAGAGTAAACGCAACATAATAGACAGGTCTGTTTGGTTAGTCGGTGGTATATTTTTGCATAAATCCTCGATAGAGTGCGCATATACGCCGTATCTCTTCCCATGTTTCGTCGGAGAGTTTGGTGCCGATAATCTCGACCACCCGTCCTGCGGCAATGGTTCCTATTTCGGCGCATCTTCTGAGGTCGAATCCGTCGCTGAGTGCGTGGAGGAAGCCGCCAGCGTAGAGGTCGCCGGCGCCGGTAGAGTCGGTACAGGAGGTCGTGATGGCACCGATATGGCACATATTGCTGCCCTGCTGCACGTAACTGCCTTTCTTGCCTACTTTTACCACGGCTATGTCGCATTGTCCGGCAATCTTAGCGACCGACTCAATGGGATTCAGATGGGTGTAAGCAAAACTCTCGTCTTCGTTGGCAAAAACGATGTCCACGTATTGCTGTATGAGTTGTTTGAGGAAACAGTGGTTCTCGTTGACCACATTGTAAGAAGCCAAGTCAAGCGAGACCATACATCCTGCCTCTTTGGCAAGGCGTATCGCTTTCTCAATGAGTTGGTTATCCTGCACCATATAGCCTTCAATATGGAAGATGTCGTATCCGATGAAGGCCTCTTTCTGGATGTCATCAGCCTTGAGGTCGGCGGATGCACCGAGATAGGTGGCGAAGGTCCGTTCACCGTCGGGAGTGATAAGCACAATGCTGCATCCGGACATTTTGTCGGAAGTGAACAGAATGGGTTTGACTCCGTTTTTCTTGAGGTCTTCCCGATAGAATTCGCCGACTTCATCCGTTCCTATCTTTCCGATAAAAGCGGCTTTCCCTCCGAGTTGTGTGATGGTGGTGACTGTGTTGCTGGCACTTCCTCCTGCCACGAGCCTCCGTCGCACATTCAGGAACCGCTGTTGAATGTGTTCCGCTTGCTCCATCGAGATGAGGTTCATACTTCCTTTTGGCAGCCCAAGTTCGCGCAAGTCTTCCTCATTGACCTGCAACAATATGTCTGTCAGGGCGTTGCCTAATCCTAAGACTTTTTTCATAATCCTGTTTGCCCGAAAAAACGCGCAAAGATAATTTATTTTTTGTAAAAAACTTTTGGCAGTTCAAAAAAACGCAGTACTTTTGCGCTCGCTTTTGAAGGGGAAATTCCTTCCGGGCATACAAATAAAAAGCTTCCTTAGCTCAGTCGGTTAGAGCATCTGACTGTTAATCAGGGGGTCCTAGGTTCAAGTCCTAGAGGGAGCGCAGGAAAAAGACTACTGAGAAAAGTGGTCTTTTTTTGTTATTGTCAGTTTGTCTTTCCGCTACCCTTGCGCTACCCTTGCGCTACCCTTGGGCTACCTTTGGGCAAGATTTCGGCAAAGGCAGGTACAAAATGGATGAGATTTTCCGCAGTTCCCACAAAAGAAAAACAAGAGGTTTGCATATATCATGCAGAAGCCTTACTTTTGCCGCCTGTATGGATATAGGTGTTTCAAATTTTCCGTTGAATGGAATATCGGTATTTGAACAATATCAACTGCCCGCAGGACTTGAAGCGACTGCCACGAGAGGCGTTGCCCCGCGTTTGTGAGGAGCTGCGGGACTTCATCATCGAGTGCCTGAGCCACAACCCCGGGCATCTGGCCTCCTCGTTAGGTGCGGTGGAACTGACGGTCGCGCTGCACTACGTGTTCGACACGCCCCACGACCAGCTGGTGTGGGACGTGGGTCACCAGGCCTACGCCCACAAGATCCTGACGGGCCGGCGCGAGGCGTTTCCGACCATACGCTGTATGAACGGACTGGCGCCGTTCCCCACGCCCGAAGAGAGCGAGTACGACGCATTCGTGTCGGGTCACGCGAGCAACAGCATCTCCGCCGCCTTGGGCATCGAGGTGGCGGGCGGTATGCAGAGCGGGGACAAGGCCGCCCCGAACGTGGTGGCGGTGATAGGCGACGGCGCGATGACGGGCGGTCTGGCGTTCGAGGGGCTGAACAACACGTCAATGGACAAGAACAACCTGCTCATCATTCTGAACGACAACCAGATGGCAATCGACCCCATACGGGGCGGAATCACGCAGTACCTTGTGGACCTGACGACGAGCAGCCGCTACAACCGTTGGCGCTGGAAGTTATACCAGCAGGGCGTTCGTCTGCATCTGCTGAACGACACGAAGAAAGGACGTATCAAGAGTCTCGAGAACGCGGTCAAGACGTGGCTCACGCGGCAGCCGAACAACATCTTCCAGGGGCTGCGGCTGCGCTATTTCGGCCCGACGGACGGACATGATGTGGAGGGACTGGTGCGCATACTGACTGAGATCAAACACCACCGCGGACCGCGTGTGCTGCATATCATCACGAAGAAAGGGAAGGGCTACGAGCCTGCCGAGCAGGACCAGACAACGTGGCACGCGCCCGGGGAGTTCGACCCGTCAAGCGGCGAACGCAAACCGGGCGACAAGACCTGTGTGCTGTGGCAGGATGTGTTTGGCAATGAGGTGCTTCGGCTGGCGCAGGAGAACCCGAAGATAGTGGGTGTCACGCCCGCTATGCTGAGCGGATGCTCCATGTCCATAATGAAAGCGGCTCTGCCGGAGCGGGTCTTCGATGTGGGCATAGCTGAGGGACATGCCGTGACGTTCGCCGCCGGAATGGCGAAGGGCGGACTGATACCTGTGGTCAACGAGTACTCGTCGTTCTTGCAACGCGCTTATGACCAGCTGGTTCACGATGTAGCACTGACCCGTCAGCACGTCATCATCTGCGTGGACCGTGCAGGCATCGTGGGACATGACGGCGCGACCCACCACGGACTGTTAGACCTGGCTTTCCTGCGTTCGATACCGAACATGCAGGTGGCTGCACCCAGAACTGCCGATGACTTGCAAGTAATGATGCGGCAAGCGGTGGGTATGGAAGGTCCGGTGGCGATACGCTATCCGAGAGGGAAGACGCCGAAAGCGGAGAGCCATACGGAAACCCTGTCGGCGGGCAAGGCGTTGCAACTGAAGCAAGGGAACAAACTGGCTCTGCTGACAATAGGTGCGATAGGCAACTCGGCATACGAAGCCGCACTGAAAGCGGAAGAAACGACGGGTGCGGGGACGATAGCCCACTGGGATATGCGCTGGCTCAAACCCATCGACACGGAGGTGCTGGACTATGTAGGACAGCACTACAGGACGGTTGTTACCGTTGAGGACGGCGTTACCGAAGGAGGCTTGGGCAGTGCCGTAAGCGAATATATGAGTGAGAAGGGCTATGCGGTGCGGGTGGTGCGCCTCGGCGTACACGACCGTTTTGTGCCGCACGGCAGCCCTGATGAACTTTACCATTTACTACATTTAGACACGGAAGGCTTATGCGAATCGCTATTGCAGGCGCAGGAGAAGTAGGCACACACCTTGCCAAACTGCTCTCACGCGAGAATATGGACATTTGTCTGTTGGACGGGAACGCCGAACACCTCGGTGACCTCGAGGCGAACTACGACTTGATGACCAAAGTCGGTAGTCCTACGTCCATACATGACATACGGGACTTGGGTATCAAGGACGTGGACCTGTTCATTGCGGTTACCCCGTCCGAGTCGCAGAACATAGTCAGCTGCCTTATAGCCAACCAGTTGGGAGCCAAGCGGACGCTTGCACGCGTGGACAACTACGAGTATCTGCTGCCTGACAACCGCGTCTTGTTTGACAATATGGGTCTGAACCATATCATCTACCCGGAGGTGCTGGCTGCCAATGAGATAGAGGAGTCGCTACGTACGAACTGGATGCGCTACCATATCCGTTTGTGCAAGGGTGCACTGGAACTGTGCGTGGTCAAGGTGCGGGACGGCGCAGAGGTGATAGGACAGCGTTTTGATTCCGGTTTTTACAGCCACGGACGCTACCGCATCGTGCTGATTAAGAGGGAGAACAGGACACTCTTCCCTGGCGGTCAGGACGCGGTGCAGGACGGAGACATGGTCTATGCCATCTGCACGAAAGAGGAGATGGAGTTCCTGCGCACGCAGCTGGGCAAACCCACACGAGAGATACGCCGCGTGATGTTCTACGGAGGGACACGTATGACCCAGAAAGCGGTGCAGAACATCCCGGAGGATATACAGGTCAAGATTCTTGAGACCGACCGCGAAAAGTGCTACCAGCTGAGTGAGAAAATATCCAACGCACTGATTATCCACGCCGACGGGTCTTCTATGGACGACCTGGTGGACGAGGGCATACAGGACATGGACGCGTTTGTGGCGGTGACGGACAGTAGCGAAGCCAATATCTTCGCCTGCCTTGCCGCCAAACGATTCGGCGTAATCAAGACCATAGCCGATGTGGAGAACATCGACTATATACAGATGGCGGAGCACCTTGATATAGGCACCGTGCTGAACAAGAAGACCATTACTGCGAGCTATATCTACCAGATGCTGCTGAACGCCAGCGTCCTGAACGTCAGGAACCTGACAAGTGCCGACGCGGAGATTGTGGAATTGGTGGCAACGGAGGGCAGCCGCATCACGCGCAACAAGATACGTGACATCCGCCTGCCTGAAGAAGTGATTATCGGTGGACTGGTACGTGCAGGAGAAGGTCTGCTGGTAAACGGCGACACACAGGTATTGCCCGATGACCAGGTGATTGTTTTGTGCAAAAGCCACGATATAAAAGAATTGGAGCGGTATTTCGGATGACGAGAGCTTTTAACAGACGGTTGGTGTTTAGCACGATGGGGGCGCTGCTGCTTATCGAGGCGTTTTTTATGGCTTTGGCTACCGGTGTGGGGTTCTACTACGGTGAAGCCGACCAGAGCGCTTTCCTTGTCTCCACAGTCATCACGTTGCTGGGAGGCTTGCTCGGGCTGACACTCGGTCGTCACGCTCCTAAACAGGTTGGTGAACGGGAGGGCTACGTGATTGTTGCCCTCGTGTGGGTGGTTTTCTCCGTTTTCGGTCTGCTGCCGTACTATCTGAGCGGACAGATTCTTTCGCTTACCGATGCGTGGTTTGAGACGATGTCGGGCTTTACTACGACGGGCGCGACCGTCATCCGTGATGTGGAGAGCCTGACGCGCACCGCTTTGTTCTGGCGTGCCCTGACGCAGTGGTTGGGAGGCTTGGGAATCATCGTGCTGTGCGTTGCCCTGCTGCCGATGTTCGGATTAGGTGGGATGCAGCTGTACGCTGCCGAAGTGACGGGAGTCAATTACGAGAAACTGTCGCCGCGCATAGCCGACACAGCCAAACTGCTGTGGGGCGTGTATATCGCGCTGACCCTTGCCGAGACGTTCGTGCTATGGCTGTGCGACATGGGCGGGTTCGACGCGCTCTGCCACTCAATGACTACGATTGCCACGGGCGGCTTCTCCACCAAGAACACCAGTCTGATGCTTTATGGCCCGGCGGTGCAGTACGTAGTGGGGATTTTCACGTTCCTTTCTGGTCTGAATTTCGCACTGATAGTCCATTTCCTGCGCGGTAAACCCTTGCGTCTGCTCAAAGACGAGGAATCGCGATGGTACGCACGTGCAGTGGGGATAATGGGCGTAGTGATGACGGTCGGACTGGCTGTCTTCTACGGTATGCAGGACAAGATTTGGACAGGCACTGCGGGAGAAGTGCTGACACATATTGAACACTCCTTCCGTATCGGTTTCTTCACTACCATTAACTCGATTACTTCCACGGGTTTTGCTGCGGCTGACTATATGCAGTGGACACCGCTGTTGTGGGTGATGGTGTTCCTTATGTTCTTCACCGGCGGCAGCAGCGGTTCGACCGCCGGAGGCATCAAATGGGTGCGCATTCTGATTTTCGTGAAGAGCGGCTTTGCCGAGTTCCAGCGACGCATCCACCCCAACGCCATTATACCCATCAAACTGAACGGCCGCCCGCTGCCTCACGAGATAATAAACAACGTGATGGCGTTTATGGTCTTCTACGTACTGATTATCCTTGCCACCGTATTGGTATTCTGTGGCTGCGGCGTTGATTTCGATGAGTCGATAGGTGCCGCTGTGTCGGCTATAGGTAACGTGGGAATAGGTATCGGTCAGTACGGACCGAGCGGTACGTATGCCGATTTCCCTGCGTTCGGTAAGTGGTGGATGACTCTCGTGATGCTGACAGGCCGTTTGGAGATTTTCACGGTTCTGCTGCTTTTCACCAAAGCGCTTTGGAGGAAATGAAGCCGTATAGAGTCTGTCTGTTTCTTATTCTCTGCTTGGCGGGGTCTGCCGCAGCCGTGAAAGGCCGACGGTTTCTGCCTGAACAGGTTTTCCATACGGAGACATCTTACGACACGGTGCTTCTCGCCTACATTGACACACTGCCCTACGAACAGACCGTCAGCTGGCAGGATACAATCAAAGAGACGGACAATCCCTATCATCTTCTTGCGCCTTTCTACGACGCACTGGTTCACGCAGGCGAGCAGACTGTCCGGGTGGTGCATTACGGAGACTCGCAGATAGAGGGCGACCGCATGACCTTTATGTTGCGGCTGGTGTTGCAGGAACGTTTCGGAGGCTGCGGGACGGGTATGTTGCCCATTGAGCCGTTCGCCGACTTGCGCACAGCACTTGTTACCGTCCGTCACGGCGACAGAACGATGCACCCCGTAACCTACCGAGCCTTTGGTCCTGCTTCCCAGCGCAGAGCCAACTGGGTATATGGTCCTATGGCGCAGGTGAGCGTTATGGACAACCGGCTTAAGGATGGTAGCGAGAACCTGACTGTTCACTTTCAGTCGCGCACACAAGGGACGGAGAGCCGTTATACCCGAATCCGTGTGGTGGCGGAGCGCGACAGCATCATACCGATGGAAGACACGGTATCGTCCTATACGCTTCACTTGACAGGCAGGCAGGACATCTATGGCATCTCGTTGGAATCGGAAACGGGCGTGCAGGTGGACAATGTGGCGTTGCGTGGCAGCGCAGGCACCATCTTCACGCAGATGAACCCCGAAGCCCTGTGGCGGTACTATGATGCCACACGCACACGCCTCATCATTTGGCAGTTCGGAGGGAATGCTGCGCCCTATATCAAGAATCAGAACCAGGTGGATATCTATATGAAGAAGGTGCGCCAGCAGATCCGCATACTTCACCGCCTGGCACCCGAAGCCGCCATTCTGATGGTCGGACCGAGTGATATGCTGACCTACGAGCAGGGTGAGAAGCGTTCCTACCGTATCCTTCCCATGATAGACAGCGCCCTGCGCGAGGTGGCGGCAGAAGAGGAGGCTACCTACTGGAGTTTGCTTGAGGCAATGGGCGGAACGGGCTCGATGAAAGAATGGCAGGACAAAGGCTGGACCGGCCGAGACGGCATACACTTCACGCGGGAAGGCGCTGATAAGGCGGGGCGGATGCTCACGGATTTCCTGCTGCAACCACTGCAAAACCTGAACGAATGAACGACTTGATTAGCATATCCGCTTTCGACTCGCAGCGCCCGTTGCTCTTCACGCAGTGGGAGTTCTGGGCTTTCTTCGTCGCGGTTTATATTGTGTTTGCGCTCATTATGGACATCGGGAAGAACCGCCGCTCGCATGTGCGACTGCATCTGCGCAATGTCTTCCTGATGCTTGCCAGTTGGTTCTTCTATTACAAGACTAGCGGGGCGTTTCTACTTCTGCTTCTCTTCCTCACACTCAGCAACTGGCTGTTCGCTCGCGCTGTTTATGCGGCGGGTGAAAGGAAGTTCCTCAAGGGACTGTACCTGTGGGTCTGTGTCCTTGTGGATATCGGTCTGCTCGGCTTCTTCAAGTACGCCTATTTCGGAGCGGACTTTGTCAATCAGCTCTTCGGCACGCACCTGACCATCACCGAGAAGATACTTCTGCCGGTCGGTATCAGTTTCTATACGTTCCAGGTCATCTCGTACATCGCTGACGTCTATCACCGCCGCATCGAGCCTGTCGCCAACCTGCTGGACTTTGCCTTCTATGTCAGTTTCTTCCCGCAGTTAGTAGCGGGTCCCATTGTGCGTGCGTCGGAGTTCGTGCCGCAACTCTACCGCCCCTACTCATTAAGCAAGCGGCAATTCGGCATAGCCGTCTTCTGGGTGCTGAACGGACTTGTAAAGAAGATTGTGTTGAGCGATTTCCTGGCAGTCAGTTTCATTGACCGCGTGTTTGACAACCCGATGCTCTTCACAGGCACGGAGAACCTGCTGGCTCTGTTCGCTTATTCGTTGCAGGTTTATGCAGACTTCTCGGGCTATACCGACATCGCTATCGGTGTGGCGATGTTGATGGGCTTCTTCCTGCCGCAGAACTTCAACTCCCCCTACAAGGCGCGCAACCCGCAGGAGTTCTGGCGGCGGTGGCACATGTCGCTTAGCCGCTGGCTCAAGAGTTATGTCTATATCCCATTGGGCGGCAACCGTAACGCCACGGCGGGGACATGGGTGTGGATAGCTGTCATAGCCGCTGTCGCGCTTGTCTTGAGCGGCAGTTGGTGGGTGACGGGTGTCGCGTTAGGGTTAGCCGTAGTGGTGGCATTGGTGGCTTGGTTGCGTCCGCAACACCGCCGGTTGCTTGCAGCCAACCTCAACTCATTCATCACGATGCTGCTCGGCGGTCTGTGGCATGGAGCCAGTTGGAACTTCCTTATCTGGGGCGGACTGAACGGGATAGGAATGATAGTCAACAAGATATGGCACGGCTGGAATGCCCATCTCCGCTTCTTATCCGTTCTCCTGCTTGCCGCAGGCGTTACCGCATGGCGGTATTACTTCCCGCAGCCTTGGCTCAATGTAGTCTGGGTGGCTGTGGTGGCTGTGGCGGCGGGCGGACTATTGGGTTATCTATATTACCTCTGCCGTCTGCCGCAGAAAGGCTTCGCCCGCGCTATGGGTACGGTATGGGCTGTCCTGCAGACATTTGTTTTCATTACTTTCACGCGCTTGTTCTTCCGTGCGGGTTCCAATCTCGACCCTGCCACCGCCAATGAGACGGCGTGGCGCACGGCGCGGCAGATGATGCAGCAGATCGGTAGCGCATGGAACCCTGACACCATCCTGCCCGTACTCTGGAACCAACGGCTTACCGTCCTGCTCTTCCTCTTGGGTATGCTTATCCATTGGATGCCCGATAAGTTCAAGCTCTGGTACCGCGTCCGTTTCGCTTCGCTGCCCGTATGGCTGATGCTGGTCATCGTAGTGGCTGTCGTCACGTTGCTGTACCAGTTTATGCTGACAGATGTGCAACCCTTTATCTATTTCCAGTTCTGATTATGATCATCGGTCTGACAGGAGGCATAGGAAGCGGCAAGACCACGGTTGCCAACGCCCTGCGCGAACGGGGTTACACGGTCTATGACACGGACAGCGCCGCCAAGCGGATAGTGCTGACTTCTGCGGTAAGGGTATCCATTGAGCAACTGCTCGGCAAGGATGTCTATGACGGCGATACATACCTGACAAGCCGGGTGGCGGAGCGCGTGTTTGCCGACCCCGGCCTGCTGCAACGGCTGAACGCTATTGTCCATCCCGCTGTGCGTCAGGATATGCTTGACACCGCCTCGCGGCATCAAGCCGTCTTCGTGGAGAGCGCCATCCTCTATGAGAGCGGTTTTGACCGCGACTGCGGGTATGTGGTGGCGGTCATTGCTCCCAAGCCTCTCCGCATAGCGCGCACCGTGGCACGCGACAACCGCAGCGAGGAGGATGTCAGGCAGCGCATCAAAGCCCAGATGAGTAACTGCCAATTGCGCCACCGAGTCAATTATGTGGTGGAGAACAACGGCAGATTGCCCGTTCCCGTCCTCGTGGACAAACTAATTAGGCATCTTCAAAAAAACAATGTGATATGATAACGTTTCTTATCGCCCTTGTGGCGCTTGTCATCGGTTTCGTCCTCTACGGGACGTTCGTAGAAAAGGTGTTTGGGATTGATTCCGGTCGTACCACTCCTGCTGTCAGCCAGTCTGACGGTGTGGACTATGTACCGATGAAGCCGTGGCGCATCTTCCTCATCCAGTTCCTCAATATCGCAGGTCTGGGTCCCATCTTCGGTGCCATTATGGGTATCTTCTTCGGTCCGAGCGCGTTCCTGTGGATTGTGTTCGGAACGATTTTCGCGGGCGGTGTGCACGACTACCTGAGCGGTATGCTGTCCATCCGCAAGAACGGTGCCTCCCTGCCCGACATTGTCGGCAGCGAACTGGGCGGCGGCATACGTCTCTTTATGCGCATCCTCTCTCTGTTGCTGCTTATCCTGCTGACCACCACGTTCCTGAGCGGCCCTGCCACACTGCTGCAGGGGCTCTGCTCACTGCCTTCCATGCAATGGGGAACGGGTACTATTCCGCTGGTCTGGGTGCTGATTATCTTTGCCTATTATGTGTTTGCCACCATCCTGCCCGTGGACAAACTTATAGGACGCTTCTATCCCATATTCGGCGGCATACTGCTCTTTATGGGTGTCGGCATCATGATTGTCATGCTGGGCTGGCACGCGGGCGAGATGCCTGAACTGACCGACGGACTGCACAACCGTCAAACCAACGGGCTGCCCCTCTTCCCGATGATGTTCGTTTCCATCGCCTGCGGCGCCATATCGGGTTTCCACGGCACGCAGTCGCCGCTGATGGCGCGCTGCGTCACCAACGAGAGACAGGGTAGGTGGATTTTCTATGGGGCTATGGTGGCGGAAGGCATCCTGGCGCTGATTTGGGCTGCGGCGGCAGGCACGTTCTTCGCCGACCCCGAAAAGGGACTTTACGGCATTGACGGGCTGCAACAGTTCGCAGCGCAGCACCCGGGTGAGAACATCGCCGCGCTTGTGGTGGACCATGTCAGCCGTTCGTGGCTCGGCGCAGTAGGAGGCATTCTCGCCATCATCGGCGTGATTGCCGCACCCATCACCAGCGGCGACACGGCTCTCCGCTCCGCACGGCTCATTGTGGCGGACTTCCTCCACTGGGACCAGCGGCAGGTCATGCGCCGTCTCGCTATCGCTTTCCCGCTCTTCCTCTGTGTGTTCGGGATGGTCTTCGTGGACTTCAATGTCGTATGGCGGTATTTCTCGTGGACTAACCAGACGCTTGCTGTATTTACCCTATGGGCTGGAACGGTCTTCCTCTACAGGCAGGAACACGCCCCGCTGAAAAAGGAAAGCGGAATGTCCTGCGGATACCTTATAGCCCTTGTCCCCGCCTTGTTTATGACGATGGTCAGCGTCAGCTACATCTTCATCGCTCCCGAGGGCTTGCAGTTCGCTGCCAAAGGTCTGAGCCTCTATGCCTACCTCATTGCCTCCGCTGTCATACTGCTTCTCCTCTGCCTCTTCTTCCGTTGGACCCGCCGCCAATCCTAAAAACCTCGCTACCTCCCTCACCGCCAAATAACATACCCTCACTGCCACCCTCAGCACCACAGACCACATCCTCTGCGCGCTCCACTGCACTACGGACCATATCCTCACCGCCCCCTGTGGCTCTACGGACTACATCCTCTGCACACCCTTCTGCACTACGAACCACATCCCATGCGCCATCCTCATAGCGTTCTGCCTCTGTTTCGGCAGAACGCTTCCTTTTTCCGTCCTTGCTAACTGCTTGATATATGATAGCCAGAGCGGGTGATTACCGGGTGATTAGCGGGTGATTACCGGGTGGTTAGCGGGTGATTACCGGGTGATTCAGCATACTTCACCGAAGGATTACCATAACCACTATAATATCAGAATAGGGACTGACTATACCTTCCCGCACGGATAGCCTTGTGTTAATCGTGTCAGGAGTTTGTATATCTGCGCTCTATCTCCTGCCAGTTGATTATCTGCCAGAGGGATTGTAGGTGTGCAGCACGGCGGTTCTGGTAATCAAGATAATAGGCATGTTCCCATACATCCATTGTCAGCAGCGGACGCAAGCCTTTGGTGATAGGGTTCTGCGCGTTCGGTTCCTGCGTGATGACCAGTCTGCCATCCTTGTCCGCTGATAGCCATACCCAGCCCGAACCGAAGAGTGTTGTGCCTGCTTTCTCGAACTCCGCTTTGAAGTTGTCGAACGAACCGAAGTCACGGTTGATTGCATCAAGTAATGTGCCTTGTGGTGTCGTCTGCGTCCCAATGAACTGCGTGAAGTACAGGTTGTGGTTGAGTATCTGTCCGGCATTGTTGAAGATGCCGCCCTGCGACTTGCAGACTATCTCCTCAAGCGACATATTCTCATATTCCGTACCGATGATGAGTTTGTTGAGGTTGTCAACATATGTCTGCAGGTGCTTGCCGTGATGAAACTCCAGGGTCTGACGACTGATGACCGGCTCCAATGCGTCCTGCGCATAGGGTAATTGAATGAGTGTGAACATAGTATTTTGTTGCTTAAATATTTGGTTATAAACTTTCATTAAGTGGCACTACACAGTTTTATTTACCCAGCAAAAAACGTAGCGGGATATCAAGTCGTGCGCGCCATGACTTCTCTTCGTGGGCATGTCCCGGAAAGAAACGGTACTGAAAATGGCTGTCATCCCATCCGCTGCTGACCAGCATTGCATTGATGGCATCCTGTGCTTCGCCATAATAAGCATCTAATGTCTGGTCGCCACGGTCGAAATACAACAGTGCGGAATTAGCAGGAATATGCTGTTGCAGATAGGTTCTGTAAGCCGTCATCACAGCATTGTCTGGCTGATCGGGATTGGGATATGCCAGTGTGCAGTGCGTGGACATGCAGGCGGCTCCGCCGAAGACTTCGGGGTACTTGCACAGCGCGTATGATGAAATCAATCCGCCGCAACTGCTGCCCATCGTAAAGGTATGCTGGCGGTCAGTGTAAGTGGAATATACACTGTCAATAAAGGGTTTGACATCCTCTACAAGGAAGCGCAAGTAGTCGTTGCCCTTGGGCGTAATGCCGTTATAGACGGATGAGCCTTCGGGCAGCAAGGTGACAATATCGTCCGGACAATACTCGCCCAAACGGTTTGGAGTATCGGTCATGTTGTCAATACCGACCACAATAGCCGGACGCACATACCCCTTGTGTATCAGGCTGTCCATCGCCTCGTCCACGCCCCATTCCTGATGGTTCCATGTGATAGACGCATCGAAGAGCATGGTGCCGTCGTGCATGTACAGCACATCGTAGCGTTTTGTATTGTCATAGTTTTCAGGCACATAGACACGGATGGTGCGTGCCGGTACATATTGTGAAGCAAACCGTGGATAGATGTCAATACGGCTCGGCGTGGGAGTTGAGTCCTGTGGAATCTGTGGTTCCTTTACTTGGTTGGAGGAACAGGCGGCAAGCAGTAATGCCGCGATGGCAAAAAGGATATTCTTATGCATGGTTATGTGGTTGTTGTATCTGTATTATTAGTTTGTTGTCATCGTTTCCATTACCAGCCGGATATGTCCGTAGTCCACTTCGCCGTTCATCAGGGTGTATAGGTCGCCCGAAGAAGATACCTCGGGATGGGCGGACAAGGTCTGTCGGATACGGCTGATGACTTCTATCGGTACGATTTTCCGAATATCGACATCGCCGGTGGAAACAAGATGGAGAAGATGCGAATAGATAGTGGAGACAGCTAATCCCCGCTGAGCTGCAATGGATTCAGGCGAATGACCGGCACGGTACAGACCCAGAGTTACTTTGTAGGTCTCGCCCTTCTCTTTCTTGGGCTTGGCTGGTTTCTCCGGTTTGGGCTGTTTGGCTTTCTTCGGCTGTCGCGGTGTCTTGCCGAACACGGACTGCACCTCCATCGGCGGACATACGAACTTGCTCTTCGCTTGCAACAAAGCTTCAGTAGTCGATTGTGCGGAAACAGCCCGCATGTAGCAGATCTTCTGATGCAACATCAGATAGAAGTCATTGAGGAAGACCTGAAAGTCCGTTGCATCTGCCTTGTTCTTGCAGCGGACTGGCAGGGTGCTTGTGCTGTACGCAATAACCACTAACTTCGGCACGAACCAGTCTGTAGCCTGTTGCAAGCGTTGCTGCAAGCGTGATGTATCGTTCTGCAAGAGCAGGCGTTGCAGTTGCGGCTGGAAACGGTCGGCGACAGTCAGTATCTCCTCTGTCTCTTTCTTCAGTTTGTCAAGGAAAGGAATGGTTTCAGCATTGAAAGACACCGCCTTGGCAACTTCCTTCTGCATGTTTTCAATCAGCGACACCGCCCGGCGGAAATCAAAGAGCGACAGGAACAACTGCATCCTGTATTCCTGTTGCGCCTGCGGAAGCGACTGGTTGACCGTTTCCAATGCGGGTTGTGTCTGTGTGTAAAGGATTACCTGCGGGTCGTTGGCAAGCGTCACGTTTTGCAGCGGGGTGGACAATACGATGCCTTCTAATGTGCGGCAGCGCGACAGAGCCACATACACCTGTCCCGAAGCGAAGGCGCGTGCCGCGTCGATAATCACACGGTCGAAAGTCAGACCCTGGCTCTTGTGTATAGTTACCGCCCACGCGAGGCGTAGAGGGTACTGCACAAATGCGCCTAATGTCTCTTCGGTTATCCTGCCCGTCTGTTCGTCTTCGCGGTAGCGGATGTTCTTCCACTCCATACGCCCGACCTTGATGTCGCCGTCATCGCATGCGACTGTTATGCCGTCGTCCTCTATGATCCGGACGGTTCCGATCTTGCCGTTGTAGAACCTGCGCGGAGTCTGGTCGTCGTTGCGGATGAACATCACCCGTGCACCTTCTTTCAGGGGCAGCGTCTCGTCCGTGGGGTAGTTGTTTTCGGGAAACTCCTTGACAATCTCCGCTTTGAAGGTGAAAGTCCTCCCTCGCAGTCTTGCCAGTTCCTGTTCGTTGAGCGCATCGGCGGTGTGGTTGTGGGTGGTGAGGGTGATGTGGAAATCATCGTCCGTATTGCGGAAGCCGGGCTGGTAGCGCGAATTGAGCATCTCCCTGCCTTCCTGTGTGAGTCGGTTCTCGCGCACCTCGTTCAGCAGGTGCACAAAGTCGGCGTTCTGCTGGCGGAACACATGGTCAAGTTCGATATAGACCGGCTGCACCTGCTGCATCACCCGTGCGTGGAAGAAATACGGACCTTCGTAGTATTTCTCCATTGCCGTCTCGTCGTCCCCCCGTGTGATGACGGGCGAGAGCTGGAACAGATCGCCTATCATGATTACCTGCACGCCGCCGAAAGGCAGGTTCGGTCGGTACTTGTAGTGCCGTAGCACCGCATCAATGGCGTCCAGCACGTCCGCCCTGACCATACTGATTTCGTCAATGACGAGCGTCTCAAGGTGGTAGAGCATCGTGCGCTTGCGCTGTGTCATGCGCTGTTCGGCGAACATCTGGCGGTAGGACTGCGGCGTAGGGATGAGCGTGCGGACGGGTAGTTGGAACAGCGAGTGGATGGTCATGCCGCCCGCGTTGATGGCGGCGACACCTGTAGGTGCTACCACCGCCATCGTTTTCGCCGACAGCTCTTTTATTTTCTTCAGAAAGGTGGTCTTTCCCGTCCCCGCCTTGCCGGTGATGAACAGCGGCCGCGAGGTCTTCATTGCATACTCCGTCGCCAGTCGGTAAGCATCCATATCCCGTGTCCTATTTTATTCCGCCTGCTATTCTCTTATTGCTACCAAGAACACTTGGCGGCAGGTCAGTAGTTCTCTGCAAGCAGTTGGAAATATGCACGTTCGTGGTGGCAAACGGGACACTCTTCGGGTGCGGCTTTGCCTACAACGATGTGTCCGCAGTTGCTGCATTGCCAGATGCAGTCACCCTCACGCGAGAAGACAATCTTGTCCTCGATGTTCTTCAGCAACTTGCGGTAACGCTCCTCGTGGTGCTTTTCGATGGCACCCACCTGCTCGAACTTCTCCGCAATCTCGTCAAAGCCCTCCTCACGCGCCTCGCGTGCCATACGGGCATACATGTCGGTCCATTCGGCGTTCTCGCCTGCCGCCGCATCCGCAAGGTTGGCTTCCGTGCCGCTCACCTTGCCGCCGTTGAGGTACTTGTACCATATCTCGGCGTGTTCCTTCTCGTTGGCTGCTGTCTCTTCGAAAATCTTGCTGATCTGCACATAACCGTCCTTCTTAGCTTTGGATGCGAAGAAAGTGTACTTGTTGCGTGCCATGCTCTCGCCGGCAAAAGCCTCCATGAGGTTCTGCTCGGTCTTTGTTCCTTTCAGGTCTTTCATAATAAATGGGGTTAAAGGTTGAACATTGATCAAATGGTTGAATATCCGCCTGCAAAGATAAGCGTTCATTTGCAATCTTACAACAGAAGCGGGGAATTATAATTGATAGTTGAGAGTTTATAGTTGATAATTGATAGTTGATAGTGTATGATTTATGATTTCAAGTTGCAAATTGCAAATTTATGTTCCAGACTTTCATGTCGTGCAAAGATAATAAATTTTTGAGCGAAATGCAAGAGTTTCTTTAAAAAAATTGCATTTTTTTGGTTTAGGTGTTTAGAAGTTTAGGATTCCTATTTTTGTAAAATAATGCGTTTTGAGAGCAAAAAAGAGGTGCCAACTATTTCATAATTACTTAAGAAGCAGTATCTCGTGGATGCAAGTAACCAAGTGTAACAACTTATTGTTGCTAACCGACCATGCATACGAAGATACCAAGTATGACGGGTTGGATATCATAATCCGCCCTGTACATGATTGGCAATAATACTGGAGCAGGTTGTCGGATGACCTATAATGGAAGGAAAAAAGGAAGCGCGAGACATAGATGGTCTCGCGCTTGTGTCAAAATATCGAGATATTAAGATAAGAATATATCTTTTTTGTGATGAGTTGACCTATGATTTCTTAAGGACTAACGCACAAGGCGGACACTTAATCCCATGTATGGAGATTTGACACTAAACGGATATAATCCGCTTGGACCGATTTCTAATACATATGGCGAATTCTTACTATGAAGAGTAGATGACCAATAGTTGCCACCCATCTCGCCTATAGTTTGACCTTCGCGCTCCCATGCTTCAGGCAAAAATACAGCACCTGCCATTTCCATCTTTGACCACTCACTCGATGAGTATTGGTTGTCCAAGTAATGATTAATTTTTCCACTTTCATCGATGAAGTTATTATGTATTTGCCATGACAAACCATTGGATGTGCTTGGGGTGAATGCTACACCGTCTGGCTTTGACCAATTATCGGGCAAAATGATTGCACCATGCAATCCGTTCACTGTACCCAAAGCGAATAAAGTCCCAGCATGTGTACGTTTGCTAAAAAGGAACTCCCACTCGTCATGTGTCAATGTACGCCATGTGTTCGGAGCATCATCACCAATACTATTCACTCCCCAGTCCGTAAAACTGCTGTAACTACTGCTACTTGTAGAAGTCTGAGTAGGATTATTTCCTGTTCCCCAACCGAACAAGTCTATCCAACCGCTGTAAGAAGAGGATATTTTTAGCCGTTTTAGTGATATTGGGAGAGTGTTTTTTTGCTAAAAAGCATAAAAAAAGAGACATCGGTGTGATGTCTCCTTTGTTTGGACGTTTTGGTGTCCGGATGTTGCCGAAAGGGCTGTTTTTAAACCAGCGTCTTTCCTTGCAGTCTTTTTTTGCCGGCTTTAGAGGACATGCGCAGTAATCAGCTGCGCATATCCGGAAGATGTGATTCTGTCACATCCGATTAGATAGTAGCTTTCTCTACATCTACTTTCTTGTTGGTATCGGGGTCATCCATGTAGAGGCGGATGACGATGCCCTTGTATGAACCTGCGTCTTTGCGGACAGCCTCCATACCGGCAGCACCGATGAGGTCTTCCAGATACAAGAACGGGAAGCGTCGGTGAATTGGTCTGCGGTCTTCTTCATCTCGTTGTAGATAACTACCATACCTTGCGGGTCTAACTCGAAAGCGCCTAAAGTCGCTTCATCTACGGTTTGCTCAGGAGCGAACTCATAGCCGAATGAATAACTGCTTACAACGTCTTGCCGTCCGCAAGAACTGAAAACGATGCCTGTTAAGGCGAGGCAGAATACGACTGCCAAAGAAAAGATCTTTTTCATTTGATTGAATGTAATTTGATTATTTATAGGTTATATTTGAAATCGCACAATACGTAAGTGTTGCCATATTTGTCTTTTCCTATCATTACAAATACCGGCAACTGCTTGATGGTCACTTTGTCTTCACCGTTCACGGCCGTCAAGGTAGCCGTTTTGGTGATAGTTACACTCGGAATAGGCGAAATGGGATCGTAGGCTTGTTGTTCGTTCTCCAGCACCAGATGAGACATGTCGGCGATAAGAGCGAGGTCATGGCCGCTGCTTACGAGAATGGTCTGCTGCTTCAGTTCGTAGGTCGAACAAGACACCTCATAGTTCACAACGCAGGAATATCCCGGAATATCCCGTAAGGAATAAGTGCGCTGAGATGCAAAATTCGTCCGAAAGCCAATTTGCACTTTTTTATAAAAAAATCGCGCCCGCGCTTGCGTATGTCAAAAAAAGTTGTAACTTTGCACCCGCTTTTATGCGGGTGTTCGGGAACTAGGAAGCCTAGGACACATAGAAGGACCAGAACAACTAGTAAAACAAACAAAAAATATTAACCAACATGCAAACAATCAAACTGAAACGTGGATTGGACATTCCGTTTGAGGGGCAGGTGGCTGAGACGCTGGGTAGCGTATATCCCCGCCGTGTTTGCATATCCGTCGCATAGCGCCTCTCTCCTGCGCTCTCTCCGCTCTCGCCTCGCCAATCCCCCGCCGCCACACTCCGCGCCTCTGTACAAGACTTTCACCAACCCCAACTCCGCCTATCCCGCCCGGGGCAAATCTCTGGTCTCTCTCAAAGAAAATAAATGGGGGCTTTCTTTTTCGAGCGACCATAGGGAGCGCGAGTGTAACGGTTAACGGTAAGGGGTTAGCGATTAGAAGTTAGCACTCTTTGTTATGACAGATAGCATCGGGCGTTTCAGGTTCGAGGGTAGCGTGCGAGATGCCGTGTTCGGCGAGTTCATGCTTGATATGTTCGGAAACCTGCGGCCAAGAAGTCAGGTCTTTAAGCACGACATGTAAACGGGAATTTTCAATATGTCAGCGCAACGCTTTGCGCTTGGGGTAATCGGTATAGTTGGCCCGATAGGTTGCTCCGGTTTAACGTCGTGGAGAGAGGACGGGATGTTTTGCGGCGGTAAAGGTAGTAAAGAAATTTATGATTGCAAATATTATAGTTGAAAGTTGAGAGTTGAGTGAAGTTGGAGAGTTGAGAGTATTTATAGTTGAGAGTTGAAAGTTGAGAGTTGAGAGAAGTTTTAGAGTGGAGAGTATACAGTTGCAAATTTATGATTTATGGTTTCAAGTTTGTTGGGTTGGGCGTTACGTAATATCGGTATTTCGGAATTCCGTCTTATCGGGATTTCGTTCTGTTGGAAATTCGGGATACCGTGCTTTCGGGATGTCGGTATCTCCGTTATTCTGAAGAGGACAGCGGGTCTTTTACAAGCGGCTCGGGGGAGCCGATTCAAATAGAATTTGAACACAAGGAATGAACAGGCAGGAGGAACAGCGAACAGAATGGGAAGAACAGCGAACAGAGCGGGAAGAACGACGAAAGACACTTCGTGTGAAGTGCCTTTCGTCGTGGATATAGCGGCGGGAAATAGCCGCAAGAACAGAATCTCTTTCAAGCTCTGTGCTTAGTCTTTAGTCAAGAAGTTGGCCTTGGGTGCTGTAAGTATTGCCGTTGCGGTAGATGTAGAGAACACCGTTCTCGATGAACTTACGGGGAGCGGAGGTTGTTCCGTCGGTTTGGGTGGTCGAGTCGATGTCTTCGATGGCGGTGGGGTCTTTCTTCTCGTACTGCGCTTGGACGCTGAGGTCGGAGGTGATGTTCGTCAAGGGTTTGCTCCAGCCGGTGAAGTCATAGCCTTCGCGTTCGGGTTCGGGTTTCCAACCTTCGGCAGTCTCACCTTCCGCCACTTTCTCGGTGCCAAGAATAGTAAGGTCCCAATCATAATACGTAACGGTGTACCATACCTTCGCCACCTCATACTGCGCTTGGACGCTGAGGTCGGAGGTGATGTTGGTCAAGGGTTTGCTCCAGCCGGTGAAGTCATAACCTTCGCGTTCGGGTTCGGGTTTCCATCCTTCGGCAGTCTCGCCTTCCGCTACTTTCTCGGTGCCAAGAATAGTGAGGTCCCAATCGTAATACGTAACGGTGTACCATACTTTCGCTACCTCGTACTGCGCCTGCACACTGAGGTCGGAGGTAATGTTCGTCAGGGATTTGCTCCAGCCGGTGAAGTCATAACCTTCGCGTGTGGGTTCCGGTTTCCAGCCTTCGGCATCGTGTCCTTCCTCCACTTTCTCCGTACCAAGAACGGTGAGGTCCCAGTCGTAGTAGGTGACGGTGAAATATACTTTCTTCTCTTCGTAC